>CAXBLG010000005.1:0-102540 GCA_963976395.1 uncultured Rhodospirillaceae bacterium
GCAGATCCAAATCCGCTCCCAGTAATGGGAAACTTACCTCTTAATACCGAGTGCACTTTACGAACTCCTCCTCGTTTGTGCTGATGCTCTTATATGAGCAGTCAATAAGACCCATACAAGCCAGAACCACGCTTAGGTTCGGGCCACGCCAGTCTGTGTGACTGTTAATATAGGGCTTACAATCCGCATTATCCTTGCAATTTGGCCGGAATCCACGAATTTTGTACCAATAATTCACGAAAATCAGCGGTTTTTCAGCATTTTAGATTGCGGCGACGCCTAACACTCGACCCATGACACCAGGCCGTAAATCTTTGTCGAGTAAACAGATTTCCCGGCTACTCGTTCAATCGCGGCGCCAAAATTCCGCCATCAATGGGCACCGCAGCGCCGGATATATACGAGGAATCGTCAGACAGTAAAAAAGCGATGGCCTTTCCAAATTCCTCAAACCGCCCCACGCGATCAAAGTGAGACAAATGATTTAAATAGTCCTGGCGATCAGGAGTCCTTGAGGGATGCGGCGGGTTACCAAGCACAACCGCATTAATGGTTACACCATGGCGCGCCACTTCTTTGCTGACCGAACTGACCAAGCCGTGCAGCGCCGCCTTGGCCGCCGCGTAAGGCGCACCATTTTCCTGACCTAAGATTGCGGAAATAGAACTGACACAAACGATCTTGCCATAACCCCGGTCGACCATATCGGGCAGTACCAAATGCAACAAAGTGGCCTGGCTGAAAAAGTTGAGTTCAAAAAATGCACGCAGGTCAGATGTCGGCGTTTTGCTGAATGCCTGCCACGGCGTAGCCACAGGACCACCGCCGGCATTATTCACCAAAAGGTCTATCTTGCGATGCTCGGCGACAGCTTCCGAAACCATACGGTCGGCAACACCCTCGTCAGTGACGCTGCCCACATGCATTGAGACTTTCGCGCCGTGCTCCCTCAATGCAGCAGCCGATGCTTTGAGCCGCTCACCATCAAGGTCGTTAAGAGCCAGGTCAGCCCCACCACGCGCGAGTTCATGAGCGACGGCGAGGCCAATGCCTCGGCCAGCGCCCGTAATGAGAGCTGTTTTTCCTTCAAATCGCATCAGCTTACCTTGGCGGGGGCGCCAAACATCGGATTCACCGCATTGTTGGTCCAAATAAGGTGTTGGGTGAACTGCCACGCACCGGTGGATTTACTAAAAGAGAAGACATACGTCCCTTCGTGAACACCTCGGTGCCATCCGTCGTCATCCTGCCCCACGACGGCCATTTGATAATAAGCCAGCGCCCAGGCCTTTCGGTTGTCATCTGCTAGGCGAATAACTTTCGTTGAAATCAAGTGGCGCAGTTCGCGGTTTCGGAATCGGGCCAATCCTACATTGACGGTTTTGACTCCGGGCGCACGCGGCAAGACGGGATTGCGGTGCAGTTCGATCAGTTCCTCACGCCCGCGAACGGTCTCGGATAAGGTGCCGGTCATAATGCGCTCGATGTCTTCGGCGTATATTTCTTGAAGGGTATCCCACCCCTGACTGTCACAAGCGACACCGTACTCAAAGATCATCTCTTCGATACGTTGTTTATCGGCCAACAGCTGCACTTGATCTTCCGTCGTCTCGCGCACCCGTTCGCGGTGCGGTGCGATTTTTCGAAATTCTTCATAGGGTGTACCAAGCACGAAATTTTCTCCTTCGATTTACCTGTTGCGCCGCCGATCAAATATTAGCTGGACGGCCACCATCAACATTAATGAGTTCACCGTTTATGAACGCACCGTCGTCACTGCATAAAAATGCGACCGTCGCCGCAATATCGTTCGGCGCACCAATACGGCCCACAAGATTTGATTTCGCCAGATAGTCGATAACATCCTGGCCTCGGTTCCGGCGCATCAACGGCGTAAGGATTGCGCCGGGCGCAATACAATTCGCCCGAATACCGTCAACCGCATGATCAAGAGCAAGGGCCTGCGTCAGCGCCACAACTCCGCCCTTAGCGGCAACATAAGCCGGGTTTTTGGTCATTCCGCGCACGCCCGCGCCTGATGATATATTCACGATGGAGCCGCCGCCCCTGATAGACATGTTGGGAATTGCGGCCTTACACATTAAAAAAGTGGACGTTAGGTTTAGCGTCACCCATCGCGTCCACTCCTCTAGTGTCATCTCCACGACCGTCTTTCCCGGACGACTGCCGCCAACGACATTCACAAGGATATCCAGGCCTCCGAATTCGGTCATGGCCTTACCCACTGCCGCTTCGGCATCCTCAAGCCGTGTCGCGTCCGCACGCATCACGGCCATGGTCCTCGATGGAGACTTACGCTGTGTTTCGTCAAGGCCGTCTTTGTCTATATCAGCGGCAACAACAGATGCGCCGCGCTCAGCCAACAGCCACGCGGTTGCCTGACCGATACCGCCTCCCGCCGCCGTGACGAGCGCAACCTTGCCATCAAGCTGTGCCATTTTATGAAGACCCTGTGCCGCGAGGCCGCCAAGCAGAAAAACGCCGTTCAACGGAATCCCCAAGGGCGTAAACCAGCAGGCTTAAGATGACCGTCGCAATCAGAGGCGCGACATATTCAGCTGTGAGCAATTGGTTGCTGTAGTACGACATCATACCGCCTAACCCGCCGCCGGTCGTAATCATCTCGACGGCAACAGTTGTCACAATCGCTCGCCCGATGGCGATTTTGAACCCACCTGCGAGAAAAGGAACGGTTCCGGGTAGAATAATCTTTGTGAACAACTCACGTTCGGTGCCACCAAACACCTTGGCCACGTCAATAAGCGCATTATCCACGCTCTTCACGCCGGCCTGCGCATTCATGGCAATCGGCAAAACGCACGCCAAGAAGACGACGACGATTTTCATCTCATCGCCGAAGCCGAAGGCCAATATAAAGAGCGGAAAAAGAGCTATGGCAGGCACCGAGTACAAAACTCGAACAACGATTTCGAGAGACGACTCTACAATTCTGTAACGCCCCATCAATACGCCGAGCGGCGCCCCAATGACGAGGCCGAGCAACAAGCCAATCAGAAACGTATACGCCGTCTGCCAGAACCCCACTTGCATCTCGCCGCTTTGCAGCTGCTCAATAAGAGCACTGAGCGCCGCAGTAGGTGTGGATATTAAGATCGGATTTATGCGTGCGCCGACAATTTGCCAAAGCGCCAGGATGAATAAGATGCTCAGCCAAGGGTAAACCCTCCACTGCACCTTAGACCATTTCAAACGTTGCATATCCCCCCCCCTTCAAACTCTCGACTGATCGCGGCTAGGTCTGATCGTTTGCAGCATTCTGAGTGCGCAACAATTCCCATGCACGCTTGTGGATATCTGCGTATTGCGGCTCGGCACGACAATCATGATTGATTCGCGGCTCAGGCAACTTCACTTCAAGTTCCTCAAGGACCGATGCAGGACGCGCCGACATCACTAAAACCCGGTCCGAAAGATAAACCGCCTCATCTAAATCATGCGAAACAAACAGTACCGACACACCCGTCCGGGCGCGCCAAGACAAAAGTTCGTCCTGTAAAATACGGCGGGTCTGTGCATCCAGCGCCCCAAACGGCTCATCCATCAGCAAGAGTTTAGGTTCGGTCACCAGCGCACGTGCAATGCCAACACGCTGCTGCATTCCGCCAGAAATCTGATGAGGGTAGTAGTCTTCAAACCCGCTCAGCCCGACCAGGGCAATAATCTCGCGCGCGCGGGAATGATCGGCTACGGACATTCGCCGATGGTGACGCATCTCTAGCGCTAACTCGACATTGCGCTGAACCGTGCGCCAGGGGATCAGAGCAATCTGTTGAAAAACATATGCGGCGATAGGGCTGGGATCGGAAACGCGCTGCCCCCCAACGAGAACCTGTCCGCTCGAAGGCTTTACAAGACCCGCGACGATACGCAGCAAACTGGTTTTACCGCACCCTGTCGGCCCCAAAAGAGTAACGAACTCACCATCCCCGATCTCAAAGCTTGTGTCCTTGAGGACATTGAGAAATTCCGTGTCGCTGTGCGGACGCGGATAAGACAGCGAAACTGAATCGACATTGACAAGCGGCATGAGAGAAAGGGCCTACTTACGGTGTATTTTGAGGCGCGAAGTGCGGGGGATCCCAATAGGCTTCTTCATCTGTGCCGTACTTTGCGTGAAACGTCTCTAAGAAGCTGGTGTCGACAATCTCTTTTAGGGTGAGCCGCCCTTTTGCCCGCGGATTAATGTCCGGCAAATAAACGCTCTCGAACCAGCGTTGCATGTGTTCCAAATTGACGCCGCCATTGGGCTGCATTCGCAGCCGTTCATAATTCCATACGGCATCAATGCTTTCAGGAGTCTGTCTAGACATATCTATGTAAAGAGACATTGCCTTCGTAAAAATTTCGCGGTCGTGCGCCATATCGCGCATCGCGAGAATGGTCCCATTGACAAACCGCTGCACGGCTTCGCGCTTTTCAGGATCATTTAAGACGGACTCATTGGCAAACCAGCACTGACATCCTGTCCAACCCTTGCTTGCGCCGACCGGCTCGAACGACACCATATGCACACCATTTTCAGGAGTCATGAGATACGACAACTCCATAGGAACTTGCGTAAAGTCGATGCGCCCTGCCATCAGGGCCTGCGCGCGCAAGGCCTGAGTTCCGGCGACCGTCCACCGGACATCGCGGTCTGAAAGACCGTTGTCGGCAAGTAAGGCGCTGATTTGCACGTAGACCGGATCGGTAGGGTTAGGTCCGGCAGGCAAACCAATGGTTTTGCCTTTTAGATCCTGAACAGAATTGATTTCTGTTTTAGCTGCGTAAACCCACTTAAGCCCGCTCAAGGTAAAATTGTTGTTTAGCTCTGCCCCAAAAAAACGAATGTCTTTTGCACCGGCCGCGAACGCGCCAAAGCCGGCAGCGACGGCCGCCGTGCCGACATCAATACGTTTCGCCGCCAGCAACTGAACCGTTCCCGTAGATGCCGTACCGACATTTACGAATTCAACGTCCAGTCCTTGACTATCGTAATACCCAAGATCCTTGGCGGCGGGGATAGCCATGCAGCAGATTGGCGGATTTCCCGGAAATGGAAGAGCGATTGAAAGTTGATAACGGTTTTCCGCGTTCGCTGCGCTGAACACGCCGCTCATCAACAGCGCAGACCACAGCCACAAAAATAATGTTCTGAAGCCAATCATTAGTTCCCCCAGGCCATAACCGTCAGCTAACAGACCCATTTATTATTTTAATCATATAGAAGTTAGATGACCGGGCGCTTCATTGTCAAAAAATGCCGGGGACAAATTCCAAATAAAGTTACGGCCCTCTCCGCGAAGAGAGGGCCGTAACGCCGTGAAATGAAATGCTGGTAAGCTTTAGTGCGCCAACGGATCAGGACGAACCTGGAAGTGCGTCATAATTTCGCTGGAACCTTCGCCACCTTCTTGATGCCAAGTGGTCAAGATCGCGTTGGTTGACCACAAGCCGCGGCCTTTCCAACCGGTTTTTTCATTGTCGATACGACCATCTAAGCCACGAGGATAGAAGCCCAGTGGATAGGGAAGGCGTAGCTGAATGAACTTCTCTGCTTCCGCATCAAAGGCAAGAAGCTCATCACCCGCGCTGTTCGGGAAGAGTACCGTGCCTTTGCCAAGACCGGAGACGTTATGATGGTCCACCCAAGCTTGGTAGAAGTAGTCCGTACCTACGTTTGTACCTGCCATTTTCGGGCCGGGAGTGTCGTAGATCGTCCAGCCTTCCGGGCAATGCTGACCATGAGCAGTCGGACCATTCACGACTTTACACTGGCTGCGGTCAAAACGACCGATCTTACCGGTACCAAAACCCACCCAGGTGATGCCGTCCGCGTCCACGTCCGCACCGCGGGCGTTGAAAGCAAGATATTCGCCATCAACCAAAGGTGCTTCGTAGTATTCAGCCAGGCAGTCTTCCGGCTTCTGTGCGTTCGGCGCAAGACGGATAATGCCGCTGGGCACGGCCGGTGTGTATTTAGCCACCCAGTATGAATCATCAACCGGGCTTACGCCGTTTGCGTAATTGAAGCCAGACACGCGGGTGTCCTTATCGGGATCGAACGACGCACGGTTGTCAACGCGCGCCGAATCGGGCCCACCCTGCATACCTTCAGCGCTGGCCGAACCGCCTTCCTTCAGCACGTTCCACTGATTGCGGTCCTGAGTGATCTTGCCGTCGCCGTTGGTGTCCAGCACAAGCGGGCACCAACCCACGGCTTTCGTTGGGTCTTTAGTTTCATCCCAAACGTCAACGTCGATCCAGCCAACGACTTCCGTATCACCGCTGTAATACAGTCGCTCGCCCTTCCACGTGAAGTTTAGATGGTGAGTACCGAAACAAACCGGAATCGCTTCACTTTCATGCGTCTCGGGATCAAAGACCGAAATCATCTGACCGCCGCGTTGTTGCTTCGGGAAAAGCGCGGCCCAAGGGCTCAGGTCGCCGTTGGTGCAATAGTCGTGCGCCTTGCCTTCGATGGCACCGGTGTTGGACATCCAGTGCCGACCCTTTGAGTCGATGGTCGATGTATGATCGTTGGCGTTGGGGTTCCAATCGCCCGACAGCCCTTCAAGCTCGAACTCATCAAGCTCGGAGGTCTTGGGATCAAGCGTTGCCACCATGCCGGAAAGTTGCTGCACACCGAACACACGGCCATCGCCATGAATGGTCGGGTTGCGTTTGTCCGTGGTGATCGCATCGTGAATGAAACGTCCGCCGCCCCAATCCCAGAGGCTGACAACAATGTTGCGCTCAATGCCCTCGGGACGCTTGGGCATTTCAGGCACTTCGCCGGCGGCAATACGGTCCGTCCAATCTGCGAACATGCCGAGGCCACGCGCACGACCGAAACGGGTCATGTTGTTGTTCATCACGGAGCCAAGGCCCGGGCCGCGCATGGCGTATTGAGCGCTGCCGTCATGGAAGATGTCGTCCGGGCTGCGGCCCTTCTGAACACGCTGGTCCCAGGCTTCGACGGTATTGCCCACATCGGGTGCGGTCCGCGTGACCTTGTTGCCGAGCTGGTGACAGAAGTGGCACTGCTCTTTCACATGGCCGATCCAGTCCTGCTGGGTCGCAAATGCGGGTGAAATGCCGTTACCTTCCGGGCCGGTGCCTGGAAATTCGCTTTTAGCCGGCGTTTCAATCAACGAGAACCAATAATGTGCCGGGTAAACCTCGGCGGCGGCTTGCGGTGACGGTGCCGTCTTCGCCTTCAAGTTAACGATCTTGCCCGGGGCCGATTCAACCGGATCAGAGTCAACCAAACCATAGCCGCGCACCCAAACCTGATAATTGGCGGACTGCATGTCGGGAATGACATAACGACCTTGATCATCTGTGACGACGATTTTGACGTGACGTGTCGGGAGGTCATAAGTCTCTGCGATCACCCACACACCGGCTTCGGGGCCTTTGTCGCCGGTGACCACACCGCCGATGTCATCAGAGTCAATTTTAACGGCCTGCGCCATGGCAACCGGCGCACCGCTGACGGCAAATAAAAATGTTGAGCCCAGCAATGTGCTCAGAATTCGGGCGTTCATTAAGTATCCTCCCTGGGGAAATGCAGACCCGGCCTCTCGATGGGCCGGGATTCGCCGGTAACCCTAAGAACCTGGGGGTCCGGCTGCAACCTGGCAAATTGTATCTGCGCGTAACAGAAGTACCGCAAACTTTCGTCAAATCGTTATTTTATTTATATTTATCAGCTATCTAGGGTGCCGGCACGGACAACGGCTTCCCTTTTTCAACGACCCATGTAGCCATCGCCGTGCTGACCGTACTGCCCATATTCGCGGCATCGTGGGCCAAGCCTGCGGGAATTGTGTACGAGTCTCCGGCCTTGAGATGCAAGGTGCCTTGCCCCTCTATCATCAGTTCTATTGCTCCGGCCGCGATATATCCGACCTCCACCCCGTGATGGGTATGACGCCCGATGGACATCCCCGGCGGAATATCTGCTTTGCCCAGAACGCATTCGTATGCGGTGCCCACGACATCGGTCCGCTGTAACACCATGCGCTTGATGCCCGCGTCCTGCGCCTGCGCACCTTCAGCTAAGATAAGCAAACCAAAGACGAGAGCTAAAGGACGAAGCACTGTTGTCATGACCATGAAGAGACATCCTTTCATTCAACCTACTGTGTTCCGCGACCCTCCAACCGGGGGGACGATTTATATAGACTTCTAGCATAGCGGAGCGCGGTCTGGACTAGGTTTTGAGGTAAAGCCGCTTTACAAACGCGGGCGGCGACCGCACTTAAGACGCCGATATAACGGAACTGTTAGACGAATGGCCCGCAATCCTTACGAAGTGCTCGGCGTCCAGAAAGACGCAAGCAACGATGAAATCCAAAAAGCCTTTCGCCGCATGGCGAAGAAGTCGCACCCCGACCTTTTCCCCGGCGACAAAAAGGCTGAGGATCGATTCAAGGACTTGAACGCCGCCTACGATATTGTCGGCGATGCAACCAAACGCGCCCGGTTCGATCGGGGTGAGATCGACGGCTCGGGCGCAGAAGTGAGACAAAACCCCTTCAGCCGTGGCGCGCACGGCGCGCATGGTTTTGGGGGTGGCGGCGCACAGGGAGGCTTTGCCTTTGAAGACCTCAGCGATCTTTTCGGCGGTATGTTTCGGGGCGGCCGGGGACCCGGAGGCGGACCCGGCCAAGGCCGGGGTGGCCCAAGTCAAAACAACGATATGCGCTTTAGTCTGGATGTAGATTTTCTGGATGCCGCGTCAGGGACAAAGAAACGCCTGACCTTACCGGGCGGACGGTCATTAGACGTGAACATCCCCGCCGGAATTTCAGACGGACAAACTATTCGTCTTAAAGGCCAGGGCGGACAGGGCGCTGGCGGTCAGTTCGGGGATGCTTTGATCGAAGTTAAGATTAAAACCCATCCCAAATTTCGCCGCGAGGGATCCGATATTCATGTGGAACTGCCCGTGTCGCTGCAAGAGGCGGTTCTCGGTGCCAAAGTGGAAGTGCCCACGGTCCACGGACCTTTGACCGTGAGCGTCCCTAAAGGGTCAAGCAGCGGTGCGCGCCTGCGTCTCAAAGGCAAAGGAATTGCGGCGAAGGGTAAAGCCGCAGGCGATCAGTATGTGACGCTCAAAATCATGCTGCCGAAGAAGACCGATGCGAACCTCGAAGAATTCCTGAAGGGTTGGACCAACACCTACGACCCGCGTAAGGATTAGTGCGAGCGTCTACCACTTCAGAACAATCGCCCCGCTACGACCGTTGACATCGCCAGCAGTCCCGCCTTGGCCTGGGTTAGATTCCGGCGCATAAGACGGCGCATAATCGGGGTCGTTGTCGCCGCCGGGTGCTGATGTTGTTGTGCCGCCGCTTGCTGGCGTTATGGAAAGTGTCACGTTCATGCAGGTGGCATTAGTTCCAACGGCATCTTGGTCTATATCAATGGAGGTGGGTCCTTGAGGACCGACAATCAGCGTTCCGGCGGGAATACAAGTTCCACTGATGGAATCGCCCGCTGTTACATTATTATCCGGCGACACGTTGACGATTCTACGTCTCTGAACTTGGGATGCCGCATCCGGCTGCAAATTGCCAGTGCGCGAGGTATCCGGTGTGGATGTGGTCGCAGTCCCCCCCACTTCACCCGTAGCACCATTCACCCCCGCCGCATCAAACGAACCGGAACCGCCACCCCCGCCATACCCGGCGAAATTGGTTCCACTATCAAATCCGCCGGCCTCACCGCCGATTGCACCGCCGCCACCGCCGCCGCCGCCGACCTTATTGTTTGCGCCTGAGACGTACCCTGTTCCGCCGGCCATAACCGCAGAGGTGCCGCCCGCTCCGCCGCCGGTATCTCCGCCGCCAGCCTGATTTAATCCGGTAGACGGCGTATCATCTGGAGGATTTGCGCCGCCGGAATCACAATCTGCGGCGGGTGGATCGTCCGGCGAATTCAGAGCCGTATTGCCACCTCGACCACCGCAATCAGAGCCCTCATCAGCAGCTCGCACAGTGGTAACCGTTGCGCCACCACCTCCGCCGCCTAGGCCGCAAGAATCTTCATCAGTCGCGCTATCGCATCCGGTGCCCGCATCCTCGCTGAAACTCGCGCCGCCACCGCCACCCGCAATCAGTGCGGCATCCCCCGATGTGTTGAACACGCCGGACCCGGCTCCACCGCCGGCACCATTTTGTTCCGTGGAACTCCCGAAACCATATCCGCCCACATAAATGTTTATGGCATTGCCGGAGATAGACGAGCTGTTGATTGACGAGATCAATCCAGCCGAGAACCCCCCGCTGCCGCCCAGCCGTTCATCGGAGCCGACATCGTATGCACCTCCTCCCGCGCCCCAAACCTTAGCGTAGACCGATGAAAGGTTGTTCGGTATCTGAACTTCCGCCGCCGTCAGAGCCAGGCCCGCAGCCGCACTGGTACGGAATTCGCACTGATAGGCGCCGACCTTGTAGCCGTCGCAGACTTCCGTCGAGAACGGCCGGAAGTAGACGGCGAGAGCGGCTGCGTAAGTGGCATTCCCCGTAAGTGCGCCGTTCGCTCCAATAGCCGGGGTTGCTATGACAGGATCCGTGCCACCAGCATCGTCAGACTCGCTATCAAAGCGCCAGTTGACGAGTAAGTTGCCGGGATTGCCGCTGAGTTGGAGGCGGCGCTGGAAATTGTCCTCTACCTCCGTCGCGGTACGCACATCGTCCCACACGCGCACATCCGAAATATTGCCGTGAAAGAAATGGCGCGGCGGCGTAGTGACGGAATCGGCACCAACGGCGAAATGTTGCGCGGCGGCACGAACGCTCTGCACGGTACCTGTTCCCGAACGGGCCAGAATACCATCGAGATAGAACCGCATAGCCTGGGTCGCGCCGTTATACGTAACGGCAACATGCGCCCATTCACCAATCGTCGGTCTAAAGCCGAGATTGAATATGTCCACGGCGGGGTTCGTGCCATCGGAACCGGCAACCTCAAAAACCATTTGGCCGTTTCGTTCGCCATCAAGGTAGAGGCGGTATGAACTGACGTCATGGTCGTCATCGTCCCATTGAGAAGCGATCGTAACCTCTTCGGGATCGGGCGTAGCGCCCGGCAGCGGCAGAGACTTCGGTTTTATCCATGCCTCGAGTGTAATATCCCCTGTGGCCGTGCCGTTGTCATTTCCCGCTGTAGCCACATAGTCCCCGTCGCCATCCAATTCCAGCGCCAACATGGGCAGACCAACAATAACGTCGTCTATATAACTGTCCGTCGCCGTGCCGTTGATGAACACAATGCGCTGATCGCCCGCCTGATCCGCTGATGTCGTGGTCGTCAGAGTCAGCGTATTGGTGCTGTCATCCCGCTGGGTAATACGCATCCATACGTCGGTGCCGTTATCATAGACCTCCAACAGATAGGGCTCGCCGGTGATCAGTTGATACGTACTGGCGCCGCTGTTCGCTAATTCGCCCCCGACATTCTCACGGATGGAAACAGTGTTTGCAGTGCCTGCGCCGGCACTGATGTTGGCAGCCGTACGACTGTCAAAGCGGAAGGTGATGCCGTTGCCGTTGAACGTATCGGTACCGCCGGTTAAATCCGCAGTGGTTGCTCGCGTTGCAATGGAAAACCCGGCCAAGGTTGCTCCGCCGGCGGCCGGATCGGGAGTCCACATTGCAGCCACATAAACCGGGCGCACGGTCGTTGTGAAATCATATGATGTCGCCGTCGCCAGATAAGAATTGGCGGTTGTGAAACTGGCGACACCGTTATTGTTTGCATCCCTAGTTTTTGTCGGTGCGTCTGTTGAGCTAACGGCGAAATTCGTGGTGTCGATGCCCGCTGAACCGCTGTCGAAATTATCCGAAAGGCTCGCATTCAACTCGCCGCCCGGCGTGAGCGTTTCACAGGCCGTTTGCATTTCGTCCCGTGTCGGCGCGATGACAAAATCGTCGAACTGGTTCGTGCCGTCTTCATCGCGGGGGCCGGTGTAGATAACTGTCGGATTGTCATTGTCGTTATTGTCTTCAAAGGTATGCGCAGCCGGCGGCGCCTGAGTTGCGGTTCCACTTGCGCTCAACGTACCGTATCCGTTGGGACCATGACTGATGACGGCAAACGGCACATAGCGTCCTTCACCAGCAGACTGCGCGGTTGTAATCAGTTCAAGATCGGTCGCCTCGATGAGCGAGCCGGTAAATTCAGTGTCGGCCGCGTCGTAATCGTTTGCCACGGAGAAACAAACATTTCGCGCCGTGTTAGAAACGACGTAAGAGAAATATCTGCCATTCCCGTCCAGGGCATCCTGCTTGCTGAGGCCCAACGTTGCCCAAGGCAAAGTTCCCGATCGCGCGTTCCCGCCGCCCGTACAGGCCGCTTCAGCAATCCCATCCAAATCACGGTCCGGGCATGGCAATATTGGAGTTGCTTGCTGATAAAAATATGCCAGCACGGCGGGGATAGCAGAACCACCGCTTCTGGCGCTCGCTTGAGCTCGCTCTAAAGCGCGCGTGCCGGCAAAGCTGCTGAGAAAAAGCGATAGCGCCGTAAACGCAACGATGGAAATCGCGCCCGCGACAGCCAATGCCGCGACACCCGAGTCATCCTGAGCTGCTGTGCGCAGCCCCCGCTGCGCCTTACGCCACAAACTCACCCGCGCCCCCGATTTGAACCAAATTGACCTAAGACTTAGACATTTGGGTCATTTACAACCAAGAGATTACCACAACTGTCAGTTTAAAGTTCCTGATATTTTATAACTTACTGGAACAGTTTTATGCCGAAATTTACTCTGAAAAACAGCACTTTAAATATTTGAAATACTAATATTGCAGCGTTGCAGAGACACTTGCCAACACGCCTGCAGACCCTATGGTCTTTGTACAACCGACAAACAGACGGGCATCAATGAAATATCTTCACACCATGGTACGGGTTTCAAACCTAGATGACTCTTTGGCTTTCTACTGCGACAAGCTAGGCCTCAAGGAACTTCGGCGCATCGACCACGAAAAGGGCCGTTTCACCCTCGTATTTCTGGCCGCGCCCGGCGACGACGCAGCACAAGTGGAACTCACCTACAACTGGGATCCGGAGACCTATGCAGGTGGGCGCAATTTCGGCCACCTTGCCTACCAAGTCGACAATATTTACGAAACCTGCGCGCGTCTGCAAGACGCAGGCGTTGTGATTAACCGCCCACCACGCGACGGTCGCATGGCGTTTGTAAGATCACCGGACAATATCTCTGTTGAACTGCTGCAATCCGGCGAAGCGTTACCGCCGCAAGAGCCCTGGGCCTCAATGCCGAACACGGGAGAATGGTAGACGTCTTTAGTGAACCGCGTTCGATTTGGCGGGCAAGTCGTTTACTTTTGCCAGTAGATATTCGAGGTCGTCGTGCTCAAACTCGACGCCGCAGGTTTCATATTGGGTAAGTACGCGCTCGATGATGCGGCGGGAATACCGTTCCGGATCTAAGGCTAGGCCATCAAGTTCTGTTTGCTGTACCGCCTCAAGCGCGGCACGCGCGGCAGGATAATGCGAGTCCGGCAGGTTGGCTTTAGACCAAACGGTTTGAAATCCTCGGTTCCCCGGGTCGTGAATCAGCATGCGGGTATTGCTAAGCGGCAGTCCGGACAAAAGCGACAATGCGTGTTCGAAAAACCTTAAGTTCCCCATGCAAATCGTGCGCAGCACCAGCGACGCGCTAAGACGATCATTGTCCATAAGCTGCCTGACCAAAGCCGCAAGCCCTTCGTCGGCGACCCCCATAGCAAGACCGACGGTTGTCTTCTCCCGGCTCTGGAGAATCAAATCAAGCGCCACATCAGCTGAAATCTCATGCTTGGACAGAAGATGGGCGCGCAAGTGGTCCGCAACCCGCGCGACAAGCCGTTCCGAAATTGTGACTGGCAATACCGCGCGGTGCACGAGCGGGCTTTGAATGTTTTCGTTGTCGCCGAATTTATCTACCACGTGGTGCAGCGTCGCTTCCGCAAAAGCAGCGCCCGTATTCGAAAGTAGTTTTGCGACCACAGCCTCAGAGCCGACATCAACGATAGCGTCCGACACTTCCTCGGAGACTTGCTTGCGCCCTGCAACCGCATCAAGCCGCGCCGGCGTTCCTTGGATTCTTACGATCTCAACGAGATCCTCAGTGGTCAACACATCGGACACGCTTAAAATCGGCAACGCGACCGATTCAACGTCTTTGGCCAAAGTCAAAGCCACATCGTGTGGAAGCAAAGGGTTATGTTTAAGATTTACCGCAAGGGCTTCGCGGACGCGCACTTCCGCATCACGCACCATGACTCTGAATATCTGCTCCGCGAGTTGCAGCTCTTCAGGATTGAAATTGCTTGCATTGAACTGCTGCGCTAATTTTAAGGCGGTTGCCGCACGCGCAACGGGCGAAGGGTCTTGTGCCAAGCGATTCACGTCGTCCATGGTTAGTCCTGTCACAAACTATCCCCCAACTCTGTAGCCACATTGCATTGCCGTTCGCGTTTCGGCTTAAACAATCTCCCGGCCATTGCCGAGGTGCAGACCCGAATATCGCCCCTCAGTTGCATTGATAGGGGGTATTTTTCGCATGATACACGAACAATAGTTGCGAGCAACGATGAAAACCTTATTTTCCGCGCCAAATTCGTCAGTGGGAGCCATAACTAAATGTGAAAGCTGACATTCTATTCCGCCGACTCAAGCCCCCTCACCAATCCTATAACGCGTGGGTTCCAAATATAGTCGCTTCTTGTGGATAACTTTTGCTTATCGTCAAAATGGGCTCTGCCCGCCGCAGCGGGGCGAATAATGACTTACACCGCCCCTCTCTCCCCTTATAGATAGTGCTCGCCTTCCGACGTGTAGAAAGATAGCCGTTCATGAATTTAAAGCAGCACATTCGCCAGATTCGGGATTTCCCCAAACCCGGCATCAACTTTTTCGACATCTCCACCCTCATCGGCCATGCCGAAGCTTGGCGCACGGCAGTCGAACGCATGACCGAACTGGTCAAACCCTGGCGGCCGGACGTTCTGGCCGCTGTAGACGCACGCGGATTTTTGGTGGCAGCGCCGCTGGCTTTACCGCTTAACTGCGGAACTGTAATGGTTCGCAAATCGGGCAAGCTGCCGGGCAAGGTTAAGTCTCATTCGTACGGACTCGAATACGGCACTGACATTGTCGAGATCCAAGACGACGCCGTAAAGCCAGGACAACGTGTGGTAATTCTCGACGATCTGCTAGCAACGGGGGGCACCCTTGTCGCAGCGTCAACGCTGCTGCGAGATTCCGGAGCGAGCGTTGTCGGCGCAGCTTGCCTGATCGAACTCGCATTCCTTAAAGGTCGAGACAAGCTTGAAGTTCCGTTTACCGCCTTGCTCAGTTACGACAACGAGTAATAGTCTCAGGCCGCTTGATCGCCCGTACTATCAAGCGCATAGCCTGCCGCCCGCACAGTTCGGATGACATCCGAGCCGTTGTTAGTGTTCAAGGCCTTGCGCAAGCGGCGGATATGAACGTCAACGGTGCGCGGCTCGACGTAGATGTCGGGCCCCCAAACACCGTTCAGAAGTTCTTCCCTGGAAAATACCGTCCCTGGACGCTCCATAAAATATTGCAGCAATCTGAATTCCGTTGGTCCGAGGTGAATATATTGCCCTCCGCGGCTAACCCGGTGCGTATCCGTATCAAGAACGATATCGGAAAATGTCAGCTGCCCCTTCTGCTGCGACGGCTTAGCCCGGCGGAGCAAGGCTCTCACGCGCGCGACCAACTCGGGCATGGAGAATGGTTTTGTCATATAGTCGTCAGCACCGACGTTGAGGCCGCGAACTTTATCGGTTTCTTCACTACGTGCCGTTAAAATTATAATCGGCACGTTACGTGTTTCAGCTTTGCGCCTCAGCTGCCTGCACACCTCAATGCCGGACATGCGCGGCAGCATCCAATCCAAGATGACTGCATCGGGCCGCGTTTCATCAGCAACCGTCATCGCCTCTTCGCCGTCACTGGCCTCGGTGACGTCATACCCTTCCTTCTCGAGATTGTACCTTAACATCGTGATGAGTGACGCTTCATCCTCGACGATCATCACAGTAGGCTTCATCGGTTTTCTCCTGCTGTCCAATTGAATGAGGCTTCCGCAAATTGCCACGCCTTCATTATGAATGTTGTCATCATCAAAACTTAGGCGTCCTCGACAACGCGAACGATGTGATCAAGCGGATCCATGCGTCCCCTCACCCGAAACGGCCCGTTACATAGTCCTGGGTTTTAGGAGAATGGGGCGTCTGAAACACTGTTTCTGTATCGCCATATTCAATAAGACGCCCTAGGTACATGAACGCCGTATTATCGGACACGCGAGCGGCCTGTTGCATGTTGTGGGTGACAATGACGATGCTGTAACGCCCTGCGAGTTCATTAATGAGATCTTCTATTTTTGCCGTGGCGATCGGGTCTAGAGCAGAACAGGGCTCGTCCATCAAAAGCACTTCCGGGTCGGCGGCGATGGCCCGGGCGATGCACAGCCTCTGCTGTTGCCCGCCGGACAACCCTAGCGCGTTCTCATTGAGTCGGTCTTTCGCTTCATTCCACAACGCAGCGCTTTTCAACGCGCGCTCGCAGGTATCCTCTAAAATCGCCTTGTCGCGCACACCATCGACTTTCAGGGGATAAATGACGTTCTCGAAGATCGACATCGGAAAAGGATTCGGTTTTTGGAAAACCATTCCCATGCGTTTACGCAGCGCGATAACGTCCGCAGATCGATCGTAGATATCATCGCCATGCAGCTTTATGCGCCCGGTGATCTTCAACCCGTCCACAAGGTCGTTCATCCGATTAACCGACCGCAACAATGTAGATTTACCGCAACCGGAAGGGCCGATAAGAGCTGTCACCATCCCCTTCTCAATGGACATATCTACATTGAACAATGCTTGTGTCTGCGAATACCACAAACACAAATCCTTAATATCCAGAATGGGGCCATCGCTGGTTTTGATATGATACACAGTCTTTTCGAAATCGTCGTCAAGACGTGCAACCGGCGTAGCATCAACGTTCATCAAAACACTCCTTAGAACTGACTGCCGGAAAATTTACGTTTTAACCGGTTGCGTATAACAATCGCCGTGGTGTTCATCGTCGCGATAAGAGCGATCAGCAACATTGTGGTGACAAACACCATGGGTTTGCCGGCCTCGGCGTTGCGAGACTGAAAGCCAACATCATAGATATGGAATCCTAAGTGCATGAAGCTGCGCTCTAAGTGTACAAACGGAAAAAATCCATCAATCGGCAGTTCAGGTGCCAATTTGACGACACCCACAAGCATGAGAGGCGCAACTTCACCGGCACCTCGGGCCATCGCAAGGATGACGCCGGTCATAATACCGGGCATGGCGCGCGGCAGAACAATATAGCGGATAGTTTGCCACTTGGACGCTCCGCAGGCGAGCGACCCTTCCCGCATTGAGCGTGGCACAGCGGCTAGTGCTTCTTCCGTCGCCACGATCACAACGGGCACCGTTAGAAGGGCAAGTGTGAGTGATGCCCACATCAAACCGCCGGTACCGAACGTCGGGTTGGGAAGATGCTCGGCATAGAACAAGGCATCTATCGACCCACCTAGCACGTAGGCAAAAAAGCCGAGTCCGAACACGCCGTAAACGATGGATGGCACACCCGCTAAATTGTTCACGGATATTCGCACGAAAGAAACAAGCCGGCCCTGAGCAGCATACTCACGTAAATAAAGAGCCGTTATGACACCGAAGGGCGTCACGGCGACCACCATCAACAACGTCATAGCCGCGGTACCAAAGATAGCGGGAAAGACGCCGCCTTCGGTATTAGCTTCACGCGGCTCGTCTGAAAGAAATTCCCACCACCGTGAGAAATAAACCGCCACGCTCTGCAATACGCTAAGATCATTAGCTGCGTATGCGCGTACGAGCTCGGAAAATTCGATAGTTGTTTCACGGCCACCCACTTCGACCAAAGTGAGCGTATTGAGCGCGTTCTTGCTTCGCATTTCCTGAACTTGCTTCGCGTAAGCATCATAGTCGCGCTGTAACGCAAGGCTTTGCGACTCTAGACTCTTCTGAGCCGCAATATATTCAGGGCTCTGCTTGCCGCTTTCTAACTCGATCTTGCGCACATCGAGACGTCCCCGCTCAAGATCGTAATTGATCGCGCCGATTTCGTCGTGTTCGATGTCGGCAATTTTCCGCCATCGGTCCCGTGAAACCTCATGCACGTTTTCAAAAACAGGGTCGCGAGGGGACGTAAACGCGTGCTCAACACCATCGACCGTAAAACTTTTGATCGTGCCGACAAATGGACCCCACTCCAAGCGTTCCACAAAGACCATCTCTTCCCGATATTCGGTCTTGCTGATGGAAAAGTCAGATACCCACCTAAAATCTTCGCCGTAGAGATCGAAATTGCCAATGCGGTAAAGCGTTCTATGCGCATACCCATCATTGGCGCTAATTTTCGCCTGCCATTCAGCGGGGAGCGCAGCCAGCATGTCCGGAGCAGGCTTAAAGGTTTCCGCACGGAATGGTTCGCCAGCCGTTACCGTTCCGTCTAATTCGGTCACAATTGCGATGGGTTTTGGCACGAAGGTCACAATACCGTTCCAAAGAACAAGTATCAGAAATCCGATAATCATAATGATGCCAATGGCAAGCGCACCGCCCAAACTCCACAGCGCCGGCTCGCCGCGCGACCGCATATCGGTTGTACGTGGCGTCTTCGTTGGCATTTCGCCCTCCGCGTGCACTGGGGCTAATGTTTGCACTGCTTCGCTCACCCTACGGCCCTCACAATTGCGCCGCACGTTTGCGGAACCGCTGGCGCACGACTTCCGCGAACGTATTAACGACGAAGGTGATGATAAACAGCGTCAGAGCTGCCAAAAATAGCATGCGATAGAGTGTTGAATCTCGAACCGCCTCAGGCAACTCGACCGCAATATTCGCGGACAGCGCCCGCAAGCCATTGAAGATGTTCCAATCAAGCAATGGGGTATTCCCTGCGGCCATCACGACAATCATAGTCTCGCCTACAGCCCGCCCCATGCCGACCATAATCGCCGAGAATACACCGCTCATCGCTGTGGGAAGTATAACGCTAACCGCCGTTTGCCAGGGTGTAGCACCGCAGCCGAGGCTGGCTGCGCGTAAATGTTCCGGCACTGAATTTAACGCATCTTCAGCGATTGTGTAGATGATCGGAATGACGGCAAAGCCCATGGCAAAGCCGACAATCAAAGTGTTGCGTTGCATGTAGGTGTCGACAATCCCGCCGCGCGGATCAAGACCAAGAGCGATTAGAATATACGCACCCGTAGAACTAAGAACGCCGCTAATCACTAGGGTTACGAGCCAGCGGGCCATGTCGGTCAGTCCGGCATGGACGCGGTTCGGTCCCCGTAAAATGGAGCCGAACACACCCGTTACATATCCTTCGGACGCGATGTACACGCCCATAAAGACGAATGGGAAAATCAAAAGAACGGTGACCGGCATACTGGATCCAATATTGCCGTTGGCCCAAGCCTTCAGATCGCCGGCGAAAAACAAGGATTCAAAGGCTGGCCCCGCCAAATACGCCGCATAGCCAAACACAAACACGGCCACAAACATCAGCGAAAACTTCGGCACACCGCCTAACCTCAGCGCGACCGGGCCGGGCAATAACTGCCAAATATAAGCACTAAAGAATAGACCCGCCGGAACAACAACGAAGGCAAGCAGGACAGCCGCGATCCAGGTTTCAACAATAGGCGCAAGGATCAGCGCTGCTATGAAGCCCAAAACAACAGACGGCAAGGATGCCATGAGTTCCATTGTCGGTTTGACGACCGAGCGAACTTTGTAATGAACAAATTCCGAGGTGTAGATGGCCGCGCCAAGGGCAATGGGAATAGCAAACAGCAGAGAATAAACGGTCGCCTTGATCGTCCCGAAGATGAGGGGAATCAACGAAAACTTAGGCTCGAAGGCGTCCGTACCCGACGACGATTGCCACGTGTAGCTGGGTTCCGGATAGCCTTCGTACCAAACCTTGCCGAAAATCGTAGTCAATGTCGTCTCAGGATGTGGCGCTTCGATATCCCACGCATACGCATCACCGTTATCTGTCATCGCGACTATGCCGTTTTCACGCGGGGCGAAAGACAGAGCCGAATACTGTACAGGCAAACGGGGAGGCGCCAGTTTCAGCAAAACCTGCTCACTCGTCGAATGACGCAACCAGATGTGGCCCTCAGCGTCCGCCGTCACAAACATTTTACCACGTTGGCTCGCATCCATTGCCACGACGCCCGCGTCATGAGGTTCAAGCGTATGAGCGCGGGTCAGCGTAAAACCGTCCCCCGTTGGGGAGCCCGGTGTTTGAAGGCGAAAATAAACGTTTACGGATCCGTCCGAGCCCGCAACGACCAGGGACTGTTCACCTATCAAAAAGCGAACAGCGCCTACAGTGACGCCATCTGGAAGAAGTTCTGCTCGTTCCGCCAGTGCGGGTTGACTGAAGTTGCGCGTATCGTAGCGGTAAATGACGCCATTGCGATCAACCACATACACTTGATCGGCCTTATCGGTCATAAGCACGTCATAGACCGGTACGCCCGGAGGAAGCCCGGGCAGCTCCGACGAAGTCAATGTCGTCGTGGTTTGTCCGGTCAGCATATTTGTTCTGGATTCTGTGCGGCTCAATCGCGCAACACCGGCGGCATCAACAGTCACGAAGGATTTCGTTGGCCGTTCAAGCGTACCGCCCAAGCGGTAGTCGATGGCCGTTATGGCGACACCTTCCGGCGCAATTTTCTGTGCATCTTCAATTTCAATATCTACCGACACACGGCGAATTTGGTTGCCCGCGACATGGGTATAGATGGATCGACCGTCGGTGAAATCACTCTCGCCAAGCTGGGTCAGGCCGGGCGGCATTACGTCCGCGCCGGTCACGGCCCCACCCACCTTTAAGGCACCCAGACGCAACGTACCGTCGGCAAAGCCAAAAGCGACGTCCCGGCCATTGAGCGTGCGGGTAAAAGCCGTCAGCGGCTTCCCTTCAAGATCGAAAGACGGCGCGGTTAAACGAGTTCCGGTTTTTACATGAAAGGCATGAACTTCACCGGTCTTGTCCACCGAGACAGCAAGCGCCTTGTATTCATCGACCGTATTCATGAGCGGCGGGTGTTCACGCACCACCGATGTAGTCGCGGTCATGTCACCCGACGCCGCACCGGTGAAAAGCGGCACGACGACCTGCGCCAAAAACGCCATAATCCCGAACACCGCGACGATTACGCCGATGCCGCCAATCCGGATCGTCCAATCCGCCACTTTGTCCGCGACAATGACGGACCGTGCCGTCGTCATCGGGCGACGGGCAGGCCGAGAGCTTGCCGGACTAGAGATTGGATCGTTCACTGGGAGTTCGTTTGGCAAAATTTAACATCCTGATCGCGGCTTGATCGCGGCACGCATACCTTGAACAACTCTAAGCGTCCGAAAACTGAAGTGGCACCGGCGATTCAAGCGATCTGCCGGTGCCAGACTCAATTTAATCTAACCGCTCTATTTCAAATCAAACGTTGCCAAGTCCTGATTCGCGACTGCGGAGGGAATTGGATAATAGCCATCTTTCACAACAGCCTCTTGGCCTTGTTTAGATAGAACATATTTCACAAACTCTCCGCGTAGCGGATCAAGAGGATTGCCGGGCTTCTTATTCATATAAATGTAGAGGAAGCGCGCGATAGCGTATTGACCTTCGTAGGCATTTTCAGCACTCGCATCAAAGCACTCGCCGCCATTATCAGCCGCGATCGGCACCGAGCGAACATCCGCCGTCTTATAGCCGACGCCGGAGTATCCGATCGCATACTTATCCGTAGCGACACTTTGAACGACCGCAGAAGACCCGGGCTGTTCCTTCACACTGTCTTTATAATCGCCGTCAGCCAGAGCAACTTCCTTAAAGTATCCATAAGTGCCAGAAGCGGAGTTGCGGCCATAAACCGAAATGGGTTTATCGGCCCATTCGCCGGCAAGGCCAACCTGTCCCCATGTGACAGCATCTTTTTCCAGGCCCCGTTTGCGGGTCTTTGAGAAAATAGCGTCCACCTGAGCTAAAGAGAGACACTTGATGGGGTTGTCCTTGTGAACAAAAACAGCCAGCGCATCAACGGCGGCGCGCATAGGCATGGGCTTGTATCCGTAATTCTTTTCGAAGTCGTCCACTTCGCCGGATTTCATCGGCCGTGACATCGGACCAAAGTGAGCCGTTCCTGAAATAAGGGCCGGCGGGGCCGTCCCCGAACCTTTACCTTCGATTTCAATTTTTACGTTGGGATATTCTTTTCTAAATCCTTCCGTCCAAAGGGTCATAAGGTTGTTGAGAGTATCCGAGCCGATAGACTTGAGATTGCCCTCAATACCTGACGACTTTGAATAATCGTTGAGGGTGGGATCTACTTCGACCGCCGGCGCCTGAAGGGCTACAAGACAGCTTGCCGCGATAACCGCGCCTGCGACTTTCCATTGCATTGTGTGTTCTCCGTGAACTGGGAGGGATTAGCAAACAAGCCATGCATATCGATGGACCCGTAACCTTTTGTGACAGAAATATGAAGCTTTTGTTGCAGATCGGGCTAAAAAACCGGAGTTTTCCGGGAACCGCAATAATTTTGCAATAGAATCAGGCGCCTAAAGTAGCGCCTTCGCGTAGCCGAGAAATGTTGGCGGCATAGTCACCGCTGCCGAAGACAGACGTTCCCGCTACGAGGACATTTGCCCCTGCAGCGGCGCAAAGACCTGCCGTCTCTGGATTGATGCCGCCATCCACTTCTAGCTCAATGGGACGGTCTCCGATCAGTGCACGAAGGCGGCGAATCTTTTCGATCTGAGAGGTGATGAACGACTGCCCCCCGAACCCCGGATTGACCGTCATCACCAAGATTAAATCCAGCTTATCGAGGACATATTCGACCACCTCCACGGGCGTAGAAGGGTTGAGCGACACGCCCGCCTTTTTGCCCAATGACTTGATGACCTGCAAAGAGCGGTCGAGATGCGGCCCAGCCTCCGCGTGCACGGTGATGATATCAGCCCCCGCGTCGGCAAAGGCGGCGATATACGGGTCCACCGGCTCAATCATAAGGTGAACGTCGAAGATCTTCTTTGAATGAGGCCGCAGGGCCTTCACCACAACCGGGCCAATGGTGAGGTTGGGCACAAAATGGCCGTCCATAACATCAACGTGGATGTAATCGGCGCCCGCAGCATCCACAGCCTTAATCTCTTCGCCTAGCTTAGCGAAGTCGGCCGACAGAATACTTGGAGCAATCTTGACCGCCATGTGATCGAATTCCTAAAGCCGCGCCTTTACGGCACCTACGGCAGCATCCGCCGTTATTCCAAAATGATCGTATAGAGCCGGTGCGGGGGCTGATGCGCCGAAGCTAGTCATGCCGATGACAGCCCCAGCTTCGCCCACGTAACGCTCCCATCCGAATGTCCCGGCCGCCTCAATTGCAACACGTACAGAGCCTTCACCGAGTACCTGTTTGCGGTAAGCCTCGGGTTGCTCATCAAACAATTCCCAGCACGGAAGCGAGACCACTGCGGTTGAAATTCCTTCGGCCTCGAGCTTGGCACGCGCCTCGATAGCCAATGAGACTTCCGACCCGGTCGCGATCAACGTCGCCTGACGTTTACCGCTGGCGTCCGCAAGGACATAGCCGCCCTTCTGGCTCAGATTTTCATCTGTATGCGTTGTACGAAGCGTTGGCAGCCCTTGGCGCGTTAAGGCCAAAACCGCCGGACGCTTATTTTCTGCCACCGCAACGCCCCAGCACTCTGCTGTTTCAACAGCATCGCAGGGACGCATCACCAACAGATTGGGAATAGCGCGCAGCGCAGCCAGATGTTCGACCGGCTGATGGGTGGGGCCGTCCTCGCCCAGACCGATGGAGTCATGGGTCATCACATAGATGACGCGCTGATTCATCAACGCCGAGAGTCGAATTGAGGGTCGGCAATAATCTGTGAAAACTAAAAATGTGCCCCCATAGGGAATGATGCCCCCATGCAAAGCCATGCCGTTCATGGCAGCCGCCATGCCGTGTTCACGAACGCCGTAGTATATATAACGGCCCGAGAAATCCGATGCGGACACGGGCTGCAACACAGCTGTTTTGGTGTTGTTTGAACCTGTCAGATCCGCCGACCCGCCGATCATTTCCGGAACGGCTGCCGTCAATGTCTCAAGGACCGTCTGAGACGCTACACGTGTTGCCACCTTGGGTTTATCAGCGGACGCCTTCTTCTTGGCTTCAAGAATAGTGGACTCCCAGCCTTTGGGCAGTTTGCCCGCCATCAGTCGTGTAAATTCGTCCTTTTTGTCGGTAGATAACGCTGCGACGCGGTCCACCCAGGCTGCGCGCGTTTTCGCACCGCGTCGGCCTGCTTCACGCCATGCTTCAAGAATATCGTTCGGCACCTCAAAAGGAGCATGGGACCAGCCCAATTTCTCACGCGCACCCTTAATTTCGTCGGCACCAAGCGGCGACCCATGAGTTTTAGAGGTGCCGGCGAGGGTCGGTGCGCCAAAGCCGATCACCGTACGGCAGGCAATCATCGCCGGCTTATCGCTTTTCTGTGCCGCAGCGATGGCCGCAGCGATCGCGTCGGGATCGTGCCCATCGACAGCCCAGGTATCCCAACCCGAGGCTTCAAATCGCATACGCTGATCGTCAGAAACCGACAGGTCTGTTGGTCCGTCGATACTGATCTGATTGTCGTCGAACAGAACGATCAACTTATTGAGTTTCAGATGACCAGCCATTGAGATGGCTTCGTGGCTAATGCCTTCCATGAGGCAGCCATCACCGGCGATAACATATGTATGGTGGTCAGTCGCCTCGGCGCCAAAACGGGCCGCGAGTAACCGTTCTCCAATCGCCATACCGACCGCATTGGCCAGCCCCTGGCCTAGCGGCCCGGTGGTTGTCTCAGCGCCCGACACGTGTCCGTATTCGGGGTGGCCCGCCGTAATACTTCCCAACTGACGAAAGTTCTTAATTTGCTCAAGCGTCATATCGGGATAGCCCGTCAAATACATCAGGGCATAAAGAAGCATAGAGCCATGCCCCGCGGAGAGCACGAATCGGTCCCGATCCGGCCAGTTCGGCTCGGCTGCGTCGTATTTCAGAAACTGGGTAAACAGTACCGTTGCCACATCGGCCATGCCCATAGGCATGCCGGGGTGACCAGAGTTTGCCTTTTGGACAGCGTCTACCGCCAAGAAGCGAATCGCGTTGGCCATAGCAGCGTGATCAACAGCCGGATGAGTGGTCAAATCCGTGTCCTTTTTGGGCAATTTATTTAATCAAACCTCGAAATCTGGCGGTGGACAGCACATCCACAACCACTGTCTTAGAGCGTTGCTTTTGGCCGACGGGGCCAGGGATTGCAAGCGCCAATTCCCGCCTTACAGATCACGGGCAGCCACCTTTATGCTGGCTTCAAGTTCCGGCTTGTAAAACTGATAATTGGCCTTTCCCGAGCGCTTGGCCTCGTACATGGCCACGTCGGCATTGTGCAATAGTTCACTCGCCGTGGACGCTTGGGCCGGCAGCAGCGAGATGCCGATGGACGCTGAAATGCGCCCTTCTCGACCGCCAAGATCAAAGGGCTCTGTTAGCGACTCGATGATGCGGTCCGCGACAACGGCCGCGGCCTCGAAACTATCGATCAGCGGCATAATCACCGTAAATTCGTCGCCGCCGAGCCGCGCGACAGTATCGGCTTCGCGGATACATTTCTCCAGACGGCGAGACGCACTGATCAACAATTGGTCACCCGCGTCATGACCAAGAGTATCGTTGATGGCTTTAAAGCCATCGAGGTCTACAAACATCAGGCCAACACTTGTCTTAGACCGCTTACCCTCAAGTACGCGCCGAGTAAGACGATCCATGAACAACGTTCTATTCGGTAAATTGGTCAACTGATCATAGTTCGCCTGATAGATAATTTTCTCTTCATCCAACTTTTGCTGCGTAATATCTGCAATCATGGCAACGTACTGTTGCACAATGCCCGCATCGTCTTTGACAACCGCAACGGATATGCGCGCCGCGTACCGTTTCCCACGCTTGTTTTTGCACCACTGCTCCCACAGCGCATGGTCTTTATGATCAAGTCTATCTAAAACGTTGCCGGAGGCATCTTCCCCCCCCATCAGAACATCTGCCAATTCTTGACCAACAATATTTTGCGCCTTAATGGCCGCTAGCCGCTCGAAGGCCGGGTTTATTTTTGTGACACGGCGCTTTGCATCGGCAATCACTAGGCCTTCTGGACTGTGTTCGAACACCACGGCAGCTAAGCGCAATTCAGATTCCGCGCGCTTTCTTGTTGTAATATCGCGAAAGGTAATGACGTAACCTGCAACACGTCCGCTTTCTTTAAATGGCGCAACTGAGTAGACGGCCTCGAAGCTTTCGCCGTCGCTTCGCGCCAGATGCACTTCCTGATCGGTGTAATAAGGACCGTTTTTGAACTGATGTTTTAACGGTAGCGGATGATTGGCTAGAACATGTCCGCTGCCATACACGAATGCACGATCAGTGCTTATGCCCACCATAGACGTCACATCGCGATTAAGGAGGTCGGCTGCCGCAGGATTGGCAAGCGTTATAACTCCTTGCGTACTCACCGCCACGATCCCGGATGTAGCTGCCACCAAAATTTGGGCAGTTTGATGCATGGATTCTTGGCGATCCTTCGCGGGCTTTACGGAAACCGCCCGCTTTCGAGACAGGGGTTTTTGCATTGATGAGTTGTTTTTCTTTTTCGGCATACCGACTTCGCCGCAGACAATAAGAGCGGGGGCGTCAGGTTGAAAATAACCTAAATGTCACAAGGATTTGCGTGCCCCTAGGGCATCTTATACACGGCTCAAAAAAAAGCCCAAGAGCGGAAACAGGGCATCTGCGTCCTGTGATTTTACTCGTTATCGTATATTGCCAATACTAATTTCGACTCTATACTACTATTGAGATGGATCGAAGCCAGACGGAGATCAGATCATGAACGAGAAAACAGAAGCATTGGACGCTCGAAGCCTTGCAGACCAAGTACAGCAAGCTCATGGCGCGCAGGCCTTTGACTATGCCGTGAACACTGCAAAACAACATTTGCATACGGCGGCGTGGAAAAGCGGGGCCCTATGGCTCCAAGTGGTCAACAGACTCAACGCATCGAAAACTTGAATGCGGTAGGCCTAAGCGGTAACCAAAGACTGATTTATTTATATGTTAATCTATCTCAGGTTCTAAGGCGCGTTAGAGTCGTTTACCAACAAAATGAAACCGGAAAGGCGGCCGAGTACAGGAGCACCGAAAACCGACCTTAGAGCTCTTCTCAGCTAGGCCCATTTTTTGTAAAGGCGAACGCCAAAGAGCAATGCCAAGATTGCCGCATATATCATCGGCTCGTTATACCCGGCCTTGATCATCAAAAAGTAATGAATAACCGCTGCAACAGCAGCCACATACACAATCCGGTGCAAGCGCCGCCAAGCTACGCCCCCTAATCGCTTCACCATTTTGTCGGTTGATGTCACCGCGAGCGGGATCAGCATCAATAGTGCCGCCATGCCAAACGTAATGTAGATACGTTTTACAACATCTTCCCAGAGCACCGACAAATTGAAAAGATGATCCAGGCCCACGTAGCTCAGCACGTGTAGCGTGACGTAGAAGAAGGCAAACAGGCCAAGCATACGGCGCAGCCTGGCAATCGGCAGCCAGCCGGTAACAATGCGTACCGGCGTAACCGCAAGGGCAATAAGAAGAAACCGCAGGGCCCAATCGCCAAGGCCGCGAATAAGCGCCTCAATGGGATTTGCACCTAAACCACCGGTCAGTCCCTGAGTAAGAAGCCAAGCCAACGGCATTAAACACAGAATGAAAACGACAGGCTTAAGAGCCCGCCGATTTAGATCACGGAACGTCGAAGGAGTAGATATATCGGCCGACATGTCTCTAATTGCACTTGTAAGCGACTAACGTGCCGACTGAGGTGTCACGCGCATCAGTAATTCTTGGCAAGGTCCATGCCCGCATAAAGCTGACCGACCTCTTCCTGATAGCCGTTAAACATCAAAGTGTCGCGGCGGAAAAAATCGCCGATACGCCGCTCTGTTGCCTGCGACCACCGTGGGTGATCGACCGTTGGATTAACGTTCGCATAGAAACCATATTCCGGCGGATTCATAACTTGCCAGGTGTTCTTAGGTTCTTCCTCAGTAAAGCTCATCCTCACAATAGATTTTACGCCCTTGAATCCGTATTTCCACGGCACAACAAGACGCACCGGAGCTCCATTTTGGTTGGGAAGAACTGAGCCATAAAGGCCAACAGCCAGGATAGCCAGAGGGTTGGATGCCTCGTCCAACCGCAATCCTTCAACATACGGCCAAGGAAGAATGTGGCTGCGACGCTGACCCGGCATTTCCTCCGGACGGACAATCGTTTCAAAGCTCACATACTTCGCACTTCCCAAAGGCTCAAACCGCTTAACGATATCGCCGAGGGGAATGCCCGCCCACGGAATGACCATTGACCACGCCTCAACGCACCGCATGCGATAGATACGCTCTTCGATGGTATGGGGCTTCACGAAATCATCAAGATCCAGCGTGCCGGGATTGGCGCATAATCCATCAACTTTGATCTGCCATGGGCGTGGCTTGAATTCGCCGGAGTTCTCACCCGGATCTTCCTTGCCCATCCCAAACTCGTAGAAATTATTGTACGTGGTCACGGCGTTTAGATGCGTGAGTTCATCTTTTTCGCCAAGCTTGCTGTAACCATCCACAATGCCTGATATGTCACCATTTACCGGCAAGACAGCGCCTTGCGCACGCTTTCTGGGCAACACCCCAAGAGCCATCGACCCCGCAGCTAGTCCAAGACCTCCCATGAAACGCCGCCGGTCCAGATATACGCTCTCAGGCGTGATTTCGTAGGATGGGACATCAGATTTTTTCTTCTGGCGGATGAGCATGACCATGGTCCTCACATCGTGATTTCTTTGCTCCCAGATCATAGCATGGACAGGGCAATCACGCGACAGGCAGAGAGTTGAACACTTACAGGTGGTCACAAACAAAAACGCCGGGCACTAGGCCCGGCGTTTTCTTAAATGTCAGCGTAAAACTAAATGGAGCCTTTTAGGGTCCAAAGAGCTGCGATCTTCGCTTGCGGCGAACCTGCTGTAATCTTCTTAAACGCCGCCGCGGCACCCGCTTTATCGCCTGTGCCAAGAAGCGCCATACCTAACCGCAGCTGAGCGTCATCTTCATTTTCAACGCCCTTACCAAGGCCACGCTGAATTGCTTCAACGGCCGAGGCGTAGTCGCCGTAAGTCCAATATGCTTCACCAAAAAGCACATCCGCATCGCCGGTCGGCATCGCCGCCGCTTCGCTTTCACCAGCCGCCAAATTCGCCTTATCCGGCGCTGCTTGTTCAGTCGCCATAGTCATCAAACGTTCATGACGGCCTGCTTGCGGACCTTCTCCGATCACGCCTGCGACCTTACCTTTTTCCAGTGCACGCTGGGCATCACCCGGCAGACCTTCCTGGAGTGCCAATTCAGCCATATCCGTGTAGTCTTTGGCGTTTTGCATAGCGCCGCTCGATAACCTGAACCGGAGCAAATCCAGAGCCGTTTTAGTTGGTGCGCCGCGCAGATCTTTTTCAACCAAGGCCAGATAGTCGCGCCAATAGCGGTCTTTCGGATAATAGCGGATCAAATCTTCGAGGGAGTCGCGAACACCAGCTTCATTATTTTGCTCATACTCGATGCTCATCAGCAACTGAAGCCAAGTTTCATTAGGCCTACCTTTTACGGACCTAATCACCTTCCTCATCATGTCGCCGGCGGGCTTATACTGCTTTTGCAGATAGTAGCTTTGACCGACGATCACCATCGTGTCGGTGTCATTGGGCGCACTCTTTAGGTACTGCTGACCGTATTCAACAGTCTTACCGTAGTTTTTTACTTGGTAGTAAATCTGACCCAGCAGTTTCACGCGCGCGGTAGAGTCTGCAGCGGCAAGTTGCCCGGTACCTAGCGATTTCTCTAAAGCACCAGCTGCGTTCGCATATTGCTTGGTCTGAAGATAAAGAGATCCGAGAATCTCATTGATCATATAAGTCTCGTAGTCCGACTTCTTGCCAATCGCATCGGCTTCTTTCGCCTTGGCGATCGCTTCATTAAACTTCTTTTCTTCAGCCAGCTTCTGCGCTTCCTGAAGAGGCCGGCCAACTTCCGGTGACACACTCTGCGCTGCCTCAACGGGGCTGGAGCCAATAAGAACCGTCCCGGTTCCAATAGCGCCCACCGCCAGCGCCAACGACAAGGCGATCACGGAACAAACATTTTTCTTCTTCATAGCTACCCTCTCAGACGAATGAGGAACGCCAGCAATAATTCTACTGGCGTCCCCCAAATTCAACACGAATCAAGCGTCGTCGGTTACCCTGGCAATAATGTGGCAATAACCAAACTTATTAGAGGTATTGCTCGTTACCAACGAACCCGATTTTCCGCACCCCAAGTCGTTGGGCAAACGCCAAGACCTTCGCTACAACCTCATATTTAGCCAGCCGGTTAGGCCTTAAGTGGATTTCCGGCTGCGGCTCTTGCAATGAGATAGACTGGAGATACGCCTGCAGCTGTGCATTTGAAGCTACCACAGAACCGTTCCACAGAACCGTTCCATCGAAGTCCACGTCAAGCTGAATCACAACTGGCGGCGCAGACTCCTCCGCATCGTTCGGTCGCGGCATATCCAGCTTCACCGCATGGGTTTGAACCGGAAGGCTGATAATGAACATGATCAACAAGACCAACATAATGTCGATCAGCGGAATCACATTCATTTCCACCATTGTTTCCGCTTCACCCGAAGCTGGTCCGACACTTGCACCCATTTTATAAGTTCCTCATTACTTAGTATGTGAAGCGTTGGACGGCGACACCCTGCTCAGGATCGGTAATAAAACCAACCTTGAGAATGCCGCCACGCTGGCTAATCGCAAGAACTCTACCAACGTGTTCGAAACGAGCCTCAATGTCACCGCGAATATGCACTTCAGGCTGCGGCACAATCACGGCCGCGTCTGAAATCCGTGCATATAGTTCTTCGTAGTTAACCTGAGTGTCGTTCCAGAAAATCCGCCCATCTGGATCCACAGCAATGACAACGTTTTCGGGTCGGGTTTCGGTGACTTGATTAGAGACCTCCGGCAATTCCACCTCAATCGTCGTAATCGCCGCAGGTATCGTAATCAGAAAGATGATGAGCAACACCAACATGACATCCACCAAGGGAATCACGTTCATTGTTGGGTTGACTTCGTCTTCCCCGCTTTCGGCCATAACTGCACCGGCCATAGCATAACCTCCTTAAATCGATACTGCTCGATTACTCGGCTGCTTGACGCCCTTGGCCACCACTCAGCAATACTGCGTGGATGTCAGCAGCAAAGTTACGTACACGCTCCATCAGAACTTTGTTACGGCGCACGTAGAAGTTATAGCCCAAGACGGCTGGAACGGCGACGAACAGACCAATCGCGGTCATGATCAAAGCTTCACCCAGGGGACCAGCAACCTTATCGATGGACACTTGGCCGGATACGCCGATCGCGATCAGAGCGTTCAAGATACCCCAAACCGTACCGAACAGACCCACGAACGGTGCTGTCGATCCGACGCTGGCCAAAAATGCCAAGCCGCTTTGCAGTCTGTAGTTCACCACATCGGAAGAACGCTGAAGTGACATCGTGACCCACTCATTAAGGTCAATGGAGTCCGTGATCTTGCCTTCGTGGTGTTCGGCGGCTTTCAAGCCGTCATCCACAATGGCGCGAAATGCACTTTTGGAGTCAAGCTTGGCCATACCTTCTTTCAGGCTACCAGCGCTCCAAAATGATTTCTGCATCGCATTGGCCTGCCGGAAAAGAACCGAAGTATCAATGAGACGCAAAATCATAATGTACCAAGAGCCAATGGACATAATGGCCAAAATAGCAAACGTGCCACGGGCAACGAAGTCACCCTCTTCAAGCATGGACGTAATGCCGTAAGGACTTTCAGACATGACAGCTTCTGATTCCTCGAGCACATCCATAGGATCTGCCGCACCCTCGTCTCCGGTCATCATGCCACTATCTTCACCGGTCATCATGCCGCTGTCTTCACCGGTCATCATGCCGCTGTCTGCTGGCGCCATGCTATCCATCGAAGGCATCTCGTCTCCAGCCGGAGCCGCCTCTTCTTGTGCATAGGTAGCCGACGCAAAACCGAACGCTGCAACTAAGGCAACGGCTGGTATTAGTGCCGACAGTTTAGAATAAAAATTCAATCGGGTGCTCATATTGTGATCCTCACTACCACTCATGTATCGTTGATAACTTACTTACGATTCTTCAATGCCACGGTCGCAAACCTACATAGTCCGTCTGCGGATCGCGCACACTTTAGTTATGTGCCGGCTAGTTATGTGCCGGCTAGTTATGTGCCGGTCTTATTCGATCTTAAAGGTTACGGCAAACTTGTACTGCATTTTCGAAGCCTTGCCGTTGATTGTGCCCGGGATCAGGCGCCATCTACGCATCGCTTCTTGAAGTGCAGCCGCATCAAGACGCTCAAAGCCGCTGCTCTTGTCAACCTTAGCCTCAGTAACGGAACCGTTCTCGTCTACTGTCAGCAGCAGAATGACCTGACCTTCCTCACCCAACCGGCGTGACATAGTCGGATAATCAGGCTGTGTGATCGGGCGGCGGGGGTTGGAGCGCGGCGGCACCACCTGAGGCGGCGGCGGCGGCGGCGGCGGCTTTTTGACCGCGGTAACATTAGAAATCGTTTTTGTCGGTGTCGGCGCATTTACGGTAACGGCCGGCATCGGAATAAATGCGGGCGGCGGCGCTTCGAATTCTGGCGGAGGCGGCGGCGGCGCCGCATCTTCAACCGAGAGTTCCTCGATCAAACTCGCCTCAAGCGGACCGTTCACTGCATTCATCAAGGTCTTAGCTAGTCCCGACTGCAATGCATAAAAAGCGCCCGCGTGCAAAAGCACGACAACGACAAAACCGGCCGTACGGCTTGAGCTTTTTTGAACGGGTTGAGACGGAGTAAAAGAATTTTGCATGTGCTCACTCGAAAATGGGCTGGCGTTGCGGTCGACCCCGTTAATGGGAAAGGCGACGAGGGTCTAACAGGACAGATGATCGATAGCAACATCTGCCCAAAAAGGTCCAGCACACTCCCTGCTGCACCCAATACACCCCCGAAACATCCCCCCAAGAATCAGACCCACTGGATGGCGCTTAAAGAAATGCATGAGCATCGCAGTGTCAAGCCAGGAATGTACCTTAGATAAAATTATCACACGAATAAGGGTGCGATGCCATCATGCAGTGCGAATTGAAATGAGCGCAGCGCACATTAAAAACTTCGCAATGTGAATTGTTTTCTCTTAAGAATCCAATGCTCATTGGACAGGTGTCGGCGAAAGGTGGCCCTGTACACAATGCGAACGCCGCAAAAAATTATCTAAATTTTAGATGATTCAGAAATTTCCGCGCGATGCATGAATTATCCAAACCCCCCGCACAAATTGCTCCGCCGAGACTGAATTTATTCAATCAGAAAACATGACCCTGTGGACAGTTCCAAAACCATGTCGAATCATGTTGCGAATCCAATTAAGTGAAGAATCGCCGGAGGTTAGCCGATGTCGCCTCAACTCATAGGACTGAATCTACAACTCATAGGACTGAATCTACAAAGTGAGTGCGCCCTCACCGCCCGCCAGAGCGCCCAATCCCCCGTGATTACAGATTCATGTTCTATCAACACCCTCCGCGTAAACTTAGATTTATTGAGTATGGGCCGGCTTAAGACCGGCGGAGAACTGATGACCGACCTTTCCCAAATTGAAGCTAACGCCTTGCGCATTCTTGTCTTTGAGGACAGCGCCATGGACGCCGCTCTGATCAAAAAGTTTCTGCGAACAGCCGGCGTTCGCGGGGCCCACATTTATCACGCCGACACGATCCCCTCCGCTCTGCAGGTAATGACCCGCACGCCGATTGATCTGTGTCTGGCCGACTATCATCTCCATCCGTACACTGGCGTGGATTTGATGGAAGAAGCCCGGCGAAGCAACTTGGATATTCCGTTTATTGTTGTCACCGCCATCGATGACCGTTGCGTCGATGAGGAAGTGCTCGCACACGGCGCCTACGACTTTCTTGTGAAAGGCGACCTCACTGTTGAAGGGCTTGACCGTTCAATTCGATACGCCATCGCAAGTCACCGCCGCGAACGAGTACTCACCCGCGCAGCGTATTTTGATCCACTCACAGGCTTGCCGAATCGGCTTTCATTTCTGGAACGGCTGACACAAGCGGTTTCTGACAATCGCGCATCAGGAGGATTGGTCGGCGTTGCGCTTCTCAATCTCGACGGAACAAAGCTTATCAACACCCGTCTTGGCCACGATGTAGGCGATGAAGTTCTCAAAACGGCGGCTGCGCGGCTGACGCCAATAAAAAAAGAGACCGACTTTCTAGCACGAATTGGCGGAGATGAATTCGCCCTACTGATGAACGGCGTTTTGCTCGCAGGCCACGCGCTCACAGCGACCCGCGCTTTTGCCGACGCCGTGACCGGCGCCATAGATACAGACCAGGGCAAGCACATCATCACCGCCACATGCGGTGTCGCGGTGCGAGAAATAAAGAAGCGTGACAACGCCATTAACATCGCGCAGAAGCTTTTGCTGAATGCAACACATGCGATGTTTGATGCAAAAGTTTCAGGCCGCCGTCGCAACACTTCCAACGTGGCCCTTGCCCGTATTCATTAAGATCGTCGCTCTGGTTGTATATTTACACTCCTATTAAACCACCAGGCTCGCTGTTTTTGTCTCGGTGAACTCGTCGGTCGTGCTAGTGTTTTCTCGCTTACCAAACCCGCGAGGCCTTGGACACGGCATGAAAACTGACGCCGGCATTGCTTGTAAAAACGAAAGCATAAAAAGCGCAGCTTTACCGCAGCGCACCTTATTGATTTCAGCGGCCGTGCTTACGGCTGTCGGCAGCGGTTGGGCAGTAAGCGAGACCGATGCCTCCTCCGGATTTTTTGCGGCGTCTTTGACGCTCAGTATTTTGACCTTGGCCATAGCGGCCCTGACCTTCTCCCACAACATGACGGTGCGATTGAATATAATCCCGTGCGCGACGGCTCTCGTTTACGGCATTTACATCAATGCTACTTCTCTCGATCAAGCCGCGATGTATTCTCTCTCTTTTACTTTGTTGGGATTCTTTGTCGTCGGCCTAGCACCGCGCCTCCCTGGTGCAGCAGGAGCTCTCTTCATAACGACAATACTTGGCGCAACGGGGGTGGTGTCGGCCCTAATGACACCGGACGCAACCTTATCCGTCACAACCCTTTTATTGTGGCTCCCCGGCATAGCCCTCGCCGGGGTTCTTGCGGGGATACTGGAGCAAGCCCGGCGCAGGACATTCGCATTGACGTCCGAGTTAGAGCGTCGAGCGACCTCGGATGATCTGAGCGGTGTTTCTAATCGCGCCCATATTAATCTTCTGGCGCAAAACGAATTCGCACGAGCGAGGCGATATCGCGAGCCCTACGCCTGTCTCATGCTCGAAATCGACGACTTCGAGACATTGAGTTCGACTTACGGTCTCCATACAGCCGATATCGTTGTGCAAGTTCTAAGCGGATATTGCGTCGTCGTTATGCGCCACTGCGATAGTTTCGGCCGTCTTTCCCCGCACCGATTTTTAGCATTGCTGCCGGAGACAGAGGGACACGGCGCCCTCACGCTGGCCAGCCGCATGTGCCGGGACATTGCCGCCCTTTCTGTAAAAGCCAATGGACAATCCGTTGGCTTCACAATCAGCATCGGCGGCGCAGAGCTGCATCAATCCGACCGGTGGGTTGGCGACATGCTTCGCCGCACTGAACAAGCTCTCGACGATGCAATCGAAGGCGGCCGCAACAGCGCTGTTCTTGCAACAACGCCGCCGGACATCACCGACGACAGCACATTTCCTAATCCACACGAAACACCGATCAGCACAGCGCCTTAATTTTTTTCTCGCGGCGCGCGCTTGTAGCTCAACGTTCGACGCGCACATAGTGTCTAGCTTTTGCTGGAGGTGAAATGAGCCGCAGTCCAAAATCCAATACGTGGAATCCAAAAACATACCTAGAGTTTGCAACGCACCGTGAGCGCCCTGTGAATGACCTTATCCCCCGGCTAGAGGTGGAGGCCCCGGGGGCCATATATGATTTGGGATGCGGACCTGGCAATGTGACGATGAAGTTACAGGCCCATTGGCCGGATCGGGCGGTGTTCGGCATAGACTCTTCGACTGAAATGCTAAACAGCGCACAAGCCGCATACGGGACCGATACCGTCACTTGGATACATGAAGACATCGCGAAATGGTCTGCGGATCAACCGGCGGCGATCGTGTTCGCGAATGCGTCATTACAATGGGTCGGCGAACACGACAGCCTTTTCCCCCGCCTCCTAAGCAACGTCACACCGGGCGGACTCTTAGCCATTCAAGTCCCCGTCACTGCACAGGCACCGTATCAAGACTGTATTCGGCAAGTGGTCGCGGCTCCCGAATGGCGTGAGCGGTTAGCAGGCATACATCCGCACGACGATGTGTATGACAGCGATAGGTACTACGAACTCTTAAGTCCGCAGGCGGCAAACATCGATATGTGGGAAACCCACTATCACCATATTCTAGATGGTGAAGAGCCGGCCATAGCCTGGATGTCGGGGGCCGGTCTTGTGCCCATTCTGACCCACCTGAACGATGCCGACCGGCAGGCATTCTTGGCTGATTATGCCGAGGCCATGAAACAGCCCTACACCCCGCAAAGCGACGGCAAAACGATATTCACGATGAGGCGACTTTTTATAGTTGCGAAACGAGCCTAGGCGATTGCCCGCTATGTCACGCTATGTCACGCTTCAAACAGCGTGGAGATCACGCACGCGGCGAACAGCATCGAACACTTCAATCGGCGACAAGTCTGGACGCACGGCTGCTACGGCCGCCGCGGCTACCCTGCTCTGCGCCATATAGTCGCGGCCCGATGCACGGGCGGTAGAGACCGCGCGAACCACAATGCCCCGAACATCGTCAACGGCTGATGGAATGACCACAGCAGCCGTGCGCACTTTCCGCGCGGCGGCACCTGCTTGCGAGGCTGCGAATGTTTTTTCCATGGCTTCGTATCTCCATAAACCGAGCACGGATTGTAGCCATTATCCTATAGAGCACCAGATATAGTATTAAAACGGCGGAAAGCCTGACATCCCGGCACCCCATGTACGACGATTAGGCAGCACTGTGAGGGAATCGCTCTAGGTAGGAACTTCGTCAGCCAGAGGCTTCCAATCCTTGCCGCGCGGCGGGATCGCCTTTGCGCGGTCAGCGCACGCGTCCACGACGGCCCTTTTCTCATCAAGCGTCATAGTGCGCCACGCGCCAATCTCTTTGAGCGTGCGCAAACACCCGATACACATGCCGCTGTCTTTATCGACCGTACACACGCTGATGCACGGTGAGGCAATGAGGTCGGTCGGTATTGGTGCCTGAGACATATCTTTGACGTAAGGGTATGCTGGCATTCGAGCAAGACGAATTCGACGTCCGTTGATTTTGGCATTGTTTTGGCTGGGCATTTCAGCGCTTTTATCGGCATACTTTTAAATAATTCGGCAATGGATATCTTCTTATGACAGACCGTTTCGAGCATCTGACACGTCTAGGCACTGAATCCGCTATTCCGTCCTCACCGGACGTCGCCCAGCTGGAAACCGTGCCCAATCCTCACCAGGAAACAGACTATCTTATCCGCTTCACCTGTCCGGAATTCACCGCGCTGTGCCCGGTTACGGGTCAACCTGACTTCGCCCATATCGTTATCGACTATGTCCCCGACGAGGCCATCGTCGAATCTAAGTCTCTAAAGCTTTATATGGCATCGTTCCGCAACCACGGCGCGTTCCACGAGGACTGCACGATCTCGATCGGAAAGCGCATTGTCGAAAGCGCCGAACCTAAATGGCTGCGCATTGGTGGATATTGGTATCCCAGGGGCGGCATACCCATTGATATCTTTTGGCAAACGGGCGTTACCCCGGACGGCCTATGGACCCCGGATCAAGGCGTCGCCCCGTATCGCGGCCGAGGCTAAATCTGTCGCATTGTCCGTTCTGCTCTATTTGGACTCTTTTGCGTCTTTAAACGCCAGTGAAAGCGAATTGATGCAATAACGCCGACCTGTGGGCGCCGGTCCGTCGGGAAACACGTGCCCCAAATGCCCGCCGCAGTTGGCGCAAGTCACCTCGGTACGCGCCATGCCAAGACTGACATCCCGATGTTCGTCCACGGCCGCAGGATCTGCCGGCGCATAAAAGCTCGGCCAGCCCGATCCAGAATCATATTTGGTCGAAGACTCAAACAAGACGTGACCGCAGCCGCCGCATCTAAAAATACCCTCGCCTTTAAAATCGTTATATTCGCCGGTAAATGGGCGCTCTGTGCCCTTTTCTCGGAGAACATGGAACTGCTCGGGCGTTAAGTCTTTGCGCCATTCATCATCCGATTTTTCGATCTTTGGCATACCGGCCCTCCTGCGATCTACAATTTAGCGGTAGCGCTTTATATGGAAACATCTTCATAACCTTACCATGTTTGCTCTAAGTTTTTCCGCCATTGCCCTCAGCGTCGCCTGCGCCGTTGCCTTCTCGGGGTCCGACTACTTCCGCAAGGCCGTACCCGCGACCTGCTCTGTCCCGTTGGTGCTCTTTTACATGGTAAGCGGACAAGTGCCGATATTGGCGCTTTGGCTATGGTTTATTGGCGACTATAGCATTTCGGTCGCATATGTTCTGCCGGGCTTAACGGCCGCGGTCGCAGGGCTTGCAGCCAATTTACTCTTCATCAGCGCGGTTCGGCTGTCGCCTCTCAGCCTGATGGTTCCGCTCTTGGGGGCGATCCCCGCGGTCACCGCGCTCTTTGGCGGAGTTATTCTTGGCGAATGGCCCTCGGGTCTTCAGACCGTCGGCATCGTATTGGTAACGACGGGGCTGATCACACTTTATATCCCCAGCTCAGGCAAATTTAGTGTCGGAACGCTGTGGCGAAATATTCGCCGGGAGCCGGGTGCGAAACCGATGATTGGCGTTGTACTCTTGTGGTCGCTGGTGCCTCCGCTTGACAAAATCTGCGTGGACCTTTCCTCGGTCGGCATGCACGGCCTGATCCAGCTTTTATTTATTGGAGGGACTGCAGCTATGTGGCTCCTCTTCACGGGAGGCCCAAAGGCCTTTGTGGCTCCGCGTAACGCGGTCTCGCCATTGGTGGGTGCGGCCCTAACCGCCGGCCTTGCCTATGGCTTTCAATTGGCCGCATACCAAATTGCGCTAGTAGCTGTTGTCGAGCTTTTCAAGCGTTCAATCGGTATGGTGGGCTCGCTCATTCTGGGTCGTGCCATGTTCGGTGAGCCGCTCACCCTGCCAAAATTAGCGGGCGTCGTCATTATGGCGATTGGCCTGCCTTTTGTGATTCTTGCTTGAGGCGCGATAGCCTAATGTCGCGAGTCTAGATCAAGCCCAGACGACTGAGTTCTTGTCGCATCTCGGACGGCATGGCCGGATCAACGCTTGCGTCCGAGGCGACCGCCATATCGGGCGGTGCAGAGTCCGCCGGCAGGTACCGCCACCCCTGGAAGGGCCGGCGCACCGTAGGTCGGACCAGAACATGCTCATCATCCAGCTCAATAATACATAAAGAACGCCCTTCTTCGTCGACATCCTCGCGAAGTCCGATGATCGGCTGACGCACAAGGATAGAACCACGAATCACCCAGTACATAGACCCACCAGAGAGCACCTCATCCTTGCGGCGTGGAGTCATCCGGGTGCGATGGCGTAAATTACCCTTAACTTCCCTGAAAACCCGTTGCCGTTCACGAAGATGATCAACATCGTCGATGCCGACCGCCAGCTTTATGAGATGCAGCGGCATAGGTTAGGGACTTCTTTTCGTCGGCAGGAACTTAACAACAACCAGCGTAATGTCGTCGCGCTGCGGCACACCATCGGAAAACCGGTGTAAGGTTTCCACAATCTTACTGCATATCTCTTCAGCAGAAAGATGCGCCACCGCACGCACGACGGCCTTCAACCCAGCGGTCCCGAATGCCTGTCCCTCTGCGTTACAAGTTTCCCATATTCCATCCGTTCCCATGATCAACAGGCCTGGCGCCGGCCAGTCGGTACGAACACATTCTTGGTAAGACCAACTCGATTTCACGCCCAAAGGAATATCGTGTACAGCCAGCTCTTCAAACTGATCGTTTTCCACATCGTAAAGCAGATTTGGACCATGACCGGCACTTACCCAACGTAGACGGTGCTCGTCGGGATCGATGACCAAGTAAATCAAGGTGACGAAACGCCCCCCCGTAGAGTCGGCCGCTAAGTAACGGTTTACCGCGTCCATAACCGAACGCAGATCACGCCCATCACCTGCATGGCTGTGTAGAAGTGCACGCACCGACATCATGGTCAGCGCCGCCACAACGCCATGCCCAGCCACATCGCCGACAAAAACGCCCACGCGCTCCGCCTGAGGGCCATCACCGAACCGAACAAAGTCGTAGTAGTCCCCGCCAACGTCCTCGCTATAAACACAACGTCCAGCGAATTCGAACCCAGGCAACGCCGGCGCCGACGTCGGAAGCAACTTTTGCTGAACCTCCCGCGCTAAAGACAGCGATTCCATAACCGCAATATGGCTGCGAAGTTGTGGGATCATGGCGTTGAAAGCATCTGCCAGTTCTTTGACTTCGTCGGACCCTTTGACTTTCGCGCGGGCGTCTAAATTTCCGCCGGCGAGGCCCCTAGCGGTAACAACCAACGCACGGAGCGGGCCCGTCACGGACCGTGCCGCAAGCATGGCAAGCACCGCAACAACCGCGATCAAAGTAATCGATGCGATACCGGCCAGACGCACTTGATCGAAGATGGCTTGGCTAACATCCATCTGAGACTGAGCCGCAATGGTCTCGATATCATCAACGGGCACAATGGAAAGCAGTGCCGAGTTCACCTGCTCCAGCCCGCCATAAACCCATAATGACTCACGGCCGTTGTGAGGCATACGGCGCACGCCATCACGCCCAGCGATTAAATCCTCAATTGTCTGCTCTACGTCCGGCCCTTTTCCGGACAAAAGCGGCATCGCTTCAGGCGTAGTGTCCCAAGCCATACCTGTATCGGTATAGGAACTTGATGCGGCGACCCGCACAACCGGATCTCCCACCGACACATCCGGCACAAATGGCGCGCCGTTCTGGTCTGTTACGGCAACAATAAAACTCTCGGCGTTGGTGCCGATCTGAACACGTCCATGAATGTCGCCAAGCACCTTCAGAATATCGATATCAATAGCGGTAACGCCCGCTTTCGTACCGTCGGAGCCGCGCACCGGCATCGCTGCGGTCAACAGCAAGCGACGTGTCGCGGCATCAAGAAAAGGTTGGGTCCAAATCAGATTGTCCGCCTTCATCGCGTTTGTGTACCAAACGCGCTTGCGCGGATCGTAGGCCTCCGGATACCCGCCGTGACCGGGATAGGCGGAATGCAATCCTTCTTTGAGACTCACATATTGCCAATAAAACAAGCCCGCACTCGTCCGGTTAATCTCACGGTAAGTGGCGACAAGCGGCATCAACTTTAGGAGCAATTCCTCAACGGTTTGACGCGCAACCCCTGGGGCAACAAGAAAGGCTTGATTCTGGCGCGACACAGGCACCGCCTGAAACGCACCTTCGGGGGAGGAAATCGCATGATCCAACGTAAGCTCAGTGTCCGGCGGCCACATTCTCGGATCATTGAAGTCTGTTGCCATATAGATCTGCGGCAGTTCACCATTTGGGACCGGACCGGACAGAAGCCGCTCAGCCGCTGAAGACTGAAGCCGTAGCGCGAACTCGACTTGCCTTTGCTGTGCGGTCAGTAAATCGGACGAATACGCAACAGCCTGGCTCAGCTGATTTTCGATTTCCTGAACAACCGCACCCTGGCCTCGTTCAACGATCGCTTCACCAAGGTTTTCGGTGGCCCGCTCACTGCGCCAACTGAGCGCAACAAGCGGTCCGATCGCGATGACCAGCAAAAGCAAAAAAAGTTTGGTTTGGATGCGCACGCCGCATCACCCCGCGCTCGGATGGACAACAAAAAGGTTCTGGCGAAGGTAGGCCCAATTCATACGGCTTTCCAGGGGCCTGGGACGATTGTGGTGGGCAGATCGGTCAGCCGGCTTTCTCTTTGAGCATATCGTCGATCAAGAAACCCTGAAACATATTGATGCCCATACGCGCGCCGACGTCCAAGGCCCGCGCGTTGTCCACTCGAATAAGAACAGGCAATACGTTACAATCGATCATGTATTTGATGGCGCGCTCGCGCTCTTGCAGAATTTCTTCCGCTCCGTTTCGCCAATGAATTTTGGCGATAGTGGCCCCGATGTAATCGACATCCACCAATCCCACGGTCTGCGGAAATATTTGATCAACGGCGATGTGCGCACCCTTGGAATTGATCAAGCCGCGCGCCACTTGAAATTCGTCAAAATTCTCTACGATGTTCGATTGGCGAAATTCGAAAACCACTTGCGACAAAACATCGGCAGGTGTTTTTTCGATAAAATCCTCGAAAGCTTCGGTGAACACGCTTTCGACATTGAGATTGATCGAGCAGCGGTCCTTCGTCGTGTGCATCTCGTTGAAAGCGCGCAACAAGATTTGGTCGAGCACAAGTGTAAACTCGTTGAAAAGACGGCCAGAGCCGCGCATTTCGACGTCAATGAACAACGGCTTACGCAGCAAGTCCATGCTGATGAAATATTCGGTCAGGATTTTTTCGGGTTTCTTCCCAGTGATGTTCAACATCACATCTTGCGTCCGAACAAATGCCTTGATGAACTTCTCGTTGCCGAATTTCTCGTAGGCCCGCATAACGTTTTTGATATCAGCCGTCGTGAGTGGCCGAAGTTGCCGCTCTTCCGCGTCCGAATCATCGACTGCCTTTTGCGCCATTTCGGCGTATTTCGCGAGCCGGTCGGCGGCTGAACGGTAGTTATTTGTAAGATCGTAACTTAGAACCAAACGACTTTGGTCGATGGTACCGAAACTGCCCGGAAATGTTTTTTCAATCGTGCGCAGCATCTCGACCTTAAGGTCACGCACCATGCCGATCAGGCCGGTTTCAGTGAGCTTGACCAGAATCGCAAAGTCGCAGTTTGAAACTTGGTAGCATGTCCCGCCACGCTTTCCCGCGATGACCGCCACGCCCACACTCATTTGCTCGACCAACTCTTCGCTGCGTTTGGCTTCCGGCAGTGCGCTGGCGGCACTTATAACCACGAGATTGACGCCGCTTTCCGGAGCATGGCGCCACTTGCCCATAGCTTCGACGAGCGCCCGTAGAAACTGGGGGCGCGCGGGCGGGGTATCACCTCCACCGAAATCAGCTTGCGCGGAATCCGACATCCAAAATCAGTCCTGTTCGAAGCCCGCGGCCACTACCTCGGCACACGACCGCCCCAACGGCGGTTCAAAGCCCCAGAATTGCAATGTTAAAACTATCTTGTTGTCTGCCCAAGGTCAATTAAGGCCATGAAATGCTTGCATTTCTAAGGCGTACCCCCTCCACTCGACCCTCATGAGGCGAAATCTAAGAAGGTCCGAATCTTCGCACGTATCAGTAAACTTCGCACACAGGATTTTTAACCAATGCGCGAATTTCAGAGGCTCAAAAGCGCGGCAGAAGAGATATCATCAAAGATCAATATACACCCTTCACATACCGCTGGACCAAATATAGCAGGGGCTTACCCTGCACACGTAGCGCTCTTAGACCATCTGCGCATAATTGTTAAGGATTCACATATGACCTTGGATGAGCTTGTAAGCGAGATGAATGATCGGGCCGACAAACTTAAGGACCTCGGTCACACGGTATTGTTCGATCTTGGCGATGACGGCAAGGTTATGTTGGACGCGACGGGCGACGAGGTCGTGATTACGCCCAACCCAGACGATGATGACGCGGAAACCACGCTCACCTTATCGACCGACAATATGGTGAAGCTGATCAACGGCGATCTCAACCCGATGGTGGCGTTTACGATGGGAAAGCTGAAGGTCTTTGGATCCAAGGGCATAGCCCTAAAACTCTCGAGCCTTCTCGAAAATTAGCCCGCACGGGCGCGGAGTCGCGCACCGGCACCGATTTGCTTTCTATTCAAACCCCATTGAAAATGAGGTTCGCAGTCATCAAATCATCGGGCTAGCTGCAAAAGCTTTGATTCGCTACGATTTTTCACTCGCGCCCATACCATAGAAGCTTGCGACGACCGCGAAGCAGACATTTAGGGACGTTTATGGCTGCCACAGACGCTAACGGATCACCCTTCCCCTGGCTTAAACGCTACCCGGACTATGCCGACTGGTCGATGGCATTGCCAGAAACCCCCGTGTTCAAACTGCTCCACGATGCCGTCGAGAAGTATCCAAGCCATACCTGTATGGAATTTCTCGGCCGGGAGTGGACCTACGCTGAAACGAGTCAAATGGCCGCACAGGCTGCGAAGGGGTTCAAAGACCTAGGCGTTGGCAAAGGTACACGCGTCGGCCTTCTTCTTCCGAACAGCCCCTACTACGTCGCGGCCTTCTTCGGCGTAACCATGGCCGGCGGAACGGTAGTGAACATGAACCCGCTTTACGCCGTGCGTGAGCTTGAGGGCATGGCTTCAGACGCCGATATCAATGTGCTGGTCACAATGGATCTGACCGCCATGTATCCCAAAGCCCTCGAGCTTTTGGAAAACAACACCGTAAAGAAGCTTGTCGTGTGTTCAATGTCGAAGGCGCTCCCGATCGGCACGTCTATCCTCTTCAATCTTTTCAAGCGCTCCACCATCTCGAATGTAGAAGACGATGAGCGCCAGATTTGGTGGGATGAACTGATCGACAACGACGGAGCATTCACCCCCGTAAACATAGCCCCACGAGACGACGTCGCTGTTCTCCAGTATACCGGCGGCACGACGGGCTTGCCCAAAGGGGCAATGTTGACCCATGCCAATCTGACGGCCAACGCTAGGCAGGTCGCTTGCTGGAACAGCACCCCAGAATACGGTAGCGAGTGCTTCCTTGCCGCGCTGCCGTTTTTTCACGTATTTGCGATGACCGTCATTTTGCTGTGCGGCCTCGAATACGGCGCAAAAATTGTCATGTTGCCGCGCTTCGATCTCAAAGACTGTCTGAAAACTATCGACCGCAAAAAACCGACGCTGTTTCCAGCCGTACCAACTATTTACACCGCCATCAACAACGCCCCGATCGTCGAGAATTACGATCTTACATCTCTAAAGCTCTGCATTTCCGGCGGCGCCGCGTTGCCGGTGGAGGTGAAGCGATCCTTCGAAGAGCGTACAGGCTGTGTGGTTGTCGAAGGCTACGGCCTCAGCGAAACCTCACCGGTGGTCTGCACAAACCCCACAGTCGGCGAAAATAAACCGGGATCGGTTGGGCTTCCCATGCCGGGCACCATTGTTGAAATCAGGTCCCTGGAAGATGACCACGTTCTAGGAATCGGCGAGAAAGGCGAGATTTGCGTGCGCGGCCCGCAAGTCATGAAGGGCTATTGGAACCGGGAAAAGGAAACCGCTGACGCCATGAAGGGCGGCGCCTTTCATACCGGCGACGTGGGTTACATGGATGAAGACGGCTACGTCTTCATCGTTGACCGCATAAAGGATATGATCAACGCGTCGGGCTACAAGATATATCCTCGGGTCGTTGAGGAGGCCATTCATCTGCACCCTGCCGTGGAAGAAGTCGTCGTCATCGGCATCGACGATCCCTACCGCGGCCAAACACCAAAAGCTTTCATTAAAGTGCGAGACGGAGAACACCTTACGGAAGACGACTTGAACTCCTTCCTCAAAGACAAGCTCTCGACGATCGAACGTCCCGAATTTTACGAGTTTCGCGACGAGTTGCCAAAAACACTCATTGGTAAATTGTCAAAGAAGGAACTGAAGGAAGAACACGCTGCCGCGAAACCTGACAAAGGATAAGAGCGGCACGATTTACAACACAAGTGTCTGATCATTTAGAAAATGGCAAGGCACGGTACCAAGGGAGCCATCTAATGACCAACGTCGTGATCGCGGGCTACAACCGCTCGGCTTTTACTTTGGCCAACAAAGGCGCACTCCGGAAATCACGGCCGGACGATGTCATCGCCGCCGTGATCAAGGGCCTTATGGCGAACACGAAGGTTAAACCCGAGGACGTCGAAGACTTGGCCTTGGGCTGCGTTTTCCCGGAAGCCGAGCAAGGCCTCAACATCGGCCGCAACGTCGTATTCCTGGCCGGGCTTCCCAACAGTGTTGCCGGTCAAACGATCAACCGCTTTTGCGGCTCGTCCATGCAGGCGATCCACCAGGCCGCCGGCGCTATCAAGATGGGCGCGGGAGACGTGTTCATTTGCGCCGGAATTGAAAGCATGACCCGCGTTCCCATTCCAGGCTTCAACCCCATGCCCAACCCGATTCTTATTAACGCCGGACATCAGGCCTATATCGGTATGGGCGAAACCGCCGAGAACCTGGCCGAGAAATATAAAATTCCTCGCGACAAACAAGAAGCCTTCGCCCTCGAAAGCCAGAAGCGCGCCGCCAAAGCCCAGGCCGAAGGCAAATTCAAGGACGAGATTATTCCAGTGGAAGGCGAAGGCGGCATGGTCGATGCCGACGGATGTATTCGCCCGGACACGACTGCCGAAGGGCTCGCCGGGCTTAAGCCCGCTTTTAAAGAAACAGGCACTGTCACAGCCGGCACCTCTTCGCCCCTGACGGACGGAGCGTCAGCGACTATCATTTGCTCTGAAGAGTACGCGGCAAAGAACGGTCTCAACCCCATTGCCCGTATCGTCTCGGCGGCCCTATCGGGCTGCGCACCGGAGATCATGGGCATCGGTCCCGTGGAAGCCACGAACAAAGCCCTCGCCCGGGCCGGGCTAAAACTCGATCAGATCGACATTATCGAACTCAACGAAGCTTTCGCGGCGCAAAGCCTTGCTGTTGTCCATGACCTCAAACTCGACCTGAGTAAAACCAATATCGACGGCGGTGCTATCGCCCTCGGCCATCCGCTGGGTGCGTCCGGCGCACGAATTACCGGTAAGGCGGCCAGTTTGCTTCAGCGCGAGAAAAAGAAATACGCACTCGCCACCATGTGCATGGGCGGCGGTCAAGGCATCGCCACCATCCTCGAAGCCCTTTAAGGGAGGCGCAGAGCATGGCTGAAATCAAAAAAGCAGCGGTGATCGGCGCCGGCGTCATGGGCGCTGGCATTGCCGCGCACATCACCAACGCCGGCATTCCGGTGGTTATGCTCGACATCGTTCCTAAGGACGGCGAGAACCGCAATGCCATCGCCGAAGGCGCGGTTGCGAAAATGCTGAAGACAGAACCCGCGCCGTTCATGTCCACGCGCAATGCCAAGCTGATCACCACCGGCAATATTGAAGACAATCTCGATTTACTCGCCGAATGCGATTGGATCGTCGAAGCCATTATCGAACGCCTCGACATTAAACAGGACCTCTACAAGAAAATAGAAGGCACGCGAAAGAAGGGCTCGATCGTTTCGTCCAACACCTCGACTATTCCGCTGAAGGAACTGACGGGCGGGATGCCCGCGACGATGGTGCCCGACTTCGTCATCACCCACTTTTTCAATCCGCCGCGCTATATGCGACTGCTGGAAGTCGTCGCCTCGGACAAAACCCGCAAAGAAGCGGTCGAGACCATTCGCACGTTCGGAGACATCGCGCTCGGTAAGGGCGTGGTGATGTGTAAGGACACACCCGGCTTCATCGCCAACCGCATCGGCAGTTACTGGATGCAGGCCGGCCTTAAATACGCTCTTGAGTACGGATTGACCGTAGAGGAAGCCGACGCCGTAGGCTCTCGGCCTTTCGGTATTCCAAAAACCGGGTTCTTCGGCCTTATGGATTTGGTCGGCCTCGACCTTATTCCCCATGTATCAAAGTCGATGATCTCACTACTGCCGAAGAGCGACGACTATCACCGCATTACCAGCGAGCCGCCGGTCATCACCACCATGATCAAGAACGGCTGGATCGGCCGCAAAGGCCCCGGTGGGTTCTATCGGCTCAAGAAAGAGGGCGGCAAACGAATCAAAGAAAGCATTGATTTGCAAACGGCCGAATACGCGCCTTCTGTTAAACCGCAACTCGACAGCCTAAACGCTGCAAAGAAAGGCGGCCTGCAAGCGCTGGTCGAGACCGACGACAAAGGCGGCAAGTTCGCCTGGGCCATGATCAGCCAGGCTTTGGTTTATACAGCCGGACTTGTACCGGAAATCGCAGATACGGTGTTCGATGTCGATGAAGCCATGAAAGACGGCTACGGGTGGAACAATGGCCCTTTTGAAATGATCGACAACGTCGGCGCCGCTTGGCTCGCCGAGAAACTAACCGCCGCAAAAATTGAAGTCCCTAGCCTTCTAAAACTCGCGGCGGAAAAAGGCGGCTTTTACCGGATCGAAAGCGGCAAACGTCAATATCTCACCACCAAGGGCGACTATACCAACATTGTTCGGCCCGAAGGCGTCTTGAAGCTGTCTGATATAAAACTCGCGTCCAAACCGGTCATCAAAAACCCGTCCGCGAAAGTCTGGGATATCGGCGACGGCGTTCTGTGCTTCGAGTTCACCTCCCGCGCCAACAGTCTCGACCCCATGACCATGGCGGCCTACAAAGACGTGCTGAAACTTTTCAAGACCGACAAAGAGAAAAAGTGGAAAGCCCTCGTCATCCATAACGAGGGGCCGAACTTCTCTGTCGGCGCCAACGTCGGCCTGATGCTGTTCGCCGCCAACATCGCTGTCTGGGGCGAGCTTGAAAGCCAAGTGGAAGACGGTCAGAAAACCTACCTCGCCCTGAAGCAAGCGCCCTTCCCCGTCGTGACCGCACCGCTCGGCATGGCGCTCGGCGGCTGTGAAATCCTGCTGCATTCCGATGCCATCCAGGCCCACGCGGAAACCTACACCGGCCTCGTTGAAGTCGGCGTCGGCGTTATTCCGGGATGGGGCGGCTGCAAGGAAATGCTGCTGCGCTTTAAGAACAATCCGAAGATACCGCGCGGCCCCATGCCTGCGGTTGCCAAATCCTTCGAGATGATCGGCACCGCCCAGGTATCGCGCTCGGCAGCCCAGGCCCGCGAGATGGGTATCCTTCGGCGCGAGGACGGCATCACCATGAACCGTGACCGCCTTCTCGCCGATGCCAAGGCCAAAGCGTTGAAACTGGCGGAGAACTACGCCCCGCCGGAAGATGCCGAAATCTCCCTGCCCGGGTCTGGCGGCGCAGCGGGCTTGAAACTGGCCCTCGACACCCTCGTTCTCCAGGGCAAAGCCACGCCTCACGATCAGATCGTAGCAACCGGGCTCGCCAAAGTGCTTAGCGGCGGCGATACCGATCATACCGAAACCATCTCCGAGAAGAACTTGCTGAAACTCGAACGCGCTGTGTTCATGGAACTCGCGCGCAACGAGGCTTCGCTGGCGCGCATGGAACATATGCTCGACACCGGCAAGCCCCTTAGAAATTAATAGGAGACCCGTCATGGCCACATACACGGCACCTCTGCGCGATATGAAGTTCGTCTATCATGAGTTGTTTGACGGTGACGATTTGCAGAACCTTCCCGGCTACGAGGATTTCTCACCCGACGTAGTGGACGCTGTTCTGGAAGAAGCCGGAAAATTAGCGGCGGAAGTTTTGTTCCCGCTCAACCGCTCGGGCGACGAGGAAGGCTGCACGTTCGAGAACGGCGTGGTGCGCACACCCGCCGGCTTTAAAGAAGCCTACGATCAGTTTACCGCCGGAGGCTGGACCGGACTTGGCGCCGATCCGGCCTACGGTGGACAAGGCGCGCCGAAAGCGCTCAACATGCTGGTCGAGGAAATGATCTGCTCGTCCAACATGTCATTTGGTATGTACCCCGGCCTGACCCACGGGGCATACAACGCCTTAACCCTTTACGGCACCGAGGAACAAAAACAGCTTTATTTGCCCAAGTTTGTGGAAGGCACCTGGAGCGGCACCATGTGCCTGACAGAGCCCCACTGCGGCACCGACCTTGGCCTCATCCGCACCAAGGCCGACCCGCAGAGCGACGGCAGCGTGAAAATCACCGGCACTAAAATTTTCATCTCCGCCGGGGAACACGACCTGACCGAAAACATCGTCCATCTTGTGCTCGCCAAGTTGCCCGACGCACCGCCGGGCGTAAAAGGCATCAGCCTGTTTATTGTGCCCAAGTTTCTGCCCAAGGCAGACGGCAGCGTCGGTCCGCGCAACGGCGTGGCGTGTGGATCCATCGAACACAAGATGGGCATCAAGGCGTCCTCCACCTGCGTCATCAATTTTGATGACGCCCAAGGCTGGTTGGTCGGCGAAAAGCACAAAGGCATGCGCGCCATGTTCGCCATGATGAATACTGCGCGCCTCGGCGTCGGCGTTCAGGGCCTCGGTCTATCCGAAGCCGCCTACCAGGGCGCGCTGCAATACGCCCGCGAACGCCTACAGGGACGCGGCCTCAAGGGCGCCGTAGCCCCGGACAAACCTGCAGATCCACTGCTGGTCCATCCCGATGTGCGCAAGAACCTGCTCACCATCAAGGCCCTCACTGAAGGCACCCGCGCCCTCGTGATATGGGTCGCCATGGCCCAGGATAAATCCGAAAAGGCCGACAACGAGGCCGACCGGCAGCGCCATGACGATCTCGTGCAGTTGCTCACACCGGTCATAAAAGCCTTCGGAACCGACGGCGGCTTCGACAACGCCAACCTCGGCGTACAGATATACGGTGGCCACGGATACATTCGCGAACACGGCATGGAACAGTATGTTCGCGATGCTCGCATCACTCAGATTTACGAAGGCACCAACGGCATTCAGGCGCTCGACTTCGTCGGACGTAAAATGAGTGCGCACTATGGGCGCTATCTGCGCGCCTTCTTTCATCCGGTGCAGCAGTTCATTGAAGACAACGCCTCCGACCCGGCCATGGAAGACACCGTGCTGGCCCTCGCCAAGGCCTTTGGGCGATTGCAGCAGGCGGTCGGCGCGGTGGCACAGAAAGGCATGTCCAATCCCAACGAAGCGGGGGCAGCGGCCACCGACCTTCTCAAACTCACCAGCTATGTCGCGGTGGGATTCATGTGGGCGCGCATGACCAAGCTGGCGCTTTCCAAACAGAACGACGACCCAACCGGTTTTTACAAGGGCAAGCTCGCCACCGGAAAATTCTATATGAGCAAACTGATGCCACAGACCGGAGCCTTGTTGTCATCCATTCTCGCAGGCGGCTCATCTATTATGGACGTGGACGACGATCTATTCGGCGCGGCGGCGTAGATCAGTTATCTGACCTAGCAACGCAGCGCCGGGCCGCCGATCATGACCATGATTTTCCGCCTTTTGTGGATATATATTTACGCCCGCATTGGTCCGCGCTGTTCTGTGACAGAGGAAACCAGACTGCCTTTTAGATGCTGGTTTACCGACCTCGACGTCAACATGCACATGACCAACACCCGCTACGCCAGCTTTATGGACCTCGGGCGCATGGACATGCTGTTCCGCAGCGGCGCCTGGAAGCGTATGCGTGCAGTAGGCATTTATCCTGTTCTCGGTTCGGCCACAGTGCGCTTTCGTAAATCGATCCTGCCCCTGCAGAAATTCGAACTCACTACACGCATCGCCTCATGGGATGACAAGTGGGTCTATTATGTACAAACCATGGTGGTGAACGGCGAGGCCGCCGGCATCGGCATCGTCAAAAAAACCTTCCTGGACAAAAACGGCCGCGTGCCCATGGAAAAAATCATCGCGCTTCTAGGCTATGATGCGCCCAAACCACCAATCACGCCGCTGATAGACAAGAAAAATGAATTGGATGTGGCGTTGAAGGCGTAGCGCCACGCTTGCAGAGTCCGCACACACGGCTAAGGTAATGAACCACGCCAAAAAGGGGGCGCGATGTCCACAACTGGATTTACGGTAGGTGATAAGGCGAAAGGAGTCGCTCTCAAATTCGATCCCGTTGCCGGAGAATTAACAGCAACATATGCGCCAAGTACGGAATCTTCAGTCTTTCAAGCGATTTTACGTGTGTCTGAAGGAGAACTTCGGCAACGCCTGGAGGAACTCTGCGAAACCGCGGCGGTGCCGCGAGAAGCACGTGACGCCGCTGTAGATACCCGCCTTTCCCAGATGGCGGCACGGGCAGGCTACAGCCTAAAGGCGGCGGGCCGCACTACGCAGGCGGCGCTGGAATGGCTCATATATTCCAACGAGAACACCAACTGGACCTATGACCTGTCCCCCCGCAACTTGGCTCATCTCGCCAATATGGTATCGGTTGCGACCGGACAACCCGTCAACGACATTACCGCGTACATCGCCGAACCCGACCAAGACGAAGTGTTGAAAGCTTACATATTCCGAACCGTTAACAAACAGCCGTCCGCCCGCACGGGGGTCATCGACACCACTCCCCGCTGGTGCCGCCGCCTCGGGTGGTACGCAGTTGTTCGCGCCCTAAAACCAAAGCTCGTGATTGAAACAGGAGTCGACAAAGGACTAGGAAGCGTCCTTTTGTGCGCGGCCCTGGCCCGCAATGCAGAGGAAGGGCACGAAGGACGATACCTTGGCACGGACATTAACCCTCGCGCGGGATATTTGCTTGGCGGGCCGTATGCAAAATTCGGCGAAATCCGTTATGGAGATTCAATCGAAACCCTCAAAACGCTGACCGACTCCGTAGGCGTGCTAATCAACGACAGCGACCACAGCGCCGATTATGAGTATCAAGAATACCAAACAATCGCGCCCCTTTTGGATAGCCGCAGCGTCATCCTCGGAGACAACGCGCATTCGACGGATATGTTGATGCGCTTTGCGGCGGAAACAGGCCGCAAGTTTCTGTTTTTCCGCGAGACCCCTCAAGGCCATTGGTACCCGGGCGCAGGCGTCGGGTTTGCGTTTACCTAGGCCCAAAGTCTACCCCGCCATATCCTCGCCCGCGATGGCGCGGTCCAGCAGCGTGATGCTTTCCTTCACGCCGTACAATGCTATGAACGAACCCATGCGCGGGCCTTGGTCTTGGCCGAGCAGCACCTGATACAGCGCCTTGAACCAATCGCGCAGCGACGCGAATGTTTCGCCGTGGGCCTTGCCCACCTCATAGACCAGGCTTTGCAAATTCTCCGGCGTCGGCTCGCCGTCGAACGCCTTTAGCCCGTCACGAAGTTGCATGAACGCGGGCAGCTCATCCGCGCTCGCCTTACGGTACACCTTCGCCGGCTTCACGAAGTCCTGATAATAGGCGACCGCGTGTTTCACCAAGCTATTCAGCAGCGGTGCGCTATCCGGCGTTGCCCCGGGTACAAACCGCGATATGTAATGCCACAGCACACCCGGCTCTTCCGCATGGCACACACCGGCGAGATTCAGCAGCATGCCGAAGCTCACCCGCAGCGTATCTTGCGGCGGACGGCCGCCATGAATATGCCAGACCGGATTATTGATCTTGGCGTCTTCGGCTTCGCCTGCAAATTTTTGCAAGTGGTCCAAGTACTCATCCACGGCCTTCGGAATCACGTCGAAGTGAAGGCGCTTTGCCGTCTTCGGCTTTTGGTACATGAACAGCGACAGACTTTCCGCCGGGGCGTACTTCAGCCACTCGTCCACGGTCAGACCATTGCCCTTGGACTTGGAAATCTTCTGACCCCCGTCGTCTAGAAACAACTCGTAGGTCAGGTTGGTCGGCGGCGTGCCGCCGAGAATACGGCAAATGCGACCCGACAATTTCACCGAATCGATCAGGTCTTTACCCGACATTTCATAGTCGACACCCAGCGCATACCAGCGCATCGCCCAGTCGCACTTCCATTGCAGCTTACAGTGACCGCCCGTGACGGCCACCTCAACGTCCTTGCCATCCTCATCCTTGTAGACAATACGGCCCGCTTTCACGTCCCGGTCTACAATCGGCACTTGCAGCACAACGCCCGTCTTGGTGCAGACGGGCAGGAACGGTGAATAGGTCGCCCGGCGATCCGGCCCTAAGGTCGGCAGAACAACGTCGATCACCTCGTCATACTTTTCCAGCACACGCAGAAGCGCCGTATCGAACTCGCCGGAGGCATAACTCTCGGTCGCGCTCTTGAACTCGTACTCAAACCCGAACGAGTCCAAAAACGCTCGCAAACGGGCGTTGTTGTGATGCCCAAAGCTTTCATGAGTGCCGAACGGATCGGGTATGCGCGTGAGGGGTTTTCCCAAATGCGGCGCGATCATCTCCGCGTTCGGCAAGTTGTCCGGAACCTTGCGCAAGCCGTCCATGTCGTCGGAAAACGCGAACAGTCGCGTCTTAACGCCGGGCACCAAGGCCTCGAACGCGCGGCGCACCATGGTCGTGCGCACCACTTCGCCGAAGGTGCCGATATGCGGCAGGCCCGAGGGGCCGTAGCCGGTCTCGAACAGCACATATCCTCGCTCGGGCGCTTTTTCCTTCAGCCGACCGTCCCAAAGGGCGCGGGCCTCGACGAAGGGCCAAGCATTACTGTGACGGGCAAGGGCTGCGAGATCGGTCATGACGGCTACTTATACACGGCTATTGGCGGGATGCCGGACCCTATGTGCAGCGCCCCCTTAAATCAATATAGGGAAAATCAAATCAGGTCCGCTGATTGCGCCCGCGCCAATTGCACCAACGCGCGTGGGGGGTTACAGGTCTGTAGTCTTGAACTTTCCCCGGCCCTTACCCGTATGTCCTCGCCGTCCCGCCGCGTCCTCATTCCTGAAGTTCCTGTGGTGGCTGCGGACTGGACCTCGGCCGCCGTTCTCAGCCCCACCGGGGAAATCACTGTTAAACCGTCGGCGGCGGCTGGTCAGCACCTCGCGTCCGCCCGCCCTATTCTGTGTCACGCTCCGGCCATTGCCGCCCATTTGAAGGTCGAGCGTTTCCAGGCCGCAGATGTGCTGGAACTGTTCGCCTTTGTACGCCCGGCGGTCTTTTCCCTACCCACGGTTGCCGGCCTCGCAGACGTTATTAGTCTGCCGCGCCCTACCACCCTGGAGGACCAGCCCCTCACTCTTATCGCTGTCGTCAAAACCCTCCTGACCGAACTCACCCGCATACCCGATATCGAAGCCAAAATGCTGGCGGGCGTGGCGGGGGCCATGGCGCGCGGCGGCTGGTCCTGGGGCCCGAGCGTACTTGCCGCCCTTGGCGGCGATCCCAACACCGCCAAAGGCTACGGGCCCGCCGCAGGACTTCGGGTATGGATGAACTTGCCGGAGTGGGAAGAACGCGCACCGCCGCCGCCCCCAGGCAGCGAGCCCATTGCACCGGAAGAAAGTGAGGCGCGGCTCGCAGAGCTTCTGGGCGGCGATGCGGAAACCCGCATGGCCCAGCGCACCTATACCCGCAACATCACCGCCGCTTTTCAGCCGCGCAATGAGCCGGATCAGCCCCTGCTGGCCTTGGTCGAGGCCGGCACCGGCATCGGCAAAACCCTTGGCTATGTCGCCCCCGCCAGCCTGTGGGCGCAGCGCAACGGCGGCGCCGTCTGGCTATCGACCTTCACCCGCAATCTCCAGAGGCAGCTCGATCAGGAATTGGACAAGCTTTACCCCGACCCGGACAAGAAACGCCGCAAAGTGGTCATCCGCAAGGGCCGCGAGAACTACCTCTGCCTGCTGAATTACGAAGAAGCCCTCAATCGCCTGCAAACCCAGCCGCACGAGGCCGTCGCGCTCGGCCTGCTTGCGCGCTGGGCGAGCGCAACCCGCAACGGCGATATGGTCGGCGGCGACCTGCCCGGCTGGTTGCCGGAAATATTAAGCCGCGAGCGCACTCTTGGCCTCGCGGACCGGCGCGGTGAATGCATCTATGCGGCCTGCAACCATTATCAGAAATGTTTTATCGAACGCACCGTGCGCCGCGCCCGTCACGCCGAGATTGTTGTCGCCAACCACGCCCTTGTCATGGCCCAGGCAGCGCTCGGCGGCCTTGACGACGCGGCCCGCCCGACGCGCTATGTCTTCGATGAAGGTCATCACATCTTTGCCGCCGCCGACTCTGCGTTCTCGGCTCATCTCAGCGGCCTGGAAACAGCCGATCTCAGACGCTGGCTGCTGGGCGCCTAGGGTGCTGCCGGGCGCAGCCGGGCGCGAGGCCTCAAGCGCCGGGCAGAAGACCTAATGGCCGAAGGCAATGCCACCGGCGGGGCCCTCACCGCCGCACTCGACGAAGCTTTAGCGGCGGCGCGCGCCCTCCCAGGCCCCGGATGGCGCAATCGGGTTAAAGATGAGCAGCCGCGCGGACCGGCGGAAACTTTCCTCGCCTTCGTGCGCAAACAAGTGACGGCGCGATCCGACGCCGGTTCGCCCTATTCCCTGGAAACCGACATTTTACCGCCCATCGATGGATTGCTGCCTGCGGCAAAACAGTTGGAAGGCGCGCTCACCCAACTTGAAGGACCGCTGCGCAGTTTGATGACGGGCTTTACCCGCCTGCTGGATAGCGAAGCCTCGGAACTCGACAGCAACACTCGCGCCCGCATCGAAGCGATTATCCGCACCGTGGAACGGCGCGGACTTCTGCCCGTGACGGCGTGGCGGTCGATGCTTTCGGCATTGCGCGAGTCCACCCCGCCCGAGTTTGTCGATTGGTTCGCCGTCGAGCGCACCGACGGTTACGACCTTGATGTCGGTCTACATCGTCATTGGGTCGATCCTACATTGCCCTTCGCACGCGCCTTGGCCGATCACACCCACGGCCTTGCAATCACGTCTGCAACCTTGCTGAATGGCGACGCCGACCAAGAGGCCGATTGGGCGGGCGCCGAGCAACGCGTCGGCGCCAGTCACCTTGCCCCGCCCGTCGCGCGCACCTCTCTCGCTTCACCATTTGACTACGCCAACTGCACCCGTGTGATCGTCATCACCGACGTGCGCAAAGACGACATGAGCCAAGTTGCCGCCGCATACCGTGAATTGTTCCTCGCCTCGGGCGGTGGGGCTCTCGGTTTATTTACCGCCATCACCCGCCTGCGCGAAGTTCACCGGCAGATCGCAGCGCCTTTGGAAGAAGCTTCACTTCCGCTGTATGCCCAGCATGTAGATGCCATGGATATCTCGACCTTGGTCGATATTTTCCGGGCCGAAGAAGATGCCTGCTTGCTCGGCACCGATGCGGTTCGCGAAGGCGTCGATGTGCCCGGTCGATCCTTGCGCATGGTGGTCTTTGACCGGGTGCCCTGGGCACGGCCGGATATACTTCACAAGGCCCGCCGCGCCGCCTTCGGCAAGCGCACCTACGACGATGCGATTACACGTCTGCGACTCAAGCAAGCCTTCGGCCGACTAATCCGCCGCCAAACCGATCATGGCGTGTTCGTATTGATGGACTCAATGATGCCTTCACGCCTCAAAGGCGCTTTCCCTAAAGGCACCCCGTTTCTGCGCCTCGGCTTAAAGGATGCCGTGGAACAAGTACGGGCTTTTCTGAAACGTCCATAATTCCCCGATAGCTTTCGGCGTGAATGCACGATGCCCTTGTGTTAACCATCAAGCCATGGCCGAGACTCGCATTACCGCCCAAGACCTATGGAAAATTATTGCGCAACCCATGAACGATGCGCAGCGACGGGCCGTTGGCGAGACCTGCGCAACTTTAGCCACTCAACATCCAGACAATCCTGAAGCGTTGACCCTGCTCGGCTTTTACTACACCCGACTTGGGCGCCACGCGGACGCGTTGCCGCTCTTAGACCATGCAAGAGCGCTGCAGCCTGAATACGGGCCCACATTACATGCCCTGGCCCTCACTTATGTCGGCCTGGAGCGCCACACCGAGGCCGAGGCCCTGCTCCGCGCTCTGCTGGCGAAGGATAGCCCAGGTGGAGCCCTCACCATCTCTACAAATAACTTAGACTTGGTGAGCGCGCTTGCCGCAACGGCCCTTTATCTTGGCCGTACGCAGGAAGCGCAAACACTGTACGCCGGGATCATTGATTTAACTGCGGCGATACTCGCCGAACGGCCTAAAGCCACATCGACCGACGACGCACCGTACCCTGACAAACCGCACCGAACCGTCCAGAATATTCTGTACCTTCCTGTGGAGGTCAGCGCCCGCGAGCTCGACGCCAAGATTCTGATTGCGATATTCGCCGCCAGCAAAGGGATGAATGTTGTTGTTGGCGCTAGCTCTATGCTGACCCGCTACGGGTTCTCGGACTTGCCGCCCGGTATCGTATTACTCAAAACGTTCAATGCAATTGATGCAAGCATTATGAAATCGGCCATTGGAAAGGGCCATTTAGTCGCCGTCATAGATGAGGAAGCGGTCGGGCGTGCCAGTACCGATAGCGTGTACAGATTTAATGTTGACCCCAAGGCTGCGGCTGCCGCTGATTTGATACTGGCGCAGGGCAAAGAGCAGCAAGAGGTTATGCATAGGATTTACCCGGAGACCACCGCCAAGATGCGCGTGACGGGCAATCCGAAAACCGACGTCTTCAAACTTACATTTCCTGAGTCTAACGATACCGTAAAAAAAGATGGCTCCATTCTTATTTGTCTGATGAGTGGGAACGTCAATCCGAATGCCAGGTCATTTGCGGAATGCGCCTCATCAACGCTTAGACTGAGCGGACTTTCCACCAACTCGGACGTGGGCCGTGAATTCGTTGCTCTTTTTAAATCCTGTGTTTCTTTCGAGATCGAGATGGTCCCGCAAATTGCAGCCGCAGTGCGCACTTTAGCCGCAAATTTCCCAAAGCGAAAAATTGTGGTGCGACCTCACCCAGTGGAATCCCCCAGCTTCTGGAACAGAGCGTTTTCCAACCAGCCCAACGTTTCTATTCGCGCCGACGGCACTTTGACCGACTGGCTCCGTGACTCCGCCGCATTTGTTTATATCTCCGGCAGCACGTCCGGCCTCGAAGGGTATCTGTCCGGTGTGCCGACCATCCGCTTTGTCGGCGATGGCCGGGCATTAGACCCCGCCAACAGTTTTTCAAGTCGTATCAACGTGCCCGCTCGCACAGGCGACGAGTTGGTTCAGCTTCTAAAGCCATTATTGGACGGTGGGGCCGCCCCAGCCGCTAGGAAAGCCGACGGCGATATCGTGTCCCAGTTTCTTTATCGGCCCGACGGCCAGTTTGTGAGCCGTGCTATTGCGGACGAACTGCGGGCGTTGCATCGCGCGCACAGTACAAAGGACAACGCCCCTCTAGAAGCATTGCAAAGCTACAACGAGCGGCGCTCCGAGCCCTTTAAACCACTGGAGTTTCATTTGCGAAAATTTCCCGAAATGAGCAGTGAGGACTTCACCAGACGGCTGCACGACCTCGCGGCTAAGGCCGGCATTACCCAATCCTTCGATATTGAAAAAATTGAGTTCAATAGTTTCTTGATCCGCGCGCACTAGAACTCTTCACATTTACGGCGCCGGCTTCATCAGCGACTCTTCGCCATAGCGGTCGGCGAGATACTCAATGATGGCACCCGATTCCGGCAAAATCCCATCGCCATCCTGCATAACAGGTGACTTGCCGAGCGGTTGAACGGCTCGTAGAGAGTCCGGGGCCAACATAGTTTTGGCATCTCACGCGTACAGAACAAATTTGTAAGGCTCGTTTAGCTCTTCAAACAACCACAAGATGCGCTACGAACGCGAGTTGTTGAGGTGTTGGACTTCGATCATTCCTCGTCCCGCGGCAAAACATCAAACCGCACAACGACAGGGCTGGTGCCCACAGGCACATCCCGACGCGAGAGATGAATCTCTTCCTGGAAATCGACGCAACGGCCCTTAACGCCGCGGGGCAGCGCCAGATCGGCCAAATCCTTGCGCGGGATACGTATTGAAGTGACCGGTCGGGCCATTCCCCAACTCGCCTCCCGTTCGCTGTCGATAAACATGAGCGTCCAGTGATCGGCAAGATGCAGCCAGTGCAGCGCTGAGAAATGCTCGTACTCGAAGCCGAGCACAGCGCTTAGTTCCGGCTCCGTGATCCCCGTGTCCAGCGCGCAGACTTCAATCCACGGCCACTCGGACAATGGGGCGAGGTCCAAAGTTTCGGACCCGGACATCAACGCGGTGCGCAGATTCTTTTGGAATGCCAATTCCTTCTTGGATTCAGGGCCGCCGGTACGCGTGTACAGAAAATACATGGTGCCCGGCGCAAGCGTGAACAACAGCAACAGGGCAATGACTTTCAGAAACGACGGAGACGGGGCAATGGACATGGAATGCCTTTTTAAATTTTATCTTGTTGATCTTGGTGCGCCATGATCGCGCTGAACGCAAGACCGTGCAAAGAGAAAGGGCCGCACCCAAAGGTACGGCCCTTTCAAAAGCATATCTGGAAGACGCGAGCTTAGAAGCCCATGCCGCCCATATCGCCCATGCCGCCCATGCCGCCGCCGCCACCGGGGGGCATGGCCGGCTCATCCTTTTTCGGGATTTCGGCAACCATGGCCTCGGTGGTGATCAGCAGACCAGCGACAGATGCCGCATCCTGAAGAGCAACACGCACGACTTTGGTGGGGTCGATAATGCCCGACTTCACCATATCTACGTACTTTTCAGTCTGAGCGTCGTAACCGAAGTTGTAGTCTTTGGACTCTAGAACCTTGCCCGCAACAACAGCGCCGTCTTCACCGGCGTTCGTAGCGATTTGACGCAACGGCACGGCGAGCGCACGGCGGACAATCTCAATGCCCACCTTCTGATCGTCGTGGTTCGTGCGAATTCCGGTCAGCGCCTTGGTTGCACGCAGAAGCGCAACGCCGCCGCCCGGAACAATGCCTTCTTCCACCGCAGCGCGGGTGGCATGCAGAGCATCGTCAACACGGTCTTTCTTCTCTTTCACTTCCATTTCCGTCGCACCGCCGACGTGGATTACGGCAACACCGCCGGCCAGCTTGGCCAGACGTTCTTGCAGCTTCTCCTTGTCGTAGTCGGACGAGGTATCTTCAGACTGCTTGCGGATCTGTTCGCAACGAGCCTTGATCTCGTTCTTCTTGCCGGCGCCATCGATAATGGTCGTGTTTTCTTTATCGATATGCACGTTCTTGGCCTGACCCAGCATGTCGAGAGTCACGCTTTCCAGCTTGATACCGATGTCTTCAGAGATCACCTGACCCGAGGTCAGCACGGCGATGTCTTCCAACATGGCTTTGCGGCGATCGCCAAAGCCGGGGGCTTTCACGGCCGCAACCTTCAAGCCGCCGCGCAGCTTGTTGACCACCAGGGTCGCCAAGGCTTCGCCTTCGATATCTTCAGCGATGATCAGCAGCGGACGTGAGGCCTGAACCACGGCTTCCAGAACCGGCAGCAAGGGCTGCAAGCTGCTGAGCTTCTTTTCGTGGATCAGGATGTAGGGGTTTTGAAGATCGACAACCATCTTGTCGGCATTGGTGATGAAGTACGGCGACAAGTAGCCGCGGTCAAACTGCATGCCCTCGACAACATCAAGTTCCGTCTCAAGGCCTTTGGCCTCTTCAACGGTGATGACGCCTTCTTTGCCCACCTTGTCCATGGCTTCAGCGATAATCTTACCGATTTCTTTCTCGCCGTTGGCCGAGATCGTAGCAACCTGCGCGATTTCGTTGCTGGTCTTGACCTTCTTGGATTGCTTTTGCAGTTCTTCAACAACCGCGATAACGGCCTTGTCGATACCGCGCTTGAGATCCATCGGGTTCATGCCGGCGGCAACAGACTTACAGCCTTCACGTACAATGGATTGCGCCAGAACGGTAGCTGTGGTCGTGCCGTCACCGGCCATATCGTTGGTCTTGGAAGCAACTTCCTTGACCATCTGGGCGCCCATGTTCTCGAACTTGTCTTTTAGTTCGATTTCCTTGGCAACTGTCACGCCGTCCTTGGTGATACGCGGTGCGCCAAACGCCTTATCGATAACAACATTGCGGCCTTTGGGGCCGAGAGTGACCTTCACCGCATTGGCGAGGATATCAACGCCGCGCAGCATACGATCGCGCGCGTCCGTCGAAAACTTTACTTCTTTAGCAGACATATTTTTGTCCCTTCCGTATTAAACTCTTATGGACAGCGGGCTTATTGGATAATGCCCATGATGTCGGACTCTTTCATGATCAACAGCTCGTCGCCGTCGACCTTTACTTCGGTGCCCGACCACTTGCCGAAGAGAATGCGATCACCCTTCTTCACATCAAGCGCCTGAATTTTGCCGTCCTCGCCCCGTACGCCGGAGCCGACAGCGATTACTTTGCCCTCCATGGGCTTTTCCTGAGCGGTATCAGGAATAATAATTCCGCCCTTGGTTTTGGTGTCGGAGTCGACCCGCTTTACCAGAACCCGGTCGTGCAGTGGCCGAAATTTCATTCAATCCTCCATCAATAGATTGATTTTAAACGTATTTATGTGAATACACGGCAGGTGTTAGCACTCCCCCATGTCGAGTGCCAATGTAGGTAGTGTGGCGACCCCGGCGAGTCAAGAGGTCCGACAGGGCGTGGCACCAAAAATTCACAAAGCCCGGGGCCTTTGGGGGTGCCGTTCAGTCGAGGCTATTAGAGCGCCACACCTCTGAAAGAGAAATTCTACCCTCGGCATGAGGTGTATATTTTTCCAGCTAACAACCCCATGCATTCAGGAGGCTACGCACTATTAAAGGCAAAATAACCAGAGCCTTTATAGCCCCTACTCACACCCGGTCAGGTCCGAGCAGCGGGTGGGGCCGTCGGTCGCGGTAGATGAAGTAAAGATTGCGGCTGTAAATAACGATGCCGCCCAGCTGGGCGAGGATGAACACCGGCTCTTGAATATAGATGGCATAGACAAATGTCAGCACGCCGCCCAACAAGCTGAGATGCCAAAACGCGAGGGGAATAACGCTGCGTTTCATCCGCTCGCTGGCGATCCATTGCACAAAAAAGCGAGAGCCGAAGACCAGTTGCCCCAGAAGGCCGATGGACTTCCAGATATTCATGGTCAGGAACCAAGTGAAAAACCAACTCATGAAAAGCTCCCTAATATCCTAATATAGTCTGCGCATGCTCGGCCGATGTTTCGGCTTACTCGCCGCGTGGATGACCGGGCGAATTAATCGCCGGATTTGTATACCGGAGTTTTAGCCACGCGACGCCCAACATATCGATGATCCCGAGCACACCGCGCCGCCAAATCCCGTACTTCGACACCCCTTTGCTCCGGGGGCGATGAGCCACCGGCACCGACACAACTCGCCCGCCCGCGCGTATGACAAGCGCAGGCATAAACCGGTGCAAAGCGTCAAACCGCGGCAACCCTAGAAAAACGTCCCGCGGCAGCAGCTTCAGCCCACAGCCGGAATCAGGCGTGTGATCGCCCAAAACAAAACCTCGAATGCCGTTCGCAATCCGTGAGACCACCCGCCGGGCTGCACTGTCCTGCCGAGCTGCCCGGTTGCCGATAAACAAGCTTAGATCGGCGTCAGTCCCGGCGCGCGCCCGCGCGTCCAAAAGTTTGATGATATCGGCGGGCACATTCTGACCGTCCCCATCCAGCGTGACGATCCATACGCCGCGCGCAGCCACACCGCCGCTGATCGTCGCTTGGCTTTGACCGCAGCATTTGGCATGGCGCACCACCCGCACATGGACATGAGAATGAGCTAATGCATCGGCCTCATGGCCGGTTCCATCGTCGGACCCGTCATCGATAATAATGACCTCATAAGCGAGCCTGCCAGACAGAGCCGCGTCAATCTCGCCGACCAGCGGCGCGATATTTCCGGCCTCATTCTTCACCGGAACCACCACCGATAGTTCAGTGGGCAATTCGAGGATAGGCGTGGATTCAGCCATTCAAACTCCGGCAACGCGCACGATGGGTCTTCATGGGTATCTTTTGGGACGCCCATAGATTTTCCGCCGTATACACGCCCTGCCCCCCAAAGCAAAGTGACCCCCAAAGGGGCCCTGCGGGAACCCGGCCTTGTACCCTGGGGTTTGTTGGCCTAAATCCTAAGCTTTCCTACACCAAAGGTCGCCTCTATGCCGTCAAATCTGCCCGGTCCCTACACACGCCCTATCGCTTGGTGGCTCGTGGCCTGCGCGGCCATGATTTTTGTCATGGTCATACTTGGAGGCGCGACACGCCTGACAGAGTCCGGCCTTTCGATGGTGGAGTGGAAACCGCTCACCATATTGCCGCCAATGAACGATGCCGACTGGCAGACGGAATTTCAGAGCTACCAAACTTCTCCAGAGTTTCAGAAAAAAAACTCCTGGATGACCATCGAGGATTTCAAAGACATTTATTGGCTGGAATTTATTCACCGCCTTTGGGGCCGCCTGATCGGCGTCGTCTTTGCGGTCCCGTTCGCATGGTTTGCGTATAAGAAGGCCCTCGACCGTCCTCTCGCCCTGAAGCTGGCGGGCCTTTTTATTCTGGGCGGCGCGCAAGGAGCGCTCGGGTGGTTCATGGTCGCCAGCGGCTTACAGGATCGGCCCGACGTCAGCCAATACCGGCTCGCCGCGCACCTAATTCTCGCTTTTATCGTTTACGGACTTATTCTTTGGGTCGCGCTCGATCTTTTCCGCAGCACACGATTAAGAAGCCTGCCCATAACCTCAAATACTCGCTTCGCCCGCCTTACCCTTGGAGTGACCGGCACCGTGTTGTTTGTGGCTCTGTCCGGTGCCTTCGTGGCCGGCCTCAATGCCGGACTGATCTACAACACCTTCCCCCTCATGGATGGACAGTTAATCCCAAACGGACTCTACAGCCCGCAGCCCTGGTACATCGCCATGTTTGAGGACATCATGACGGTGCAATTCAATCATCGCGTGCTGGCTGTTTCCGCTGTGTTCCTGATCCTCATAACGTGGTGGCAATCTCGCACGCTTTATATCGGCAAGCGGGCTCAGGCTTTGGTCAAACGGCTTGTATTGATGGCGTTTCTACAGGCTGCTCTTGGGATTTCGACACTTTTGATGGTTGTGCCCTTTGGTCTGGCCCTCGCTCACCAGGCAGGCGCATTGATTCTGTTCACGATTGCCTTATGTCTAACTCATGAAGTGCGCACCCCGGCGGCGGCCACTGCCCCCGGCTTACACCAGAACCCTGCGGAGTAAATTAATGGCCGATCTTAAAGTCACTGACTCTCTCTTTTTCGACAAGACCGGCATGGATAAGGGCGCGGTGGACCGAATCGTCTCCGATGCGCTGCAGGGCTGCGACGACGGTGAGTTGTTTATGGAATATTGCCAGTCGGAAAGTTTCTTGTTCGACGACGGCAAAGTGAAGAGCGCCTCGTTCGACACGTCGCAAGGCTTTGGCCTGCGCGCAGTCGCCGGCGAAACCACGGGCTTCGCCCACGCCTCGAACCTCGATGAACAATCCATCTCCCGCGCCGCCGATACGGTCAAAGCCGTACGTAGCGGCAGCGGCGGCACATTGGCCGCACCGCCCATCGGTACCAATCAGCAGCTTTATACCGACGAGAATCCTCTTCCAATGGTTCCATTCGATATGAAAGTGGAAACCCTCGCAGAGATTGATGCGTATGCCCGCAGCAAAGACCCACGCGTCAAACAGGTTACCGCGTCCCTCGGCGGATCGTGGCAAGCCGTGCACATAGTGCGCGCGGGCGGCGAAGCGGCCGCAGACATCCGTCCGCTTGTGCGCCTGAATGTCAGCGTGGTTGTAGGCGACGGCACGCGCATGGAGGCCGGCAGCTACGGCACCGGCGGACGCGTCACCTATGAAGAGTTTCTCAAGCCGGAGACATGGCGCGCAGCGGTTGACGAAGCCTTGCGGCAAGCCCTCGTGAATCTCGACTCTGTTGATGCCCCCGGCGGTGAAATGCCGGTGGTGCTTGGTCCGGGCTGGCCGGGCATTCTGCTACACGAAGCCGTCGGCCATGGGTTGGAAGGCGACTTCAACCGCAAGAAAACATCCGCGTTCTCAAACCTTATGGGCAAACAAGTCGCCGCCAAGGGCGTGACCGTAGTTGACGACGGCACCTTCACTGATCGGCGGGGCTCGCTCACTATCGATGATGAAGGCACGCCCACGTCTAAAACCGTATTGATCGAAGACGGCATCCTCACCGGCTACTTGCAGGACCGTCTCAACGCACGTCTCATGGGCATGAAGCCCACTGGAAATGGCCGCCGCGAGTCTCACGCGCACCATCCCATGCCGCGCATGACCAACACCTTTATGCTCAACGGCGACAAGTCTCACGACGAAATCATCAGTACCGTGAAAAAAGGCATATATGCCGTCAGCTTCGGCGGCGGTCAGGTGGATATCACGTCGGGCAAGTTCGTGTTCTCGGCAACTGAGGCCTACATGATCGAGGACGGCAAGGTGACGCGCCCCGTTAAAGGCGCAACCCTAATCGGCAATGGGCCGGATGTAATGACTAAGGTCTCCATGATCGGCAACGACATGAAGCTCGACCCCGGCATCGGCACCTGCGGCAAGGACGGCCAGGGTGTGCCCGTCGGCGTCGGCCAGCCAACCTTGAAAATCGAGCAGCTCACGGTCGGCGGCACGGCGGTTTAAGGAAAGCGGTAGGTTAGCCGCAAACCGGCACTGGTATCGACACTGGCGCGCGAAAAACCGTGTACGGCATAAACCGTGACCGAGACTCTGCGCGTGATGTCATAGGCCCCATACACAACGAGTTCCCGGCCGTCGCTGCCGCCGTCGCGCGGCGATGTACGCCAATCAAACACCGCACCTACTGCGATCTGATCCGTCAGCGATCGGCCGACTCCAGCCGAGACACCCTGCACATCATGCCCACCGTTTTCGTGTGACCGCACGCCGTAGGAACCTGAAAGCAGCAACGACCATCTCCCGACAAGTTGCGTTAAATCGATTTGCACATCCCCGCTCACCTTGCCGTTGCCGAGTCCCTTCGCGCGGCTTGCGGTCGGAAGTTTCACGCGAAGTCCGACATCAATAAATGTTCCGCTTTCAAATCCCTCGAAAGCTGCATAGCGCGCGCCGAGCACAACATCACCAATCCCGCTGACCGATATCGTATCCATATCAAGACCAAGGGCCGCGATATCATCGGGCGTCAAATCAAGGATTGAGGCGTAGTCCACCGGACCTTTGACTTTGACGTAGCCGCTGTCGGCAGAAAAAGACCAACGCCCGCGCCGATAGCCCGCGCCCACCGGATAATAAAACACATGGGTCGCTTGCCGCGCACCGTAGGTCCCTCGGCTGAAGTCGAAGCCCGCGCTAATATCGAACTGACCGGGCAATGCCCCGCGCAATTCCGTCAGCGCTTCTATGGCGAGTTCACCGGGATAAGCCTCGGCCGCGAGTTGATCGTCCATCTTCTCGGCGGCAGCGGATGCAGTGATGAATAAAAGCCCCGTGAAACAGGCGACGACGGCAATAATGTTTTGAAGTGTGCGGCGCATAGTGGTTTTCCCCTTGGATGTATCTTGATGGTCCCCTCACCCCCCCTTTAAGAGCAGCGGACCCGGCCGGCGTGAGGGGGTGCCGGGTCCGCGCTCTCTTCGCGTCAGTCGCCGCGACCGACACGAACCGCGGTATCAGCACGCACCGCACGATCCGTGCGGGCGGGGCCGAGTACGATGATGCCGCGCAGCGGATCGTTACCGTCGCGCACGCGGCGATCCGTCACGTCACGGTCCGGTTGAGCAGCTTGCAAACGGCGACGCTCGGTGGCCGCGTCATCACCGTTGTTTGCGTTGAAGAACCGGCGGCGGTTCGCGCCCGTTTCATCCGGCTCACCTGCATTTAAGTAGCGCCGGCGGTTCGGATCTTGATCGCCGCCGCCAATGAGACCGGCGTTGTGAAGCCGCCGCAGAAGGTTGGGATAGTTGCCGGACTGAATAGCGGCGCGAATTCGTTCGAGATTGAGTTCGATATTCGACTCAGGCACACCGCGCGCCCGCAAACGGTCCGCGATGACGCTCGTATCAACGGCCGGACGGGGAATAACCCGTTCAACACCCGGCACAGCGCGATCTACACGGACCACGGACCGGTCCGCCTGCGCCATGGCGCTACTCGCCATGCCTAAGGCCGATACTGTCGCTAAAAGAAAAAGTACGCGTTTCATGAAAATCTCCATGTCTCCAACCGGTTCTGTTGGCGGCTTTGCCCGGTTGGGAGGCTTTCACCGCAGACGTGGGTAAATAACCCACTTCCATGAGCCACGGTATGTGGGTATAATACCCACGTCAAGAGGAAATTACCCGCAAATGTGGGTATTTTGTCCGCAGGCAAAAAAGACTATGTTTTGCAAAATGATAGAAAGGCGCGCGCGGCGGCGGTGATGGCGAACATGACGGCACCTAGTGGCCCTGGTGGCCCACCCACAGCTTTTCTCAAGGCGCTTGATCGCCTAGTAGAGCCGCTTGTGCGTGCGCTCATTTCGCTGGGTGTTACCTTTCCGCTGTTCAGCCGCCTGCTGAAACGAATCTATATCCGTGTCGCGACCAACGAGGCGCGGGCGGGCGGCGCGCCCCTTACCGTCAGCCGCATCAGCGTCATGACCGGTCTGCAGCGCAAGGATATCGGGCAGATCAAGGAACAGATCGAGCGCAAGCTGGGTCCGCCCGCAAATGTTTCTCTCGGCGCGCGCCTGATTACGATCTGGAACGGCGCAAAGTCTTTTACCGACTCAGACGGCAAGCCGTTGCCCCTGCCCCGCTATTCAGGTCCGTCTCCCACATTTGAAGATCTCGTACGTAGCGTCAGTACCGATGTCCGCCCGCGCGCGGTCCTTGATGAATGGCTGCGGCTCGGCGTTGTCAGCATCGACGACCAAGACCGCGTCCATATGCGGTCCGACTCGTTTGTACCGCGCCAGGGTTTTGAAGAGCTCTCATACTTTTACGGGCGCAACCTCGCCGACCACATTGCTTCGTCCACCTATAACCTTCTCGGCGAAGGCGAGCCGCGCCTGGAGCGCGCGGTCTATTACGACAAACTCACACCCGACTCCGTCGCTGCTCTAGAGAAATATGCGCGCGATGTCGGCGGCGAAGCTCTGCGCCAAATAAACCGTGAAGCTTTGCGCCTTGCTGATGCCGATGAAAAAAAACCGGACGCCGACCAGCGCATGAGCGTCGGCATCTATTATTATTCCGGTCCCGATGTGGGCTCAGATGCGGAGGCCGACGATGAAGATACGTAGGCTTCATCTTTGGACCGCTATTGCCCTCTCCGCCGTTCTACTCCCCGGCTGCGCGGGCACACCCGATGCGCTTCAACCAAACGCGCAACTCCAGTGCCGTCCCGGAGACGGTATCGGCGGTACGGGCATTACCCTGGCCGAACGCGGCATGGGCGGAACCGGCATCGACCGCGGCATGGGCGGCACGGGCGTTCTGACGCAGGACCGCGGCATGGGCGGAACCGGAATGAGTGTCGGAGTTATCGGAACCGTCACCGGCTTCGGCAGCATTTGCGTCAACGGCGTTCACATCGCATATGATGCCGACACGCCGGTGAGCGAAAATAGTATGCCGGTCAGCACAAACGCTCTCGCGCGCGGGCAAACAGTCGCTGTATTGGCGATTGAATATAACGGCCAGCTCACAGCAGCCTCTATTTCACTGGCCCACACACTAAACGGCCCCGTGACGTCAGCGCCTGATGCAACCGGCAGCTTTGCTGTCATGGGCGCGCCTGTAAAATCGGCCTTTGCGGTCGGAGCCGAAATCACGACGCTCAGCGTAGGCGATATTGTCACCGTTGATGGTCTCCAGCGCGCCGACGGCACCATCGACGCCACCCGAATTGTCAAAGCTCCAGCTGACACTCCCGCATTTATTCGAGGTATGGCCGAAATATCTAACGACAGCGTTCGCATCGGCGCGGTGAAGGTGGCTCCGCCTGCAATACAAGTACCAAGCCTGGGTGACATCAATGGACAATGGGTGATCGCCGAAGGTGCGTGGATGAACGACCAACTCACGGCTAACACCTTTGCAGTTGGAAGTGATCTTAATCCCGCTGCCATCACGCGGCTGTCTGTAGAAGGCTATCTGATCGGCGGACCGGATACAGGCTACAAGGTTCGCGGCATTCCGATACGTGAAGAACTGGAACGGCGTCTGGCGCGAACAAACCTCAATCGTCTCGCGGACGGGCAGCGCGTTCAGGTGATTGGAAATATCGAGCGCGACGGAAGTTTGCGTATCCAGACCATAGTCGTGCCCGACTATCTTAGCCCGCTTCAGGACAGCGTTCCGTCCAGCGCGCCGTCCACATCCGAAGAAAGTCGCACCGCCGCACAAACTCGCGAGCCGGTACAGCAAGAACGCGGCACCTATAGGCCCGTTGTAACGCGCCCGGAAACACTGAACGAACGAGGTCTTGATATCAGAAGCGAGTCACGCCCAAGCCGGCCTGTACTTGATCAACGCCCACCGATTCAGAGACCACCACCACCACCAACTCGGCGTTAACCGAGGACCATACAGTCAGTTCGCTATTCGGTTCGACGTCGCAGCCACTTCACAACGGCCGTCGCGACCACAATGAGAACGTATTGGTAGAGGGGGACGACAACAAAAACGAGGGCGGCCTGAGCATCCGGCGGTCCTGCGAAACCAGCGTCGTAGTATATGGAAAAGGCGAAGATCGCTCCGACGATGGACAGAACCGAGAACACCCACACCGGCCGCCAATCCGCGTTGAGGGCTGTGCGCCAGTGAGCGAGCAGATAAGGCCCTGAAGCCCATGCCCCAAAAAGGGCAAATCCAACAAAATACAAGGCGGCACGGCCCAGACCGTCGCTCCATACGTTCCCCATGGACATAAAAAGCATGACGTGGGTTACGGCTGTGAGCAGTAGAGTTAAAAGGCGTGAAATCGAGAGGCTTTTGGTCATGGACCGTGCTGTAATCCACCTGCGCTTGTTAATCAAACGCAAGCCCCTGCCATAGCATTATTTAAGAGCCCCTTGCGCTTAATACGAGGAAATTTATCTAAATTCTGAACTTGCAGTTGAGTAGGCCACTAAACTCCTGCTAAATAAGGAACCTCGTGAGATATTGATATCGCACATCCTGTAACCCACAGGACACTTATGGCCCGCTGGCACGCCCTCTGGCTAAACCCGGTCCTGACGCCGGAAACCGAGCGCGAAGTTAACATTGAGCGCTTGGTCACCATTTCGCGGCATCAACCCGTGGCCGCCCTTGCCCATTCCATAAATTCCGCCGTCTTGGTTACCGCCGCTTGGCCTCACCTTCCTCACTGGCTGCTGCTGTCCATAGCCGTTCTCTTTCAGGGCGCTGCCGCTTGGCAATTCTACGCATGGTGGACCCATCACAACCGCCGCAGGCCATCTGAGGTTACCGACCGCACCATAGGCCGCATCGTGCAATGGGCGCTATTCTTGGGCGCTCTATGGGGCGCGTTCAACACAACCCTGCTCGCAACGTCTCAATCACAGGAAATCTATCTTCTCGTCATGATGATTCTGGCCGGTATGGCAGCGGGCGGCACCATCATGCTCCACAGCATTCCGGCGGCCCTGTTCATATTTCTCGCGGTGAGCATCGCCCCGCCATGGATCTTGATTGCCGCAAACGACGGGCTAGTGCCAGGCGCCGTTATCACGTTCGCCGTGGTCTATTTTGCCTTCCTAGTGATCTCCGCCCGGTTCGGGTATCAAAACTTTGTGGAGGGTGTGCGGCTACGCATGCAAAACGCCGAATTGGCGTACAAGGCTGAAGCCGCCAATCGCGCCAAATCGCGGTTTCTCGCCAATATGAGTCATGAACTCCGTACACCTCTCAATGCCATTATCGGGTTCGCGGAAGTCATTCACAGCCAGTTCAAAGGACCGGTCGGCAATCCTCAGTACATCGACTTCGCACGTTCCATACACGAAAGCGGTCGTCATCTCGTCGGCATTATCAATGACATTCTCGATCTATCCAAAGTCGAGGCTGGACACGTGGAATTGGAGGAAGACGCAACGACAATCACATCCCTCATTGATCAAGTGACCGTCCTAATGCGCCATGCAATAGATGATGCTCAACTCACACTTGAAATCGCGATCGAAGCAGGCCTGCCGGAAGTGCTCGTGGACAGCCGCAAACTTAATCAAGTTCTCATCAACGTTATGTCCAACGCCGTTACATTCACACCCGCGGGCGGACGTATTCGCGTGGAGGGCCGCCGCACCGGTGATGGCGGCATCGCCCTGCGTGTGACCGACACCGGTATCGGCATCCCCGCAGATGAACTCAAAGAAGTCCTGAAGCCGTTTGTTCAAAGCCGCGAAGCCGAGCGGCGCAGCACCCAAGGCACGGGTCTGGGGCTGCCATTAGCCGATCAGTTTATGAAACTGCATGGGGGCACCATGACTCTCAGCAGCGAACGCGAGACGGGCACCACCGTGATCCTTTATCTACCGCCCGCACGCGTTCGGCAAAGCGCCCCGGCGAAAGTGGCGGGCTAACCGGCTCGTCCGCTCGCAACACAAAAATAGTCGGCGCTGACCCTTTCTCTCTTTATGCTGGATTCTTTATGCCGAGAAACATTTAGAGGCACACCTTATGACGGATTCAATTTCACTAACCATCGCACCGCGTCGCCGTGACCTTGGCGGCTTCGAGGTTTCTCGAATTCTTCCGATCGCAAAGAAACGCAACGTCGGCCCCTTTGTGTTTTTCGACCATATCGGGCCCGCCGACTTTGCCCCCGGTAAAGGCATTGATGTTCGTCCGCATCCGCACATTGGTCTTGCCACTGTCACCTACCTCTTTGACGGCGAAATTCTGCACAAAGATAGTTTGGGCTCGGTTCAGCATATTCGTCCCGGCGACGTAAACTGGATGGTCGCGGGAAACGGCATCGTCCATTCCGAGCGGACCGGGGCGGAAACGCGCGCGGCCGGCCACCGGCTTCACGGCATACAGTCGTGGGTCGCGCTGCCGAAATCCGCTGAAAGCACATCCCCGGCGTTCTTTCACCATCCGGACGCGACCTTGCCGGACGTCGAGCGACCCGGTGCACGCCTCAAAATTATCGCCGGCACCGCCTTTGGTGTGCAATCCCCCGTCAAGGTGCACAGCAAAACCCTTTACGTTCATGCCGATTTAGCCGATGGCGCCAGCCTGACCATTACTGCCGAACACACCGAGCGCGCGGTCTATGTTGTGAGCGGCGAGGTGACAATCGACGGCACGCCTCTCAAAAACATGGAGATGGGCGTGCTCACCGAAGGCAAGGACGTAGCGATCAAATGCACGAAAGCAGCATCGCTCATGCTGTTGGGCGGCGAGCCGCTCGATGGACCGCGAACCATTTGGTGGAATCTGGTAGCCAGCGATAAAGCCCACATTGATCAAGCAAAAACCGATTGGACGGCCGCTCCTGATCAGAAATGGCAAGGCCGGTTCAAACTGCCGCCGGACGAAGACGAGTACATTCCTCTGCCGGAGGAGTGAAGGCACGGCGAACCATTGGGCGCATTCAATCGGACGCGCGAATTGCCGCCGTTACCGCTGTGTCCAAGGCCTCAATGTCGATATCTAAATCACCGAACAGCGGCTCTTTCTCGTCACCGATAAAATCGCCCACCACACAGGCGTAGGAATGTCCGGCTGCGCAGGCGACCTCGTGATAGGTCCACACCACGCGTTTAGTGTGAGTTAGCTCCACCACCGCGCCACCCGGCGCCATGAACACTGTGTTGGTCAACCCGGCCCCGTGCGGCCCGACAACAACAGATGCGTCAGCGAATAGTTTGATCTGCGCATCCAAGCTCATCACACCGGGATTGACCGACGTGAATCCGTGCGAGGCTAGAAGCTTTTCGACGGCAACCTCATTGATTACGCGGCGGCGCGGCGCAGCTCCTCGCGCGACATAAAGACGCTTCGTACCGCGCGCACGCCCATCAAGACCAAATCTTTTGCGCAGCCACTCCACCTTCCACGGACTCGCCCCCGTATCCCGCTGCGGAAAAATGAGCTGCGGACAAAACAGCAAAGTTCCGTCGAACGGCTGAATGTCCGTCGGCAAAATACCGGTCAGCTCCAGCGCTTCGTCCATGAACGAATGACTCGAACCAGGTGGATAGCCACTGACAATCGACTTAGCGCCCTGCGCGGACGGTACGCGCTCGCGCCAGTGCATGTGACTCAAGGCGTCCATCAGAAAGTGAAAATAATTATTTGTGGAAAATCCATTCGCGGAAAACACCGGGCCATCCGCTTGCGCCCAGGGAATATGTTTACCCGGCCACTGTCCTTGGAAATGTCCGAAACTGTACTCCAGCGACGCACCGTCGAGCTTGACCGCCGACTGACGAATTAAACGGCCCGACGGCAAAACAACATAACCGAACGGACCCATCAGAAAACAATTCTGCACCGCACAAACCATCGGCGAATGCCGCCGCACCGGTCCGTCAGGAAATATTTTTGCAAATTCAGGCCGATTGAGAAACACCGGCGCTGTCAGAGCTAAAGGGGGACTGTTGTCGGCCACCGCGTAGGCGAACGGATCGCCGCTGGCCCCCAGGTCCGCCATCGGCACCTTTTTCCCCGATGTTTCAATATCAAAAATATGAAGGATTTTTTCGCCGCTCATATCGTCATCATGGCAGACCTTTCGCATCGGCTCCATAGACCCGCTCCGTAGAATAAGAGACAGCCGGACATGGACTTTCCAGGTACGCCCTTTTATCGTCCGCACACGTTTCGTTCGCCGGGAGAGTCATCAGCCATGGCCTTGCATCGTCCTCGTCTATTCTCACGCTACAGTCTGGCCCTTGCGGTCCTGCTCATTGCGCCCGCGTTCATGACGAACGCCATTGCACAGGACCAAGGCGACAAAACAGCCAATGCCGCCAAGACCAATGCGGAAAAGCCAAAGGACGATCCGAAACCCAAGATATTCACCAAAGAATTTTCCGGCACCTTCAACGGGCAACGCCTTTCCTATGTGGTGACCGCCGGAGAAACCTTTCTCAAGAACGACAAGGACGAAGACACCGCCAGTATCTTTACCGTCGCCTATACCAAAAACGGAACGGTGAACCCCGCCGAGCGCCCGGTGACATTCGTGTTCAACGGAGGGCCGGGGTCCGCATCCCTTTGGCTCCACATGGGCGTCTTCGGACCTAAACGCATTCAGGTACCCAGCGACGCCACCTCGGCAGGCGCACCGCCGTATATTCTAGAGGACAACACTCTTAGCATCCTTGATGTGACCGATCTTGTATTCATCGACCCGGTCGGCACCGGCTATTCGCGTCCGCTCGGCGAAGCCAAGGGGGAAGACTTTTGGGGCCTGCGCGAAGATGCCCGCTCGATCGCCGAGTTCATCCGCATCTGGATCACCGAGCAGGAGCGCTGGAACTCGCCCAAATACATTGCCGGCGAAAGCTACGGCACCACCCGCGCCTCGCAATTAGTGGCCGAATTGCAGGGCGGATACACCGGCGTCGCCCTCAACGGTGTTATTCTCATCTCCTCCATTCTTGATTTTCATACGGTGGACAGCGCGCCGGGCAACGACATGCCTTACATTACGTTCCTGCCCACCTACGCGGCAGCCGCCTGGTACCACGGCAAGGTTGATCCCAAACCCGAAAGCCTTCCGGCGTTTTTGGAGGAGGCCCGCGACTTTGCCCGCAACGAATACTCCGTGGCCTTGCTGAAGGGTGCGGCGCTCAGTGATGAAGATCGCAAATCCATCGTCAAGAAACTGGCTTACTACACCGGTTTATCGGAAGCCTATGTCGAGCGCGCCAAACTGCGCGTGAACGAGTTCCGGTTCATGAAAGAATTGCTGCGCGACGATGGGGTGAGTGTTGGGCGTTACGATGCTCGCTATACCGGCGAAGACTATGACTCCGCCGGTGAAAGCTATGACAACGATCCATCGGCCTACGGCGTGAGTGGGGCGTTCGTCGCCACCATCAACGATTACCTCACCCGTATTCTCGATGTGGACATGGGCCGCCGTTATAAAATTCTCGATAGCGAACCCATCCGAAACTGGAAATGGACGCGGGAAAATGATCGCTCACCCTTCGTCAATGTCGCGCCCCATCTAGGCCGGGCGATGCGCGAGAATACCGACTTTCGCGTCTTCGTCGGCAACGGCTACTACGACCTCGCGACTCCGTTTTTCGCCACTGAGACCACATTTCTCAACAACGGCATCAATTCCGACCGCGTCACCCTCGCGTATTACGAGGCCGGCCACATGATGTACACCCACCACCCCTCACTCCAAAAGCTGACCGAGGACGTAAGGGCCTTTATCCAAGCTGGTCCCTAAAGGTCTACGTCGGTCAGATCAGGCGAGTACCGCCGATCAGAAGTTCCAACACCAGTGGCTTGCGTAATCGCCTCTGGGACTTCTAAGCAAAAAGCGGCACGCGGGTCTTCCCCACGTATTTCGCAAACCAGGCACTAGACCCACAACATCTTGAAGTCGCAAGAATTTATCAACCGCCAATACAACGCGCGGCTGTGGAAAAACCCCAAATTTCCTTGACTCATCAAGGCCTCACCCCTTTTGATTACGGCGCAATCGAGTTTTGGCCCTGATCTTGCCAGCTACGCCACCAGTTTTGCGGCCCCCGGCCTACCCTGGAGGCTGCTCTTTCAAGATACACAAATCTCGTTGTCGGACGTCGCGCGACGTGCGCGTGACATTTCGCGTCATTGAGCGCAACTACGGAGACCAAGGCATGGCGACAGGAACTGTGAAGTGGTTCAATAAGGTTAAAGGCTATGGGTTCATCCAACCCTCAGACGGCGGCAAAGATGTGTTTGTCCATATCACTGCGGTCGAACGCGCAGGTATGGATTCGCTAACAGAAGGCCAAACCGTCAGCTACGACATGATAGAGGAACGTGGAAAAACAGCGGCCGCCAACCTCAAGGCCCAATAAAACGCTTTGGCGGCGCGCACAGCACCGCCGCAAAATTTAAGAAACGGCGGCATACTTGCGTGGTGTGTCGCCGTTACCTTTTTAGGGTTTAGCTGAACGGGGAGCTCAACTAGAGTCAGCGTCACACATAAGGGGAGGACACAGATGGCATTCGATCCAGTAGACCTTAAAGATAAGAAGGTGTTGATCACCGGCGTAACCGGACAAGTCGCGCGGCCTCTGGTAGACGCCTACGCCAAAATCGCCGACGTATATGCCATGGCGCGGTACGGCAAAGCCGAAGACCGCAAAGCCATGGAGGCGGCAGGCGCAACGCCTGTGAAAGCCGACTTGAACGATCCTGCTTCACTCTCCGCCGTGCCGGACAACTTGGACTACGTCATCAACGCCGCCGTCGCAAAATCCGGTGACTTTGCCGAAGATTTGAAAGGCAATGCCGAAGGCGTCGGCCATCTCATGGCCCGCTGCAAGAACGTGAAGGCTTTTCTGCACATCTCAACCACAGGCGTGTACGCCCAGGGCAGCCAAGATCCGCGCCCGGAATCAAGCCCGTTAGGCGACAATCACAAAAGCCTGCTGCCAACCTACTCTATCTGCAAGATAGCTGCTGAAAGCGTCTGCCGCTTTGCCGCGTCGATCTACGGCATCCCCACCACCATTGCGCGGCTGAACGTGCCTTACGGCGACAACGGCGGCTGGCCGGCCATGCACCTGGAGTCCATGCGCAAGGGCGAGCCCATCATCGTTCACCCGACAAGCCCGAATTTTTACAACCCGATTCACGTGGACGACTATATCGAGAAAATTCCGCGCCTGCTGGCCTGCGCCAGTAAGGATGTCACGCTGACCAATTTCGGCGGCTCGCAAAAAGTAAGCATCGAGGAATGGTGCGCCTACCTGGGCGAGTTGACCGGGCTAAAGCCCACTTTCGTGCCCAACGCCATGGCCTTCGGCAGCATCACCATCGATCCGACGAACATGCACAATCTGATCGGCGAAACCAAAGTGGATTGGCACGACGGCATCAAACGCATGGTCAAGGCGCTGGCGCCGGACACATTGGCGGCGTGAGAACCCGCCTCCTGAACAGAAAATTTGCGGCTTAGAAATTGTTTTCGAGAATTTGCTTGGCCAGCATTTCTTCCATGATCCGGCGAATGGATTTATCCGGGCTTGAATGCCGCACGGAAATTCCAAAACTTACATCGCCGATCGCCACAGCAACCCCATCTCCCCAGTACAGGGATTGGTCGCCATAAGGCAACGGTTCCGGTTCGTTGGGAATAACATGTTCCGCCGCGGCTTCATGGAAAGACTCTAGAAAGTGCTTCGGGCCGTCGCTGCCCTCCGGCCAGAACATGGCATTGAGAATGGCGTAGGTGCCGCCCTCTTCCGGCACTTCGCTAGTCCCCCAGTAACAAGTGGAGGAATATGCACCGTCGCGGGTAACGCCGTCGTCCCGTCGATCGCCCGACCTGACGGCAACTCCAATAACCCGCTGCACCTGCGCAGCACTAATCATGTCACATGCATTGATCCGCGCCGCGCCACCATCAGATGCAGGATCATCCGCACCAGGTTGAGCCACAAGGGCCACCGCGAGGCCCGTACCCACAAGGCCCGCCACCACCAAAATTGCCGCGATACCGCGCAATTGCATCCTCAAATCCTCCAAAGGCAGAAATTGTTCGTGCTTTATTATAGTCTCACTGTAGGGCAAAAGGCGACACTGCTATCCTTGCCCACCGCGCTCCGTTTTGCACACATCATTAGGCTCCCTATATTTCTCACCCGACATGTTGAAAACATTTGCCCGCGCCCTTGTTGGTTTTAGTTGCCGCCGTCCCTGGACGGTGCTCGGCGCCGCGCTTTTTGCGGCCGTGCTTGCGCTGGCTGGGGCCGCCGAAACTCTAACCTTTAATACCGACACCCGCGCACTATTTGACCGCGACTTGCCCTTCCGAATTGCCGAACGCAATTTTGAGATTCAGTTTCCCAGCGAATTCGATCTCACCGTTGCTGTCATTGATGGACCGACTGCGCCGGGCGCACAATCGGCCGCGAACCGCCTTGCCGAGGCCTTGGCCCCGCACACAGAAACCTTCACGTTCGTTCGCAATCCAACCGGCGGATCATTCTTTGAGAAGAACGGACTGTTGTATCTATCGACCGAAGAGTTGGACGCACTCGCCGCCGATCTCGCCGTCGCGCAGCCCTTGCTGGGGGCGATTGCCACAGACCGTAATGCCCGAGGACTCCTTCGCTTGCTTGAACTTGCCTACACCGCAGCAGCGGAAGGCGAAGACGCCACCAGCGCCTTTGCACCGGCCGCCGCGCAATCCGCCGATGTCATAGACAAGGTGCTAAGTGGTGTGCCGGCAAGCATGGATTGGGAAAGTCTGTTCACGGCTCTTACACCGCCCGGTCAATCGGCCCGCGCCATGGTCGTTTCCAAACCTGTCTTAGACATCTCAGCCCTTCAGCAAGGCGAATCTGCGGCCGCATTGATCCGCGCCACGGCACGCGATCTCGGCATCACCCCTGATAACGGCTACCGCCTGCGCCTGACAGGCCAGATTCCTCTGAACGATGAGGAGTTCGCCACGGTTGCGGAAGGCACAAGCATTGCCGGACTTGTCGCCATCACGTTGGTTGCCCTTCTATTATTCTTAGCCCTGGGCTCGGGCCGCGCGGTTGCGGCGGCCGTCCTCACACTTATCATCGGCCTTCTCCTCACCCTTGGCTGGGCGGCCCTTTCCGTCGGCGAACTCAACCTCATCTCTGTTGCCTTCGCCATTATGTTTGTCGGCCTTGCTGTGGATTTCAGCATTCAGTTTTGCACCCGCTACCGCGCCGAACTTTATAACAAGTCGAGCAGCACCCGCGCGCATGGAGAGGCGCGCGACACAGCGCTCGAGAATACCGGCGCCGTCATGGCAAAGCCGTTACTGTTGGCAGCCGTTGCCACGGCTCTTGGATTTTTCTCATTTCTACCGACCGATTATCGCGGCGTCTCCCAGCTCGGCGTCATTGCCGGTGGCGGCATGCTGATTGCCGTGGTGCTCAGTTTCACCGCGCTGCCCGCATTGCTGGCCCTTGGCCGACCTCGCGCCGAAGCGTCTCACGTTGGCTACCTCTGGGCAGCACCGATCAACCGCGCCCTAATCGCCCGGCGCCGCATGGTTCTCATTCTCGCCGGGCTCGCCGGGCTTGTTGCCCTCGCGGCTTTGCCGCGCCTCGTGTTCGACTTCGATCCCCTCAAGCTCAAAGACCCGGAAACGGAATCCATGTCCACCGCTTTGGACCTCATGGACGACCCCCTTGTGAATCCCAACACGCTCAATGTGCTGATTGAAAATGAGGACGGGGTCCGCCCGCTTGCAGAAAAATTGAACGCGCTACCCGAAGTGGGTCACACCGTGACGGTGTTCGATCTCATTCCAGAAGATCAAGACACCAAGCTCACCATTTTAGATGATCTGTATCTCATTCTCGGCCCTGCTCTGGACCCCGGCACCGATGCACAACCATCTTCCGATGATATTCGAGCTGCCGCCGCCAAGGCCTTGGAAAGTGCGAATGCCTACCTTGCCTCGGACGACGCGACTGGTGAATTACAGCAGAGCGCCGCCCGGCTCAAACCGCTCCTAGAGCGTCTGGTAAAAGAGGCAGACGACGACACCCTTACATCTCTCTCCCGCGCCCTCCTGACTGGTTTTGAAGACGCGCTGACGCCTCTGAAAACTGGGCTTGAAGCCGCGCCTATTACTATTGGCGATCTACCGCAGGATTTGCGCGATACCTTTATCGCCCAGGACGGCCGGTACCGCATTCAAATCGCGCCCGCCGATCTCACTCCGGACATCGCCACCCTCACTCGCTTTGTGCAATCCGTGCGCACCGTCGCCCCAAACGCCAGCGGCGACCCCGTCGTCATTTTTGAAACCGGAAATCTCGTTACGCGTGCCTTTGCGTCGGCGGCAATTTTCGCCGTCATAGCCGTAAGCATCTTGTTGATCTTTGTCATGCGCCGGATTGGTGATGTTCTGCGTGTACTCGCACCGCTCACACTGGCGGCGATTCTCACCCTCGGCACCTGCGCGGCCATTGGATTCTCACTGAACTTCGCCAACATCATCGCCTTGCCGCTCTTGCTCGGCGTCGGCGTCGCCTATCCGATTTACTTCATCACGACCTGGCGTGAGGGTGAGGCCACATTGCTCGCCGCCCCGTCGGGCCGCGCCATGCTCTTTAGCGCGCTGACCACCACGGCAGCCTTCGGCAGCCTCGCCCTGTCAGCTCATGTCGGCACTGCCAGCATGGGCATCCTGCTCACCATGGCGATGGCCTATACATTGATTGCGACGTTGATTGTTTTGCCGGCTTTATTAGGCGCGCCGCCGGAGAACGCATCTTAACCGTCCCAGCTTATCCACCTGCGGCCAGTTTCGCGGTTGATGCGCGCATATGGCCGATCAGATTATCGACCCCGCCCTGACCCAACACGGCGGCGAACTCACCCCGGCGCATCGCCAGTTGGCTGACCGCACCATCCATATAAATATCTATGATCCGCCAGGTCTCGTCCTTCTTTCGCAGACGATAATTTAACGCGACAGTTTCGGTACTGGCATGCAACTCCGTATTCACCATCACATTGCCGCGACCAGCGTCGGTCTCGCTCTTGATCTCAAAGCGCTCACCGTCGAAGCCGTCAAACTGCGAGGCGTAATTGGCGATTGTCCACTCGGCAAAAGCATCCACCATATCGGTGCGTTCGCTTTCGCTCATCTGTTGCCACGCCGCACCGGTCGATACCCGCGCCATGGTCTCAAGATCGAACACCTCGCGGACCACCGGCGCCAACCGGTCACGCCGTCCCGTAAATTTAAGGGCAGCCGCATCCTTCATGTTTGATAGCAAAACACTGTGCAATCTATCGACCACAGCGGTCGACTCGCCCGCCGCATGCGCGCCAGCCTGCGCCACGATCATCGTCGCGCAAACAAAACAAGCGGCAAGAAATAAGCGATGCAACATCAGAAACTCCTATACTAGAGCCGTATACTGCACTGCTGATATTGGCAACTGTATGGCGCTTGGCCAAATGAACAGGGTGCGGAGCACGCCCCGCACCGAGGCGGAACACATGCCCTTGCATCACGCCCCTTCTATAGCGCCGGTGCTTTTTCTACCAACGAGCGCACACATTACCGCTTTTCCAGAGAATCGGGCCCAGGTCCACGCGCCATTTTATTCGTTACATTTAGTGACAGCGTTAAAGCCGAAGCCCTGCGCGTACAGCCACCAGGTCCACGGAAAACAGCCCCTAGGGCCATTCCTGAGCGCAGCAGTTAGAGCCTTCCTCAATCCTCAGAATTGCTCCTTTGTTTCGGCTACAAATTTGAATACCCTTGGGTATCTAAGGTCTAATTCCGCGTCCGAAATGGACGGTCTCGAATGAAAAGGCCCAAATGAAGAAGGTTGCACTCTATAGCCGCTCCAACCGCAGCCGCGCTCGCGGCAGCGCGCAGGCGCCTGCCGCAGAGACCGCCGCGCCGGAAACACCCTCTGCACCGAAAAAGGGGTGGCGCAGTTTCTACGCTCGCCACGAACGCCCAGTACTCGCCATCGGCAGCGGCGTGTTCACCCTGGTGGCCATTTTCGGCTACGCGCTGATCACCACGCCCTTATCGCTGACCCAAAAAGATATCGACCTCGCCGTCCAGCATACCCTTGAGAATATGCCGCCGGGATATTCCATGGCGTCGATGGCCTACGAAACCGTGCGACCGTCGGTGGTGCGCGTACGCGCCTACAAAGAAGACGAAGAAGGCGGCGAAGACAAACCCGAGGGCACCGGCACCGGCGTGGTCATTGTCGATAGCGGCATTATTCTGACTAATTTTCACGTGGTCGGCTCGGCCCATTCCATCAAAGTGACCTTCGTCGACGGCTCTGAATCCGAGGCCGACATCATCTCCGTGCAACCGGAAGACGATCTGGCGGTTCTCCAGGCCAAAGTTTTACCGGACGACTTGATCCCCGCGACCATGCGGTCCACCGCCGACTTAGCCTTGGGCGACGAAGTGATTGCCGTTGGCTATCCCTTCGGCATTGGTCCGTCTGTTTCCTCCGGGGTGATCTCCGGTCTTAGGCGCGAGTACCGCACACCGGAAGGCGAGCGCGTTCTCTCCAACCTCATTCAGTTCGACGCTGCCGCCAATCCCGGAAACTCGGGCGGGCCGTTGGTTACGGCCGACGGCGAAGTGATCGGAATCGTTACAGCTATTCTTAATCCGTCGGATCAGCGCGTGTTCATCGGCATCGGCTTTGCCGTGCCTATTGAAAATGCCGCCTCCGCCGCCGGCATGTCGCCATTCTAACATTCGAGTAAAAGCGGGGGGCTATGGATACCAACGAGCCGATGAGCACCGATGTTTCAGCGCTGATGGAACGTGTGCTGTACGAAGTCAAAAAGGTCGTCGTCGGCCAAGACCACTTTCTTGAACGTGTCCTTGTCGCCATCCTTGCCCAGGGTCACCTGCTGGTGGAAGGCGTGCCCGGCCTGGCTAAAACCCTGACCGTCAAAACCCTCGCTAAATCCATTCGCGGCAACTTTAAGCGCATTCAGTTCACCCCGGACCTTGTGCCCGCGGACCTTGTTGGTACGCGTATCTACAATCAAAAGACCGGCGAGTTCACCACATCCCTCGGCCCGGTGTTTGCCAATCTACTGCTCGCCGACGAAATCAACCGCGCCCCGGCCAAAGTGCAGAGCGCATTGCTTGAGGTCATGCAGGAATACCAAGTGACCATCGCCGGCCAAACCCACGAAGTGCCGCGGCCGTTTCTGGTCATGGCCACCCAGAATCCCATCGAGACCGAAGGCACCTATCCGCTCCCCGAGGCGCAGGTGGATCGGTTCATGATGAAAGTGCTGGTGGGTTATCCGACCGAAGAGGAAGAATTCGTGATTGTCGAGCGCGTGACGGGCATCGCCACAACCGTTGCCGCAGTCGCCAACACCGAACAGCTTTTGGCCGTCCAGGAAAAATGTCGCAGTGCCTACGTAGACCCCGCACTCATGCAATATGCGGTGCGCCTGTCCTCCGCCACCCGCGATCCCGAAAAATACGGCCTCGGCGATCTGGCCAAATACATCACCTTCGGCGCCAGCCCGCGCGCGACCATTCACTTGATCGAGGGCGGGCGGGCGCTGGCTTTCCTGCGCGGCCGCGACTACGTGCTGCCCGAAGATGTGATGGATCTTGCGCCCGATGTCTTCCGCCACCGGATCGTCTTGTCCTACGAAGCGCTGGCAGACGGGCTCACCGCAGATCAGATCATTTTGCGCATCATGGAGCACGTCGCCGCTCCTGAAAAACCGCTGGAGAGCCATGTCACCGCTTCCGCCCAATCCTGAAGCGGTCCTGCGGCGCCTGGAATGGACGGTCATCCGCAGGTTGGACGGCCTGCTGCACGGTAATTACCGTTCGCTGTTTCGCGGCTTCGGCCTCGACCTCGCGGACCTACGCGAATATCAGGTGCACGACGATGTCCGGCACATCGACTGGAACGTCACGGCGCGTATGCAAATCCCTTACGTGCGCGAATACAACGAAGACCGCGAAGTCACCGCCTGGTTCCTACTCGATCTCAGCCCTTCAATCGACTTCGGCTCGACCGCCATCAAGAAGCGCGCCGTGCTTATCGATTTTCTCGGCGTGCTCGCGCGTCTGCTCACCCGCCACGGCAACCGCACCGGTGTTTTGCTTTATGGCGGCGGTGTCGATGCCGTCATTCACCCGCGCAGTGGACGGGCTCACGTCCTGCACATTCTCAATCGCCTGATGACCCGGCCAGAAATGTCCACCGCACCGGAAACGGACCTGTCCGAATTCATCACGACAGCCCAGCGGATCATCAAACGGAGATCTCTCGTTTTTCTTGTCTCCGATTTTATCAGCACGCCGGGCTGGGCCGGGCCGCTCGCACGGCTTGCCCAACGACATGAGTTGGTCGCCGTGCGCCTTTACGACGCCCTGGAAATGGACCTTCCCGACATCGGCCTCATTGTCATGCAAGACTCCGAGACCGGCGAGCAAGTGTTTGTAGATACGCACGATAAGGGCTTTCGCAAACGCTTTGCTGCAATTGCTCAGGCACGGGAGGCGGAATTACGGAGCGCCTTGTCCAGCGCGGGCGTGGATACATTAGAGTTATCCACCACGGATGATCTGATTGATGCTATTCTAAGATTTGTGGATTTACGCAAACGCCGCAGCCAACGAGTCGGCGGCGGATTGCCGAAACATTTGGAAGCGCGCCATGACCTTTCTGTGGCCTAATCTTCTGTGGTTATTGGTGACGGTGCCGCTGCTGATCGCGGCCTACTTTCTGTTGCTCCGGCGCAAGAAACTGGCCGCCGTGCGCTACGCCAGCCTGAGCATGGTGAAGGACGCCATGGGCGCCGGGCAAAAATTCCGCCGCCACATTCCGCCTCTTCTCTTTCTCTTGGCGCTGATCATCATGATCGCCGCCATCGCCCGACCGGCCGCTGTCATCACTCTGCCGTCTCAGCGCGACACTGTGATCCTCGCCATGGATGTCTCCGGCAGCATGCGCGCGGTAGACGTCGAGCCCAGCCGCCTTGTCGCCGCCCAAGATGCCGCCCGTACTTTTATCTCCGAGCAACCCAACACCACCCGCGTCGGCGTGGTCGCCTTTGCCGGAACAGCCCTTACCGTTCAGCCGCCTACTTTTGTACGTGAAGATGTCCTGGGCGCCATCGACCGCTTCACCACCCACCGCGGGACGGCCATCGGCAGCGGCCTTCTCGTCGCCTTGCAGGAAGTTTTCCCCAATTCCAACTTCGATCTCGGCTCCATGGGCCGTGACCGCTGGCGCGACAATCGCCGGCGCGGCATGCCGCTCGGCGGTTTATCCGGCATGGAGCGAAGCCTCGGCCCGATCATGGGCGGAGAAGACGAAGCCCAAAAAGAAGAAGAACCGGTGGAGCCGGGCTCCTACCAATCGGCGGTCATTATTTTGCTCACCGACGGACAAGCCACCACCGGCCCCGATCCGATTGAAGCCGCGCGCCTCGCCGCCAAAAAAGGCATCCGCGTGTACACCGTTGGCGTCGGCACACCGGCAGGCGCAACCCTCGGCTTCGAGGGTTGGTCCATGCGTGTGCGCTTGGATGAAGAAACATTGAAATCCATCGCCGAGATTACGCGCGGCGAATACTTCTATGCGGGCTCAGCCATTGACCTGAAGAAAATCTACCAGGGCCTCAATACACAGTTGGTCTTGGAGAAAAAGGAGACGGAGATAACCGCGCTCTTTTCGGCCTTGGCCGTCGCCCTGGCGGTCATGTCCGCCCTGCTCTCGATGATGTGGTTCAACCGGATCGTTTAGATCCGGCCGGCTCCCACACCGGCAGCCTTATATGAAGAAAATCGCCAGCATACTGAAGAGAACGACAGCCACTGCCGCTTCGCCAAACCACGGCGGAAAAACCCGTTCGTAAACATCGAAAAAGCGATCCAAGCGTTCCATAACCATGCCCTCAATCCATAGCTGCGATGGTTCATAAAATACCCGGATTCCGGCACCCTAAGGGCGCGGGTGCGGCAAAGTTGGGGCAGCGCTCAAAATGAACAAGGACGGGGATTTATAGCCACCGGTCGCGTTTGATGTGCAACTCCCAGAATTTCCGCATGGCGATATAGGTGAACGAGGCCGACCAGCCGATGAGAATGAGCCCGCTCAGCACTTCGAAACTGGCGATCATGCGCAGCCCGCCCACCGGATAAATATCCCCGAGACCAAGAGATGCAAAGGTCTCTGCGGAAAAATAGAAATAGTCATAGAACGACAAAGATAAACCCGTGCGCGGCACTGCCGACAAGGTTGTGTCTGAAATTAGAGTGTCATGAAGCCCGACAAAATCTCCGGTCCCGTCTATCAGGTCAGCAACCAAATAGCCGGTCGCATAGGTGGCGATTTCGATCGTGTGGACAACAATGACACCAAGAACCACAACGACCATTCGCGCATGTGGCGGAATTTTTATAACTTCGACAATCGACGAAATGATGCGCAAGCCCTGGTAATGCATAAGGACGGTGACAGCCAAAAGTAGGATGATGAGCCCTCCCACAATCATGAGTCGCCCTCATTGCGCACATTCTCACGCAACTTTTCGGCACGGGTGCGAAATCCGTCGGCATCTCCATAGTCTATAAAATTATAGTAACGATGATGGCACGAACTAACACGGCGACTGTGTTTGATCGGACACCAATATTGCTCGGTACGACTCGCCACCTCGCGCACATAAGCAATAACGCCATTGGCGTACCCGCAGAACTCACAATTCAGTTTTTCAATCAGATTTAGATAAGAAAGATTGCGACGATCCAAAGCAATGTAATTGGATCGTTTAACCTTACGGATGCCATACACAGGAAAACAAACCCATTGATAGACCGATACAAAAATATCCAACAACACGATGGGGAGCGCCAACGAATAAATAACGGGCGCGGTAACGTAATGCATAATGGGAGAGCGCCGCAGAAACCGAAGCAATCCGGTTCGCAATCGTCGATGATGCCGCCGAGCCTCGGCTTCAAACTTTACCCGTCTATTCTCGACAATATATTTAAATTGGCTGCGCCGTGCAGCAAGTTCTCGTTCGAATTCGTCCTCAAGTGCAGAGATGCGAGCCTGAAGTTCGGACAAAGTTTTGCTCATTTAGCATCCTCTCTCGGCAACCTCGCCCAAATGGCGATTCATACGGAATATCTACACACCTGCCTTCGACGGACCTTAAACCAATTAGGTGAGACGCAGCCTCAGCGAAGCGTGGGGTCGCGATAAATCGTTAATTTTGAAATCATCCCGTTCGGACCATACGCGAAAGTGTGAACGGTATTCTCAACACCACTGTCCGTATGGATCCGCAGCGCCATAGCCGCCGCACCCATGCCTGAGTTTCCGACGGGCAATACCATTTCGTAACGCGCGCCGCGCGCCGTCAGCCCGGCAATATAAGACTCCACCGCGCCACGTCCCACGATGGGCCGACTGCCCGCCGGGTCTTCGATGACCGCTTCATCGTCAAACATGCTGGAAGCCGCGTCAGCATTCCCGCCGTTGATCGCCTCAAGGAAAGCCTTTAGCGGATCTGTTGATGTGGATGGCGTCGGGGGACGAGCCGCGACTTGAGGTGCCGCCGGTTGCGTGGATGCTGCAGGCGCGGGCTGCGAGGGCGCTGCCGCTACGGCGTGCCTCCCAAACGCGACAGCCGTACCGAATCCGTCCATGTATCCAAGGTTAAAAAAGGACATGCCTTTACGTTCACGGCGCACGTTAATAACCGCGTCCGCACCAAGCTCAGCTGCTTTCGCTTTCAGCAGAATGTCTGTTTTATCTTCAATGGAAGGGCGGTCGATTACGCCTACTTTTTTTGCGCGCACAAAAACTTGCCCGAGGACACGGTACGGCCTGTCGGAAATATCGCCTTCAGCAAGAATTACTTTTTCCTCCGCCGCGCTCAGCTCCGGCACCTTCATAACAGCGACAGGCTCGGCTGCGCCGGCGGCTCCATGGGCCAACAAGACACAAGTCAGCGTCATCCCTGCAAATGCCCTAAACCTCATCCCGGCGCTCCTCCACACAAATTGAATGTTGGTTATACCACGCGGATGGATCATCGTCTTTGCTTTCGCATCCTAAATAAGTTTGTAAACCGCGCCTAGAATCGCACCAACAGCAAGGGTCGGCAACATACCTGTCTTGAACCGTAGTAAAGCAATCATGGCAGCTGCCGACAAAATCGCAGCGGCAATATCCAAGGTCGGTAAAGCAGGCACATACACTCTCAATCCGTAGGTATGAATTTCCGCGACGGCTGCAAACAAAACGTTCAACGCGAACCACACCGCAAGATTGAGGATAACGCCGACCACCGCCGCAGTGATCGCCGACAGCGCCGCAGAAAGATGTCGATTTTCCTGCAAACGCTCGATGTAGGGCGCGCCCAGAAAAATCCACAAAAAACACGGAACGAACGTAACCCACGTCACCAGCAGCGAGGCCAGCACGGCCGCTATCCAAGGGTCTAGGCCACCAGAGTCTCGGAAGGCGGCCAGAAAGCCGACAAACTGCACAACCTGAATCAAAGGCCCCGGCGTACTTTCCGCAAGCCCCAAGCCGTCGATCATCTCACCCGGTCTGAGCCAGCCGAAATTTTGCACAGCTTCTTGCGCCACATACGACAACACCGCGTAGGCACCGCCGAAGGTTACCACGGCCATTTTGCTAAAAAACAAGCCCAGATGAACAAACACGTTCTCGCCGCCGAACATCCAGAAGGCGAACACGATGGGGGCGAACCACAGCGGCACAAAAACACCGATGATTTTCACCGCGCGCCTCCACGATGGAGAGACACGACTGTCGGACACCTCGAAGGCCTCGGCGTGCGCATTTGAAATAAACTGCGCGGGCCAAAACCGGGCGCCGAAAAACCCTAAAAGTCCGGCCCCAATCACAATAACGGGAAAGCGCACGTCGAGAAAAAAGATGCCGACGAAGGCCGCTGCGGCAATGCTCCAGGATACCGCGGTCTTGAGCGTCCGCGCACCGACCCGCCGCACAGCATCAAGCACCACCGCAAGGATCACTGCCTTGACCCCGAAAAACAACCCGGCCACGAGGCCAACGTCTCGGAACCCAACGTATAAGAAACTCAGCAGCAGGATGGCCACAAACCCCGGCAATACGAACAGCAATCCTGCAGTCAGTCCGCCGCGCGCACCGTTCAGAATCCAACCGATATAGGTTGCAAGCTGCTGAGCTTCCGGGCCGGGCAGCAGCATGCAGTAATTGAGCGCGCCTAAAAACCGCTGCTCGGAAACCCACTTCTTTTCTTCAACGAGAATACGGTGAATGACCGCGATCTGACCGGCCGGGCCGCCAAAACTCAAGGCCGCCACCCGCATCCAAACCACAAGAGCATCGCGAAACGGCACCTGGTCCGCGGTGATCTCGTCGCTGACGCGCGCCTCTCCCGACATTAACATCGCTCTTGCTTCTAAGGCCCAGCGTGAGCCGGGATAATTGAAACTGGCTTACTAGAGCCCTCACTCTATTTCATTTTCCGCATCACACCTACGCCGGACCTTATGCTAATCTAGCCGCCAGCTACACCTTCCGGAATCGTCCGGTACCCTAGAGAAAGACCGAAAATCATGCCGCTCGATGTTCGACGGCTTTTGCAGGATGCGGCGGGCCCGCACCATCAACTGCAAAGCGACCACGTCAACCCGCGCTTCGCCAAATCCTTAAGTCTGATCGGTTTCGACCGAACCTACGTGCGCGCCGAAGGTGCCCATTTGATCGACGCCGAAGGCCAGAAACACCTCGACATGCTCGGCGGCTACGGCATGTTCAATATGGGCCGCAACAACACAACCGTGCGTCAGGCGTTGACGGATTTTCTCGCCGCCGAGACCGCGAGCCTGGTTCAACTGGGCACACCCCTGCTGTCCGGTCTGTTGGCCCAAGAGCTCAAACGACGCATTCCCGGCTTCGACTTCGTATATTTTACCAACTCCGGCGCCGAAGGCGTCGAGACCGCAATCAAGTTCGCCCGCCGTGCAACAGGGCGCGAAGGCATATTGCATGCCTCCTCCGCATTTCACGGATTAACCACCGGCGCGCTCGCGCTTAACGGCGCCGATGTATTCCGCAACGGCTTCGGCGCGCTTCTGCCCGGTAATCGCAAAATCAAGTACAACGATCTTAGCGCTCTTGAAGAAGCGCTTAGCACCAAAGACGTCGCCGCGTTTATTGTTGAGCCCATCCAAGGCAAAGGCGTCGCTATTCCGGATGCAGGCTATCTGCGCGAAGCCGGACGTCTGTGCCGCAAATACGGCGCGCTGCTTGTCGTGGATGAAATCCAAACCGGCCTTTGCCGCACCGGCCGCTTTTTGGCCATGGAACATGACGGCAATGTAGATGCCGATATCGTCGTCATCTCCAAGGCACTGTCCGGCGGTTACGTTCCCGTCGGCGCCGTGCTGTACAAGAAATCGGTTTACAACAAAGTCTTCTCGTCGCTTGAGGATTGCGTCGTTCATTCCTCCACCTTCGGCCAGGGCGATATGGCCATGGTCGCGGGCCTAGCCTCGCTTACAGCACTTGACGAAGTAAACGCCTCTCAAAATGCCGAGGTCATGGGCAACAAGCTCGGCCAGAGCTTGCGTGCAATGAAAGAACGCTTTCAATTCATCAAAGACGTGCGCTGGCGCGGCCTGATGATCGGCATCGAGTTCGGCGCACCCAAATCACTGTCGCTGCGCACCGCCTGGTCCGGCGTCAACGCGCTCAGCAAAGACCTTTTCTGTCAGGCCATTACCATTCCGTTGCTGGCCGATCACCGCATCCTCACTCAGGTGTCCGGTCATCATACAAACACCATCAAACTCATTCCGCCGCTAGTGCTGAATGAGGAGGATGTGCGTTGGTTCCTGACAGCCTTTGAAAAAGTGATGGTGGATTTACACAAGTTCCCGGGTCCCGCCTGGGAAGCTTTATTCCGTATCGGCAAGAATGCGGTTAAGCGCAGTCCGCCCATCGCATCGGCAGCAGCAGAGTAATATTTTTAAAACCTGCTGCCGCCCGCTAAGGGTGAATCACCACATTGCCCATGGCGGTGCCGCTTTCCACCAACTCGTGCGCCTTGACGATATCCTCCAGTGAAAACTGGGCGGCGATAGTATGGCGCATGGCGTCGCTGGTAATCAGAGTATTGATATCCGCGATACCTTTGTCCCGGTCCTCTGCGGTCAGTTCATAAACAATAAAGAACTGCACACACGCCCCGTACACAAGCAGAGGCAAAATTTGCAGCGGCGGCGCCATATCATTCGAGCCGTACACAACCACCAGCCCGCCGGGCTTCAAACAAGTGGGAATCAAAAATTGGTTGCCCCCGAAGTCCAGATCGATGATCCGGTCCACCTTCGCGCCTCCGGTGATGTCTTTGACCGCCGCGCCCACATCTTGGGTTTTATAGTTAATCACGTGATCGGCACCGGCTGCGCGCGCATGCTCGGCTTTTTGCGGTGTGCTTATAGTTGTGATGACCTCCGCGCCCTTCATTTTAGCGAACTGAATGGCATAGTGGCCCACCGCCCCCGCTCCGCCGGTAATAAGCACGCGTTGTCCCGCAACTGACCCGCCAATCGTTACCGCATGTTGCGCAGTCAGGGCTGGAATACCGAAACAGGCACCCGCTTCAAAATCCACACCGTCGGGTAGAGGCACCGCCTGTGCTGCCGGCACGGCAATATACTCCGCTGCCGTTCCAAACGGGCGTTTCCATTGACCGTTCCAGATCCAGACCCGCTCACCGGCGCGTGCCTTATCCACACCTTTTCCCACCTGCTCGATAATCCCGGCGCCGTCGCTATGCGGAACAATTTGCGGGAAAGCCAGCGCACGGCCCGGCCCGCCTTGGCGAGACTTGACGTCGGACGGATTCACACCGGAGGCCTTGATGCGCACGAGCACCTCTCCAGCGCCGGGTGTAGGCGTTTCCACCTCACCCACCTGAAGCACATCACGCGCTGCGCCGTTCTCATGATAAAAAGCTGCCCGCATGGTTTTCCTCCGCACTACAATTGCTCCCCCGCCATCTATCGGTGAGCGTATCTGTCCTATCACAAAAACAGAGTATCAGCGCCGGCGATGAACACCGCATAGCGCGCGCCCTTGCCGATCGCCACCAGAACGAAGAACAGATCAAATCGCACGCGCAGCAAACCGGCCACGACCGTCAGCGCATCGCCGCCTACCGGCATCCAGGCGAGGAGCAGCGTCCAGACTCCGCGCCGCTGGAACCAACTTTCGGCCTTGTCCATCGCCGCCTCGGACGCCGGGAACCACTTTCGTCCGCGCCAATGGGCGGCATAGCGCCCCATCAGCCAATTTACCGCCGCGCCCAAAGTGTTTCCGGCAGTGGCTGCGGCCCATAATGCAAACCGGCTCCGCTCCGGATCGGCGAGAGCTGCGGCCAGCACCACTTCGGAGTAAAGCGGAAGCACGGTCGCGGCCAGAAAAGCCATACCAAACACGGTGGTGTACGCGGTAGCGAATGAACTCAGCATGACAAGATCATAAGCGAGAAGACACGAATTGTGATTTTTAATGCCCGGTTGCTGGCCTATCATCGCTCTGCTGGATCAGCGGAGCCAAATATTGGGGCGCTGTCCCAAAATGCCCGACTAAAGAGATGGGCCAAATAGATGCCGAACAAATGGGGGTGATATGAATCGTTTACGCGCTTTGGGCTGTGCCGGATTGTTATCGGTGAGTCTCACCGCCTGCCCCGGTCCAAATGCCCCCTATCCGGTCAAGGACGTTTCCATCAATGAGTTGGCCGCCGACCTCGCCGCCGGACGCACCAAGTCCGAGGCCATCACGGAGGCCTATATCGAGCGCATCAACACCTTGAACCCGGCTTTGCGCGCCGTCATCGTCATAGCGCCGGATGCCCTCGAACAGGCTCGCGCCTCTGATGCCCGCCGCACTGAGGGCAAAACCCTAGGCCCGCTCGACGGCATTCCGATTCTGCTGAAAGACAACATTGAAGCGCTGGGTATGGCGACCACCGCCGGCTCGCTGGCGCTTGCGAACAACTTTCCCCGACGCGATGCGCCGCTCGTCCAAAATCTTAAAAATGCCGGAGCCGTGATTCTCGGCAAGGCCAATCTGTCTGAATGGGCCAACTTCCGCTCGTCCGAGTCCTCCAGCGGCTGGAGCGCCGTCGGCGGCATTGCCCGCAACCCACACGACCTCACCCGCACCGCCTGCGGCTCCAGCTCCGGCTCCGGCGTCGCGGCCTCCGTTAGTCTTGCCGCTGCGACTGTTGGTACGGAAACCGATGGTTCCGTTACCTGCCCTTCGGCCATCACCGGCATTGTCGGCCTCAAGCCGACGGTCGGTCTTGTTTCGCGCAGCGGTATTGTACCGCTCAGCGCCAGCCAAGACACCGCCGGCCCCATGACGCGCACGGTGGCCGATACCGCCGCGCTGCTCACCGCCATGGCCGGAAACGATCCGGACGATCCGGCAACCAGAAACGCCGACGCTCACAAAACCGATTATGTCGCCGCACTTAATTCAGATGCACTGAAAGGCGCGCGCATCGGCGTTGTGCGTTTTCTTGATGGCTACTCAGCGCAGACCTTGGCCGTGTTCAACACCGCGCTCGAAACTCTCAAGGCCCAAGGCGCCGAGTTGGTGGACATCGACACCTTCGACTTCGGCGCCATGGGCGACGATGAACTCACCGTCCTGCTCACCGAATTCAAGTCCGGGCTCAACGCCTACTTGGCCGAGACACCGCCCGAAGTCACCGCGCGAACGCTTGCGGACCTCATTGCCTTCAATGCCGCCGAGCCGCGTGAACTCGCCTGGTTCGGCCAGGACTTGTTCGAACAGGCCGAAGCCACGAACGGTCTCGGCGATGCCGAGTACATCCGCGCGCAAGGCGCGGCCAAACGCGCGGCTGGACCGGACGGCATCGACCGGCTGTTGGCCGAGCACAATGTCATCGCCATGGTTGCGCCCACCACCAGCCCGGCCTGGCTGATCGACCCCGAGAACGGCGATGCCTACGGTGCATCGGCGACGCGGCTATCAGCGGTGTCGGGCTATCCGCACCTCACCGTGCCGATGGGCTTTGTGAACAATTTACCGGTCGGGCTTTCGTTCATGGGCCCGGCGTGGTCCGAGTCCCTGCTGCTCTCGCTGGGCTACGCCTTCGAGCAGGCCGCCCCGGCACGGCGCGCCCCGCCCGACCCGGCGCCGGGCGGGAAGGACTGAGCCGGTTACTCGTACCGCAACGCTTCAACCGGCCGCGAGCGCGCGACCAGAAGCGCGTGACCGATCACCGTCAACAGGGCAATGGCCAGCGCAAGCGCCGAAGCGGCTACAAAAACCCACAATTCCAAATCGATGTGATAAGCGAAGCCTTCCAGCCAGCGCCGCATGACAAAATACGCCACCGGCCACGCAATCACGTTGGCCCAGAGCACCGGCTTGGTGAACTGCCACAGCAGAAGGCGCAGAATATCCGCCCGGCTCGCCCCCATCGCCTTGCGGATACCGATTTCCTTGGTGCGCTGTTCAGCCGCAAATGCGGATAAGCCGAACAACCCGAGGGCGGCGATAACGACCGTCGCCAAAGAGAACGCCGAGAACGCTTGGGTTTGACGAATGATGTCGAGATACTGTGTCTGCACGTGCTGGTCGTAGAACCGGCGTGCAATAGGACGGCCCGTGCCCCGCTCTTCCCAGATTTGATCAATCGCTTGCAGGGTTTCACCGACGTGCGTGCCGTCGAGCTTAATCACCAGATTCTGCGCTTTACTGGCCGGACAAAAAGCAGCAGCTTCCACTGCTTGTCGCATCGAGCCTGTGGGAAAATCCGCTACGACGCCGACAACCTCTATCCCTCGGTCGGGCCACGATTGCCCGAGTATGGACTCAGGCGACGTAAATCCGAATTTCCGGACCGCGGTTTCATTAATCACGGCCGGACATATTCGCGATCGCCCCTCAGCGGAAGCCCCCGCCGCAGCGTTCGTGGCTGCCGAAAAGAACCGTCCTGCCACGGGCTCCAGTCCATACAGATCAAACAGCTCGGCATCGACGCCGATGTAAAACAAATTAAACTGCGTGCCGTCCGGCAACGTCGTTAACCCCACCGGGGCTGTGCCGCCGAGCAGTCCGTCGCCGGCGCAAGCTGCGCCCCGCACACCGGCCAAGACCGCGATGCGGTCCTTGAAACCGTCGTCGCAAGGCGCGGAGACCAGCAATAACTGATCCGTGTCCAACTTAAACCCGCTGGCCATGGCAAACGTGGTCTGGCGGCCGATCACCGCCGTCGCCACAATCAGGCCGATCAGGATGGTGAACTGCGCAATCACCAGCATGGGCCGAAGCGGCCCCGGCGACTCGTGCGCACCGGCATCGCCCTTCAGCACCGCCGCCGGACGAAACCTCGACAGCACCAAGGCCGGATACAGACCGCCCAAAACGCCTGTTCCCCCTAAAAGCGCGGGAAGCACCACCATCAGCCACGGGTCGTGTCCGAAATCGAACGCGATATCGCGGTCCAAAAACCCGTTGAAGGAGGGCAGGAATAAATCCACCAGCGCGACGGCGGCGACAAGGCCCACGCCGACATACAGGAACGACTCGCCCATGAACTGGACCATCAGATGGCGCACCCGCGCACCGGAAGCTTTGCGCACGCCCACTTCAACCGCGCGGCGGCTGGCCCTCGCCGTCATCAGGTTGACGAAATTGGCAACGGCGATCAGCAGAATCAAACCGCCGGTGGCGAGTAAGGCTCCCGCCATCACGCCGTCTCCGGAAGGCTTGAGCAAACCGTAGTGGGCAAACGTGTACTGGTCTTTTTGCGGCAGCGTATGAATTTCAGATAGGGATTGAAACTCATATGACATGAGATCACTGGCACGGGCATCAGGACCGAAGAGCGGAATATAAGGCTCCATAGAGACGCGCCGCTCGATGAGGGACGGCACCTCCGCTTCAGTCTCCGCCAATGTACCCGGCGCGAGCCGCAGATAGGTCAACACTGGTCCAAGACCGAAATTATCCGGGTATGCGGCGGCGAAAGGGGAAACCGCCGCGCGGCTAGACGCAATGATGTCGATCTTCAGATGCGTGCGCGAAGGAAAATCTCCCAGCACCGCCGAAACGCGCAGCGGGGTGGTGCGATCAAGTTCAAGCGTTTCGCCGACGACATGATCGCGGCCAAAATACTTTCGCGCCATTTCGCGAGTGATAACCACGCCGCCGGGTTGCTGCAAGGCTTGTTGCAGATCGCCCGCGAGGGCCGGTAACGGAAACACCGTGAAGAAAGTTGGATCGGCCCAGACAACTGTTTCATTGGCTTCGATCTCGCCGGCGCGAACGCCGTGGGGCTCGGGCCACAACCGCACGGCGGCTATGACGTTTGCGAGACCCTCCTCAAACCACGCGGCCTCGGCTGGGCCGGAGGCGACGGTGCTGAGGGTTGCGCCGCCGGGCGGCCGGACGGTTTTCGCAAGACGGACGACATTTTCATGCCCCGGTATCCATGCATCGAAACTGACCTCATCGCGCACAAAAAGCACGATCAGGAGTGTAGCCGCGAAGCCCACCGCCAGCCCGACGATATTAATCGCCGCATACAGCTTATTGCGCACAAGGTTACGCAGCGCGGCGGCGAGGTAGTTACGTAACATGACCTACCCCTACTCGTACCTGAGCGCTTCAACCGGCCGCGAGCGCGCGACCAGCAGGGCGTGACCGATGACCGTAGCAACGGCAATGACCAGCGCCAGCGCCGAAGCCGCAAGAAAAATCCAAAGTTCCAAATCTAGGTGATAAGCAAAGCCTTCAAGCCAGCGCTTCATAATGAAATACGCAGCGGGCCACGCGATGACGTTCGCCCACAGCACCGGCTTAGTGAACTGCCACAAGAGCAGCCGCAAAACATCGGCCCGGTTCGCGCCCATGACCTTACGTATGCCGATCTCTTTGGTGCGTTGTTCGGCGGTGAAGGCAGAGAGGCCGAATAGGCCGAGACAAGCAATAAAAATGGCTAGAAGGGCCATCAGCAGGAGAAATCCTCCGAGACGCAGCACATCTCCATAAAACGCCAAGAAGTACTGCCAAAGCGGAATGCGAGAAATGAGTTGCGCCGGATTAAAGCGCCGCCAAATGTCGTCGATACCTGCGTATGTTTCCGCACCAATCTCAGGGTCCAACCGAAGATTGATGAGGCCGGTAGCGGAAAGATCGACAAAGTAACCAGTCGGATTCACCGGCTGACGAACCGCGTTAAAAGCAAAGTCACGCACAACGCCAATAACCCTAAAGGCATTTTCTTCTGCTGAACTGGGCGCCCACCTCACCACTTGTCCAACAGCCGCCGCCGGAGATGGGTAGCCGAGTTGCTGAACGGCCCGTTGATTAAGGACAACTAAACGCGGTTGCGCTTCAGCGCCAGGCGTACCTTGCACACGCGTCTCTGGGAAAAAGGTGCCCGCCACAGGCTCTAGGCCGAAAAATGACAGGAAGTTGTCGCCGGTCGGCACAGCGTATACACCCGCCGTCGTGCCATCAGCAGCCACCATGTCGCCTTGACGCTGTCCGATATTCAATCCGAAGAATGATGAACACGATGTCGAAACCACACCTGGAACAGTTTGCAATTCATCGAGGAGCGCGGGGCGGCAATCGGATGAGGTCATTACCACTACATTGCTCGTATCTACTCCTATGCCGTTGCCCATGGCGTACAGACTCTGACGCGCGATAATTCCGGTAGCGAGTATAAGAAGTGTCAAAATAGTGAATTGACCAACAACTGAGAAATGGCGTCCTGTGCTCACCCCAAACACTGACGTCAGATCACCCTTGAGTACTAAGCTCGGCCGGGTCGACGAGAGCACAATCGTAGGATAAAGGCCGGACACAAAAGCCACGCCAAGGCCCGTCGCAACTACACCTGCCATCAGATCCGGCTCTTGCATGAAGGAAAGCTCCACTGCACGCTGGAACACCGCGTTGAGCACGGGCAACAATATTTTTGTCAGACCGATTGCAAATATGATTGCAACGGTAACGTATAAAAGTGCTTCGCCCGCAAATTGCGTAAAAACATGCGCTCGGGTAGCGCCCGATGTTTTCCGCACCCCCACCTCGACCGCACGACGGGAGGCACGCGCTGTAATCAGGTTGACGAAATTGATTATTGCAATAATCAAAATAAGCCCGCCCACGATACCCACGCCAATTAAGGCCGTCCTATCTGCCGGCGGCTTCATTGCCGGGAGTTCACTGAGCGTCAGGTGAACGGCGCGCAATGGAATAAGAAGAAGCGCGATTCCATGCCCCGGACCTTGCTGAAAGTGCGTATCTAAAAATGTAGGCAATCCGCTTTCGACACCCAAAACAGAAGCGCCGGACTTAAGACGAATCAAGATGTGGGCAATCAGATTTGCGCCACTAACAACCTCTCCCCTATCGATCTTGGAGAGAACGGAAAAGGTCGCCTGACCTGATGCGAAAATTTCAGCGTTTAGATTGGTGTTGGACGGCAAATCTTCCAAGACAGCAGAAATCTGCATAGGGTGCTGGCCGAAAATAGTAATTGTCTGGCCTATGGGCAAATCCGTTCCGAAGTATTTGCGTGCCATTCTTCGAGTCAGGACAATACCGTCAGGCTGCGACAAGGCCGTTGCAAGGTCTCCAGCCGCAACAGGCAACGGCACAACTGAAAATATGCTGGGATCAGCCCAATACACCGCGTCGTTTGACTCAACATCCCCGTTTTTCAGCTGAGCCCGCCCCGGCGCAATGCGGGCAATGCTCTCGATGTCTGGAAAAGCTATGGTCATCTCAGCAGTGAGCCCGGCAGCAACCGTCGCCGTATCTACAATCAGCGGCCCTCGGCCGGATTGTTCAAAGCTGGTGTGCACATTGTAAACTCTCTCCGCGCCAGAAATAAAATTGTCGTAGCTAAACTCGTCGCGCACGAAAACCGTGATAATAAGCGCTGCGGCAAACCCCACAGCCAGCCCGACAATATTGATCGCCGCATACAACTTGTTGCGCACCAGATTGCGCAGCGCGGCAGCAAGGTAGTTGCGCAGCATTACGCAGCCGCCATCTCGGGTACCGTAATGCGCCCATCCAGGAAATGAATCGTCCGCTGGGCGCGCGCGGCAAATGCTTCCGAGTGCGTAACCATCACCACCGCCGTACCCGCGCCGGCCACCTGCTCCAGCAATTCCATCACCGCTTCGCCGTTGGCGGAGTCCAGATTTCCCGTCGGCTCGTCGGCCAAAATCAGCTTGGGCTCGCACACCAGGGCGCGGGCTACGGCCACACGCTGCTGCTGCCCGCCCGAGAGTTGCTGCGGCAAATGCTTAGCGCGGTGCGCAAGGCCGACGCGCTCAAGCACTTTGGCCACGCGCTTTCGGCGCTCGGCAGCAGGCACGGCGCGGTAGATCAACGCCACCTCAACGTTCTCGGCCACATTCAAATCATCGATCAGGTTGAAGCTTTGAAACACAAAGCCGATGCCGACCGAGCGGCGCAATACAGTGAGTTGTTGCTCGGAGTATTTGGCCACCTCCTCGCCGTAAAACCAATATTGGCCGGAGCTAGGCCGGTCGATCAGGCCTAGAATGTTGAGAAATGTGGATTTACCGCAGCCCGACGGACCGGCGACCGCCAAAAACTCATCGCTGCCGATTTCAATCGACACGCCGTCCAGCGCCAAGGTTTGCACGTCGGTTGTCTCGTAAACCTTAGTGACGTTTTCCAGTTTCAGCATGATCCTTCTCCGTAAAAATTATGTGTCATGCTTGCGCGCCAGCGCGAGCATCCAGGGGTTTGTTGTTTTACTGGAAAACAAAAACCATAAATCTCTGGATTCTCGGACCTTCGGTCCAAGAATGACGGATGTATGTGATGTAAGATGAAACTCCCCCCTATCTCGTCAAAACAATGCGGTCGATCCGCTCATATCCCGTGTAGTCCGAAGTAATCACCCGCTCGCCCGCGGCTAGCCCGCTGACCACTTCCACTTGCTCGCTGTTACGCCGTCCGATCTTGATGCGACGCCGATCGGCTGAGCTATCGTTCGTCATCACGAACACCCAATCTCCGCCCGTGCGTTCCAGAAACGCCCCCGCCGGTAAAATGAGCCCGGCCTGATCAGCGCCCAGCGCCAGCTTGCCCTGCACCGCTTGGCCGGTGACAAGTCCGCCGGGCTCGGCCCCTTCAAACGCAAGATCAACGGCAAAGCGTCCGTCCTTTACCTGCGGATAAATGCGGGTAATGCGCGCCTTCGCGGTTTGGCCGTTCACCTCAACGTCCGAGAGTTGCCCCTCGCGCACGCGGGCGAGATAAAACTCGTCCACATCGGCGGAAAGTTTGTAGCCGGTGTCGGGCGTAATCTCGGCAAGGCGCTGGCCGGGGTTGCGATTCTCGCCCACCTTCAGGTCGATGTCCGTGATTCGGCCCGCCAGTGGCGCACGCACGATCAAACTGTCCAGCTTGCTGCGCACCACTTCCAAATTCAGCTGAAGTTTTTCCTGCTGGTCGTGAATGGCCGGCAGCAAGCGCGCTCGCAATTCCGCCTGACGTTTATTGCTCTCGGCCTGCACCGGGCGCAGCCGCTCAAAGTGCGCGAGTTCATCGCGAATTTGATCCAGCCGTTCTTGCGGCACCGCGCCCTTGGCCGCGAGTTCGTCCCGGCGGTCTTCCGAGCGCGACAAGCGCACGATGTTATAGTCGATGTCCGCCAAGGCACGCTCGTTGGCGATCATGTTTTGCTCTAGCGCAATCTCGTTTTGCTGAAGCTGTGAGATGGCCTGATTGAGCTGCGATTCCTGTTGAATGACTTGTAATTGCAGATTGGTGTTGCCGAACTCGATCAAGCGTTGGCCCGCCTCCACCATCTCACCCGGCTCCACCAGCACTCGCTCGACCCGCCCGCCCTCAGTAGCATCAAGATAGATGGTATCGCGCGGCACCACCTTGGCCCGCAGCGGGATGAGATCGCGGAACACGTCCTGCACGACGGCGGATACCGTCAACTGCACGGCAGGCACCCGCAACGTACGGGCGCTATCGCCAAGAACCAGCGCCAGCACGGTTAAGGCCAATGCCGCGCTCCCGGCAATCGCCGCGCCCACGCGCACGCCCAAAGGCCACTTGGTCCAAAGATTGGGCTCGATCTTGCGGTCCATGGCCGCGCCCGAGGTTTCGGCTAACTTGAGACTTGCGACCGCCATGACGTATCCCAATGCCCGCGCGCTAAGGTTTGCCGCGGCGCTTCATCTTGTCGGCGATCAGGCGTAGTTGCTGCGGATCGACCAACGACGACTTCACCAGCTCGGCCAGCACGTCTTCCACCGAGCCGCCGCAGAACTTGTCGGCGATGCGCTTGACCGCTTTTGCGGCAATCTGCCCCCGGGTTTCCTTGGCTTGATACATGAAAGCGCCGTGCTCGACCCGGTGGGTGAGGTAGCCCTTCTCTTCCAACCGCCGCAGCACCGTGCGGATGGTGGGATCTTTCAAAGGGCGCGGCAGCAGTTTGCGCACCGCCGCTGCCGTCATCGCGCCGTGGGTCCAGATCAAATTGGCGATCTCGTG
>CAXBLG010000006.1:0-98694 GCA_963976395.1 uncultured Rhodospirillaceae bacterium
ACCGACGACCTCTACAATGCCATTGTAGCGCTCTCCCAACTGAGCTACGGCCCCGTACCCATCTTTACGTATGCGCTGCCGTCATGTTGGGACATACGGCGAGTGAAGGTGCGGGAAAGTAGGGGGTTCCCGCCGGCCCTTCAAGCAGAAATATGCCGGAACACCGGCCCGGCGTTTAAGCCGGTCTCGCGGACGACGGCTTAAAGGTCGTCGTCCTTTTTGGTCACGACCACATCTACGTCGTCGTCGCCGAGGTCCGAGGTATCCTCGATCATATCGTCGTCGTCCGTATCGTCATCGCTATCGTCAACATCGTCCAAGTCAGTCTTGGGCTTGGGCGTCGCTTCCACCTTTTTAGGCTCCGCCGGTTCTGCTGTACGGCGTGAGGCTTTGAAAATAACGGGCCGCGAATTGGATGCGCCGCATTTCGGGCACACGCCCGGGGTTTTATTCAAGTCGTAAAACCGGGCCTCGCAACTCTCGCAAGTAAGTTTCATCCCAAGTTCGGCTTTAGCCACCGTGACCTCCGTTGCAAGCAAACCCGCCTGCCTAATTAAACTGTCATGCGCATTATGCACGGAAATGACCGCCTTCAGTCCCGTACCGGTGAAACGGTAGTGTTCGGGAACGGCAGCGGCAAGGCATTTGCCACTTTCCCGCCGCCCTGTCAAAACCAATCTCCCCGGACCCGTGACTGTGGACCGTCCGCGCCCCAACCCGGGCGCCGCACCGTAGCCTTGGCGCGGGGTCCGTGCTATCAGGCCGCCGGTCTTTTGTCTCCCGGTCTTTAGCCTCTAGGAGTCCCTGTATACCTATGTCTGCGCCTTCGCACATAACCGGCGATCAGTCCCACCCTGCGGCCGCGGCGCGGGCGGCGGTTTCTACACGGGCGGGCAGTCTCAGCGGCGAAGCCACGGTGCCCGGCGACAAGTCGATTTCGCACCGGGCGCTTATTATGGGGGCGCTTTCGGTTGGCAAAACCGAGATTACCGGTCTGCTGACGGGCGATGATGTGCTGCGCACCGCGCATACCATGGCTGCATTGGGTGCCCGGGTGGAAGAATCACCAGCTTCGGACGGAAAATCCGTATGGACGGTCCAGGGGCGCGGCATCGGTGGCCTTACGGCCCCGGCAGACGTGCTCGATATGGGCAATTCCGGCACCGGCGCGCGCCTCATCAGCGGTTTGCTGTCTGCCTACCCGTTCACCTCCGTGCTCACAGGCGATGCGTCTTTGCGCCGCCGTCCGATGGACCGCATCATCAAGCCCTTGAGAGGGACCGGGGCCAAATTCACAACAGCCGAGGATGGCCGTCTGCCCATGACCATCGTCGGGGCGTCAATGCCGCTGGCGCTGGCCTATGACAGTCCCGTTGCCTCCGCCCAGATCAAATCGGCGGTTCTGCTCGCGGGCCTTCACGCACCGGGCCTCACCACCGTCACCGAGCCGACCGCGAGCCGCGATCATACCGAACGCATGTTTCGTCACTTCGGCGTCGAGGTGGAGGCCGGTCCGGCCTCCGGCATGGGCGCAGGCGCTTATAAAGTCAGCATTATCGGGCAGCCCGAACTGACAGGCCGCCCGGTTGCGGTGCCCGGCGATCCTTCATCCGCCGCATTTTTGGTGGTGGCCGCGCTGCTTGTGCCAGGCTCTCATCTCATCATCCGCAATGTGGGCGTGAATCCGCTGCGCACCGGCTTGTTCACAACTCTGCAAGAGATGGGCGCGGAGATCGCCTTCCGCAATCCGCGTGAAGAAGCGGGCGAACCGGTCGCGGATCTGGAAGTGAAATCATCTGCGCTGAAGGGTATCACCGTACCCGCCGCGCGGGCGCCGTCCATGATTGATGAATACCCCATCCTTGCCATAGCGGCCGCACTCGCCGAGGGCGAAACCCGCATGGAAGGTTTGGGCGAACTGCGTGTAAAGGAAAGTGATCGGTTGACTGTGATGGAAAAAAATCTCGCCGCTTGCGGCGTTTCGGCGAGCGTGTCGGGCGATGTACTCACTGTGCGCGGCGGCGCGCCTAAAGGAAACACGGCGGTCACGATTCCGGTCAATCTCGACCACCGTATCGCAATGTCCTTCCTTGTGCTCGGTATGGCGGGGAATCGGCCCATTGCCATCGACGACTCGTCGGCCATCGGCACGAGTTTCCCCGGGTTCATCCCGTTGATGAACGGCCTCGGGGCTTCAATTACAGCGGCCGACGGGCGTGAATTGTCATGATAGTTGCGATCGACGGCCCCGCCGCTTCGGGCAAAGGCACCCTCGCGCGGCGTCTCGCCGACACCCTCAATCTCGCCTACCTGGATACCGGATCTCTTTACCGGGCCGTGGGGTTGGCCGCGATCCGGGCCGGCGGTGATCCGAGCGTTGAGGCCGACGCGGTAAAAGCAGCCCAAAACCTTGATTTATCATCATTTTCCCTAACTGATTTGCGCAGTGAAGAGGCCGGAATTGCCGCCTCCCAGGTGGCCTTTCTTCCGGCGGTTCGGGCGGTGCTGCTTGAGTTTCAACGCCGCTTTGCCAGCCACCCACCCGAGGGCAAGGACGGCGCAGTCATGGACGGGCGCGATATCGGCACCGTCGTCTGTCCGGATGCGCCCGCCAAAATCTTCGTGACGGCCGATTTGGACGTGCGGGTTGGACGCCGGGTCAAAGAGTTGCGGGACAAGGGCGAAACCGTTATAGAAGCCCGCATTCGCGCCGATATGGAGGCCCGTGACGCCCGCGACAAAGATCGCAGCGTCTCTCCTCTGATCCCGGCCACGGATGCCTGGATCTTAGATACCTCCAGCCTCGATGCAGACGCTGCCTTTGCGCAAGCCAAGGCGTTCGTCATTGCGAAGATGCCGGCGAAATAATGAGAGACCAGGCAAGGCCGACCCGGCTTCGTTTTCTTAGGGTGTTATGTGTTACCTCGTGCGGCAAATCGGAATGGTCCGAACCCGTACGCAAAGACCGCCGGAACCAACCGGCAGGCCAGAATCAATGCTGAACCGAAAGGACACTACATGTCTGCAACTGCAACGGCGGTAAAAGAAGATTTTGCCGCCCTTCTAGATGAATCACTTGGCGAAGGCGGCACCATTGAAGGCAACGTCATTCGCGGCACCATCGTTCGCATAGACGACGATCACGCTCTCGTGGACGTAGGCCTCAAATCCGAAGGCCGCATTTCCTTAAAAGAATTTTCCCGCAGCGGCGGCGAGCCGCCGATGAAAGTCGGCGACGAAGTCGACGTATTTGTGGAACGTTACGAAGACCGCGACGGTCTCATTGTGCTCTCGCGCGACAAGGCGCGCCGCGAGGAAGCCTGGAACGTCCTGGAAGAACTGCACGGCAAGCAAAACCGTGTCGAAGGCATTATCTTCGGTCGCGTAAAAGGCGGCTTTACGGTCGACCTCAGTGGCGCCGTTGCCTTCTTGCCGGGCAGCCAAGTGGACATTCGTCCGGTGCGCGACATCACGCCGCTCATGGGCAGCCCACAGAACTTCCAAATATTGAAAATGGACCGCGCCCGCGGCAACATCGTTGTGTCTCGCCGTGCGGTCTTGGAAGAGACCCGTGCGCACGAGCGGTCGAAGCTCATGGAAGACCTCAAAGAAGGTCAGGTGCTCGACGGTGTGGTCAAAAACATCACCGATTACGGCGCGTTCGTGGATCTCGGCGGTGTCGATGGTCTGTTGCACGTCACCGACATTTCTTGGAAGCGCATCAATCACCCCTCCGAAGCTCTGTCCGTTGGTCAGCAGCTGAAGGTGCAGGTCATCCGCTTCAACCAGGAAACACAGCGTATCTCGCTCGGCATGAAGCAGCTTGAAGCCGATCCGTGGGAAGGCGTCGCCGCTAAGTATCCGGTCGGCACGAAGTTCAGCGGACGCGTTACCAACATCACCGACTACGGCGCTTTCGTGGAACTGGAAGCTGGTGTCGAGGGCTTGGTGCACGTCTCCGAAATGAGTTGGACCAAGAAAAACGTTCACCCCGGCAAGATCGTTTCCACCTCTCAGGAAGTGGGAGTCATGGTGCTGGATGTGGATCCCGACAAGCGTCGCATCTCGCTCGGCCTGAAGCAGTGCGAAGTTAATCCTTGGACGGAATTCAAAGAGAAGTTCAAGCCCGACACCGAAGTCGAAGGCGAAATCAAGAACATCACCGAGTTCGGTTTGTTCATTGGCCTCGACGGCGAAATCGACGGCATGGCGCACTTGTCCGATCTGTCCTGGAGCGAAGACGGCGAAACGGCATTGAAAGCCTATACCAAGGGTCAGGTGGTCAAAGCCAAGGTGCTCGATGTTGATATCGACAAAGAGCGTATCTCTCTCGGCATCAAGCAGTTGACCGAAAATCCGTATGCAGCGGCTGCGGGCGATCTCAAGAAGGGCCAAGTTGTCACCTGCGTTATTACGGCAGTGCAGGACAACGGCATCGAAGTATCGGTCAATGACTCTCTGCAGGGCTTTATCAAGCGCAACGAGCTGGCTAAGGAGCGTTCTGAACAACGCCCCGACCGCTTCGCTGTTGGCGAGAAAGTCGATGCACGGATTACGGCCATCGATGCCAAGTCTCACAAGCTGACCTTGTCTGTGAAGGCGCGTGAAGTCGCGGAAGAAAAACAAGCCATGGCCGATTTCGGCTCGGCCGATTCCGGCGCATCACTCGGCGAAATCCTGGGCGCGGCGCTCAAGAAGAAGCAAAGCGAAGCGAGTCAAGACGGCGGCGACGACTCTGCGGACGACGAGAAGTCCGAAGACTAGTCACATCGGCGCTACATCGACTGAAAACGCCCGCCGGGAGTGTCTCGGCGGGCGTTTTTTCTGCGCATATGGCTAAAAACCATGTCTTTTGAGTGGCTTACCCTTGACTCTCTGGCACGGTAAGCCCATGATTTTTCCCACAAATTGGGATATGGGTGCCCGCCCGTATCTTAGGACTGGCTGGTGGGGAGCCTCAGATGACCAAGTCGGAACTGATCGCTCAAATTGCTGCACGTAATCCACACCTTTATCAAAGGGACGTGGAGCGCATCGTCACTTCCATTTTTGATGAGATCTCCAAGGCCCTTGGCCGGGGCGACCGGGTCGAGCTACGTGGCTTTGGGGCGTTTTCGGTCAAACAACGTGACTCGCGCGTCGGCCGCAACCCGCGCACGGGTGAATCCGTTTCGGTCGCCGAGAAGGCCGTGCCGTATTTCAAGACCGGAAAGCAGTTGCGCGATCTGCTAAACGCCTAGTGTTTGGACCGAAGGGCTTTCGCCCGCTATTCTCGTGAAATCCATAAATACATTTATTGCTGCCGTCATAGCGGTCTTGATCGTGCTGTTCGCTGTGTCCAACAGAGAACTGGTCACGGTGCAGGTTTGGCCGCTGCCGTATCAAATTTCGATGGGCCTCTATGCCGTCATTTTGTGGGCGGTTTTTATCGGCTTTCTTGTCGGCATGGGGGTGACGTGGATCATGGGCTCGGCCCGCCGCCGCGAACTCCGCGAGAACCGGCGGCGGATTCGCGATTTGGAACAAAGCTTGGACCGCTCAAAGAGCCCGGACGCGCGCCCCGGCGGTTAACGCTTTCTCGTCTCATTCATATAAGCGGGCATATACGCGGGCTAAATGTATGCAGGTGACATCACGGGGCGCTTTAATGGTACAAAGCGCCCAGCCTATATGGATCACATTTCATGACCGCTTCCGACCGTCAGCTTAAAACCCCGGTGTTCTGCGCCCTGGATACGCCCGATCTTAGTCGGGCCACGGGCCTTGCGGCCAAGGTGGCCGATGCCATTGGCGGCCTGAAACTAGGCCTCGAGTTTTTTACGGCTCAGGGACCGAAGGGCGTAAAGCAGATTCAAAAGGCATCCGATCTGCCGATTTTTCTCGACCTGAAGTTCAACGATATTTCCAATACGGTGGCGGGTGCGGTGCGCGCAGTAGCCCCGATTGGCGCCTTTATGCTTACGGTGCACACCAACGGCGGCCGGGCGATGATGGAGGCAGCGGCTAAAGCCGCATCGGAAGCTGCCTACGAATTCGTCAAGGCGCGGCCTCTGATCGTAGGTGTGACGGTGCTGACAAGCTTTGATAACGACGATCTGGCCGAGATCGGCGTCGAGAGCAAAGTGGTTGATCAAGTCCGCCGTATGGCCGAGTTGGCCAAGCTCTCAGGTCTCGATGGCGTGGTCTGCAGTCCGCGCGAAGTCGCCATGCTCCGCAGTGATCTTGGCGACGGGTTCAAGCTTGTTACGCCCGGCGTGCGGCCGGAATGGGCCTCGAAAGATGATCAAAAACGAATCATGACGCCGCTAGAAGCGGTCAGTGCTGGCGCGGATTATCTGGTCGTTGGGCGCCCCATCACGTCGGCGAAAGACCCGGCCTCGGCGGCGGCCCGCATTGCCGCTGAACTCGCGCCGGTGGATTCGTCTGCAGATGATCTATGAAAGTCTCGGTCAAAATTTGCGGCATAAGCGATGCCCGCGGCTTGGTCGCTGCAGTTGAGGCAGGTGCATCCTATGTCGGCTTTGTTTTCTTTCGCCGTTCTCCGCGCTACGTCACGCTCGACACTGCTGCGGAGCTGGTAGCGGCCTTGCCGCGAACAGTCACGCCGGTGGGCTTGTTCGTCAATCCGACGGAGTCCGATCTGGATGCGGCGATCAGTCATGTGCGCCTCGGCATGGTCCAGTTGCACGGACGTGAGACGCCCGAACGTGTGGATGCTGTGCGCGCCGATTTTGGTTTGCCGGTTATCAAAGCGGTCGGGGTATCCACGGCGCAAGATATTCGCGCAGCTCGTATGTACGAAGATCATGCCGACTGGCTGATGTTTGACGCCAAAGCCCCCAAGTCGGCCACGCGTCCCGGCGGTAACGCCGTCAGTTTCGACTGGTCCTTGATGAAGTCCTACACCGGAACCACGCCTTGGATGCTGGCGGGCGGTTTAACACCCCGGAATGTCGCCAAAGCGATCAAGGACTCTGGCGCTCGGGCGGTGGATGTCTCCTCCGGGGTCGAGACTCGTCCCGGCGTCAAAAGCCCAGCCAAGATCAGAGCTTTTCTGAACGCAGCTAAGGGGACCCCGCGGGTCAAATAAACCCTAACGTGTTGAAACTCTAATAGGATTTGGCACTGAGCCGATTCGCGTTTAGGTATACGTCCTGACCGGGGTATAAGACCGCCGCCCGGGTTACAGGCGGGCGCCTGAAAGACCCCGGCGGATGGCAAATTGGTGATGACATATGGCATTGGCTGAAGCTCTCAATACCTATCGCAGCGGCGTTGACGAAAACGGCCATTTCGGCCTGTTCGGGGGGCGTTATGTCGCCGAAACGCTCATGCCGCTTATTCTTGAGGTTGGCGAGGCCTATGCCAAAGCCAAGGCCGACCCGGAGTTTGCCGCCGAACTCACCCGTTTCAATACGCACTATGCCGGGCGTCCCAGCCCGCTTTATTTCGCCGAGCGCCTGACCGAGCATTTGGGCGGCGCACGCATTTATTTTAAGCGTGACGAGCTTAATCACACGGGCTCGCACAAGATTAACAACTGTCTTGGCCAAATCCTTATCGCGCGCCGTATGGGCAAAACGCGCATCATCGCCGAGACCGGGGCCGGACAGCATGGTGTCGCCACCGCAACCGTATGCGCCCGCTTTGGGTTGCAGTGCGTGGTGTACATGGGCGCAAAGGATATAGAGCGTCAGAAGCCCAACGTCTTTCGTATGCAGTTGCTGGGCGCGGAGGTGCGTGCGGTGGAGCAGGGCACAGGTACTCTTAAAGATGCCATGAACGAGGCCCTGCGCGATTGGGTCTCGAATGTAGATTCAACTTACTACCTGATCGGCACGGCGGCAGGACCGCATCCGTACCCGACCATGGTGCGTGATTTTCAATCGGTGATCGGCGAGGAAGTGCGCACGCAGTTGCAAGAAGCTGAAGGTCGCTTGCCGGACTCGCTCGTTGCCGCTGTTGGCGGCGGCTCCAATGCCATCGGCTTGTTCTTTCCGTTTTTGGACGATGCAGAAGTTAAAATGTACGGCGTCGAAGCTGCGGGCCGGGGTATTTCCACCGGCGAACATGCAGCCTCTATTACCGGCGGTGCGCCCGGCGTTCTTCATGGCAACCGCACTTATCTGCTTCAGGACGAGGGCGGGCAGATCAAGGACGCGCATTCTATTTCTGCCGGCCTCGATTATCCCGGCATCGGACCGGAGCACGCGTGGCTGCATTTCCAAGGCCGCGTCAATTATGAGTCGGTGACTGATACTGAAGCGCTTGAAGCTTTTCACCTTTGCTCGAAGCAGGAGGGCATTCTGCCGGCGCTCGAACCCGCGCACGCTTTGGCTTACGTGATGCGCACCGCACCCGATCTGCCGAAAAACCATCTGCTGGTGATGAATATGTGCGGACGTGGCGATAAAGACGTGTTCACGGTTGCGGAAGCCATGGGGACAAAGCTGTGATGAAAGACGCTGTTGTTAAAGAAAGCCGTATCACGCGCCGCTTTTCCATTCTCAATAAGAACCGGCGGCCTGCTCTGGTGACCTTCATCACCGCCAACGACCCAACGCCCGATGTCTTCCAGCAAATTCTCGAAGGCATGCCGTCTGCGGGCGCGGACATTATCGAAATTGGCGTGCCGTTCTCAGATCCCATGGCGGATGGTCCTGCTATTCAAGCCGCGAGCCAGCGCGCCCTTAAGCACGGCACAAAAATTTCCGACGTTCTAGAGTCGGTTAAAAGTTTTCGTGATATCGAGCCGGATACACCCATTGTTCTTATGGGCTATTACAATCCGATCTATCACTACGGCGCACAGGAGTTCGCGCAGGATGCCGCGGCGGCCGGGGTTGATGGGGTTATCGTTGTGGATTTGCCGCCTGAAGAAGCAGAAGAGCTTAATGTTCACCTGCGCGCGAACAATCTGCATATGATTTTTCTGGCGGCGCCGACGTCTAGTGACGAACGGTTGCCCGCCATTCTCGAACACGCCTCGGGCTTTTTGTATTACGTATCGATCACCGGTATCACAGGAACGCGTACCGCCGACGAAGACGTTGTGAAGAATGCGGTGGCACGTTTGCGCAAGCAGACGGATCTGCCCATCGCCGTCGGTTTTGGTATCAGAAACCCAGAAAGCGCCGGGAGCATTGCTTCTCACTGTGATGCTGCGGTGGTTGGGTCGGCAATTGTCGAGATTATCGCCAAGGACGTCGAGAAAAACGGCAAGCCCTCGGCGGGCTTGTCGGTCACGGTGCTGGAATTCGTCAAAAGCCTGGCAACAGCTGTGCACCGGGCCTGGCCGTGACGCGATACGCTCCAGGTGTTACACTTTTCCTCCACTAGCGGTCCAATTCTAACATTCGCAGCCCATTCGGCAGATTGCTTTGCGAATGTTAGAATTAAAGGACCACTAGAAATTATATAAATTTAGTGGAGCTTTGGATTTGACATTCGCATCCCAGTCCTGCGCTAAGATCGGAAGCGAATGTCAATTCCGCTCCACTAGGGAAGGATTTCGGTCGTGAACTGGCTGACAAACTTTGTGCGCCCCAAGATACAGAAACTTCGCCGCCCCAAGGAAGTGCCGGCGGACCTCTGGCTGAAGTGCACGAAATGCAACGAGATGGTATTCCACCGCGAGCTGGAAAAGAACCTGCGTGTGTGTACCCACTGCGGTCATCATCTGCGGATGCCGGTGCGCGATCGTTTGAAAATGCTATTCGATAACGCCAAGTGGACCGAGATCGAGCTGCAGTCCGTTGCGGTCGATCCGCTGCGGTTCAAGGATCGTAAGCGTTACAGCGAACGCCTTAAAGAAGCTCAGGCAAAAACCGGCCTTAAAGACGGCGTGGTTGTTGGCCACGGCGCTATGGGCGGTATGGGCGTTGTTATCGCTGCGTTTGAATTCGATTTTATGGGCGGGTCCATGGGTGCGGCCGTAGGCGAGGCGCTTGTCGCGGCTGCTGAGTTGTCGGTGCTGCAGGAAGCGCCGCTGATTGTTATTCCGTCGTCCGGCGGTGCGCGTATGCAAGAAGGCATTTTATCTCTGATGCAGATGGCGCGCACAACGGTTGCCGTCGATAAGGTGCGCGAGAAGGGCTTGCCCTATATCGTTGTTCTCACCGACCCGACTACCGGCGGTGTGACGGCCTCGTTTGCCATGTTGGGCGATGTCGCAATTGCCGAGCCCGGCGCCGTTATTGGTTTTGCCGGCGCGCGCGTTATCGAACAAACCATCCATGAGAAACTCCCGGAAGGCTTTCAGCGCTCCGAATACCTCATGGAGCACGGCATGGTGGATATGGTTGTGCCGCGCCATGAATTGCGGGCTAAACTCACGCAAGTTCTTGGTCTGCTGTTGCATACCAATCCGGCAGCAGAAGTGTTGAAGATTGCATCGGGTGCGCGGCGCAGGCCGCTCCGCAAGGACGAGGCCAGCGGACCGACCCTGCCTGATCCTACTGTGCCAGACGCGGCGCATTACGAGTCCGAGGACGAGCCGAGCAAGTAGTTCGGCCTTTCATAGAGCCAGCGCCATGCGATGCGCACATCGGGGCCGAACGTGACCGATTCTCCAGGCAGCGAGTCCCATTTCGACGCACCCGCGAAGGTCGATGCCGCGTTAGAACGTCTTACGCATCTGTATCCGAAACTGATCGACTTATCGCTCGATCGTATGCACCGTCTGCTTATCGATTTGGGCAATCCGCACCTACGCTTACCCCCGGTCATTCATGTGGCGGGGACCAATGGCAAAGGATCGACCATCGCGATGATGCGAGCGGTGCTGGAAGCGGCGGGCTACCGCGTCCATGTTTATACGTCACCGCATCTGGTGCGGTTTTCTGAACGCATTCGTCTTGTCGGCGGTCTCATTGATGAAACCCTGCTGCTCGCCTTGCTTGAACACGTTGAGGATGCGAACGCGGGTCGGCCTATTACTTTTTTTGAAGTCACCACCGCGGTGGCCTTTATGGCATTCGCGCGTATTCCGGCCGACGTGACGTTATTGGAGACCGGGCTCGGCGGCCGTTTTGATGCGACCAACGTTATAAGCAATCCCATCGCGACGGTTCTGACGTCCATCTCGATGGATCACATGCAATATCTGGGAGATACTCTGGCGCTGATCGCCGGAGAGAAGGCGGCGATCATGAAAGCGGGCGCGCCTTGTATAAGCGCTGTTCAGTTGCCGGATGCGGCGAAGGTGATCGCTGATGCCGCGTTGAAAATTGGCGCGTCTGTGTATGTCCAGGATACCGACTGGCATGTGCAGGCGGCAGACCTCGGCGGCGGCTTTACCTACAATAGCGCGCAAAGTGAATGGACGGCGCCGTCCCCAGCGCTGCCCGGCCGTCATCAGATCGATAATGCGGGACTCGCCCTCGCGGCCTTGGATGCCTCCGGGCTCGCTATTCCGCCGTTCGCGGTTCGCAGCGGCATGCGCGCCATAGACTGGCCCGCCCGGGCTCAACGCTTGAAACGCGGCGTTTTGGTCGCCGGGTTGCCGCCGATGTGGGAACTTTGGCTCGACGGCGGTCACAATGCCGACGCGGGGCGCATAACAGCGCAGCTTATCGCCGATCACTGGAACGATGCGCCGCTGCATATTATTTGCGGCATGCTTACCTCAAAGGCGGCGGCGGATTATCTGCGTCCGCTCGCAGGACTTGCGGCAAGTTTCACCGCCGTACCCGTACCGTCCAGCGATGCGGCTTATGCGCCAGCGGATCTAGCGGATGAGGCCAAGCTTGCGGGCTTTGAGAATATTCATGCCGCCGGTAGTTCCGAAGCGGCGTTGGACGGCGTCATCTCGCGCGGATCGGCCGCCCGCGCCCGGGTGCTCATATGCGGTTCGCTCTATCTCGCGGGCGATGTGTTGAAGGAAAATGGGTAAGTGACGGCTGTACTCTTTGATTTAGACGATACGCTTTACAACCGAGCCCCTTGTGTGAAGCGCGTGCTGACCGAACAGCTTGCGATGTACCGTCATAAATTTCCCGGGGCTACTTACGAAGATTTCCAACAGCACTTTCCGGGATTTGACTTTCAGCGGGGATTTGCGGGCCAGCCCGATGTATACGACAGTCTTCTTCATCACTTTGGCGTCACGGATATATCATCCGAGGCCATGGTCGCGAATTTTCGTGAATTGTTGGTCAAATACATCGTGGATTACGACGAAGGCACCCCAGTGCTGACGGTACTTCGCGCGCGCAAGTTGAAGCTTGGTATTGTCACCAACGGGCCTGCCGATATTCAAGGCCGGAAGGTCAATGCGCTTGAACTTAATGCGAAAGTAGATGCCGTACTGATCTCCGGCACGGAGGGTATTCGCAAACCGGACGTAGAAATTTTCCGACGTGCAGCTGCGCGGCTGGGGGTCAGCCCTTCAGATTGCTGGTTTGTCGGCGATAATCCGCATGCGGACATCTACGGCGCGAAAATGGTGGGTATGCAAACGGTATGGATACCCCGAGGGCAAACATGGCCGGACGATCTTGATATCGTTCCCGATCACACGATTTCAAAATTGGATGAAATACAGAAATTAATTTAGCGGCGTTACTCAGTTCGCAGGCGTCAGTAGCCGCGACAGATGCGTGCGAATATCTGTCGGCCAAGCTTTGGTGATAGAGGCAAAGCCTGCCATATCGCCGGCATACAACGCGCGTGCGGCTTCCTCGAACCCGGGGCGATTGCCCGCCATCACCGACATAAAGCTGTAGGCGGCGTCCCTCGCACGGCGAGTCTCTTCGTCGGGATTTTTGATGCGGCTTGCCTCTTCCACAAGCCGCCGAAGTGCCGCCGAGGCGCCGCTGGGCTGGCGCTGCAGCCAGGCCCAGTGCCGGGGGAGTAGCGTGACCTCCCTGGATTCAACACCCAGACGCGGGCGACCCGGTCCTTTTGCGACGGATTTTGGTTTCACACGGGCTAGAACTTCGTCCAGGGAACCGCGGAAATCAAAATCGACTTCTTTGCCGGTTTGGTTGTTGAAAATCAGAATGCTTCGGGTCTCGCCCCCATCTTGGGTTAGCTTAACCGCTGCAAGTACGTCCGTCAGAGGGCCCGTATTTAAAAGCTGGTCCCCGGCAAACGCCGCATAAGTGATATCTGTGTTCATGGGCTATATATATTACCCGTATAAAATAAGTCAATAATAACCGGGTAATATATATAGTGGCTATTTCGCCCAGTCCGGCACCACGCCTGCCGTAATCTCAAAGACAGCCATGACTCCGGCGTAGGCAGCAACCGTCAACACGGCGATACAGATAAAGTTTAACCAAACTCCCGCCCGCGCCATTTGCGGGATGGTGATGTGTCCTGAGCCGAACACTACGGCATTGGGCGGCGTTGCGGGCGGCAGCATGAAGGCGCAACTGGCGGCCAGCGCTGCGGGCACGCACAGCAGCAGCGGATTCTCGCCAAGTCCGAGAGCCAACCCGCTCAGTACAGGAAGTAATGTGGCCGTTGTTGCGGTGTTAGAGGTTACTTCAGTGAGAAAAACCACCACGGTCACCACTGTCAGCAGCATCAACCAGGTTGGCGCGCCGCTCAGGCCCGACATTGCAGTCCCGATCCATTCCGCAAGCCCGCTCGTCGTGGCGCCGTCCGCCAAACTCAATCCGCCGCCGAACAACAGCAACACGCCCCAAGGCACACGATTGGCCCAGTCCCAGTTCAGGGCGAACACTCCGCGCTTCAGGTCCACCGGAATAATGAACAGCGCCAAGGCTACGCCCATAGCGATTCCCGAATCTGATAAGCCCAGGTTAGGCCATGCATCGGTGATAAGCGGCAGAAATATCCAAAGGCCTGCGGCAGTCAAAAACGCGGCCCCGGCAATTATTTCGCCGCGCGCGGCAGGCCCCAGGTTTGCGCGCTGTGACGCAATCACAGCGCTCGCGCCCTCAACCGCTGCGCTCGGAAGGCGAAACGCGACGCGGGTGAGCACGATCCAGGTGAGAGCAAGCAGCACAAGCGAAAGCGGGACGCCGAATACCATCCACTGGGCAAATCCAATCGTCACACCGTAAGTTTGATCGAAATACGCGGCGAGCAGCGCATTGGGCGGCGTGCCGACCAAAGTCGCTAGTCCGCCTACACTCGCGCCGTAAGCAACGGCCAGCACCAAAGCGGTTTTTAATCCGGCAACCGGTGAGCGTTGTCCGGTATCATCTTCCAGCAAAGCCACGACCGACAAGGCGATGGGCAGCATCATCATCGCCGTGGCGGTGTTGCTCACCCACATGCTCAAAAACGCAGTGGCGATCATGAATCCGCCGACCAATTGCCGCGCCCCCGTTCCGGTGACGGACAGCAAACTCAAGGCGATTCGTTGATGCAGATTCCAGCGCTGAATGGTCAGGGCGATCAGAAAACCACCGAGAAAGAGAAAAATGACCGGATTGGCATAGGGCGCTGCTGCTGTGCGCATATCGCCGATTCCGAGCAGCGGCAGGAGCGCCAGCGGCAAAAGTCCGGTTGCGTAAACGGGAATGGCTTCTGTGATCCACCACGTCGCCATCAGAACGGCAAGGGCCGCTGTGCGCCATGCTGCGGGCGGCATACCCTCGGGGGCCGGGGCCAGCAGCAAGACCACAAAGGCCACGAGTCCTCCGATCAGCCCAATCGTCCGGCGGCGCGCATCGCGGCCTGTCAAGCTGTCCGTCACGTGATCGCACCCCCCATCCCATAAAATCATTTGTAAACTAGCAAGCAACCACCTAAATGGCCCGAGTATTTATTACTTACGCGGCGCGCGCTGGAACAAGGACCGAAACGCCCATGGCCGGCACAACCGTTAAATCTTTGGCCGCCCTGCTCATAGGCACGGCGATTCTGATTCTCGGCCAAGGCCTGATGCTGGCGCTGGTGCCTTTGTCCATGAACGCGCGTGGGTTTTCGGTAACCGCGGTCTCCTTGGTCGGTGCGGCCTATTTCGCCGGATTTTTTGCTGGTGCGTGGCGCGGTGATGCGATCCTGCGCTCGGTCGGCCATATCCGCGCCTATGGTGGCTTGGTCGCTCTTATTATCGTTGCCGTTCTGTCGTTGCCGTTTTTCTCTGAGGCCGCGATTTGGGTTGTGTTGCGATTCCTTCACGGATTTGCGGCGGGCGGGGCATTTCTGGCTATTGAAGCCTGGCTGAATGGCGCTGCCGATGAAAAATCCCGGGGCCGGGTGCTCGCGAGTTATATGGTGGTGACGCTCGGTGGTTTGGGCGCCGCACAGTTTTTGGCCGACGTCGGCGATATCACCACCACGACACCGTTTATTGTCGGCGGCATATTATTTGCCGCGAGCATTATTCCGGTGGTGCTGACTCGCATCGATGTACCGCCGATTGACACGGCTGTTGGCACGCCTCTTAGCGAGGTGTACCAGCGCTCGCCCTTTGGTGTGGTCACCAGCTTTGCGGTCGGGATGAGCATCGGTGCGTTCTGGACACTTGGACCGTTTTTTGCGTCCGAAATGGAACTGTCCGTCAGTCAGGCCAGCACCCTTATGGCGACGGCTGTTTTTGCGGGTTTGCTTCTACAGTGGCCGGCAGGATATTTTTCCGACCGATATGATCGCCGCTTGGTGGCGGTCGTTATCGCGGGCACAGCGGGTGCCGCGGCGATTATCGCGATCGTATTCATGGGGATTGTCGGTATACCGCTGATTTATGTGTTCTTCGCAGTTCTGGGCAGTCAATTTTGCCTTTATCCGATCGCGATGGCGCATGCGGTCGACCAGGTGCAGGGGCGCAACGAATCTCTAGGCGTTGCACGCGGCCTGATTATGTCTAACGGATTGGGGCAAACGATTGGACCTTTACTGGCCGGGCCGTTCGTCGCGCTCTTCGAGCCGCGCGGCCTTCTGATTTATTTTGCAGTCATCCTCGGCGGTATCGCGTTGTTCACGCGTCGCCGCATGAAAGTCGGCGCGCACGTCACGGCGTCGCAGCAGGGTGCTTATATCTTTGCGCGCTCGACGACGCCTGCGGGTGCAGAATTAAATCCGCGGATCGACGACGACGTTTCAGATCATGAAGGCGAGCACGGTAGCGATACCGAGGAACGAAAAGAACCCGGCCAGATCCGTGATGGTGGTCAGGATGATGGAGGATGATGCGGCGGGGTCTTGACCCATCCGAATCAGCGAAATGGGCACCAGCGCGCCGGCAATGCCGGCAATGATCATCGACGTGATCATGGCGGCGGCAATGATCAGCATCAGGCCCAGCGACTGACTCCACAAGAAGACGGCGATGCTGCAAATCGCAGCGATGGCCAGCCCGTTCAAAAGTCCGACGGTGAGTTCCTTGCCAAGAACAGGCATCCACATGCGAACACCGATCTCGCGCAAGGTTAGCGCGCGCATGGTCACCGCAAGAGCCTGCGCCCCGGCATTGCCCGACTGTCCGGCGACCACCGGGAGCAGCACGGCGAGGGCGGTATAGGCGGCGATCGTGTCTTCAAAGAATCCCACAACGGCGGCGGCCAGAAAAGCTGTCGCCAGATTGATGGTCAACCAGCCGATGCGCTTGCGCACCGCAAAGAGGGGTGGGCTAAGGCCATGTTCTGAGGCACTGGCCCCGACCATTGTTTGAACGCTGGCGCTTGCGGTCTCTTCCACCGCTCGAATGGAAGCACGAGGCCGCACGATGCCTACAAGTCTTCTGTCTGCACCAACCACGGGCAATGTCGCCATACCCGTGGTGCGTACGATCTCTGCCAATTCTTCTTCGGTACTTTGCAGATCCAGCGCGTTTTTCAAGGGCTTGGCAAAGCTATCAACCAAGGTCTGGGCAGTGGCGACAACAAGGTCTTCAACGTTCACGCGCGAGGTCACACGGTTGTCATCGTCCACAACGATGAAGGCGCGTTGTCCTGATATATCCGATTGCCGCAGTCTGGTGATGGCGTTCTCGGCTGTCATGCCCGATCGCAAAACAACGAAACGTGTATCCATAATCCGCGCGACCGAGCCGGGCGGATAGCTCATGAACCGCTCTAATTCCTGGCGGACGTCGGCTGAAACGTATTTCAAAAGGTCACGACGAGGCGCCTTATCCATTTGACCGAGCAGACCTGCAGCAATGCCCGGATGCAGCGATCCCATCAATGTGGCCGCCGTATCGCGCGGAAGGCGTGCAATAATCTGGGCGCCGACGTCCGTGGCTAGGTGTTCCATTATTGGTCGCAAGACTTCGGCAGGTTGCGTTGTCAGAGTGGGCATGACGTCGTCCAGGGGCAGACGTTCTACCTGAAGCGCAGCATTGCCCGGGTGGTTGAGTAGATACTGGCGCTCCAGCGCCGCGGAGACCGTGGCAATGTCTGCGTCCATCGTAAAACTCCTTGAAATCAGCGCTGGAAAATTAGAGCCGGGTAATGAGTGTCCAACAATTACCGTTGGCCGGTTTTCTCGGTATCAATTGCGTTGGCCACCATCACCGCCACGCCGACGACACAGTGACGAAAGACTTGTACAAGATGCCCGGAGAATTGAAGTCCTGGCGGTAAAGGAGCCGTCGCCTCTTGCACGCCAGCGTCAAGCGCCCGGCGATGAAATACACCTACAAAGCGACCGCTTCCGTCAACCACAGGCAGAACAACGGTGTCACTCCAGGCCTCATGATCGACGGCTGCGGTCAACGGTTGGACATCGACCAAGGGCGTATAAGACGTTTTCGCGATCGTTTGCAGGGCAGCGGTTCCGTTGGCGGCGACCAAATCGCGGATATACAGAATTCCTAAAAAGAAGCCTCCGGCCCCTTCAACCGCAACCATATCCGGCAGGGGGGATATGGCTTGAAGTCGAGCCAAAGCATCTGCTGCGTTTAGCGTGCCGCTTAAGGCCGGTGCCGATGGATCCATGCGCGCCCCAACTAAATGCGGCGCATAACTTAAGGCCCGTCGTAAACGCCCGCCTGCGCGCTTAGTCAGGGCCTCAAGAATTTTGTCGTACGGCTCGGGCCAGACTCTCAAAATCGCTGTGGCGGCGGCGTTTTCCATTTCCATGATGATCGCGGCGGCGTGCTTTTCGGACATCTCGTGAAGAAGGGTGGCCGCCACCGCTGGGATCATGTGCGCTGTAGTATCGGCAGCCACGCGCGCAGGCAATTCTCTCAGAAACACAGCCCCTGCTTCATGAGGCGTGGATTCTAAAACGCGCGCCGCCGATTGCGGATGTTCTTCAAGAAACGCTAGGCTCAGAGGGGCCTTGAGTGCCATGGGACGGTGTGTCCTCGATGAGTTCTATGATTTTTGATTGAAATTCTTTGGCCGGCACAGCGTAGCGTCCATTTGAGCCCGCCAACATCACGGTCGTCGGCGTGAAGGCAACAATCGTACCTTCACGTTGTGAGATGCGTATGCGTTGGCCAACGCGGTAGTGTCTTTGCAGTTCAAAAGCTCCGATCATATTGGCCAGCAGGTCGCGGCCGCCCAGCGCAAAAGCCAGGGCAAAGCCGCCGACAATCGCGCCAATTGTCGTGACCGTAATGGCGACCAACACCGATACGTCGATGCCGATTTGTTGAACGCCGGTAAGTAGTGCAAGAACAATAATGAGAACCTGCGCCATTTTGCCCAGGTCTTGCCCGTGGGAACTCCCAACCGCACTCAGTGTCGAAGCAATGAGTTCGCGAACGATTCTGCTCAGTAAATAGCCAACAAGAATTATAAGACCGCCGGCAAAGATGGTCGGAAAGAAAGTGATGATGTTTTCCAGCCAACCCGACACGCGGGTGAACCCGGCGCTTTCAGCGGCTATGGTTACGAACAAGAGCAGCACAGCCCAAAATACAATCGAGCCGAAGGTGTCTGCAGCCGTATCGGAAACATGAAGCCGTGCAGCGGTGTTCGACGAGCCCATACGACTGATCACTTGATTGAGCCCGCGGGCGAGCCGAACAATCGCAGCACGTAACAGCGCTGCCACAAGCCAGCCCAGAAGCAACAAAATGGCGCTCACCGCTAGACGCGGTAGCGCCTGTTGGACAATGTCGAACAGTGGCAGCATCACGTTATCGGCACTTTCCGCAATCACTGTGGTGGTTTCAGACGCGGTATTTGCCATGCGCGATCTAGTCCGATGGGGATTGACTTAACGATCAGTATTAATGGTAGAGCGTCCGCGACCCCAAGTCACCGTATTATCCGTAAGAGGGCCTCACACCGCGCGTACAAAAAACGCGATGGTCACGCCTACGCTGATGACAATTATGGCTGTGCGCACATACTTTTGATTGAGTCCTCTCGCCACGCGCGCGCCGATATATCCGCCGGCGGTGGCGCCGATAAGGAGGGCGAATGTTTCCGGCCACCACACAATGCCGGCTGATACAAAGATGATGACAGCGATGCCGTTGATAAATCCGGCCAGCAAGGTCTTCGTAGCGTTCATGGCGTTCAGGTCGGTTTGTCCGAACAAACTGTAGACGGCCAGCATCACAATACCCATGGCACCGCCGAAATAGCCGCCATAAATACTGACCAGAAACTGGATCATGAGGAGCGTCGCCCGGCCGATCTGAAAATACCTACGCAAGTACGGCGCAATACGGGGACCGAAAATAAAAATAAGCGTAGCTGCTAAAATAAGCCAGGGCACCATGGCGTCAAATGTCGGGCCGGGCGTAAGCAACAGAAGTACCGCACCTACGAGACCACCGGACAAGCCGGCAACAACCAGCGATCGGAATGAAACACCATCGAAATTCTTGTAGTCGTGACGATAGGCCCAGGCGCTGGCGAAATTGCCGGGGAAAAGTCCAACCGCATTCGACGCATTGGCGACGATGGGCGGAACCCCCGTAAACACCAGCATCGGAAACGTAATAAATGTGCCGCCGCCGGCCACGGCGTTCATGATGCCGGCGATGAAGCCCGCGCCTATAAGCAGAAAATAATCCACGCCTATCCCCTAAACTGAGTTTTTGGAGGTACGGGGAAAGGCGCTCTGTTGCAAGGCCAAAGCAATATGTTTGCGATTTTAACTCACTGTAGAGGCTGGCAGCAGCGTTTTAGGGTGTTGCGCCGTCCTCCCTTAGACAACAAATTATACTTTTGCGATCCGCGGCTATAAGCTTGGTAGATGGCTGACGTCGAGATAATTCCCGTGGCTCTTTGCACGAAACCATCGTTGCGGGCCGCCGCAAGAGCACGCAGCATTTTCATGTCTGCAGCTGTCGTTTTCATGGGCTTGTCCACTCTGGCCGCCCAAGCGCAAGAACGTCTGATTTATGCGAGTCCTCTGCCGCAAAATGAGTACGGCGCATACTACGGCCGGATGTTTGCCGACGAGGTTAAAGCAAAGACAAATGGTGCGGTAGAAATACTAGTCCGCCAGAACGGTGTGCTTGGTTTGAAAGGGTCCGAGACGCTTGCCGCAACCCGAGATGGCCTTGTGCATATGGCGGATATGCAAATGAACCAACAAGTCGGTGATGAGTCGATATTCGGCATTGAATCCCTTCCGTGCTTAGTCCGAAATTTTGAAGATCTCCGCAATTTGCGAAGCCTTACGCGGCCACATTTCGAGCAAGCTGCAAAACGATTTAATCAAAAAATTTTATTCATATATCCCATGCCCTCGCAAAATTTGTTTGTGAACAAGGAGATTGAGCCTGGCGCTGATGCACTGAAGGGTTTGCGCATAAGAACTATTGATAAAAATGGTACAGAGTTCTTTTCCCGCTTGGGTGCAGCGCCTATTCAAATGCCTTGGGCGGAAGTGATCCCGGCGCTATCTTCGGGTCTGCTGGACGGCGTTTCAACTTCATCAACTACCGCAGTGAGCGGGTCGTTTTGGGACTTTCTCACCCATGCAACCGAACTGCATTGGCAGATGAATTCTTTTATGGCGTCAGTGAACTTAGACGCTTGGCAGCGCATACCCGCTCATTACCGTCCTCTCATCGAAAAAATTGGAAAAGAGATCGAATCCAAGCTTTGGGAAGCGGCTATACAAGCCGATAATTCAGCCAAAGCAACGCTGCAGGCCCATGGCATTATATTCTCCAAGCCGGGCGAGGGGCTCGAAAGTCAGATGCTGTTGAAGTGTGATGAAATTGTAGCAAGGTATCTAGAGGTATCGACTGACCGAGAATCGTTAATCATTGACGAGTTTAAAAACCTCTCGGTCCAAGCTCCATGAAGCTTGATTCATCGTTTTGGCCGGACGCGACGTAAACATGAAGCGAATTGCCGAAACGTTTCTTTATTTTGTCGATGCGGCAGCAATCATGGGCGCTTCTGTCGCCGCTCTTTCTCTCGGTGCCATACCTGTTCTCGTAGGGATAGAGGTTCTCGCGCGTATAGCGCTGGGCAGTTCGCTTGGTATCACCTGGGAGTACGCGACTTACTTAATGACTCTCACCTTTGTTCTCGGGGCCGCCTTTACGCTGCGAACGGGCGGGCACATTCGGGTGTCGGTTCTGCCGCTAGGCACAAGAACTATTCTTTCAACTCTCTTTGAACTGCTCTCAAGTGCCCTGGCCCTTGCCGTCGTTTTGTTTATAGCCTTCGCCTTAAGTGATCTGGCTTGGCAAACCTTTGTGATGGGGACCGTGTCTGCGACACCGGCTCAAACGCCGCTTTTTATACCCAGAACAGCAATTGCGCTTGGTGCCTGGCTTTTGGCTCTGCAATTTCTGGCGCGTATTGTCGCCATGTGTATTGGTGCGCCGGTTGAGCGCCCCGCGCCGGGCGCGGATCCGAATCCGGACGGAGAGCCTCTGTGATCGGTGCAGGGATATCTATCACGGGGCTGCTGGGAGTGTTGCTGCTCGTGCGTGTATGGGTGGCAATCGCACTTTTCGCGGCAGGTATCTTTACCCTCTCATTTATTCAGAATTTGCCGATTAGTAAGATTCTCGCCGTCAGCATTTGGAATGTTACGACGAGTACCGAGTTGCTGGCCCTTCCACTCTTTATATTAATGGCCGAAATTTTGTCCCAGACACATTTGTCTCGGTCCATGTTTCGCGGCCTGTCCCCATGGACCGCGCGGCTCCCGGGCAACTTGCTCCATGTCAATGTCGTCGGGTGTACTTTATTTGCGGCGATATCGGGATCATCCGCTGCCACGACGCTAACTGTCGGGCGGATAACGCTGAAGGAATTGCTCGCGCGCGGCTATGACAAATCATTGGCCATTGGCTCTCTCGCCGGTGCGGGTACCTTGGGTTTTCTTATTCCACCCAGCCTCATCCTGATCATTTATGGAGTCCTCGCCGAAGCCTCCATACTGAAACTATTTGTTGCAGGTATCGCGCCGGGCTTAGTTCTCGCGGCGCTGTATTCAATTTACATAGGAGTACGGTCTTCGCTCAATCCCAACCTTGCGCCGACTCAGGCTGAGCACGCATCGTGGCGCGAGCGTATTGTTGGACTGATTGCGCTCTTGCCGGTCGCGCTTCTTATCATCGCGGTTATCGGCTCATTTTATTTCGGTATTGCGAGTCCTACGGAAGCGGCGGCGGTTGGCGTGTTTGGGGCAATAGCTATCGCAGCCTGGCAAGGCCAGTTGACGGGCTCCACCCTGTCCACAGCAGTTTTGTGCGCGGTAAGGGTCTCAAGTATGGCTGGATTAATCCTGGCGGCGGGTTCGTTTTTTTCGGTGTCGCTCGCTTACCTGGGTGCGCCATCAGCGGCGGCAGACGCGATCGCCGCGATGCATTTGACGGGCCTTCAGCTCATCTTGGCATTGCTGGCTGTCTATCTAGTCCTTGGTTTGTTTCTCGACGGCATGTCCACGATCATAATGACTCTGCCGATCACGTTGCCGCTCGTTATCGCGGCCGGTTACGACCCGATCTGGTTCGGGGTGTTTCTTGTTCTTGCCGTCGAAATGGCACAAATCACGCCGCCGGTTGGGTTCAATTTATTCGTTCTGGAATCCTTGACGGGCGAACCCATTGGCCGGATTGCCCGCTATGCATTTCCATTTTTCATGATCACCATGACGGTCACAGTATTGATCTCCATATTTCCCGAGATTGTGCTTTTCTCCGTAGGCAGTTGAGTGCGCAACGGGGCCTAAATCTATGGCAGAGGCTGGAGGGGTCCGGCCTTATGAACAAATCTGATAGGCAGCCCAGGCCATGGCTTTGGCATTAACGACCAATTCGCTCAATTGGACACGTTCGTCTGCGGCGGGCCATTCCTCATAGATGCGGATGTCCCCCGGTCCGTATTGCAATGAAGGTACTCCCGCCGCATGCATAAGATTGCCGTCTCCGACGTTGCCAATCCGCAATCCCGCGCCGATCATGGGGGGGTGCCCGGTTGCGGCCTCGTGTCCCCTGGCGAGGGCAATTACAAGGGGATCTTCTTTCGCAATGAAGCTGGGGTCCATGCCCCGTCCTCCAGGCCCATCAGCTGGAATCATGACTTCGGCGCAAAATGCGGGATGCTTCGATTTTATGTCCGCAAATAAACGCTCAAGATCCCGTCGAATGGTCTCCTCCGTTTGGCCGGGAACCGTGCGAATTTGGAAGGTCATATCGCATTCGCGGATCGAAGCGCCGGTTCGGCCGCGGTACAGGTAATGCTCTCTATGAATCGTATCGATGCTCAGCGTCGGGAATCCTGGCAGGTCAGGGTGCGGTTCGAAACTGAGCCAGCCGCCAGGTGCAATGGCTTCGAAGCTGTGCCCAAGCCTTCTGATAAGTTCACATTGCTGCTCAATAGGATTGAAGTAGTTCGCTTTTGCTTCTGATGTATGCCGAAAGAAAAGTTCAGGAGATGACGTGCGTACACGAATAAAAACCACGCCGACACAGGTTGTTGCGATTGTGCTCGCGCAGTGTTCAATATTGATACAGTAGTCGGGTAAAATGCCGGCTTCAATGAGGGCGCGGGTTCCGGCACCCAAGAGCTTGTGACCGGCGACCGGGCACATGAGAATGTCGCCCTTTAACGAGCAATCTTCCGCTTTCAATGCGGCAAGGGCACACAGCGCTGCGGCTATTCCGCCTTTATCGTCGTGGGCGCCCATGCCCCAAATCCAGCCGTCCTTGTATAGAGCGCCATAGGGATCAACCGTCCATCCGCTCATCTCCACACCGGGATCCATATGGCCGTTGAACATAAGGCTCCGGCCGCCGCCGCTGCCTTTGAGAATTCCGATGGGCTGGCGGGTGGTTTTATTCGCATCGAACGGGTGCGCCACCTCCATAATATCAACCTGCATGCCAAGGCCTGTCATATGCTCAGCAAGAAAGTCGGTAATATCACCCTCGCTAAATGAGGAGCTTGGTCTCCGAATGAGGTCTTGTGTTAGTCGCAAGACCTGGTCATCCGAGATACGGGCGAAAAGTTTTTCTGGAGTTATCTCGGGCATTGCTCACCTTATTTAGGGTCTGTGTATAGCTTATGGCGTCTTAGTCAGCGAGGTACCATAGGGCCGTGAGACCGCAATTGTCGAATACGCTCTGCATGAAATTCTATCTGACGCCCTTCACACAGGGTTCGCTATGAGAGAGGGAGATATGAGGACGAGGCGACAAGCCGATAAATTCAAAGGTTTTACGTGGAATTCATCTCTTCGCCTTAATTTCGTCAGACGTTATACATATCACGCTGATATGGTCCGCGTGGCTCCAGGTGGATGCCGCCCCACGGCTAGGTAAAATGGAACGGCCTGCATGCACTCTTTGATCTCTTCGGCCTTTATCATCGGTCTTATCTGTCTGGTTTCCGCGCCCGGCCGCGCTGCTGATGACATTCTTGGTCCAGACACCAAAGCGTGTGCACACACGTCGAGCGGCCCCTCGGTCTTGGTTCGCGTGCATGGGTTCAAGGATCGCGCGGGTAACGTGCGCGTCGAGCTTTATCCTGCAACGCCTGAAGATTTTCTCGCCTCCCGCAGAAAGCTGGAGGAGGAAGGCAAGGTGTTCAAACGGATTGACGTGCCCACACCGACAGATGGCGATGCGCATATTTGCGTCGAATTGCCTGATTTTGGCAGTTATGCCCTGTCTGTGTTGCACGACCGCAATGCCAGCGGCAAGTTGGACCCTTTCAGCGACGGCTTCGGGTTTCCCAATAATCCGAAGCTCGGCATGAGCAAGCCCGATGTGGAGGAGGCGACGTTCATTGTCTTTGGCAAAATGAACCTCGATATCGTCCTGAATTATTGGTCGGGATTTTCCGCAAAACCGCTGAATAACCCCTAAAGCGTCTATAACAGCGCTTACGCGGCCATTTTTCCCTATTTTTTCATTTTTATCTGGACGTCCCGCCGTCGTCATTTCTATGTAAGGGGTAGGGATGATCAAGAATTCTCATGCGTGCGCATTTTGTGCGGCAAGATGAGGAAAAGGGGAGAGCTATGAGCACTGTTGATGCCGCACCCATCGAAATGTCTGATGCCGAACATCACAAGCAATTAACGCGCGCCGTGATCGCGTCCACCATTGGCACGGCTATCGAATGGTACGACTTTTTTATCTACGGCATTGTTGCCGGACTAGTCTTTGGCCAACTCTTTTTTCCAGAATCGGAGCCTTTGACCGGGACGTTGCTTGCGTTCGGTACATTTTTTATCGGCTTTATTGCACGGCCCATCGGCGCAGCGGTCTTCGGTCATTTCGGCGACCGCATTGGCCGCAAGGCAACGCTTGTGACCACTCTCATGTTGATGGGGTTTTCCACATTTTTTATCGCCTTGGTTCCAACCTATGAAGTCATCGGCATGTGGGGCGCGATATTGCTCACCCTCTTGCGCTTTGTTCAGGGCATCGGCGTTGGCGGTGAATGGGGCGGCGCCGTCCTCATGTCCATGGAGTGGGCGAAGACGAACAAGAACCGCGGATTTATTGCATCCTGGCCTCAGTTCGGTGTTCCGGTGGGTCTGTTTATGGGCAACGTCGTTGTCCTGGGCGTAGTTCTCACCGGCGACGAACAGTTTTTTCTGGACTGGGGGTGGCGCATACCCTTCTTCCTAAGTTTCCTCCTGGTTCTTGTCGGTCTTTATATCCGCCTTGGTGTTCTGGAAACGCCGACGTTTAGAAAGATGCAGGCGGAAAATAAAATCGAAGAAGCGCCGATTCTCAAGGTGATCAAGGAGCAGCCGAAGGAAATCATCGTCTCAGCGCTCGCGCGCGTGGGCGAGAATGCTTCTTTTTATATCTTCACAACCTTCGTATTGGCCTACGGCACGCAATACCTCGATATGGAAAGAAGCTTCTTGTTGTACGGCGTCATGGCGGCGTCGGTGTTGTCGTTGATTTGGATTCCCTTATTTGGCTGGCTGTCAGATCGGATCGGACGCCGGAAGATGTACATCATCGGGTCCGCCAGTACGGCGATATTTGCGTTCATTTATTTTGCGATGATGGAAAGCGGTTCAACATCGCTCATATTCTTCGCGATTGCCGTCTCATTGCTGCCTCACAACATGATGTACGGTCCCCAGGCGGCGATGATTGCGGAAAACTTCAAGGGAAGTTTGCGGTATTCCGGTGCGTCATTGGGCTATCAGCTGACGTCGATCATCGCTGGAGGCCCGGCGCCCATGATCGCGGCGTATCTGCTCGCAACGTATAACGACGGATTGCCGGTCGCGATTTATGTAGCGGTATGCGCGGGTATAAGCATTATCGCGACACTGATGCTGAAAGATTTCACAAACAAAGGCATCGAGACCGACCAGGACTACGCCTAGGGTTTAGTCACCTTCGGGCGGAAAGTCCTGGGGCCGGGCCAGCGGCGCGGCTTTCCACATGGCGGGATTAACGCGTGCGTACTGCGGCGGATAGGTGACTTTCGCCCCCAGCCGGTCCGCCGCATGCCAAATCCAGTGGGGGTTGTCGAGTACGGCGCGCGCAAGCGCGATCATATCCGCCCGCCCGCTTTGCAGAATCTCTTCGGCGTATTCGGGCACCACAATATGCCCGGCCGTGCGGGTCGGCAGACCGGTTGCGGTCTTGACGGCCTCGGCCAGCGGCACCTGATAGCCGGGTCCGGTGGGGTAGGGCAGGCCCGGCGCAACGCCGCCGGAGGACACGCACAGATAATCCGCGCCTGCATCTTTCAGTGCCTTGCCGTAAATCGCTGCGTCCTCCATCGACCAGCCGTCGTCGGTCCAATCGGTGCCGGTGATGCGCAGGCCGAATACTTTGTCTTGCGGCACCACGGCCCGCACCGCTTTCACCACCGACAGCGGAAACCGCATGCGGTTTTCCAGGCTGCCGCCGAATTCATCTGTGCGTTGATTGGCGATGGGCGAGAGGAAGCTATCCAGCAAATAACCGTGGGTCGAATGCACTTCGATAATATCAAAGCCGATGCGCAGACTGCGTAGCGCAGCCTGCACAAAAGCCTGGCGCGCGGTTTCCATCCCCGCCTCATCAAGAGCGATCGGCGCGGGGTGCTTGGCTGAAAACGGCACAGCGCTGGAGGCTACGGTTTGCCACGGATCTTGATCAGGCCCCAATGCCCGGCCGTCTTCCCAGGGGCGGCGCACCGAGGCTTTGCGACCTGCGTGCGCCAGTTGAATGCCAAAGCGGGTGCCGGGTGGGGCAACACTTTTGGCATCAATCATCACTTTGCCCAAAGTGGCTTCGTTGCTGTCGGTGTACAGACCCAGGCAGCCGTGCGAGATGCGCCCGCGGCGCTCAACCGCCGTCGCTTCAACCATCACAATCCCCGCGCCGCACATGGCGTAGTTCATAAGCTGGTGGGTGTGCCAGGCTGTGGCCGAGCCGTCGTCGGCGCTGTACTGGCACATCGGCGCCAAGGTCATGCGGTTGGGAAGCTCGAACGGGCCCAGCGTCATGGGCGAGAATAAAAGCGGTGCCATAAATCTCCGGTGTGTCTGCTGTGTGTGGGCTAGCTCTCGACAGAGACGACGCCGATCTCGGCAAACTTATCGAGCATCGTGTCTTCAAGTTTTTTGAGATGATCAGCAAGCAATGCTTCCACCTCTTTGGGCTTCAGCGTTTTTCCGCTGATGACCACGTCGCCTTCGCCGACCGAAAGCACTTTGGCGGCGGCCTTCACCGCGCCGTCTAGTCCTTTGTCGCAACGGGCCAACAACAAAATAGCATCGATGTTGGGCACCTCGATGCCGGTTCCGGCCAGCGGCGCGGCCAGGGCAATGCGCGGTACGGTCAGGCCAAGTTCCTTGATCATGCCGCGGTTGACAGCGGGCATGGACAGCTTCGCGCCCTTTGGCACTTTCACGGCTTTGGTTTCTCCGGCAAAACACATCACCTGACCGCCGGCCGCAAGAAGGCGCGCAGCTTCGGCCCGGGTCCAGGGCGATAAGCTCGCCAGTGCGGGCTCGCGTTCCATGGAGGCTACGCTGGTGCCTTGCGCGGCCACCAAATTCAGCACCGTTCCGAACGGCTCATTTTCGTAGCTTAATTGAATGTCGCCAAAGGCCACGGCGCGGTCGATATTTGCCAGTGGCTCCAACGTGCCGAAGGTCAGGTTCTGATTGATTTCCAGCCATTCTTCTTCGGTCTTGAGCGGCTCACCTTTAATCCATACGTCGCGGCGGAAGGTCTCGTTGCGGATGAAGTCGCGTTTGGCTTCCAGCTCGGCGCGGCTGCTCACGTTGCGAAACTCTTCTTGCAGTTCGATAGGTACGGTTAGGTCAACCATATTCAGAAACATGCGTGCGCAGCCCGCAAACTTTAATCCGCGCGCTTCCATCATCGCCCGCATCTCGGCGAAATAAAACGCACGCAAATTTTCATTGAAGTATTCGTGCGCCATATAGCGCGGATCGGCGCGCTCAAGCTCTTCTACCGCTTCGGCCAAGGCCGGGTTGTCGCGAAAATACTTAACCTTGGCTCCCTTCAGTTTATTCAGCCACTCAAGACCTACGCGCGCGCGTTCCAAGGTGTTGTCGCCATCCTTGGTCAGGGAATAAATCATATTGCGCATAGGCAGCTTTGCCGCCCAGCCGGGCATAGCGTTGACGCCGGTCATGAGGAACCCGCCGGGTTTTAGGCGCCGCGCCGCATCGTCCAGGGCCGCCGCCCGTGTCGCGTCGTCCACCCAGCTCAGTACGCCGTGCATGACCGCAAAATCCAGCGGCGCAATATCGCTCTCGTCCAGGTCCGCAAAGCTCTTCTGAATAAAGGTGGTGTTCTCCAGTCCGCCGCGAATAGCCAGGGTCTCGGCGGTGCGGATATGGGCAGGCAGAAAATCGACGCCGTAAAACTGCGCGTTCGGATAACATCCGGCCAGCACGTTCGCGGTCACGGCATTGCCGCAGCCGTAGTCGCACCATGCAAAGGGGCCGTCCACGGGGCGGGGCCGAAAGCCGTTGGCGGCGGCCACCAAGTTCAAGTGGGTCGGCGCATGATCGCCGTAAAATTCGGCCACATAGGCCGTATCGGTTACATAGCCGCCGGTTGTCGTGGTGTTCATGAAAACTCCGCCCCTGTCAGGACCACCGTTTTAGCGGCCATAGGGCCGAAAAGCAAAACCCCGCCGAGTTTATGCGGCGGGGCTTGTATTGATTGTGGCGGGCTAAAGTTGATTTTAAATCGACTGCTCCACCCATTCCTTCAGTTTGCTTTCCGGCAAAGCACCCACTTTCATGGCCGCCACTTGGCCGTCCTTGAAGATCATCAGCGTTGGAATACCGCGTACACCGAATTGCGTCGGGGTCTGCGGGTTATCGTCGATGTTGATCTTGGTGAAGGTCACCTTGCCGTCCATCTCGCCAGCAATCTTCTCCAGCGACGGGGCAATCTGCTTACAAGGACCGCACCACTCCGCCCAGAAGTCCACCAATACGGGGCCTTCTGCCTTCAATACGTCCGTTTCGAAGGAGTCGTCCGATACCTGTTTCATGCACTTAAATCCTTTGTCTTGGGCGCGCGACCTTGAAGCCGCGCCAGAGGGGAGGGCTGAATCTAGGTAGGGGACCTCGCAGCGTCAAGGTCGCCCATTTAGCCTAGGATTTGCACCATTTTTGCGGGAATGAGGACGCTCTAGCTGCGCCAAGTCAGGGTTGTCGGCGTGATCGGGTTGCGCGGCGCGCGTCCTTCGTCCTGGGCGGCCAATACCTCGCGTTTCAGCCGGTAATACCAGCGCGTTTGCGTATCTGCGTCCTGCACCAGCATGGTCGGCGGATCAAAGGCCAGGCCCTCGCTCATGGCCATCACCGCGCGCCGGTCCTGGTCCAAAAAGCGCCAGGCGAAGGCGCGTACAAGGGGCCGCAGCAGCGCGCCGCCGGGCACATTCCAGTACATCACATGGTGCACGTCTGTCTCATGATCATTCACCGGAGTGCAGGCCGTCAGGCCGCAGTAGTCGTATTTCTTAGTGTGCGCATGTTCGGTCCGCACCGAGGGCATACGGTAGGTGATCTCTGTTTCCGGCGCACTGCCCAGAAAGAGTTGATAGGCTTTTGAGTTTCGCGACGCCGTATGCCGATCCATACGCCAGCCGAGCCCGTCTGATTCAGGCAAAGGTGAGAACGCTTTGTGCTTCTCATGAATACTACCTTCGCTGCGCCAAACTCTGGACCGATGCACGAAGGCACCGTGCGCCGGGTCCATCAGCCCGATGACCGCAAGATCGATATTGCAGGCAAAGCGCAGCGATACGTGCAGTTGGAAATGACTGCCCAGTGCAGGCACTTCGGGCACCGGGGGCAGGTCGGCGGTCGCAGCGTTTTCATTGTTCCCGATGAACACCCAGATGTTGCCTTGGTGCTCGGTCACAGGATAGGTCTTTGCACGAATGTCTACGGCTTGCGGCTTTTGAGCTTCGGTTTGCGAGGGAATCGCCGTGCACTGACCGTCGGTGCGAAACCGCCAGCCGTGATAGGGGCATTGCACCTCGCGCCCGTCAAAGCTTCCGCGTGACAACAGTGTGCCCCGGTGCGGGCAGGTATCGCACAGGGCGAACACCGCGCCGTTGCCGTTCCGCCCAATCAACACCGGCTCGCCCAGAAGGGTTCTGTGCACCATCGCGCCGGGTTTCAGGGCGGTTGAGGGCAGGGCGTAATACCACTGCTCGCGCACAAACGCGCCGTCCACGCTTGTTTGTGCGGCGGGCGCGGTGTTGCTGTTCGCATGCGGAAATACGTCGTCCATCACGCCATCATAACAGATCGGCGTACTGTAACGCCTCATCCATCCGCGCGGCGTCCAGTTCCATGGCGAACGGCCCGGTCTCGTCGCCGTGGGTCCACAGCAGCACGCAGTGAATAGGCTGGTCCGGGTAGATTACCCGCAAGGCTGCCCGGTAGGTCGCCATCTGGAAGACATAGGCCGGATCAACACTCTCTTGGGCGCGCGGCGGCGGGCGGTTGGTTTTATAATCAATAATCCACACGCCATCCTCAGTTACCGCCAGTCTGTCCACCTGGCCCGAAACTGCGAAGCCGCCGACAAGCCCGGTGAGGGGCACCTCGGCGCGCGAGTTGGGTCCGAACAGCGGCGTGAACACCGGGTTCTTCAATACGGCCAAGGTCTCGGCGATAATTTCAACCTGCGCCGATTCATCCATATCCCATCCGGGACGCTTTACATAAGCGGCCGCAGCGGCTTCGCGCCGTGCCTCTGGAAGATCCGGGAGGCTTTGCAGCAAACGGTGAATGATCAACCCGCGCTGATAGCGCGCACGGCCGTCGTCAGCCAGCGGTGAAAGGGCGGGCGGGTCGCTGCGTGCGGCCCGCGAGGGGCTCAAAGGCTGCGGCGGGTCGGCTTCTGGTCCTGGGTCTTCATGTCCCCAGGCGGGTAAGGGTACCGGCGCGCGTTGGGTCTCTGGGCCGTCTTCTTTTTTCACCGGTCCTGTCTGGTCCGAGATCAGCCGTAGAACTTCCGCGCTCAACAGCCCGCCTTCCGCCGCCAGGAAATCGTCGGTTTCGGTTTTCGTTTGTGGCTTGGACGCAAGGCCCGCGCGAATAAGGCTGTACCAGCTTTGATCGAACCGGGCCGGGCGATGGGTTTTCCAGCCGCAGACGTATAACCGGTCCTCGGCGCGGGTCATGGCTACATACATCAGCCGGTGATGTTCGCGCTCCTGGGCGATTTTTGCAGCCTCGCGCATATCACCTGTCACTGGGTCCAGGTCTTCGGCTTTTGAGGCCCACAGCAGAAGGCGGGAGTCGCCGCCCGTCCACAGCAGTTGATCGCGCATGGTCGGCACTTGCGTCGTGTCCGGCAGAAAAACAATCGGCGCCTGCAAGCCTTTTGCCCCGTGCACGGTAATCACCCGCACGGCGTCAATGCCGCTTTGGTCCAGGTCGCGCTTGATCTGGGTTTCACTTGCCGCCAGCCAGTGCAGAAATCCTTGTAGCGAGGGCGGATGGGTCTTCTCGAAGTTAAGGGCAAGGTTCAAAAACTCATCAATCGGATCGTCTGCGTCCGCGCCCAGGCGCGCCAGCAATTTGCGTCTCCCATCACAGGCCACAAGCACATGCCCGAACAATTCGGCCGGGGTCAGGTAATCGGTTAGCGCCAGCAGATCGGCCAGCATGGTCTGCGCCGCGCCGATAGGAGTTTCAGCTCCGGCGTGATCGTTCATGACATCCCACAGATGCTTCTCGTCGCGCCCATAGGCGAGGGTGAACAAATCCTCCTCGGTCAATCCAACCAACGGGCTGCGTAGCACGGTGGCCAAGGTTAGATCGTCTTCGGGCAACAGCAGAAATTCGCCGAGGGCAATCAAGTCCATCACAGCGATCTGATCGTTCAGCACCATGCGGTCAACGCCCGCAACCGCAATACGGCGTTGCTTAAGTTGTCGGACGAGTTCTTCGACAAAGCCTGTGCGCCGGCGCACCAGCACCATGATGTCGCCGGGACGGATCGCACGCCCCTTGGATTCAAGAACCTCGTTGGTACTCACCATACGTTCAATGCGCGCAGCCACTAACGCGGCCAGCCGGTTCTGAGGCGAATCGCCCTTTTGACGTTCCACCGGAGGCTTCCAGCTGGCGGGAGTGTCCGCCGTTTCAGGCTCAACGCAGGGCCAGATTTCCACCAGCCCCGCATCGGACTTGCGCGCGGCCAGATGGGTTATTTTTTCTTCGGGTGTCAGAACAATGCCGTCTTTCGCCACTTCTTGATCGAACACCGCGTCTACCGCATCCAGGACCGCGGGGGTTGAGCGGAACGAGACATTCATGTCCACGTCTTCCCAGCGCAGCCCAGCCGCGCGCACGTCCGCCTCGGTGTTCGCCCGTTCGCGGTCGAACTCGCCCGGCGCTGCGCCTTGAAAACTGTAGATTGATTGTTTGCGGTCACCGACCGCGAAAACGGTGCGCGGCAGTACAGAAACTTCTTCGTGTTGTCCGCGTCCCGCAAAAAATTCGTCGCGCAGCGGTTTAACAATCGCCCATTGGTCGGGGTTGGTGTCCTGGGCTTCGTCGATCAAAATATGATCAATGCCGCCGTCCAGTTTGTATAGAACCCACTCGGCAACCCCGGGGCGTTCCAGCAACTGCCGCGTTGTTTGAATCAAATCGTCGTAGTCCATCAGCCCGCGTTGGGCTTTCGCCTTGTTGAAGCGTTCCAGCAAATTCGCGCCGATGTGCATGAGGGCGCTTGTGGCTTCGGCAACACTCACGGCTTTCAAACGCGCTGCAATGCCGTAAAGGCGTTCGGCTTCGGTTTGCAACACGCCTGCAATGTCGGGGTTCGCTTCACCGAGTTTTTTAGTGATGAGGCTCGCACGCAAGGCGCCTTTCTGGGTCAGGAAGCAGGATATGTAGGTGCTGAATGTTTCCGTGCGCGTCTTCGGCACGCCCAGCCAATCGGAGATTCCCTGGCCTCGCGCCTGATCGGTTTTGCTGCCTTCTGCTAAAATCTGAGCTGCTTGTTTGAGGGCGGGGCCGTCAAAGGCGTCTTTGGCGCAGGCGCTTTCAATCACCGACTCTTCCGTATCGTCCGGCAGAAGGCCTAGCATCGCCCGCATCGCGGTGATCGCACCGTTCAATCCACTGTGTTCCGTCAACATGCGCGCCAGCTTGCCGCGCCCTGCGATCAGTGCATTCATGAGATCGCTGAAGTTGGACTCGTGGACGCGCGCGGTCAGTACCGACAGCGCATCGGCAAGGTCATCTCCGCCGCCGTCATGAGCGTGGGCGATGGTGTCTTCTAGTGCTTCTTCCAAAGCTTCGGCGGCATCCCGTTCATCCATCAGAGCGAAGTGCGGCGCGACATTGGCCTCCAGTGGAAACCGTCTCAGGAGTGACTGGCAAAAGGCGTGCAGGGTCGAGATTTGCAGCCCGCCAGGCGCATCCAGAACCTCGGCAAATAGTCTTCGTGCGCGGGCGATGACCGCTTCATCTGCCTTACTGCGCACAAGGTGTTCTACGTCGGCGCGCAATTTATCATCTTCGGCGGTCACCCAGTCGGCCAAGCGCAGCGAAATGCGGTTGCTCATTTCTGCCGCGGCGGCTTTGGTGAACGTCAGGCATAAAATACGATGGGGCGCCGTGCCCGAAAGTAACAGCGCAAGCACTCGGTCCGTCAGCACTTTGGTCTTGCCCGACCCGGCCGATGCACTTACCCAAACGCTAGCGTCAGGCTCAATGGCCGTGCCTTGCGCGCGGTTGGCAACGGCAATGGCGTCTACACCGCTCATGCCTCGTCCTCTCCGGCGGCCCATTCCTTCACCCGCGCAAGATGTCCGTAGTCGCTAAAGGCGGGGGCATACGCGGGGTTCGGACGGGCTTCATACGCCGTATTCGGATCATCGAATTTCGCGATGAGTTCGGAAAGGCCTTTACGGGCTTCTGCGGCCATCGCCTCGGCATCTCCATCAACGATGAACTCCTTGCCGCCTTCACCACGACCGTGCAGATGCCAGAAACTCAGGGCTTCCAAGGGGCCCTTTGGAACCTCTGGAAATCCGTCCGCAGCGATCATTGCAGCTTCGAGGGGCAGTTGCGGCGAGAAGCCCGCAATCACCTCCCCGTTCGAAGGCGGCGTGCCGGTTTTGTAATCAATGATGGTGATGCGCCCATCTGTGCTCCGGTCGATACGGTCGGCCTTGCCGGTTAGCTTGAACGATCCGGCCGGGCCTTGCAGCGTCAACTCGCCGCTGATCTCTACATAGGCGCGGCCCAACTCGTGACGGCGTGTGTCCTCGGTGCGCACAAACCATTCGGCAATTCGCTCAAATCGTGGTTCCCAAAAAGCGAGGACGCCGGGACGCAGGGCGTCTTTCTTGAATACGTCATCACCGATATTCAGAAGCTGCGGCAATGCGTCATCCGGCAAAGGCCCTGTTGGATGGGCTTCGATGAATAGGCGCAGGGCATGGTGAACAAGCGAGCCGTAATCGGCGGCACTCACGTCCTGATCGAGAGGGTTCAGCGGCCTTAACTTCAATATGCGGCGCGCATAGATACTGTATGGATCGCGCATCCAGGTTTCGATTTCTGTCACCGACAATTGACGCGGGCGCGCTTCAAGAGGCGGTCTTGGCGCTGGCGGAGAAATAGATTCGTAAGCTTTAGGTTCCGTCAGTTCCTGTGCCCAGGGCAGCCAGTCTCCGGCTTCGACACGGAACGCTTCTACCAGTCCCGCTGCAGCGACCGCGCGATCCAGACGCATCAGCCAGCGCGACGGCACGGTGGGGGTGCCGTCCACTTTCACCGAACGCGTCATCACAACACGCGGTCCGCATAGAGCTTGGGCGACATCGTGCGCGGCAAGGCCGATGCGCCGCTCCGGCGATGGCAGCCCAAACTTTTTGCGCATGGGCCGGCTCATCCAAGGATCGGCCTCGGCATCCGCCGGCCACGTACCTTCGTTAAGGCCCGCAAGAATCAAGACATCGAAGCGCTGCAACCTTGCTTCCAGCGGTCCCAGGATGTGCAGGCGCGGATGTTTGCCAAAGCGCGGGCGCACGACGCGAGCGCTCATCAAGGCATCCAGCACGGCCGGATATTCCAGCGGAGAGATCGGCGGGAGCACGTCGCAATGCTGTGCGAGTTCGGCAATAAAAGCACTGGTTGCTTCACCGGCTTCTTCCGCCCACAAACGCAACGGGCCAGGGGTATCGTTGGTGGCTGCCAGAGATTCGGCAGTGGCCATATGCGCGTTCAGAAGATCCGAAATTGAAGCAGAGTCTTGCACCATTAAAGTCGTGAACTTTTCGCAGCCCTTTTTAAGGTGGTCGATCCAAGCATCCACCTCGCTGGCATCGTCCTTGTCCTTAAGTTCTTGCGTCAGGCTTTTCAGTCCATCAAGCCCCGCGGGCGGACGCGGCCCGCGCAGGATTTTAATCTCCGCGCGTCTCGTCAGTTTCCGGAAGGCGGCGATATCGAGGCCCGCCGCAGCCAGGGGGTGTTTGCACACCGCCAGCGTCGGCATCGGTGCGAAGTCTTCGGCAATCATCATCGCCGTCAATCTTAGGAATGCGCCCGGCGGCGTTTTGTGCAATGGACGCCCCGCCGAATCATCAATGTCTATGTTCCAGCGTTTGAGTTCCATGGATACACGCTCGGCCAACGCACGGTCGGGCGTGACCAGCGCGCAGGTCTGTTCGTCCTGGGTCAGCGCTGCGCGCATGATCAGCGAAATCACTTCGGCCTCTTCACGAGGGGCCGGGCAATTAATTTGGGTTAAACCCTCGACAGCGGATGGGTCGATCGGTTCCATCTCGCGCCAGGCATGGGTGGTTGACGCGGGGCGCATAACTTCGGTCAAAAACCGTGTTTTCTGAGCGTAAAACCGTGCATCGTGCGCGCAATTTGCGTCTTTTGGTACGCACGGCCACGGTAAAACCGCGCCCGGAGACACCTTAAGTCGGCGCAAAAGCTGCTTAAAACCGTACTGCGGGTGCGATTCATCCACCGCTTTCCAATCATTTTCGCTCAACGAGCAGTCCAAACCGGGCAAAACAACAGCGCCGCCGTCCATCCGTGCGATCACGTCCAAGAGGTCCGCGGTCGCGGGAATGCTGCCCGTCGAGCCGGCGGCAATCACCGGCCCGGTTGCGCCGCCCGCCGCCCAAATGCGCGCTTGGGCCGCGAAAACCCGGTTGCGGTGATCGGCCGAATCAATCGCACCTTCGGCTTCCAAAATCTTGGGCCAGGCCTCTGTCAAAATACCTAGAAATTCCAAGGTGATCTGCCAGTGCGCGGCGTAATCTGCGGGCACCAAATCCACCAATTTTTCGAACGACAAGTGTTCGGTTTGCACTTGGTCTAGAAATTTCGCGAGTTCTTCGGCAAGACGAATTGCCTGTTCGGCGGTTGAATCGCCACGAGCTTGAATCAAACGCGCGAGCAGAAGTTGCCGTTTGAGCGGGGAGATGGGTGGTGGAATGTCTTCGCTTGCTTCGGCAACGCCGAATGCAGAAAACATAACCTCTTCTTCATCCAAATCATTGAGCGGCATCATGCGCGGGAGCAGCAACGGCTTGCCGCTGCTGAGACGCAGAAACGCTTCGCGCAAACTGCGGCAGGCGCGCCGCGTCGGCAGTAGAACGGTTATGGACGCAAGAGAGAGAGCATCGTCGCCGGCGTCGTCAAGTATGCCGCCGGCCAGAGCGTCCACGAACGGCAAGTGCGGCGCGATGGTGAAGACGGCGGGCTTCGCCTTCGCTAGAGATTGCCATGTTTTGGGCCCGGCCGTCATCGGGCGCGCAGCAATGCGTCTGTTTTTTCAACGGCGTCCGGCGTGCCGACATGGAACCAAACGCCGTCGTGAACAACGCCTTTCATGCGACGGGCCGCAATGGCCTTATCCCACAGTTTGTTCATGGAAAACGGCACGGCATTTTCGCCCGCCAGAATGCGCGGGTGAATAATCTGAATGCCGGTGTAGGCATAGGGTGCGCGGGTAGCGATCCCGCGCCGGGTGAGATGGCCCTCGGTATCCACAAAAAAATCTCCAGCGCTGTCAAAGCCGTGGGCGGTTTCCATAGGATGGACGAGCATCAGAACATCCAGTTCGTCAGAATTCCATTTACGGGCGAGCCGCTCCAGCGCGGGCGTGGGGCCATCCAATGTTACAGTATCACAACCGAAAACGAAGAACGGCGCATTCCCCAGCAAGGGCAGGGCTTTGACGAGTCCGCCGCCGGTATCAAGCAGTTGCGCGGTTTCATCGGAGATTGTGACCACCGGATTCTGCCGCCCCTTCATATGTGCGATCATTTGCGGCGCGTGGTGGTGAGCGTTTACGACGGCGCGCGGCACGCCCGCCGCGGCCAATTGATCCATCGGCCAATCGATCAAGGCCTTGCCGCCGACTTTGATCAACGGTTTGGGGGTGAGTTCGGTTAGCGGTTTCATGCGCGTGCCAAGACCCGCGGCCAGAAACATGGCTGTTTGAGGTAGGACGCCGCTCACAGATTTAGCGTCCGCATTGTTTGCGGCACATGGGCGTCAAACCAGTTTTTTAAATCGCTTAGCGCAGGATGCGCGAGACATTGATCCATATAACGCCACAGGCGGGGCATGTGTTGCAGGTAGTGGGGCTTGCCGTCGCGGAGTTTCAAACGTGCGAAGGTGCCGATCACGCGCACATGGCGTTGCGCCGCCATCACCGCCCACGAGAGTTCAAAGTCTTCAGGTGTTACAGAAGGAAAGGCATTCAAATATCTCTGCTTCATCTCGGCGATGAGGGCAGGGTTCACGTCGCGCCGCGCATCTTCCAGTAGGGACATCAAATCGTAAGTGACAGGTCCAGCGACGGCGTCTTGAAAGTCGAGCAAACCGCAGGCCTTTATGCCGGATCTCTCCGGCAGCAGAAGTAAATTATCTACGTGATAGTCAAACAACACCAGAGATGTCGGCGCTTTCCAGGCCAGCGGCAACAGGGCTTGCCAGATCGAATTGTAGCCATCAATTGTCTGTGAGGAGAGCGCTGGAGCGTGCAGGAGCGGCATATACCATTCTTGCAGACGGCCGACTTCATCAAGTAAGCGTGATGTGTCGTAGGGTTTCACGCCGCTCGGCACAGCTTGGTTTTCGGGCAAGCGATGCAGCGCAATCAACGTATCCGTCGCTAAGGTGTAAAGAGCGCGCTCGTCATGACTTTGCGCCAAGAGTTGCGTGTAGGTGCTGTCTCCTAAGTCTTCTAGGAGGAGAAGACCTGCTGCAGCATCTTCAGCCAGTACTTTTGGAACGGAGAATCCTTGCTTGAACAAGTGCCGGGCGATGCGAACGAAGGGTCTCACATCTTCTTGCGGTGGGGGAGCGTCCATGAGTACGACGCGGCCACGTTGATCTTCAAGTCGGTCGTATTTACGAAACGACGCATCGCCCGCCAGGGGCCCGCGTTTGGCTTTATCCCAACCGTGCTGCTGAAGAAAAGATATGATAATAGCTTCACGGTTGGCGGACACGGCTTACCACTTCAAGCGCCCGCTCGCGCCAATTCGATTTTCCAGAGAGCCGAATAGAACGCGCTGTATCACCGGTCGCAGACGTCAACTCAATTTCTAAGGGGGCTCGCGGCATATATGGTCCTAAACGCTCTGGCCATTCGATCAAGGTTATGCCGCCAGCTTGCGCATCTTCTAGCCCCAGCTCAAGCACATCGTCCGGCACTTCGAGGCGATACAAATCGAAGTGCCATATTATTCCGCGCTGTGTTTCGTAGGTTTGCACCAGCGTAAATGTAGGACTCACGACTTCTTCGTCTATGCCTGCGAGTCGTTGAATAAACCCCCGCGCAAAGGTGGTCTTGCCTGCGCCGAGCGCTCCTTTGAGGGTGATCACGTCGCCGGGCTTCACGACTTCGGCCAGGGTTGCGCCGAACGCCATTGTATCTTGCTCTGACGGAAACGACAGCGCGCCGTTTTCTGGTGCCGAAAATTCTTCAGACATACGCTGTCTCTATTGCCCAGCTATGCGTGTTTCTTCGGATTTTGCGGCTCCGCCAACAGGTAGGCGGCAGGCGACGATAATGTCGCTACCGTCTGCATTAGTGATGAGCGATCCACCGTGCAACTCGGCAATGCGCTGGGCGAGGTAAACGCCGAGCCCGGCGTGTGTCTGACCGTTTGCGGCATGGCGGATGGAGAATGTGACATGATCGCCTGAGGCATCGGCACGTTCGGCTGCCAGAACGATACGTTCGCCGTCTGGAAGATTTTTCAAAGCGCCCGTGAGCAGATGATACAAGGTTTGTTTGATGCGTGCGGCGTCGCCCACCATCCAGCCAATGTCAGTCATACACGCGATCTCAAGGCTAACTCCATGCCGCTTTACGGCTTCACGGGTCATGGTTGCAACCCGGTTCATCACATCGAATATGTCAAAGGAGTCCAGGTGCAGGGTTTGTTGACCGGTCTCGACGCCTGACAAATCTCTGACGTCTTCGATCAAGGCCTTGAGGGTATTTGAGGCGTCAATGATGTCCTGAACGACTGCGGCGGGTTGTCCGGGTTTGATGCTTGCAAGGCGCTTAGCAAGGCCGCCGATACTCAAAACCGGGACTTCCAATTCAAAAGCTACATTTGCCAAAAACTCTGTACGAAGCTTGTCGGTCGCGGTGAGGGCTTCAGCGCGGCCGCGTAAGGTCTGCGCGACGCGCTCCGGCGCGGACACATCGTTATAACAAAACAAAACGCCTCCATCGGGCAGGGGCACCGAGATGAATTCAAGCACCGACTTATCCGCTCGGATAACTCGACCTTGCTGGGCTGTGCGTTGTTTATCGCTATCTAGAGCGGCCAGCATAACGGTTCTATGGCGCGACCACACCGTCGTATCATCGAAGTATTCTTGAAAAGTGTCGATCACATCGCCCATCACCGGACCCTCGCGCAGGGTTTGGAGGTCGAGACCCCACAGGTCGGCGAAAGCAGGGTTGGCAAGGCGAAGCTCGCCCTCGGCGCCGAACACGGCAACGGCCTCTTGCAAGTTATCTATGGTTTCGCGTTGAACGGCGATCAGCGTGTTGTACGAGCGTTCCAACGCAAGTTTGTCGGTAATGTCTTCGTATGTGGTCAAGAGTCCGCCCATCGGGTGAGGCGCAATAACACGCCGCAAGGTACCGCCACCGGGCAAATGCAAAACGTCTTCTGTAGGTTCAAGAAGAGATGTAAATCTTGCGAGCTCTTTATCTTTGTAGGCGGGAAAGTCGGCAACTTCAGGCAAGCGCCGTTCCGCGCGCAGAGTGTCGAGAACCGTTGCGTAAGGCGGACCATCCTTGAGCCATTCCAGATTCAAATCCCAAAGTTCGGCAAACGCAGTGTTGAAAAATATCAATCGCGTATCCGGGCCGAAGATGGCGATGGCCGTGCCTAGGCGTTCAAGAACCTCGGCATGCGCGGCGGCTTCGCGTTTGAGACGCGTCTCCAACTCTTCTTGCCGGGTAATGTCGTATGCAGACCCGGCGGTCATCCGGCCGCTGCCGTCGGAGAAAAGCGGTGCAGTGGTGTCTTGCGCGGTTTCGTTGCCATCACTATCGATCGGCGATTCGACGACTTCCATTAGTCTCCGACTGCCATCGATAACCATGTGGAACGGCCCGCGCCGGGTTTCGCCGGCTGCTCGTGCGGCGGCGGCCAACGCGCGCACTTCACGTACGGCCACGCGGGGCGCGATTTCTCGGCCGCGCGCAACAACGTCCGGCGCATCCCGTGCATCGACCGCCGTCACATAAGCTTCGTTGCAATAAATTAAGGACAAATCATCGTCACGCAGCCATACCGGGTGGGCGACACCGCTTAAAGCCGCTTTGAGGAGGTCGCGTTCACGCCGCAAAGCGACGGACTCTTCCGTCAAGGTATCGACAGCCGCCACGCCCTCAGTCACATCGTTCATCCATACCACGTCGGCCATAATACGCTCCGCTCCATCGAGTGCGCGGATGCCTCGTGCCTGAATGCGCCTTCCAGTAGCGGTGTGATCAAGGTCGACCTCGAAGCCGCTGCCGCCTTCGCGCATGGCTTCAATGGCGATTTGCAACCGCTCCTGCGAGGCGTGGTCAAAGCCGTCTAAAATGTCGTGAAACCCTGAGTCCATACCGCGAAAGAGATCGAGCAGTACGGCGAGCCGTCTCGAACAATATCCCTCGGCTCGAAATTCAGGCAGAGCCGCCGTGTCTTCATCATCCTCGGCAATAGGTTGATGAAACCAGGCAAAGTAGCCTTCAGGCGCGGTTTCCAGTGCGGCTTGGACAGCGTCGCGGGTGTAGAGTGCCCGGCTGGCCTCGCGCTCCGCGCGCAGCCAATGCCGGTGCTGACGCCAAAGCGCCCAGACTGCCGGTGGAACCAGCAGAAACACCGCGACCAATCCGGCAATCACCGGCGGCGTCAGCAGCTCCGTAATGTCGCTGTTCACCGCACCCCTCTTTAAACCCTTTACTCCGCCCCAGCGGGACGGCTGGGGCGTTTAGCACACCCACTATACGGTGAAGGGCCTAATAGCGGTAGGTCTCCGGCTTGAACGGCCCTTTTGTCTCGACCCCGATATATGCGGCTTGAGCGGGTGACAGCTTGGTTAGCTTGGCGCCAACCTTTGCCAAATGGAACTCGGCGACCTTCTCGTCCAGGTGCTTTGGCAGCACATAGACCTTATTTTCGTAGCTATCGCCGTTATTCCAGAGTTCCATCTGCGCCAGCACCTGATTGCTGAAGGAGGCGCTCATGACGAAGCTGGGGTGGCCGGTTGCGCAGCCCAGGTTTACGAGCCGGCCCTCAGCCAGAAGAATAATCCGCTTGCCGTCCGGGAATTCGATTTCGTCTACCTGTGGTTTAACATTGTGCCACTTGAAGTTCTTTAGGGCTTCGACCTGAATTTCAGTATCGAAGTGTCCGATGTTGCAGACGATGGCACGGTCTTTCATGTTCCGCATGTGATCGACTGTGATGACGTCCAAGTTGCCGGTTGCGGTGACAAAAATGTCACCTTGCGACGCGGCGTCGTCCATGGTGACGACCTGATAGCCTTCCATTGCGGCTTGCAGCGCGCAGATGGGGTCGACTTCCGTGACCATGACCCGGCATCCGGCTTGACGCATTGACGCGGCGGAGCCCTTGCCGACATCACCAAAGCCATTCACCACGGCGACCTTGCCGGCCATCATCACGTCGGTCGCACGGCGGATGCCGTCGACCAGACTCTCGCGGCAGCCATAGACATTGTCGAACTTTGACTTAGTGACGCTGTCATTCACGTTGATGGCCGGAAAGGGTAGGCGGCCATCCTTCGACATTTGATACAGACGATGCACACCCGTTGTGGTTTCCTCACTGACGCCGCGCAAGCTGGCTTTGACTTTAGAATACCAGCCGGGTTGTTCTTTGAGCCGCTTAGCAATCGAGGCAAAAAGCACTTCTTCTTCCTCATTGCCAGGTTTGGTGATCACGGATGGATCTGTTTCCGCTTGCGCCCCGAGAATGATCAGAAGTGTGGCGTCGCCGCCGTCGTCGAGAATGAGGTTTGGCGCGCCGCCGTCGCTCCATTCAAATATCCGGTGTGTGTATTGCCAGTATTCCTCCAAAGACTCGCCCTTATGGGCAAACACCGGCGTACCACCGTCCGCGATCGCAGCCGCGGCGTGATCTTGAGTGGAAAAGACGTTGCAGGAAGCCCAGCGAATATCGGCGCCAAGATGTTTGAGCGTCTCGATCAATACGGCGGTTTGGATGGTCATATGGAGCGAGCCGGCTATGCGGGCACCTTTTAGGGGCTGCTTGCTACCGTATTCGGAGCGCATGGCCATCAGACCCGGCATTTCGGTCTCTGCAATGGCTATTTCCGTATGGCCCCACGCGGCAAGCCCAATATCCTTAACCTTGTAATCGCTAAAAGTCATAACGCTCTGTCTCCTTGGACGCCGTCCGGCGTAAGTGTTGGGGCCGCGTATCGAGGGCCGGCGCGCCGTATAGCAGCCGGGCGGGAATCGGGCAACCGGCAGGCCTATCTGGCCTGGGCAATGTAGTCCAAAAGTACCTTCAGGCGCGCCGGGTCTGACTCGCTGGTCAGGCGGCGCACCCGGCCGGTAATGGCCGACAGATTAAGGCCCAGAACAGCTTTTTTGACCCGTGGCAGATTGGCCGGGGCCATGGACAGTTCTGTGATGCCAAAGCCGAGTAAAATAGGCGTTAGGCGTTCGTCGCCGGCCATTTCCCCGCATATGGATACGGGGATGCCCGCCGCCGATGCGGCCTCGGCAGAAAACTGGATGAGGCGTAAGACAGCCGGATGTAGAGGGTTATACAGATAGGCGACCTGTTCGTCGGAACGATCAATGGCGAGGGTATACTGTGTAAGGTCATTGGTGCCGATCGCGAAAAAGTCAGCCTCGGCGGCTAGGGCATCGGCGGCAAGAGCCGCGCCGGGAATTTCGATCATAACCCCGACCGGCGGTAAGGGATCGGCAATCTTTTCACCGCGGCGCTTAAGTTTTCGCGCAACGCGGGCCAGAATATCGCGCACTTCCCTGACTTCATCGACGATGCAAACCATGGGCAGTAAAATTCGTACCGGTCCTAATGCGCCCGCCCGCAAGATGGCAGCAAGTTGCGACATCAGAATTTTGCGCCGCGCCAAAGCAAAGCGAATGCCGCGCAGCCCCAAAACCGGGTTAGGGCCCGGTTTGAGTCCAACCGAATCTCCGAGCTTGTCGGCGCCAACGTCCAAAATGCGAATTGTAAGGGGCCGGCCAGCCAGTTTTTTCACGACCCGCGATAACTCTGCAAATTGGTCGTCCTCGGTCGGTAACGTGTCTCGGTTCAGGAACATGAACTCGCTGCGGAATAGGCCAATTCCTTCCGCACCGGATGCGGCGACTGCATCCAGTTCTGACGGCAACTCGATATTGGCAAGCAGGTGTATGCGAAATCCGTCCTTGGTGATGGCGGCGACGGATTTGAGTTTTCTTAAGGAGTGTTGAGATCTTAGGAAGCTCGCCCTTTTTTGCCGATAGGTGCTGAGCGTGGCGGCAGAGGGTGAGACAAATACTTTACCGGTCGAACCATCAACGATAATGGCTTCGCCGTTTTTTACATCGTCAATTAACCCGGGAGCAGCGACAACGGCGGGCAGCCCAAGCGAGCGTGCGACGATGGCCATATGACTTTCGACGCCGCCCAACGTCGTTGCAAGGCCGACTATGCGGTCCGGATCAAGCAGAGCGGTATCGGCCGGGGAAAGTTCGTCGGCGACCACCACGGCATTTCGCGGCAAATCATCAATCCCGGCCGGTGCGGCGTGCCCAAGACTCTCTACGAGTCGCCGCCCAACTTCTCGGATATCCGAGATGCGTTCGGACAAGTACTGATCTTCCATAGCTGCAAAGGCTTCGGCCATAAGGCTGATTTCTTTGACCACGGCGGCCTCGGCGTTAATGCGCTCCGAGGCGATGCGCTTTTGCACGCCGCGCACCAATCGCGATCCGCTGAGCATCTGCAAATGTGCGTCGAGAATATATCCGAGCTCTTCGCCGGCGGCGCTGTTCATCCGCTGCGCCTGATTTTGAAGCTCGCCGACATACTCGGCGGCTTTGGCCGCGGCTTCGAGCAGGCGGTGCTGTTCCGTCCGAATTTTTGACAAGGGGATGCGCCGCTCGCGCACTTGCACGACGGCGCGTGAATCATACCGATGGACAACGCCGATGGAAATGCCAGCGCCTACAGGCTGGCCTTCAAAAACGCGTTCGCGACTTTCAGAATCGTCTGAGATTTTCGTTTTATTCTTCATCGAATTTGTTTGCCACCAAAGCGCACAACGCTTCCATCGCCTCTGTCGCGTCCGGACCGGATGTTTTGATCTCGATCATTGAGCCCTGACCGGCGGCCAGCATCATGAGTCCCATGATGGACCCGCCGGAAACTACAGAAACGCCGCGCGAGACTTTTATGTCCGCATCATATTTTGCAGCTGTTTTGCAAAACTTCGCCGCCGCGCGGGCGTGCAGGCCCTTGCCATTACATATTTCTACTTGGCGCTGCAGCGAATCAGCCATCGGTCTTGGTCCAAACTTTGCTGTGAGCTGTATGGCTCTTGCATTGGGATGCCTCAGCGCGCGATGCGCTATTTTTCCGCTTTTTCCTGGGCGAGAAGAGCAGAGGCGACATTGATATATTTGCGGCCGGCGTCTTGGGCGTGGACGACCGCCGATTGCAGAGATTCGGTCCCACGCACCGAAGCTAATTTAATAAGCATCGGTAAATTGACGCCGGCAATTACCTCAACCGGGGCATTCTCCATGATTGAGATTGCAAGGTTCGAGGGCGTGCCGCCAAACATATCGGTGAGGACCACAACACCCTCACCGGCGTTCACGGTCTCGACGGCTTTAAGAATGTCGGCGCGGCGTTGCTCCATATCGTCTTCCGGACCAATGCAGACGGTCGCGACTTGAGCTTGCTGTCCTACGACATGTTCCATTGCGGCGACAAGTTCGTGGGCGAGGCGGCCATGGGTGACCAGCACCAAGCCAATAAGCGGTTTTGTTTGTGACATGGATAAGAACAGACCCTGAGTTTTGTGCGCCTCGAAAGTATGTAGCTCCTTCGAGAAGGGGCCGCAGCTTACCCAATCGGTCCCAGCTATGCGACCTTAACTTAGGCGCAGTTTTACAGGCTTTTTTGCCTTGGTCGAGTCGGTCGCGCGCCGGCTGCGTGGATGTCACGGTGACGGATCGTCGGGGCTAAATCCTTGCTGTGAAGCCACGCACTCAGACGTTCAGTGACATTTACCGAGCGGTGCCGGCCACCGGTGCAGCCCACGGCGATTGTCAGGTAACTTTTCCCCTCCGCCTCATAGAGCGGCAGGAGTGGTTCTAAAAGCCGGGTCACGCCGTCGAGAAATGTAGAAAGGGACACATCATTCGCCATGAATGCGGCGATCTCTTCATCCAAACCAGTGAGAGGTTTGAGTTCGGGTACATAGTGCGGGTTTTTCAAGAACCGAACGTCGAAAACCAAATCGGCATCGCGCGGTAATCCGTAGCGGTAGCCGAAGGACATTAGAAAAATCTGCAGGGGCCGTAGCTTCGATCCGCTGTACTGCCCAAGCAAAATGCGTTTCAGGTCTGTTGGCGCAAGGCGGGATGTATCGATCACCAAATCCGCATGTTCACGTACCGGGGCAAGCAGACGGCGTTCGGTTTCGATGCCGACAGAGACGGGAAGATCGTCGGCAAGCGGGTGGGGCCGGCGTGATTCTGTATAACGCTGTCCGATAACTTCGTTGTCGCAGTCCAGGAACACGATGCTTGCAGATAATGCCGCGTTGGTGCGCATGGCGTCTAAGGTGGCGATAAGGCGCGTAGCATCAAAATCGCGTGTGCGAATATCAATGCCGACGGCGATTGAGCCGTGCGCGCCTTCGCCCGCTGACACGACCGCGTTTAAAAGCGCTAGCGGTAAATTATCGACGGTTTCAAATCCGGCATCTTCCAAAGCGTTGAGAGCCGCGCTTTTGCCGGCCCCGGACATGCCGGTCACCACCACGACGCGCGGGGTCGCTTCCGTAGCATTATTTTTGTCGGGTTCGGGTGCTTTGCTCATGGCTCAGTCGTTTTCCGGCTTCGTGCGAAGGGCGAGTCTGACTTTAGCAGGCGCCGAAGGCGTGCGCGCATCCACCCGCAAATGGTTAAGTGTGACGCCTTCAACATTACACGTGTTCAAATCGGGCATGCGGGCGATCTCCGATTCAGGTGCCAAGTCTACCACCAAAACCACTTTCGCGGAGTCTTGTGCAGCAAGGTTTACAATTCCGTATCCTCGCACTTCCAGTTTGTCTTTGATTTCGGGCGGGGCGGTGAGGGTAAGCGCGCCACCGCTTAAGTCTGCGCGGCAATAATCGTCGCTGATCAAGTGTGCGCCCGCGTCGATGAGGCGCAAAGCCAAATCCGATTTGCCTGACCCGGATGGGCCACGAATCAAAACGCCTTGACCGTCAATCGCTACGCATGTGCCGTTGATGAGCGTCATAAGAATATGTCCTTTGTCGCAGGGCAGCCTGGGTCGGCAGATGTCTTCTGTCAATCAGGGGCAGCTTTCAACGCGCCAATCAAGAGGGGGGGCGTAAGGGCAGTGGCAATGACCCAGCTAGTATCGTATGGGTGATGCCCAACTTCCAGACGGCCGACGTATGCTTCAGCAAATCTTTTCCATCATCGCCCCCGTTTTTCTGATTGCCGCCGTTGGATATGTGTGGCGGCGAAGTCGGATGCCGTTCGATACGGCGATGATCACGGACTTGGTGACCTATATAGGCGCGCCCTGCCTCTTGTTTTCATCGCTTCTGATCAACGGGCCGGATTTAGCCGCCATTAGTCAGATCGTAGGCGCAACGCTGCTGGTCGCGGGCGTCATCGCTGCGACCGGAGCGATATTGCTCAAGATGCTGGGCTTGCCATTGTCGGCCTATTTGCCGCCGTTGATTATGCCCAATGTTGGCAATATGGGATTGCCCTTATGTCTGTTCACGTTCGGTGAAGAGGGATTGGCGTTGGCAGTGGCGTACTATGCTGCGAGTTCGGTCCTGCAGTTTACGGCCGGCGTCAGTATCGCCAGTGGGCGCGTTTCCTCGGATGTTATTTTCCGCAATCCCGTCATCTGGGCGATTACGGCGGCTTTTGTGCTGCTCTACGCCGATATCGAGCTGCCAAAGTGGATCGCCAATACCACGGAGGTTCTAGCGGGCTTCGTTATCCCCTTGATGATCATGTCTTTGGGCGCATCGCTGGGGCATCTGAAAGTGGCGACCTTTGGCCGCAGCGCCGGCTTTGCGGTATTCCGTTTGGCGATGGGCTTCGGGGTCGGTGTTGGGGCGGCGACAGTGCTGGGTCTTGAAGGTTCTGTGCGGGGGGTGGTTGTCATTCAATCGGCGATGCCGACAGCAGTTTTCACTTATCTGTTTGCCATGCGGGCGGGTGCGCGTCCGGAAGAAGTGGGCGGTATTGTCGTTATCTCAACAGTGCTTTCGTTTGCGACCTTGCCGCTCTTGCTCGCTTTCGTTCTTGGTTAGTTTCAAGCAGCGGGCAGCCGGACGATAAACCGAGCGCCCTTAACCTGTTTATCGTCACCTATGATGTTTTCAGCATGAATTGTGCCGTGGTGGGCCTCGACGATCTGTTTGGAAATAGATAACCCGAGACCTGAATGGGTGCCGAACTTCTCGCCTTCGGGGCGCTCCGAATAAAACCGGCTGAAAATCGCACCATCTTTCCCAGCTGGAATGCCTGGGCCCTGATCCTCAATGATCACTTTTATATGACGACCAGTATGAGCGGTACGGATTGTGATCGTCGCGCCCGGCGGGCTGAAGGACATCGCGTTGCCGACGAGATTGCGAAATACCTGACCTAAGCGCCCTTCGAGACCCGTCACAGTGAGCTCGGGGTCGCGGCGCCGTCCACGAGAGTCAGGATCTTCGGCAATCAGTTGCACTTTAGGGGCATTCGGATCGTCATTGGCGTTTTGAATATCCGCGATCGCTGTCATCAGCCTGTTCAGGCCGACGACACTCAATTCCGCGCGGGACAGTTCAGCGTCAAGCCGGGATGCGTCTGAAATGTCCGTGATCAATCGATTCAGACGTGCGACGTCGTCCAGGATAATAGACATGAGCCGTTTCTGTTGCTCGGAATCTTTCACGCGGGCGACGGTTTCAACCGCGCTCCGCAAACTGGTGAGAGGATTTTTGATCTCGTGGGCGACGTCCGCAGCGAAGTTTTCAATCGCATCCATCCGCGTCCACAAAGAATCGGTCATATCTCTTAGTGCAGAGGAGAGATCCCCGATTTCATCAGACCGGTCGGACAGATTGGGAATGGTATAGCGGCGGCTTTTGGACTGACGCACCAGCTGAGCGGCTTCAGCGAGGCGCCGAACCGGACGGGCAATCGTGCGGGCAAGAAACAACGACGTGAGAACTGTGAATATGAGAACCCAGCCGAAGATGCCGAGAATCGAACTGCGGACACCAAACATGCGTTCATCGACATTGCTGCCGTCACGCGAGACAAGGACCACGCCGACGATTTGCCGGTAGAAGAGAATCGGCACGGCGACAGTCAGGATTTTCTGCTGATCGGGGCGCAGACGCACCGCGTTGGCGGGCTCACCACTCTCCATGGCGTGCACCACTTCTTTGTAGTCGGAGGCCGGTGCATTGGGTCGCTCGCGGTAGGGGTCCAAGTCGCCATCGTAAGCAAAGCGACTAATCGTGAGATCGTAAACGCGCCGCAAAGACTCGGCGAGGCTGCCGTCGTCTGGTGGCGGTAAGTCGAGCACTTGCACTTCGCCGCCCGGTCCCTGCAGAAGGCGCGTATCGGCAATCATTTGGCCACTTCGATCAAATAGACGGGCGCGCAACTCGGCTAGTCCGGCCAATCGCCGAATAAGTTGGCGGGCCGCGTTTGGATCAATAACCCTTAAGGCTCCATTTGGCGTGAAAACGGGAAAGGCATTGTTGTCGATGTCAACGACAACCGCACCTTCACCAACGGAGGCTGCAATGAGTTCCCCCTGAGTGCGCAGCGCTTCCAGTTCGGTTGCAATGAGTGTTTCTTCGTATTGATCAAGAAACAGCAGGCTTAGCACCAGAAGAAACGGCGCCGTCAGATTGACGGCAAGAACACGCAACGTCAGCGGTGAGAATATGCGCCTTAACCCACTTTTTCCCTTCGCGGCATGAGTATGCTTGTCGCCCTCGCCGCTCTGGAGCGAAGGTTTTATGCGTAGATCGTCTAGACGACTATTGCTTTCGGTGCGCACCGGTAAGCCCTCTCAGAACTGCCCGGCGAGGTCCGCCCGGCCTAATGGTCAGGCGACCGTTTCGTTGTACTTGTAGCCGACGCCGTACAAAGTCTCGATATTGGAGAAGTCGTCGTCAACTTCCCGGAATTTCTTACGCAGTCGTTTAATGTGACTATCAATCGTACGGTCATCGACATAGATATGTTCGCCATATGCCGCATCAATTAATTGGTCTCGACTTTTCACATGACCAGGTCTTGCTGCAAGTGCCTGGATAAGCAAAAACTCAGTTACGGTTAAATTGACCGGCTTGTCTTTCCACAGGCACATATGTTGTGAGGTGTCGAGGAGCAGTTCACCACGCTTTAATGCGCTGGATGATGTGCCGCCGTTTTCTATGTTTTTCTGTGCCTCAAGGCGGCGAAAGATCGCGCGAACGCGTTCAATCAGAAGGCGTTGAGAGAACGGCTTCTTGATATAATCATCAGCGCCCATGCGGAGGCCGAGCAGCTCATCGACCTCATCATCCTTCGACGTCAGGAAAATCACGGGTATGGCGCTTTTTTCGCGCAGACGCTGGAGCAGCTCTATACCGTCCATACGCGGCATTTTAATATCAAGCACAGCCAGATCGGGAGGCTCGGCCGTTATGCCGCGTAGGGCTTCGGCGCCGTCCCGGTAAGTTTTGACCAAGAATCCCTCTGTCTCCAGGACCATGGAAACGGAAGTGAGAATGTTGCGGTCGTCGTCAACGAGAGCGATGCTGTATGCCAAGTTCGTATTCCTTTATCCGTTGGCAGAATGGCGCGGCGTAACAAACTTCATGTCCGCTGCAAGCCATACCACCGGCGCATTATGGCGAAAATACCGCGTTCCGGTGGCCGGGGCGAGGCAAGTCGTCTTTTTTAGTGTCGCGGCAATAGGTTAGTCGCCGATCGCCTTGAGGCGCGCCAGCTCCGCTTTGGCGCCAGCGTACTCAGTATAACGCACTGCAGCGGTATTCAGTGCTGCGTTAAAGAGTCGCTGTGCTTCGGTTTTATCGCCAAGAATGAGGGCCGCTTGACCCAAGAAGAAGTACGCTTCGCAGAGCCGCCCGGTTGCGCCTGTTGGGTTATCGATAGCGGCGGCGATGATTTCGTCGCCGGAGGCATCGCCCAAAAAATAGCGGATGATGGCTGCCGGCCATCGGCCCGGATCAATGCGCTCTAGTGCGAAAGTCAGGATTTCAGTAGTTGGTTTTTTTGCACGGGCCTCGGCGATATATCTCCAAAGGGCGAGATACGGCGGCGCGTTCGGTAAGTCCATTGCTGCTGTTAAGTCCTCGGCGGCGGCGGCAAAGTCACCTTTCATGATGCGCGTAAAGCCCCTATTGGCCAGTGCCTGCGCCGCGTCGGGGACAGACTCTAAGACTGTCGTGAAATCTGCTTCTGCGCCCTTGTAGTCGCCTGTGAATTGCAGGGCGATGCCGCGACCGACACGGGCATCACCATCTGAAGGTCGACGATTAAGAATGACGCTGAAATCAGCCGCAGCTCCAGTGGGATCGCCGCTTTGAAAACGTGCATTGGCGCGAAAGAATCTCGCGCTGTCGTCATTTGGATTCATCTCAAGCAGTTTATCAAAGTCTGAGGTGGCGCCGGCGAAGGCGCCTACGCGCAGCAAGGCCGCTCCGCGGCCTTCCAGGGAGGCGGTATCCTCGCCAGAAATGTTCAAAGCGGCGGTGTAGTCCGTGATGGCTGCGCCGTAGTTTTGGAGCTGGCCGTAGGCCGTTGCGCGTCCGCGTAAGGCTACCACGTTGTCAGTTTCGACAATCAGCGCAGATGTGAAGGCTCTTACGGCCGCCTCAGACTGGCCGAGTTGCAGTTGCGCAGATCCCAGCAATATTTGCGCCTCTGAATCGCCGGCATTCAGATCCACGGCTTGTTCGAGTTCCAACGCTGCTTGTTCCGCCTCGCCGTTTCGTAGAAAATATGCGCCGCGGGTTTTAAAGGGTTTTGGATTGCGGGGGTCGAAGCGCCGGGCCTCGCCGAGGTCGGCAATGCCCGCAGCGGTATCGCCAATTTCAAGACGCAACGCGCCGCGCCGCGTATATGCGTCTCCAAGTAAGACTTCTTGTGTGCGGGGGGCACGCTCAATCACGATTGAGTAGTCGGCTTCGGCGTCCTTCGGCCGGTTCAGGTTTTCCAGCACTTGCGCCCGACCGATGCGTGCGGCGTAGTCGTCGGGCATCATCCGTAACGCAGTGTCATAATCAGACAGCGCGCCGATTGCATTTCCACTTTGGCTGCGCGCGTCACCGCGAGAAGCATACGCAAGTGCCAAGGTGTCATTCGGCAAGTTGCCTTGAGAGATGGCATTGTCGCAGGCTAAAATTTTTGCTGCTGTATCGAGGGTGCTGTTAAAGCATGCGAGCATCATGTCTTGGGCGGCGGCGGGGCCGCCAACGAGGCTAAGTAATGCTCCCAGGGTGTGCGGACGCAGATATTTCATGTGCCGATGGTTACCTAACCTTAACTGGCTCACAACATGAATATGATTGATTCGCAGGTGGCAATATTATCTTGGATAAGGGGTCGTGCGTAGATTTAATGCGCTTCTGCCCAGTTGGGTCCTGTGCCCATATCCACCGTCAGCGGCACGTCCAAGTGTTCGGCGCCTTCCATTTCGGATTTGACGATTTTTTTTGTTTTCTCAATTTCTGCGTCCGGCACTTCAAAGATCAATTCGTCGTGTACCTGAAGCAGCATTTCGGCTTTCAGGCCCGCGTCCTTGAGGGCGGCAGGCAGGCGGATCATGGCGCGCTTGATAATGTCGGCCGCGCCGCCCTGGATGGGGGCATTGATGGCGGCGCGTTCCGCAAAGGCGCGCATGTTGGGGTTGCGGTCGCCGATGCCCGGTGTCCAGCAGCGCCGTCCATATAGGGTGGTGACGTAACCTTGTTTTTTAGCCAGCGCTTTTGTTGCTTCCATGTAGTCGCGAATCTCGGGGAATTTTTTGAAGTAGGCCTCGATATAGTCATGGGCTTCGCCGCGCGGAATGCCAAGTTGACGGGCGAGGCCAAACGCTGAGATGCCGTAGATAATGCCGAAATTAATAGCTTTGGCGCGGCGGCGAACCATCGGGTCCATGCCTTTGATGGGAACGTCGAACATCTCCGAGGCGGTGGCGGCGTGAATGTCCTCGCCGTCCTTGAAAGCGCGCTTGAGGGCTTTGACGTCGGCCACATGGGCGACAAGGCGCAGTTCGATCTGGCTGTAGTCCGCCGACAAGAGCGTCTTGTCTTTGTCCGCGATGAAAGCGGTGCGGATTTTGCGGCCTTCTTCGGAACGAATTGGAATGTTTTGGAGGTTGGGATCGGTGGACGAGAGGCGGCCCGTTGAGGCGATGGTCTGTCCGTAACTGGTGTGAACTCGTTTTGTTTCCGGGTGTATCTGGCCGATCAGGGCGTCTGTATAGGTGCTTTTGAGTTTTGACAGCTGCCGCCAATCCAGCACTCTTGCCGGGAGGTCGTGACCTTGGGCCGCGAGGTCTTCAAGAACATCAGCGCCGGTCCCGAAAGCGCCGGTTTTGGTTTTCTTGCCGCCCGGCAAACTCATGCGCTCAAATAGAATCTCACCAAGCTGCTTGGGCGAGCCGACATTGAAGTCCTCGCCCGCGAGTTTGTGAATTTCCGTTTCAAGGTCTGCCATGCGTGCCGCGAAGTCCTGGCTGAGAGAAGTCAGAACCTTGGTGTCCACGAGAATGCCCTTCTCTTCCATATCGTCGAGGATAGGGATGAGCTTGCGATCGAGGGTCTCGTAAATACTGACGAGACGGTCGGAAACAAGACGGGGTTTCAATACCGTGTGAAGGCGTAGAGTGATGTCGGCGTCTTCGGCAGCATATGTGGTGGCTTTGTCCAGCGGGACTTGATCGAAGGTAATTTGCTTTTTGCCGGTGCCGCAGACTTCAGAGAACGGAATGGTTTTGTGACCCAAGTGCAAATCGGCTAATTCGTCCATGCCGTGTCCGTGCTGCGAACCCTCAAGCACGTAAGAGATCACCATGGTGTCGTCCACCGGGGTCACACCGACGCCTTCGCGCGCGAATACATGCATATCGAACTTAATGTTGTGCCCGATTTTTAGAACGCCGGGGTTTTCAAGAAGCGGCTTAAGAAGTTTTATCGCCTCTTTCACCGGAATTTGCGGCGGTGCGTCCTGGGCCTCTGCATCTCCGCCCAAATCCAGAGTGCCTTGCGGTGCGCCGCCGGTGTGACGCAAGGGAATGTAGCAACCACGCCCCGGTTCGATGGCAAGAGATATGCCAACCATGCGGGCCTGGAAGGGGTTGAGCCCATCGGTTTCCGTATCCACGGCGACAAAGCCCTTAGCCGTTGCGGCCTCGACCCAACGCTTAAGATCGGTGGAGGTTTGAACGGTTTCGTATTCGGCCTTTTCGACTGTCAAAGCCTTTTGTTCGGCTGAGACTGTTTGCTGGCTGTCTGCCGATTGTCCGTCGAGCTTGGCTGAAACTTTACTGAGCAGGCTTTTGAAGTTTTGTTCGGCGATAAAGCTCAAGAGTGTGTCGGGGTCGGGTTGCTGCCATTTTAATTCGCTGATCGGTACATCGATGGGAACGTCGTCCTTCAAGGTAACGAGTTGTCTTGAAATACGGGCCAACTCGGCATTTTCGAGCAGGCTCTGGCGGCGCTTGGGCTGTTTGATTTCCCCGGCACGTTCCAGAAGCGTATCAAGGTCGCCGTACTCGCCAATCAACTGCGCGGCTGTTTTAACGCCGATCCCGGGTACGCCCGGCACATTGTCGCTGGAATCACCCGCCAAAGATTGAACGTCGATCACCTTATTCGGCGCCACGCCGAATTTTTCCATTACCTGTTCGGCGCCAATCGTGCGGTTTTTCATTGGATCGTGCATCGTGATCCCAGGACGGATCAGCTGCATGAGATCCTTGTCGGCTGAAATGACGACAACGTCGATGCCTTCCGCTACGGCCAGTTTTGCGTAAGTGGCGATCAGATCGTCTGCTTCAAAACCTTCCATCTCGATGGCTTTGACATTGAATGCTCTGGTGGCGTCGCGAATCAGGCTGAACTGCGGAATAAGGTCTTCGGGCGCATCAGGCCGATGTGCTTTGTAGTCCTTGTAAATCTCGTTGCGAAACGTGAGGCGTTTGGCGTCGAAGATCACGGCCATCAGCTCTTCAACGCTGGTGTCGCGCAAATCGTCGAGCAGCTTCATCAACATATTCGAGAAGCCGTAGACGGCGTTAACCGGCGTGCCGTCCAGCCGGGTCATGGGCGGGAGTGCGTGGTAGGCGCGAAATATGTAACCCGATCCGTCGATCAGGTAGAGGCGTTTGGGCGTTTTGGGTTGTGCTGGCATTCCGTGAAACCGGGGGGCGCCGAATGGCGGGCCGCCCCTAATCCATCAATGGCCGTCGGCGCCGGCTTTGGAGCCTTGGTTTAGAACGTAGCGCCGACTGCAATACGGACATTCGATTTCACCAATTTCCGGTTTGATCTGTAAGTAAACGCGAGGGTGTCCCAAAGCACCACCACCGCCGTCGCAGTTGACTTGAGCGGACTCAGTGGGAATGGTTTCGACAGACTCAGCCATGGTGCAGTTCCTGCTATAAATCAGAGATGCGCGACCGCGTACGGCCTCGCCTGTTTATGCGTTCGGTACCGTTAGATTGCAAGCTGCCGGATAAGCTGGGCACTTTTCCGGTCGGGGGATGATGGGCTAATCAGGTCAGAGCGTTGACCCCGGATTTAGCCGGGTGATACCCATTGTACCCAGGAGTGGGCTTTCGCCTGCGCCTTTGCATACAAAAATAGGCTTTTGCCCCGTGACAGATTCCGCCCGTCCCGCCCCCACACAGTCTCTACCGGACCTTGCTATCGAGATTCGGGGCCTTAACAAAATTTACGGGGGAGGACGGCGTCCGTCCAAGCAGGCGCTGGTCGATTTTTCGCTCGATATCCCGCGCGGATCCTTTTTCGGACTTTTAGGCCCTAACGGAGCCGGCAAATCGACGCTCATCAACATTATGGCCGGATTGGTCAAAAAGAGTTCCGGGACGGTCCGTATCTGGGAGAACGATATCGACACGGCCGAACGGCAGGCACGGTGTGCGATCGGAGTCGTACCGCAAGAACTCAATCTCGATCCATTTTTCACGCCGCGCGAAGTGTTGGAAGTTCAAGCGGGACTTTACGGTGTGCCGAAACGTGAACGACGTACGGACGAGATTCTCGAACTTGTTGGGCTGTCCGATAAGGCCGATGCGTATGCGCGCGCGTTATCCGGTGGCATGCGTCGTCGTCTTCTGGTCGCGAAAGCCTTGGTTCATGCGCCGCCGATCGTAGTGTTGGATGAACCGACCGCAGGCGTTGATGTGGAATTGCGCCAGCAGCTCTGGCGGCATATTCGCGAGCTCAATGCCCGCGGAGCGACTGTTTTGCTCACCACGCACTATCTGGAAGAAGCCGAAGAGTTGTGTGATCACGTTGCGATCATCAATCACGGAAAATTGGTGGCCTGCGACTCGACGCGCGCTTTGCTCCGCAGGATTGACAACAAGTCAGTGTCGTTGATTCTCGCTGAGCCGATAACCGAAGTGCCGGCGTTAATGTTGCAGCTTCATGCAACTCAAACGGCCCCCAACGAATTGCATATAAACTACCGGCCCAGCGCTAATGCAATGCAAGAAATTCTTGATACGGCTCGCGCTTGCCAACTGCCCATTGCCGACATCCGCACCGATGAGGTCGAGCTTGAAGATATTTTCTTGCAACTCACGTCAGGGCCTGAGGGTGAGGCGGGTCGCGTGGGTTCTGTTTAGACTGAGAACTCGGGAAAGCGCCGTGCGAACTTTCATTGCCTATCTCAGAAATTGTGGCGCAGTCGGAACCGTTCTGATTCTTTGTGCGTGCGCCCCAATTGTGGCGCCGCCCGGACCTATGGCGACAACGCCGATTCTCACCGACGATACTTTTGTGACATCGGATGGCTTGCGTCTGCCTGTGCGACGCTGGTTGCCGCCGACTGACGGAGAGCGTTCGCTTAAAGCCGTTGTGTTGGCCGCACATGGATTCAACGACTACAGCAAGGCCTTCGATAAAGTGCCCGGCGCACCGGGTGTCGGACCGTACCTCGCCGAGCGCGGCGTCGCGGTTTATGCCTACGACCAGCGCGGGTTTGGAGCCGCGCCGTATGCCGGTCTTTGGGCCGGCGGGATTGTTATGGCAGATGATTTTGCCGACTTCGCGCGAATTTTGAAGACCGCCTATCCCGATACGCCCCTATTTGCCTTGGGCGAAAGTATGGGCGGTGCCGTGGTGATGACGGCGCTCGCGTCAGCCGACCCACCACCGGTTGCCGGAGCTATCCTAGCCGCACCGGCTGTGTGGGCGCGGTCAACGATGCCGATCCCTTATCGTGCGGCGCTTTGGCTTGGCGCGCGGCTGTTCCCAGGGTTGAAACCCTCTGGGCAAAGCCTTGGTCGTTTGGCGAGCGACAACATCGATATGCTACGCATGCTTGCGCGCGACCCTTTATTCATAAAAAAAACCCGGATCGACGCCGTATACGGTCTGACCAATCTTATGGATGAGGCGCTGGTGTCGCCGCCGGAAATTGATGTGCCGGTGATGTACCTGTACGGGCAAAACGACGAAGTCATTCCCAAGAAACCGACGATGCAGGCAATGGCGCTGTTTAATTCGGCCCACAAAGATATGCAGGCTGCGTATTACGAGAACGGTTGGCATATGCTTTTACGAGACAAAGAGGCCCCTCTGGTTTTGCGGGATGTCGTCGCTTTTATCGATGAGATTTCCGCGCCGCTTCCCTCGGGCGCAGACCAAGAGCCTCTGGAGCGCTTACGCGCGGCCGCCGGCGGTTAATCGTTAGGATTTTTGTTTGCGCAACATATGTCCGCGCTCGGCAAGCCCAATACCGCCAAGCACAAAGAGCAGGGCGGCGGCGTGAAATCCTCGAAATTCTTCATTCAAAATGAAGACGCCCAAGGCGGCCGTGATTACAGGGACGAGATTGATAAATACACCTGCGCGACCTGGCCCGATCAGTTCCACGCTACGCAAAAAGAAAAGCTGTGAGAGAAACGACGGAAACACGGCGACAAATGCGGCGATGGCCCAGCCAGCGTGGGTTGGCCAGATCAGATCACCCATAAGAGCTTCGGTGATGGCCAGTGGGATGGATGTGGCAAGCGCACCGAGCGCCATCACCGAGAAGATGGCAAGGCCCGATGCTGCAGGGCGTTCGCGCAGTGCGACGGTGTAGGCCGCGTAAAGCAAGCATGCGGAAATCATAAGCAAATCGCCCGGATTGAATTGGACGTCGCCGATCCGAACCAGATCGCCGCGCGCGGCTACGACGGCAATGCCGATCATCGTCACCACGACGCCAATCATTTGTGCGCCCGTCACTGGAGTTCGATAAAATACATAGGCACCGAGCATCACAAATACGGGAAGGGAGCCTTGAATAATTCCAATATTGATGGCGACCGTCGAGTGAGCCGCGATATAAAATAGTGCGTTGAAGGTTGTGAATCCGAGCGCGCCTAAGGCCAGCAGCAAGGGAAGCCGGGTGCGCAGGACGGGCCATTCGTTCGCCACGCGGCGCCGTGCAAAAATAAGGATCAGAATCGCGACCCCGGCCCAACGTAAAGCAGTCAGCAACATGGGTGAAATCTCACCGACGGCCAATTGACCGGCGATTGCGTTGCCGCCCCACATAAACATGGTCAGAACAAGCAATAGGTACGGGTTGGCGGACAACCGGCTCAGCAAGTGGCTCAAAATCCCAGTTCCTAATGGTTTGGCGGGGTGATTCGACCGGCGCCATCCGAGATAGCGGCGCATCCTAGGGGCAAAGGGTTCCCTGTGAAATGCTGCTCTTTCAGTAGCATTTGCGCGCTTCCCGCTGATGTTCTAAGTTCCGCCCCGCTCCGCCAGGGGCTATTAGTATTTATGTGACGATTACGCGCCCGTAGCTCAGCTGGATAGAGCGTCGCCCTCCGAAGGCGAAGGTCAGGGGTTCGACTCCCTTCGGGCGCGCCAATCGGCAAGTCAAAATTGATGATAAAATGACCGCGCGTAAATTGATTGCGGGTTGCCGCTCGCCTTTCGACCTCGCACAATCGGTCTCCATGAAACGAGTTCTATTCAAATTCCCCGCGGGCTGTCTTTCTGTCTTCGCGGCCGCAACTCTTTTGGCGGCATGCGGATCGGCGCCCTCCGTCACTTCGGACGCAGGCGAAGCGTCCGAAGTGCGCGTCGTGACGGGATTTCGCCTTGATGTGACGGTGGAAGAGGAAACGCTTAAGGAGAAAAGGCTTCGAGCGCTTGCGGAGACCGAAGTCACGTCCGTTCGGCGCGATTCAGCCGTAAGCTCCGCAGGACAGTGCGTCGATTCGGTGCGTCCCGGGGACATTGTCGCGCGCGACCGCGAAACGACACCGGGCCGCATGGCTTTAACGGGAGCCGGAGCGACGCTGACTCAAAGTGGTGCGTCCGGCCGAATGAAGGCAGATGCGCGGGTCTATTTTCTAGGGCCCATGGAAAATGCCGATGCGGCACCCGAGCATCAGTTGGGCGATTTTATCCTTACTTCTACCGATCATCCGGCACTGGCCGGCGCCAAGTTCGCAACCTTTCGACTTGATATCGTGGCCACCCCTGCGGGCGATCCGCGCAAGCCGATCAGCTGTGTGCCCAATTTAGGCGTGTCGCAGCGTTATGAGGGGGATGGTGAACGCCGCTCATTTTCCTGGCACGGCGTGGACTTGACCAGTGTGCCCGAACGGTTTCTCACTGGTATGCTGCAAGACACTAAAGATGTGACGATTGCGGTGTTGGATGCGGTCACACGTGTTCCGATTGCGAATGCCCGGGTTCAAATTAAAAATTTGGACGGAAAGCTGATGAATTATGCGTTGTTTTCTGAACGCTACCTGTCAGGGATTCAGGATGCGTTTGTTCTGGACCTCTATGGAAGTTTTGCGAATTCGGATTTTTTCAAATTCACCAATGTTCAGACCGAATACCGAAATGAGGATAAGTTACGTCTATTGAGTGACGGGGTTGCTACATTGCCGGTTATTGCGACAGCCTCCGGCTACCGGCCGGTTATGGGTCAAGCGGTTGTCGGCGCGGCCCAAAGGAACCTGAATATTCTTATGGTGCGGGAGGACGCTGCCGACGCGGCATCTGTTCCTGCCGGCATACAGACCAATTAGCTAAGGAAAGGATGAAGTTATGAAGATCCGACAACTTGCACTTGTTATCGTGGGGATCGGGTTGTGCGCGCCGATGGCCTTGGCCGATACACCGTCGCCGCCCGGCGCCGAGGTTTACATTATCTCGCCCAAGAGCGGGGAAGTCTTATCGAGTCCGGTGAAAGTTCTGTTCGGGTTGCGTGGTATGGGTATTGCACCCGCGGGGACCGAGGCCGAGATGACCGGTCATCATCATCTTGTCATCGATCGGGAAACGCCGCCCCTGAACGACTATCTGCCGACCGGCAATCCGCAGGTTATTCATTTCGGCAAAGGGCAGACCGAAACCGATATTGTACTGGAGCCGGGTGAACACACGATTCAATTGGTTTTGGGTGATAAGGACCACAAACCGCATTTGCCGCCGGTGGTCTCGAAGGTTGTTAAATTCACGGTCAAATGACCTGGTAACAGGCGTTGGGGGTGCGGATTTGTACACCTGTCTGGCTGGAAACTGCGCGACAGCAACATGTTGATTTGTGAGGCGCAACCGCAGGTTACGGCTTGAGGGGCGCTTGCCACCCGCAACGGATGTGTATAGGTTGAAACAGCAAACTGTGGCGGTGGCCACGGCCATCCAACGTGTTGGCAGACAACGACTATTGGGGGCGCTGACCGTGTGTATCAAGAAATGATATGCTGGTTATGGTGCGTCGGGGCGACACATAATGAGCGTGCTCTTTAAGGCGCTACAAAAAGCCGAAAAAGAAAACGAGCAGCGCCAAGCAGACTCTGCTGGCGAAAGCTTTGATCCTCAGCGGCTTGAAGGTTCTGCGGCTATTCGTGCGGCCGGCCGCCGCTCTTTGGATTGGCGGATCGCTGGACTGGCGACGGCAGTTGTACTGGCCGTCGTGATCGGCGCTGCGTTTTTTGTGTTTCAGCCCTCACCCAGTTCGCAAGTCGCATCAGTTTCGCCGCCATCTCCGCAGCCTGCGCCTGTTATGCAACCTTCAGAGCCTCCCGCGCCCGCAGAAGTAGCCACAAATGTCGCGGCGGATGTGCCAATGAGCGATGTTGAGTCGCAAGAAGCGGCGAGTCAGGTTGCGCCGCCCTCCGAAGCAACCATCGGGCAAGAAACATCTCCGCAACAAGCGATGTCGACAACCGCTGTAGAAGACTCGGCGCCAGCCACGCCTCCGGCCCAAGTGGCTGCGGTAGAACCTTCTGCGCCCGCTCGCACCGAGTCCGCGCCTGCGCGGCCAGCTGAGAGAGAGGCGATGCCACAGCTTGCTGCGGACTCGCGGACAAGAATGCTGAGCCCCCCGGTCACGATCAATCGCGGTGATTTTGCTCTCGCCGGTGTTGGGGATGCGGTTCAAGTGCGCAATGTGTCGCAGCAAGCTCAGGACAGCGCAGGGTCGGGGTACAGCGCTTTGATTCGCGGTGAATATGACACGGCGCTGGGGTTTTATGATCAGGCCTTGGAGCGGGAACCGCAGAGCGCGCTCGCCTTGTTGGGCCGTGGCGCGGCTTTGCAAAAGCTCGGCCGGTTGTCCGAGGCACAGTCCGCCTATGACGCGGTCTTGCGGCTTGATCCGAAAAACCGCGAAGCGTTGACGAATCTCACAGCTATTGTGAGCGAGCGTGCGCCCAATGAGGCGCTGGCGCGGCTGCTTGATCTTGAGCGTGAGCATCCCAATTTCAGCCCCGTTACAGCTCAGATTGGTTTGATGTATGCGAAAATAGGGTCGATGCCGCAGGCGCGCGATTATCTGCGCCGTGCCGTGGCCTTAACCCCCGAAGCGGTTATGTATCACTACAATCTTGCACTGGTTCTTGATCATATGAACCTTAGTGACCAAGCCGTTCGTTCCTATGAAAACGTTCTTGCGGCGTTGTCCGGTGGGCGCAGCGCTGTCGGCCTTTCCTCTTTGGATATCGAACGACGGGTGCGCTACTTGCGCACTCGCTAACGCAAAGGTCGGCTTGCCATGCCGTATCTCGCGCATTTTGGGCTGAAGGAACATCCCTTCACGCTGACGCCCAACACCAATCAATATTTTCCAATCGACATGCATGTCGAGATCATACAGTCGATTCAATTCGGGATCGCGCGCAACACCGGCATTTTGAAGGTTGTGGGGGATGTCGGTACCGGCAAGACGATGTTGTGCCGCCTGCTTCTGCGCAAGTTGGTGGAGTCTAACGATGCGGTCGCTTATTTGAATGCGCCGCAAGTTGACCCCGAAAGTCTCGTCAGTTTGGTTTGTGCCGAGTTCGGGCTGGAGACCGGGTCGCAAGCGCAGATGATGCAGTCCTTGAACACGTTTCTTTTGGAACAGCACGCGCTCGGCCGTAACGCCGTTTTAATTGTTGATGAGGCGCAAGCTCTTGGACCGGCCGGCCTTGAGGCCGTGCGCCTGCTGTCCAATCTTGAGACCGAACGCAACAAGCTGCTGCAGATTGTTTTGTTCGGCCAGTCCGAGCTTGATGAACTTTTGCAGCGTAACGAGTTGCGGCAAATCAACCAGCGCATCGGCTTTTCGTTCAACACCGGTCCGATGACCATAGCCGAAGCGACTCATTACATCGGGCACCGCGTGCGGACATCGCGGGTTGGCGGAGTCGACTTTCCGGTTTTCTCCGACAAAGCGATGGCGTTGCTGTCCAAGAGCGCAGGGTTTGTTCCGCGGGTGATCAATATTTTGGCCGACAAGGCCTTGCTGGTGGCTTACGGCGAGGGGTCTATTCAGGTTTCCGAGAAACACGTGGAAGCCGCCATTGATGATTCCCCGCAACTTGCGCGGCCTGTGCGTATGGCGCGGGGGTGGGTACGCCGGGCGTTGATCGGTTTGATCGTTGCAGAGGCCGTGACCTTGATCGCCTTGTTTGCGCTCAGTCCCGATCTGCAAAACTGGGCGCTGGGGACGATGGACTGGGCGCGCAGCGCGCTGGTCGGGTCCGAAACCGCAGCGCGGGAATAGTCGTTGGACGCCTTATCCGAAATTCCGCTGCCGGTTTGGTTCGTGATCGCGGCGGCGTTTGGTCTGGTGTTCGGAAGTTTTGTGACTGCGCTGTCGTACAGGCTACCGCGCGGTGAAAGCATTGCCCATGGTCGGTCGCGCTGCCCGTCGTGTGGTCATACTTTGACGGCCCGTGATCTGGTGCCGGTGCTTTCGTGGGTTTTTCATAAGGGGGCGTGCCGTCATTGCAACGCCAAGGTACCCTGGCGGTACCCGCTCATCGAACTGACCACTGCGGTGCTGTTTGTGGCGGCGGTCGCGGCCCGCCTTGACGTCGTCCACATGGGTTTGCTGCTGGCGATGACGCCGGTGATTGTTGCCCTGGTTATCATTGATATTGAGAACGAGCGATTGCCCAACGGTCTTGTCGCAGTGCTGGCCCTGCTGGCGGTTGCATGGCGGTGGTTTGGCGATGGCGGTTTGCTGATGGGGCTGGCCATTGCGGTAGGTGTGCTGGTTTTGGGGGCGCTGATCGACGCCGGCTATAAGGCTTTAAAGGGGGTGCGCGGACTCGGCTTTGGCGATGTGAAGCTGATGGCCCTGGGCGCTTTGGCCTTGCCTGTGGGCCCTTTTTTGCTTTTTTTGACCCTGACCGGCCTATTTGGGGTTGTTTTTGGCGCCTTTTGGCAGCGAACACGGCAGAGCAACACGTTTCCCTTTGGTCCGGCGATACTCGCGAGTTATTGGATTTGTCTCGCGGCGGGCGGGTTTATTTTGCAAGAGGTGGTGGCATCGCTCTCTGGTTGAATTGTCGCGTTGTATCTTGGCGGTTTGATTTGATGGCGCAGGCGCCATCGACCCTTTCTGTTCGGGGTGGCTTCGATACGCGCAGGTCTGCTATGGTCGGTGCTATAAAGGCGTGATACGCCTCACGAAATTCGGCCTTTGGTGGGTGTCCGCCGCGTGGCCGGGAGCGTGCCGGGACCCAAGCCGCCGAGAAACGGCGGCGGGGGAAATCCGGACGGGGCGTTTGGATATGGGGGTTTTTCCGATGATTTCGATTGGCATGAAGTGCGGTGCGCATAACACGGCAGAAAAGCGGCTGCGGTTTCTTCGAAACGGCGTTGCGGTTGTCGCGCTCGGATTTACCCTTGGCTCATGCGCGGGCGGTATGGGGTATAACGACTACGATGCGGCCGGCGGAATAACCAAACAGGAATATGGCGATCTCTTGTCGCGCCGGGCTCCTGAAAAACAAATTGACGAAAGCGCGGCTGCGCCGCCCATTCCTGACTTTCAATCGGTGTTGGCCGCGCCTGGCGCGCCTGCCATTGCCGATACACGTCGTGTGTCACTGGCCGTGACGGAAACCACCCCGGTGCGCGACATTTTGATTGAACTGGCGCGCAAGGCTGAAGTCGATATTGAGCTGGATCCGCGTATCTCCGGCGGCATCATCATGACGGCGACGGACCGGCCGTTCATTGATGTGATCGAGCGCATTGCCGAATTGGCGGAACTGCGTTTCGAGTTTGTTCAAAATACGTTGCGTGTGCAAATTGACGACCCCTATCTAGAGCAATATCGCATGGATGTTTTGAACTTGAGCCGGAGTTCAGAATCTGAGGTAAGTTCATCTTCCGATGCGTCGTCTGCTGCACAAGCCATTGGTTCTGGCGGTGGCGGCGGATCAAATGAATCGAGTACTTCGGTCTCTTCGCGGTCTGATTCAAATTTCTGGGGCACCATTGGCGCGAATATTGATCAGATATTGGCTGGCGTGCAGTCCCGGCGCGGAAACTTATCCCCGAGCCTTGACGCTGCATTCGTCCCCGAGACCGAAAGCCAGAGCGCGGAAAGCAATCTTGCGGCCAACTCGATTAACCAAGCAGAGAGTCTAGTTGAGGGTGGTCAAGAGCAAATGGCGGATGAAGAGGATGATGATCAGCCCGAACTACAAGCATCAACCACGGGGCGCTCTGGCGGATCGGGAGGCGCTATTGCGCGCAGTCAATATAGCCTCAATCCGGGTGCCGGAATTATCACCGTGTATGCAACGCAGCGTCAACAAAAGGCAGTTGAGAGATATTTAAGGGACGTGCGTCAATCGGTGACCCAACAGGTGCTTATCGAAGCTAAGGTGCTGGAGGTTACGCTTAGCGACCAATATAGGGCCGGGGTCAACTGGAGCGCTGTTTTCGGACCTGATGGTCAGCTTGGCGTGTCGCGCAATGACAATCTAAATCTGTCCACCAATTTTTCGCGTAGCGTTGTGCCTCCAGATTTTTCTGATCCTACCATTTCAGCTAGCTGGATGAACGGCGGCGATTTGAGTCTCGCCGTGCAGATGGTTAATGAGTTCGGGACGGTGCGTACCCTCTCCAGCCCGCGATTGACAGTCCTTAATAATCAACTCGCCATGCTTAAAGTTGCACGCAATCAAGTCTTCTTCGAGCTTGATGTGACCACATCGGAGTCAACGCCGACAACGACCGGAAGAACGACAGTAAACAGCAATATAAAGACCGTCCCGGTGGGAATTATCGTGAATGTGCAGCCGGCAGTAGACCCGGTGTCGCGGCGAATTTCCCTTAGCTTGCGTCCGTCCATTACGCGGATCACGGGCTTCATTAATGATCCTGGCGTCGCAGTGACAGTTGCGGTGGCTCAACAAGAAAATCCCGACGCACCGTTGATTTCGTCACCCATACCCATCATTGAGGTTCGGGAGATGGACTCGATAGTTAACCTCGAATCCGGGCAAACCGTAGTTATGGGAGGGTTGATGCAGGAAGAGGTCCAGACCACACGGGAGGGTGTGCCTGGGTTTATGGACGTGCCTCTTGTCGGACAAGCCGTGTCGCAAAACATTAGGGAGAATACGGTTACCGAGCTTGTCGTCTTTATTAGAGCGACCCTTACCGACGCGCCCGGGTCTATCGCTGACGAAGACATTCGTTTGTACAAAACATTTACTCCGGATCCGCGGCCACTCGCGTTTTAAAGCGGCCACGCGCGTTTTAAAAATATAGCGCGCTGAAATGATTATATGAAACCTACAGTCCGATTCGTGATCATCACGGCGCTTCGAGATAGGCTTTTTGTATCTTTATATGGCTTGCTTGCGATCACATTCGTGATCGCAATTTACCTGAGTGGCGGAGCTATAGCCGAAACAGATCGCATGGCAGTGGTTTACGCTGCGGGCGGAGCGCGAGTCATGCTGATGATGGGCTTTACGGTCTTCGTGGCCTTTCATCTCGAACGACTCTATGAAACCAGAGAACTGGAAGCATTGCTGTCTCGCGCGATATCGCGCGAGACTTTCATTGTCGCCTATTGGATTGGCATGGCATTTAACGCCGCATTGATTCTACTGCCGGTGGCGGCGGTCATATTTTTTTTCCAACTATCCATGTCGGGCGCGGTTTTATGGATGGGAAGCGTTCTTCTGGAAAGTTTGGTTGTTATTGCATTCGCCATTTTTTGCGGCGTTTCGCTGGAGAGGGCAATTCCTACCATCTTTGTAACTGTCGGATTCTATGCCCTTGCGCGGTTGATTGGCTTCTTTGTCGGCATCACTCACGGCATCGTTAAGTCTGATGTCAACCAAGTTGCCGACCCGATTATGGAGTATCTCAGTTATCTTGTGCCAAGGCTTGATCTTGTGGGCCAAACGCGATGGCTAGTCTATGGGCCCGACTCTCTAAACATCGGCGGGGTAATTGCTGCGCAATTGGCCGTCTATGTCGCTCTTCTCTTAGCAGCGGCTATGTTTGACTTGCGTAAAAAGCATTTTTAGAGAGTGGCATGACTTGAGCGGTTTTCTCGCGAACGGAATATTGATATTGGCGCTGATCGTGCAGGTTAATCTATCGGCGAGCCTGAAAGATGTGCGTGCGTATGCCGAGATAGTCGAGGTGGCGCCGACGAATCGGTATCTGGCTGCAGCAGCTTTCGGCGACAATGAATTGCTGTATCGGCGGCTTGTAATGGATTTGCAGAATGCCGGAGATACCGGAGGGCGATGGTCAGCGCTAGAAGACTACGATATGAGGCGCGTCGTGGATTGGCTCAACGCGCTCGACTCACTGGACCACCGCGCAAACCACCACATGGTCCTGGCCGCGAATTATTTTTCGCAGACGCAAGCAATGCCGGATCTCGTACACCTTGTTAAGTACATACAAAGTCATGTCGCTGGCGATCCCGAGCGTAAACTCTATTGGCTCAACCAAGCTCTTCTTATGGCCGAAAGGCGTCTGGAAGATAAGGATCTGATATTGGACATTGCGGACCAACTCGGAAGCTATGATTTTCCGGCGATGACTCCGGTCGCCTATATTCTACCTGCCAAAGTTTACGAGAAGTGGGGTGATTACGAAGGGGCGGCAACCTACATGGAGCGGGCTATCGATAAGTTGGGAGCCAGGATTTCCGCTGACGAAAGGCAGGTTCTGGAAGCTTATGTAACCGCCATGAGACGGCAGACGTCGCCTTAGCCTCCTAGGATAGAATCCATATTTTGGGGAGTCGGGTAAATATCAATTATTTAGCGTATTAAGTGCTGGCTTGTGCCTCCTAGGAGTTGTGCGCAAATTTCAACAATATGACAGCCTATAAGTACTGAATTGTGGCTAACTTACTGTGATTTTTCCTAGAATTTGCCTGAGGCCTATGCTACGAAAAGTAATAAATCGGCTGCTTGGGTGTACCTAGGGGCGCGGTTTGGAACAAGCCATGGAACTTGGGGGTTTAACATGTCGAAGCTGATTTCTAATAAGCGCGAGCGCCAGAAGGGCTTCACGCTGATCGAAATGTCTATTGTCCTGGTGATCATCGGCTTGATCATCGGCGGCATCCTTAAGGGCCAGGAAATTATCGAAAGCGCCCGACAGAAGAATTTAATATCTCAGTTCGACGCTTTGCGCGGCGCGGTGAATACATTCGTTGATCGCTTCGGCTCAATACCCGGCGACTATGCCTTGGCGACTACGCGCATCAGCGGTAATACGAACTATGTGAACGGCGGCGGTAACGGCGTTCTTGGGACAGCCGCGACGACAGTTGCGACTGTGTCCACGAACGATGGTTCAGCGGCGGGTTCGGAAAATTTACAATTCTTTATACATCTGGCTGGCGCGGACCTTTTAGAAGGCGTGGCGGCGGTTAACGCTGTGCCGACAGCCTTTGGGTCCAACTCTGCTTTGCCCGCCACTCCCATAAGCGGAGCAGGTATATCGGTGGTGTCCGGTCTGTATAACCACGCGACGTCTCCCCGCTCATCTGTTTGGGGGCGGGTCCATCGCGTAATTGCGGCTCCGGTTGCTGCTCTTTCACCGTCAGTAGCTTTTCAAATCGACAGCAAGATTGACGATGGAATATCTGGCACTGGGGCCTTCCGTACAGACCAGGCCACGAACTGTGGTACAGCAGATGCGGTTACGCAGGACTATGCGTTTACCAACCAGAACACCCTGTGCATCGGGATTTTCGACATCGTTCGTTAATCTATATTTTGCGCGATTGAAAAAGGGCCGCGCCTATGCGCGGCCCTTTTTTCTATGATCGTCCTTCCCCTTAGTGTTTTATCTTCTTATTCAACAAGGGGTAGCCGAGGGGGCGATGGGGCGGATACCGAGAAGCGGATTTATGCGGGCAAAACCGTGCACTACCAAAGGCCGAGGTGCGGTCGGCTTTGCTTTTTTAGAACTAGCTCTGGTTCTGTTTGTTCTTGGAACAGTTTTTATAATGACGCTCAAGGGCGCTGCTCTTGTGGAAACCATGAGAGCGTTTATGGTCTCCTACCAATTTGAACACTTTCAAAATCGCGTGATGGTCTACCAGACCGAATATAATATGCTGCCCGGCGACGATCCCGACGGACCACGGCGATACCAACGCGATAGAGCCATGTTTATCCAGTTCGGAGCTTCTGTATCCGAAGCAGGTAATGGTCAGATCGATGGCGTGATGTGGGATGTCGCCAGCGCAAACGGTGAACCCTTTATGGCTTGGAGAGATTTACGGTACGCAGGACTTGTCGAAGGCGACCCATTAGTGCCTGGGCTTTCCTCTATGCCCGAAAATCCATTCGGTGGTGTCTATGGCTTCGATGAGGGCAATTTAGGGCAGTCCAGCGGCTCGCTTTGCACGACGCGCATTCCCGGACGTGCAGCGCAAATGATCGATGATAGAATGGATGACGGGATCATCAACCGGGGGAAAGTGGTGGCCACTTCGAGGTACGATGCGGTTGAGGCTAAAAACCACTTTGATGCCCCCGATTTCGAGCCCTACGACTTTGAAAAAGAATACATAATCTGCGCGCCGATCTTGCCCTAGGGGCTCGCCTTAGGCGTCCTGCTCGTATAGAATTTGGGCGGGAACGCAGAGCTTTTGCGACGGGGATTGCACATGGACGGCGACAATGCGGCAGCAGGTCAACAGACCTCTAAGCCCACGGCAAGAATTGGCGATTTACTGGTTGAACGCGGTCTGATCTCGAAGGATCAGCTCGACGTCGCCTTTCAGGAAAAATCCAAATCAAACAAACTGCTCGGCGAACTTCTCGTTGAGTTGGGCTTTATTACTGAACAAGCGCTATCTGCGGTTCTGGCCGAGAGTTCGGGCTTTCAGCGGTTTGTGCCGGGCTCCACCGTGGTGGAGGCCGAGGCGCTGACCGCTTTGCCGAAAGAAGCCGCGCAGCGCTATCGTGCGTTTCCGGTGGCTTTCGACGGTAAGACCCTTCGTCTTGCCATGGCCGATATCTACGACGTTATCGCGCAGGATAAAGTTAAGCGCTTCTTCCCCGCGGGCACCATCGTTCAGCCCTTGGTGTGTTCCGACACTGAAGTACAAAAAGCCATCGATCAATACTACGGCCATGAGCTCTCCATCGAAGGGATCATGAAAGAGCTTGAAACCATTGAGGCGGGTGAGGACGAAGAAACAGAATACGTTGAGCAAACCGAGGGCGGTTATCTCCATCCGCTTGTGCGCCTTGTAAACGCGTTATTGCTTGATGCGATTAAAAGCAATGCCTCCGATATTCACTTTGAACCCGAAGGTAATTTTCTGCGATTGCGCTACCGTATCGACGGTGAGATGACGCAAATTCGCACCCTGCATAAACGCCACTGGGCGGCGGCCTGTCACCGTATCAAACTGATGGGCGGCATGAACATTGCCGACCGTCTCAATCCGCAAGACGGACGTTTCGCGCTGGAAATCGGTAACCGAAAGGTCGACTTCCGTGCTTCGTCGTTGCCGACTATCCACGGCGAAAATGTGGTGTTGCGTATTCTCGACAAGTCGCAAGCGCTCGTGACCATTGATAAGTTGGGCTACACGGATCACAACTTCGAGCTCATCAAACGTATGGTGAAGAAACCGGAAGGCATCATTATCGTCACGGGCCCGACTGGCTCGGGTAAGACGACGACGCTGTATGCTATTATGGCCTTCATCAACTCCCTCGACATAAACATCATGACTCTGGAAGATCCGGTGGAATATGAGCTTGCCCTCATTCGCCAGGCTCAGGTGCGTGAAGGCAGTTCGCTTACGTTTACGGAAGGGATCAGAACCCTTATGCGCCAGGATCCGGACGTGATTTTGGTAGGTGAGGTGCGAGATTCCGGCACGGCAACCATGGCGCTGCGTGCAGCCATGACCGGTCACCAAGTGTACACCACTCTTCACACTAATGATGCTGCGGGCTGTATCCCGCGTCTTGTGGACCTCGGCCTTAAGCCAAGCCTGATGGCAGGAAATATTGTCGGCATTATAGCGCAGCGCTTGGTGCGGAAGCTCTGCAGTTGCAAGGAAATGAAGCCGGCGACTGAAGCAGATTGCAAGTTGCTTCAAGTTGACCCGACCAATCCGCCGACCATCGGCTACCCCAAGGGCTGCGATAATTGCCGCAAGACCGGATACAAAGGCCGCATCGCAGTGTCCGAAATACTACCGTTTAATGACGCGGTCGATGAATTGGTCCTGAAGGAATCGCCCCTAAGTCAGATTAAAGAAGCGGCGAAGGGCGGCGGGTATGTGCCTATCGTTGAGGATGCTACCACCAAGGTTCTTGAAGGCTTGACTAGCGTTGCCGCGGCAATGAAGTCGGTCGACTTCACAGATCGTTTTTAATCAGACCAGTAAAATTACATGGCACAGTATGCATATCGCGCTTTGAACGATGCCGGACGGCAAGTTCGGGGTAAGCTAACGGCGAACAACGAAACCGATCTGTATCAACAACTGCAGCAGATCGGTTTGATGCTGGTTGACAGTAAAACTGTAAAAACAAACGCCCTGTCATCGGCCATGTCTAAGGGCATTAGCGCGCGCGAGAAAATTCAATTTTTCGTGCACCTTGAACAATTGCAGGCGGCGGGCGTTCCGCTGATCGACGCGCTGACCGATGTGCGTGATTCAACTGAAACGCCACGTTTGCGGGATTTAACAGCCACGTTGCTTAATGATGTGAGCGGAGGAATGCCGCTCTCGGAAGCCTTTCAAAAACACCCGAAGGTGTTCGGTGATCTGTACAGCGCTTTGGTTGCGGCCGGTGAAGAAAGCGGCCAGTTGACCGAGGCGTTTAAACACCTCACTCATCACACAAAGTGGGAAGATGAGATTCGGCAGCGTATCGTCAAAGCTTCGAGGTATCCTGCAGTCGTCCTTGTCGTGATCTCTGCCATGATCATGTTCATGATGGGTTTTGTAGTCCCGGGTATTGTGGAGTTCTTGAAATCTAACAACACGGCCCTGCCGCCCATCACAGTCGCGCTCATTGCAACCTCTGAATTTGTTCAGTCCTATTGGTGGGTCATACTCTTGGTTCCTATAACAATTGTCGGCGGACTGTTTGCTGCTGTTACCACATCCGACACTGCACGTTTTGCAATATCCTGCCTTGCACTTCGACTTCCGGTGTTTGGGGATTTAATTACTAAGCTCGCCATTTCGCGTTTTGCACACTTCTTTGCAGTAATGTTCCAAAGCGGCGTGCCGATACTGCAGTGTCTGGAGACGGCTCAGCGGGTTGTAACCAATCGCTGCCTTGAAGAATCCATGAAGACTGTCAGGCAACAAGTCCAGAATGGTGAACCTCTATCCGAGGCCATGCGCAATTCCGGACAGTTTCCAAGTCTGGTGTGCCGGATGGTGAAGATCGGCGAGGACAGCGGTAATCTGGGTGGAGTCATGGATAATGTCACCGGTTTTTATGACAAGGACGTCGATGAAGCCATCGACAGCATGATTGGCATGATTGAGCCGGCTCTGACGGCTGTATCCGGGTTTATCATGGGTTGGATCGTTGTCGGGGTTATGGGTCCCATATACGACAGCCTTGGGAACTTAGTTTAAGTAAAGGAATCGCCACCTATGGCCAAAGGCGAATACGTTCTTAATATCGGCGACGACAATGCCGTTCTGTCTCGTATCGAAGACGGAAAGGTAGTCAACGCTTGGATGGCCTCGTCCGACCCAGCTATGGCGCAGGAAGAGCTCGGCGAAGCCCTTGCGGAAGATTCGAAAGGGCGTATTTCTATCCTTGTTGATACTTTGGATCAGTCCTTCAAAGTGGAGGAGGTTCCCAAGGTCAATATTCTTGATCGCCGCAAAGTGCTGGCGCGCCATATTAATATGGCTTTTCCAGGCGCGAGCCTGCGAGGAGCACGCCTTGTTGATCAGGTCGGTAAGAAAACCCTGCTGTATGAATTTGCCTCTGTGCCGCTGGATGGGCGTATTCCCGGGTGGTTGGATTTTATTGAAAGCCTACCGAACGAGAAAGGGGGCATACATTCCATTGCGGCCGAGAACGTCGATCTGCTCCAGGCGTTAGCACCCAAAGATGCGCCGGCGGCAGAGGAAGGCCAGAACCATTGGCGTCACTTCATTGGCGTAAATGTTGCCGGTGGCTTGCGGCAAATCATTGAGAAGAATGGTCGTCTTAGCCTGACGCGGTTGACGCAGGCCCCTCCGGACGACACAGCGCCTGAAGATTTCGCGGACATGATCATTCGCGATTTTAAAGCGACCATCACCTATATCAGGCGCCTTGGGTATCAGGTAGGCGAGCCTCTAGACCTCATTGTTTTGAGCTCGCCTGAAGCCAAGTCAGTATTGCATGACTTGGAGTGGGAAGGCGCACGTTCGGTTTCCGTCTATACGCCTTACGAGGCGGGATTTCTTCTTGGTCTTGGTTCCATAGGCCGTGAAGATCAAGTTTACACCGATGTGCTGCACGCGGCGTGGTTTGCTTCAAAGCGTAAGTCGATAATGCCGATGACACGCGCGGCTTTCCTCGGGGATACCAGCGACGATATTAAGGAACTGGCATTTGCTGCTGCGCCTTACGCGGCGGGACTTATCGCTGCAGCAGTGATCGGTTGGTCTGGCTGGACCGCTTATGAATTAATTGACTACAGCGGCCGCAACGAAACACTTCAAGCGCAATTGTCTCAAGCACTCGGCGAGCTTTCTAAAGAGCAAGCCGCAGTTGCCGCTCTGCCCAGCGGTGTGGCACAGGTGCGGAATGTTATAGATGTCGCAGAAATATTAGATCGCGGTAAGGTCAACTTTATGCCGTACCTAAATTATATTTCTACGGCATTGGATGGCGATGCGGTTGTCCTTTCAATTGAACTTTTTAATGGAACGGCTAATGCCGCTACTCAGGGTTCTGGGCGAACAAATCAACCAACCGCAAACACCCTGACGATCAATATAGAAACTCGACTTGCAGAAGTTATTTCTAATGCGGATGAAGCTGTACAAACGGCCAGAAAAATTGAGCGCGATCTTAAAGAAACCTTCGGGAACAATTTTGAAGTGACGATGACAAAATCACCGGTCGCCGCACAGGCGGCAGACCAACTTCAAGGAGGCTTTTCGGGTGCTCAAGAAGGCGTTGGGCAGGGCCAAAGTATGTTGGCGTCGGGGGTGACAACACGGGAGTCGTTCTTCGCGGCTTATACGATTGGGAGGAACGGACCATGAGAGGCGTTCTAGCTGATATCCCTCGGGCCGTTCTGATTTCGTCGGCTATCATAGTCGCGGCTTTAATTTTATATGGAATTCTATTGCCAACACTTGGGACCGCACGCGACAGTGCCATTTCTCAAAATGAATCCCTGTCCCAGCAAATTTCAAATACTCGAAATTCGTTAAATCAATCAGCCTCGGACAAGCAGTTCGTTCACGATAATTTGGCGCAATTTAATGCTCTTATGGAGAGTGATCGATTAATTCCTCATACACGTCGCGCCGCTATTAGCGAGTTACAGCGTCTGGCGGTGGCGCGAGGTCTTACAAACCTAAATTATAGCTTTCAAGCGGCAGGCGATGCTTCTCCGGAACTGGCAGGGAGTCAGCCGACTTCGGGCGCATATAAAGTTTCTTTAGAACAGGTGGAGCTTAAAGCGGGCGCTCCATTTGATGGCCCTATCTATGGTTTCATTGATGATCTCACTAAGTCTTTTCCTGGCTCAGCAGTCGTGCAAACCATCTCTATGTCGCGAGCTCCTCGAGTTACCGACACCGCGCTTAAGGACGTGAGCGAAGGTCGAGATTCGCGCTTGGTTGAGGCTACGGTTTTGCTCTCTTGGCGGACCGCGCAAGCCGCTGCCGAAGAGTCTGGTGGGAGATAAGGAACGTGAAGCGCTTTACAATAGGTATGCTGCTCATTCTTCCTCTGAGTGGATTTATAAGTTCAGTCCAGGCCCAAAATGCGGCATCTGAACAAGCAGTTATCAATCCGGTGGACGGGGACGATAGCGCGAATTTGGATGCAGAGCGCGCTCCCGATACCTTGATGTTCTCGATTGATGACTTGAATGAAATTCAAAGCCGTATAGCAGGTTCCGGCTCTAGCGAAGAAAACGACGATAGCGCAATTGAAGAGGCATCGCTTTATCTATCCACTATCTTGTATTACGGGCGTGATGACTGGACGGCTTGGATTAATGGAGTGCCGATTAGCCCGGGAGAAAGCTTTCAGTCTTTCACCGTCACGGATATCGGTCCTTCGTACGTGGAGCTTTTAGTCCCACTTAGTGCGCAGGGGATGCGGCCCGTACGGCTCGCGCCGAATCAAACCTTTGTTACGGATACGGGCACGGTCGTTGAAGGCCGATGGGAGAGATAACTTAGGTGGCTGAAACTCATCTGCCGTTAAATGTTTCCAAGATTGCTACGGCCTACGGTAACAACATAATATTTGAAGACTTGTCGCTATCCATGCGGGCCGGCGAGGCGTTCGGGCTGATTGGACTGAACGGTGCGGGCAAAACAACCCTTATCCGTTCTATATTGGGACTACGGTCGGCCTCAGGAACAATTGAACTCTTCGGTAAGCCAAATACACAGCCACAGGCACGGCGAAACCTAATTTATTTGCCTGAGAAGTTTCAGCCTTCACCGCAGCTTTCAGGTTGGGAATATCTGTCGATCCTTTTGGATTATTTCGGACAGAACGTTGATAAAAATACAGCGCGAACAATTGCGGCGGGTTTGGATTTGGATCCGAAAGCGCTCGATCGCAAAGCGAGAACGTATTCTAAGGGCATGGGACAAAAACTCGGCCTCGTCGGCGCCTTTTTAGTAGAAGCGCCGCTGATGATTCTGGATGAGCCCATGAGTGGTCTGGATCCGCGCGCGCGCGTATTGCTGAAAGACAGATTGAACGAAGCCCAGAAATCGGGGCGATCAATATTCTTTAGTTCTCACATTCTCGCGGATATCGAGGAAATTTGCGACCGTATCGGAGTGTTGCACGGCGGCCGTATTATTTTCGACGGCACCCCTCACGATTTCGTTGCGCGCTATTCTGCGCAGTCGTTAGAGCGTGCGTTTCTTTTATCACTCGAAGATACAGGCAAGCACGCTGATTCAGCCGCCTAGCTTTTCTTAGCCTAGCGACAGCTTCGACGTATCCATGTCTTTTAGCCCGCCGCCCTGGCCGCTTGTTATCTGTGCTTGCTTCATTTTGAGCTTAAGGTCGCCGACGTTGTCGGCCTCGGCGAGAGCGGTTTCTTCGTTGATCGCCCCTTCTATGAAAAGCTTGAGCAAGGCCTGATCAAAGGTTTGCATGCCGTTGGCTTCGTTATCTTCCATCACCTTCTTAAGTTCTTTAACGTCGCCCTTGCCTATAAGTTCTTTGACGTAACCTTGGTTGAGAAGCACTTCAAGTGCGGCTGCACGGCCACCCCCGAGTTTCGGAACGAGCCGTTGAGAAATGATACCGCGCAAGTTAAGCGACAAGTTCAGTAAGACTTGATGATGCATTTCCATGGGGAAGAAATTTATCACACGTTCAATCGCCTGATTGGCATTGTTGGCATGAAGAGTCGCCATAGCTAGGTGGCCCGTTTCAGCGATATTGATGGCGTGCTCCATAGTTGACATGTCGCGAATCTCACCGATGAGGATTAGATCCGGATGCTGACGCAGGGTATTTTTAAGGGCCGCGTCAAATGAATCTGTATCAACGCCCACCTCTCGTTGCGTCACGATGCACTTTTTATGATCGTGCACAAACTCAACAGGATCCTCGATGGTAATAATGTGACCGGGTGCGGATGTGTTTCTATGCCCAATCATTGCTGCAAGGGTTGTTGATTTACCTGAACCCGTGCCACCAACGACGAAAATTAATCCGCGCTTTTCCATAACGAGATCGCCGAATAGAGACGGAAGTTTGAGACTCTCCAGGCTCGGAATTTCAGCGCGAATAATGCGTGCAACAATGCCCGGCATCTGGCGTTGTTTGAACAGGTTGAGGCGGAATCGCCCGACCCCGTCCAGCATAAGTGCCATATTGAACTCGCCGGTTGTTTCAAACTCTTGCTTTTGTTTCTCGTTCAGAAAAGACCCGACGATTCTATCAATTTCTTCGGGGCTCAAAGGGGTCTCCCTCAGATTGACGAAGCCCTTGTCTCCGCGCCACGCCGGTGGAGCATGAGCTGTAATGTAGAGGTCGGAGCCGCCGGGGCTCGCAAGCTCGTGCAGCCAAGATTGAAACTCGGAATCGACCATGTCGGCCCCCTTGCCGGTAGAAGGTGTTTGAAATGTCGGTTTTAAAACATAGAACGGGATTTGCGAGGAGGAGCATCCCCCCCGGCCGCTGGTTCTGGCGGAGCCGTCGGCGCAGATGGTTTGGCAGCGCCAGCCGGAGCTGATTGAGCGCCAGGCGCTCCACCGTCATCGCTTAGGGACTTTGCCATTTCTTCCGCCTGACCCAAATCGATAACACCGGAGTCCACTAACTTTTTGATCGCATCGTCCATTGTTTGCATGCCGTAGCGTTGGCCGACTTGAATCATGGAGTAAATTTGAGGAATCTTGTTCTCGCGAATGAGGTTTCTGACGGCAGATGTGCCGACCATTATCTCATGTGCAGCCGCTCGACCGCCGCCTTTTCGTTTCAATAACACTTGACTGATCACGGCTTGCAGTGAGCTCGCGATCATAGAGCGCACCATTTCCTTATCGCCAGACGGAAATACGTCGATGATTCTATCCACGGTTTTTGCGGCGGAACTGGTGTGCAGAGTGCCCATAACGAGGTGACCGGTCTCTGCCGCAGTAAGGGCAAGTGAGATAGTTTCGTGGTCGCGCATTTCTCCGACCAAGATAACATCGGGGTCTTCGCGCAACGCACTTTTCAGCGCGCGGGCAAATGATTTTGTGTGGCGACCAACTTCTCTGTGGTTGATGAGGGCGCGTTTTTTTCCGTGAACAAATTCAACGGGATCTTCGACGGTGAGAATGTGCCGGTCAGTGTTTTCATTCATATGATTGATCATGGCAGCAAGGGTCGTAGACTTGCCTGACCCCGTCGGGCCAGTGACTAAGACTAACCCTCTTTCCATTTCCGCGAACTTTTTAAAGATCTCAGGGCAGTTTAATTGCTCCATGTTTGGAATTTTTGTCGGAATTTCACGGAAGGCTGCCGCAGATCCGTTCGTGGTCGTGTAGGCGTTCACTCGAAAGCGAGAGTCTTCACCGAAGGCGATCGCAAAATCGATTTCTTTTTCAGATTCGTATTCTGAGCGTTGCTCTTCTGTCATAACCGAGTAGATCATGTTCTTGACAGTATCTGCGTCGAGATCGCCAGTTTTTATGGGTTTAAGACCACCGTCGATTCTCGCCATTGGCTCTTTGCGACTTACGATATGAAGGTCAGATGCTTTGTTTTTTTGTGCAAATGCCAGAAGTTCCGTGATTTCCATCGTTTTGCCCCGCTTGGTCCCCAAATTCGAGTTTGTTCTTTAGCTTTGTTTTCTTTCTACAACCTAGCGCGCAGATAAGTCAGGCGATTGCGAATGCCGTCAATCGGCGTATCTACAAGCACGGTTTGCTCGCCGTATCGTGTCAAAAATTGTTCGTAAAAAGCAACCGCCGCTGCTGCGCGTTCAAGACGATCCGCCAAAACGCCAGCATTGAGATAGTACATCGTAACATCAGGTGCGGCCTGGACGGCCTCGGAGGCATAGTTCAAGGCGGATTCGTAGTCTCCGGTTGCAATCGAAAGCTCAGATAGCGCGGCCATGATTTCGGCATTTTTAACGCCGGAATCAACAAGGTCCAGCAGGTCTTTTTGGGCAAGTTCATTGGGCTGATTCAGGGACTGCCGAAGGACATGCGAGAGCACACCCTGGTTGGACGGCTCCACGGCGAGATACTTGCCGTAAGCGATTCTAGATTCTGCGTCTCGGCCAAGTTGTTCATAACTCATGGCAAGCCCTAGAAGAGCCGTGCGGTCTGTCGGTTGCCGATCCACAATAGCCTGATACTTATCGAGCGCTTCAACATACCGTCCAGCCGCGTAGTCCTTTATGGCTCTGTGATAGGGTGTGTCGGTGTCCTCCGCTAACGCTGCATTCATAACAACTGTGCGCGCATTTTCATTCCAGCGGGCGAGAACACGGTCGCGATATTGTTCGCGCCGCCCGTCATCGGAAGAATGGTAGCGCTCAACAGCCTTGCGCCAGGAGCCTTGAAGGCCATGGAGGGAGCGCAAGAACTGGGCGCCGTAAGCAACGTTTAGAGCCGGGTCAAAGGCATCTTCAATGGAGCGAAAGGCGGTGGGATGATAACGAAGATTGATCTGCATACAGCCGATATCAATGGACCGTTGGCCTGCATCCAGCAATCGCTGAACCTCGGCGACCGCCTCTGCTTTTGTGTCAAAGAATTGGCCGTTACCGCCGGCGTTGATGGTCCATGGCCAAGGCATAAGGCTGTCGTTTTGGCCTACCGGCCTACCGGATTCAACGAAGGCAATCGCCATAAGCAGGCCACGGGGAATATTCATGCTCCGTTCGTAGCTTTGCAAGTATCGCAGACATTGTAGGTCGTCGGCCAGATCTTGCGCGTGTGCCGCTTGGGGCATGGCCAGAGTAATGCTCGCAATCATGCCAAGAATCATAACCACGGAAAGCCAGCGCGAGGGGAAGTTTAGTTTGCGAATATTGCGCGCGGTCATGTTCGTCATCCTTGTATATATTCTCGTATTTGCACGGTGCCAAATGAGGCTTAGCTCGGATTTCCGCATGCACCTGCGCCGCAAAGTTGCACGATCAGAGGGGCGGTTCGCCATCGCACGATGTCGTCGAAATGGTTCGCTCCTGAGACATTAATAAGATCGTCCTGAACAAAAGTAACCGTTGCCCCGTCTGCGGCCGCATCCGAGTTTTCCGTCTGATTGGCTGACCCATTTGGGTCTATGGTCTGCACCCCTGAGCCGGTTGCGAAGCCTAGGCTATGATCGTCTCCGTGGCTTACCAATGCATACCCGGCAATTGTCGTTAGGTTAACTGGGACAGTATTTGTTATTGTTATGTTTCCTGCAGGGTAGCTTGTGCCGGCGCGATCCATGCCGCCATCTAGCGTAAGTGCAGCGGTTACGCTGTAGCTGATCCGGTAGCCAAATCCATCGGTTGCATCCGCTTCGGAAAGGCCGAGATTTTGCCAGGGCACAACGCCTTGAGCATTTGTACAGGCATCATTCGCACAGCCGGTTGCGTAAGCACCGCCGGTGTCGTCGACGGCTTGACCGGCTGTCGCGACGGTTGACGCAGTGGCTCCGGTAGCCGGACAAGGGAGACATCCGTTTATGATGGCGTGAAGGACGAGGGCCTCTTCAATGCGGTCGAGTTTTCCTTCGGTTTCCGTGACCCGACTGCTCTGGAGGACGGGCGCGATCGCAAGCAGACCACCGGACAATAGAAGGCCGATGACCACCAAAACGATCGCTATCTCTATGAGGGTAAAGCCCTGAGCCCGGTCGGCCCGCGTCATTTTATTGTTCCCCAAAACGCCGACTTTATCGCTAAATGTCGCGTGCTTGCCACTACCCCGGCAACCCGATTTTGACATCTCGGTAGGTTATCCGATCCCCGCAAAAGGCGCACATCTTTAACGCTTTCGCTACCAACGCGAGTTTGGTCGATTTGGCGCATTGAGGCAAGTATTAAACACAGAATTTCAATGGGTTAGCTGCATTATGAGCGCGGTTGTCGGTAGATGTGCCGCACGGGTGTTCGCTGTGCTATGAGCGGGGGATGTGGAATGACGCTATTGATCTACGTGAATTCTATGCTGGCGCCAAAGGTCGACTCGTTGCGCGGCTTGTATCTCAACGCATGCGTGACATATGGCCGAGCTTCGCGGGCCATCGCGTGCTGGGTATCGGCTTTCCAACGCCATTCCTGGATGTATGCCGGGGCGAAGCCGAGCGAGTCGTTGTGGCGATGCCGGCGGGGCAGGGAGTGCTTCGTTGGCCCGAAGGCCATAAAAATTTAACCGTTCTAACCGACGAACACATTCTGCCTCTGGCAGACCGCTCCATGGATCGTTTGGTGTTGGTGCACTGTCTAGAGGGCAGTTCCCACCTTCAGACGCTCTTGCGAGAGTGCTGGCGCGTATTGGCGGATGGTGGGCGACTTCTGGTTATTGTCGCAAATCGTCGCGGCCTGTGGGCACGTTCGGAGGGATCGCCCTTTGCGCTAGGGCGCCCTTATTCGACAGGCCAAATAACCCGTCTGTTGAGAGACAACTTGTTTGTACCCATACAAACAACGGGCGTTTTATATGTTCCGCCGATTGGATGGCGACTTTTCGGAACTTGGGCCGCGGCGCTGGAACGGCTGGGCGGGCGCTTATTTCCAACTTTTGCCGGATTGCTCGCGGTCGAGGCCGAGAAGCAAATTTATGCTGTCCCTTTTGAAGGCGCTCCCGCACGCGCATCGCGACAAGGTGTGATTGCACGGCCCGCCGGAGGCAGCATCCGGCGCACTTGCGACTAAGTTTAACTTAGTTATGCACGCGCCAATACAAATAGTGCTTGTTCGCTAAAAACATTGGCGAGAATGTTTGTGGCTGCAAAGCGGCGCTGACGCCCAAGCGCATCTAGTGCAAAACCATGCTCAATCCGTATATTCATCGCGCTGCACAAGTCTATGAAATCCAGAATGGTGCACAAATGAATATTGGGCGTATCGAACCAAGCATCACCGAGTGTTGGCGTTACCGGCATGCGTCCACCAAACATTACAGAAAGCCGAACACGCCAGTGACCGAAATTAGGAAATGACACTATGGCGCGTTGCCCAACGCGTAGCATTTCTTCGATCGCTTTTTGGGGATTGTGGGTGGCCTGGAGGGTTTGACTTAATACGACATAGTCAAAAGCTCCCATGGGATAATCGGAGAGATCAGTTTCTAAGTTGCCTTGAATGACAGGCAATCCCTGACTTACAGCTGCCCGCACTTTTGCCATGGAAAGTTCAAGGCCGCGGCCGTCCACCTGCTTGAAGTCTTTCAAGTAGGCAAGAAGGGTTCCATCACCGCAGCCGATATCAAGGACGCGGCTGCCCGAAGGTACGAGATCGGCGACCTGCTGGAGATCGACGCGGATGCGCGGCGGTGTGCCTGAGGGATCTATAGGGGAGGCGTGTTTATCGCTCATAGCTTGCTCGGCGCACAGTTGATAGGCCGCAGGCTTCTGCCGCACCGGAGATAAACCCTTCTAGCGTTTTATGAAACTCAGGTTCGTCTAAAAGGAAGGCGTCGTGGCCTTTGTCAGACTCAACTTCAACAAAACTTACGTTTGCGGGCACGGCGTTTAGGGCCCGCACGAGGGCTCGGCTTTCCAAAGTGGGAAATAGCCAGTCCGATGAAAATGAAATCAAGCAAAAGCGCACTGGAGAATTCTTAAAGGCCTCGGCTAGCACGCCGTTATTTTCCTGCGCCAAATCGAAGTAGTCCATGGCCCGGGTTATGTAGAGGTACGAATTGGCGTCAAAACGGTCCACAAAAGTATACCCTTGGTGTCGCAAATAACTTTCAACCTGGAAATCTGCATCGAAGCCGTATGTAAGCGTGGATCGATCTTGTAGGCGTCGTCCAAATTTCCGGTGCAATGCTGTTTCTGAGAGGTAGGTGATGTGGGCTGCCATGCGCGCAACAGCGAGGCCGCGTTTCGGCACTTTGTTTTCTGCTAGATAGTTTCCGTGACACCAATCTGGGTCGGCCATGATGGCTTGGCGCCCAACTTCGTGAAAGGCAATGTTTTGTGCGGAGTGTCGATAGGATCCTGCAACAGGAACCACTGAGAAAACGCGGTCCGGATATCGATGGGCCCATTCTAGAGTCTGCATGGCACCCATGGATCCTCCGACCACGCAGAACACTTTGTCGACGCCAAGATGGTCGATAAGTTTGACTTGAGCCTGCACCATGTCGCGAATTGTTATGATCGGGAAGGTTAGCCCCCAGGACTGTCCGGTTGCGGGGTTAATCTCTTTGGGGCCGGTCGAGCCCATGCAGCCGCCCAGCACGTTGCTGCAGACAACAAAAAATCGGTCCGTATCGATAACCTTTCCAGGCCCCACCAACGCACTCCACCAGCCGGGCTTGCCGGACGTAGGGTGAGTCCCTGCAACATATTGGTCCCCGGTCAGGGCGTGGCAAACAAGTATGCAGTTTGACCGATCCGCGTTTAAGGTGCCAAATGTCTGATAGGCGACTGTTACAGGCTCTAACGTAACCCCGGATTGCAGAACTAGGGGCTCGCTAAGAACTAGTGTATGGCCGAAGCTGGCGGACTCGGTTTCCGCCGCTGGCTGATGGGTGACGTCATGCGCCATATTGAGAGGGCTTATCCTTTCAGATCGGGCCTGGAATCGGGCAGGCTTCGGACTTGTGTGAGGCCTTGCCACGGTTGCGGCAAACAAAACAGCGCTGAGACGCCTGTATGTCAATGTTTTCTTTGATTTTGGGCGTCTGGCAAACTATGACTTTGGCCCAATTCACACTCATTTACGCCGCGAAACTTTGCCTACAACCCTGGACACCAAAGGTGAGCTATGACGCTGCCGGAACCCCGACCCGGGGTCATGAACATTCCTATCTATCAAGGCGGAAAATTCCAAATTAGCGGGGTTGAGAAGGTCATTAAGTTGGCCTCGAACGAGGCGGCGCTCGGCCCTAGTCCGCGCGCTGTAGAGGCCTATAACGCAGGAGCTCGGGATCTGCACCGATATCCTGTCGGGCCGGCTGACGAGCTGAGAGCCGCGATTGCTCAAGTGCATGGCCTTGATGCGGACCGGATCATTTGTGGGACCGGGTCCGATGAGTTGCTGTGCTTGTTGTGTCGAACCTACGCGGGACCAGGTGATGAGGTAATTTATACACGTCACGGTTTTCTAGTTTATGAAATCTACACAACAGGAGTCGGCGCTACGCCCGTTTCGGTGCCCGAAACCAATTTGACGGCAGACGTGGATGCGATCCTTGCGGCGGTGACACCGCGAACCAAGATCGTTTTTTTGGCAAATCCCAACAACCCCACGGGCACATACCTTCCTACGACTGAGGTGACGCGCCTTCGAGAGGGGCTACGTGAAGATATCGTGCTGGTTGTAGATGCGGCCTACGCGGAATTTGTAACGGCGAACGATTACGATAGCGGCATGGACCTTGCCAGCACCACGTCAAATACCGTCATGACGAGAACATTCTCTAAAATCTATGGCTTGGCGGCGCTTCGGCTCGGATGGGCCTTCGGTCCGAAGTCAATCATTCACGCGGTGGAGCATTTGAGGTCGCCATTCAATGTGACCACAGCGGCTCAGCTTGCAGGTATCGCGGCTGTTCGTGACCAGGAACACATCGAACGGGCCTGCGCTCACAATGCGAAGTGGTGCGGTGTCGCCTTGCAGCGCCTTCGCGGGTTGGGGTTGAAGGTGGCAGATACGAGCGCAAACTTCATTTTGCCCGAATTTCCAACAGTTACCGGGCGGACGGCGGCCGACGCGGACGCTTTTTTACAATCCAAAGGGATTGTCGTTCGCCGTGTCGATTCCTATGGGCTGCCCAATCATCTTCGTATCACGATAGGGAATGACGCTGATATGACTCAGGTGTTGGATGCTCTGGCAGAATTTATGAGTGGCGAGCGTGGTTAGAAAAAAATCAAACAAGGATACGATACTGTTTGATCGTGTTGCGTTTATCGGCATCGGCCTTATTGGAGCGTCGATGGCTTTGGCCATGCGTCGGTCTGGTCTTATGGGCAGCTCCATCGCCTGTGCCCGCCGCGCAAAAACCCGTAAGACCGCACTAAGACTAGGGATTGTGGACGAGGTCACAGCGGACTATGTGAAGGCGGTTTCCGGCGCAGACCTGATTGTTATCGCTACACCCTTGGGGACTTACGAAGCGATTGCTGAGAAGATCGGTCCGCACCTAAAAGCGGGGGCTATTGTCACGGATGTTGGATCTGTAAAACAAGGAGCTGTCGCAGCCTTCGCTCCTTACATTCCTAAAGATGTGCATTTTGTACCCGGGCATCCCATTGCTGGAACAGAGCATTCGGGACCAGAAGCTGGATTTGCGGAATTGTTTGAGGGACGTTGGTGCATTCTTACGCCGCCGCCAAAAACATCAAAGAAGGCGGTCGTGAAACTAAGTGCGCTATGGCGCAAAATGGGGGCTAAGGTTGATTCAATGGAGCCGGAGCATCACGATGTGGTGCTGGCGATAACATCGCACCTTCCTCACCTGATTGCGTTCACAATTGTCGGGACAGCTTCTGACCTTGGCGACGATTTGAAGCGGGAAGTTATAAAATACTCTGCGTCAGGATTTAGAGACTTTACCCGTATTGCAGCGTCAGACCCGGTAATGTGGCGCGATGTTTTTTTGAGCAATCGAGATGCGGTGCTAGAAACCTTGCAGCGTTTCACCGAGGATTTGACAGGGTTGCAACGGGCAATTCGAAAAGGTGACGGCCAGGCTCTGGAAGACTTATTTGCGCGCACCCGGCAAATTCGACGCGGAATCATAGACGCAAAACAAGCCTAGTAATTTCTAACCTGTGTTGTTTGCGAGTGTGGCGATTCTAGTGAAGTAGAGAGCTTATGTCTTCTGAATTGCACCTTATTATAGGTAACAAGGCGTACTCGTCCTGGTCCATGCGTCCGTGGCTGGCCTTGAAGGACAAAGGTTTGTCGTTTCAAGAAACGGTAATTCATCTATACGGTCCGGACGCGAAGAGCCGAATTCTGGAGTTTTCATTGGCCGGAAAAGTGCCGGTGTTGAGGCACGGCGAGATTACCGTTTGGGACTCACTTGCAATTCTAGACTACCTGGCAGACACATTTCCCACGCTGGCATGGTGGCCGGTGGACCCTCGTGCGAGGGCGTATGCGCGGGCCGTCTCAGCAGAAATGCACGCTGGTTTTAGTCATGTGCGTGCTCAGATGCCCATGAATGTAAGGCGCGATTTAGCGGGCAAAGACCGTGGAGAGAGTGTGAAAGGAGATATTTTGCGCATCACGGAGATTTGGCGAAATTGCAGAGAGAAATTCAGCAGTGGGGGGCCATTTCTCTTTGGTTCTTTTTCTAATGCGGACGCCATGTATGCACCGGTGGTTACCCGCTTTAAGACCTACGGCGTCGAGCTTGATGCCACATGCAAGGCTTATAGTGATGCAATTTTAGGTCATCCGGCGATGAAGGAATGGTACGCGGCCGCGGCCACCGAGCAGTGGGTTGTCGACAAGTTTGAATAGCTTACCTGACATTGTTTTTGTCAGGCCAGGTGACCGTTGGCAGTTGCATGAGCATAACCGGCCCAGCGTAGAGTCTTTGCTCTTGAGCCGTTATGGAAATGCTGAGTTCGGACGGTCCGCCGCCGGGCGGCGTGCGGGCCAAGAGGCCCAATACAATCTTAGCCATAGACGCGTCTTTATTTTCGATTGTTCCATCAGCAACAAGCGCATCTACAACCTCAAAAAACCCTGTCAATCGTGCGCTGAATGCACCTACAGGCTGTAGGTGGTCATCTAGGGCTGCGGTGCCCGCAATGGCGGCCGTAAAAGGTGGCCAAACAATCTCAAATGTATGGACTTCAACCGCGCCGCCGCTAATGCGCCATGCATCAAGAGCTGCGACAAGCGAGCCGCTGAGCGCGGCGCCCGACGTTTCCGCAGTAAATGCCATCTTCTGTACTATCGGTGTAAACGGTGCAGGGGGGGCTATGGGAAGGTGAAGACCAAATGTTTCAACGGTCAGGATATGCGAATAAGCTTTGGTAATACGGGGCCGTAGGTGGATTCGTCCACTGTCCATGCTGAAGATAAGGTCGCCGTCGATCTCCGATGTCGCCGCAGTTTCCGAGACGGTGAGATCTATATTCGTAACTTCGCCGTTGGCGCCAAGATGAAGGTCGATCTCCGCGCGGCCATTTTCTATCGTCACTGCTGAAGCGGTTAAAAGCGGGGCAGATAGGGTGTGAACACCAGACAAATCTATAGACAATCGATTCAATACCATCGGCCACGTTGATACTCTTGCCGTAGGGGCTGCCCAGGTCCAGCCCGCTGGCGAAGAGATGTTAATTTCTAGAAACGTAAGAGTTATTCTGCCTGGGAAGCCGTGAAAAACAGGTTCGCCGTGTTGAATGTGAAGGCCATCTTGGCGTTGAGAATCAATCCAGTCGTTTGTGTGATGAAGGAGCAACATGGCTGTGCCTGCCCATGTGGCCAGATACAGAACTACAAGGGCCAGGGCCGTAACGCCGGTGCGAACTGCAATCACATATAGTCGTGATCGAGTAGTGGAGTCTGTCGTCGAAAAAAAGTTTGTCATCATGATATGCACGATAGCACAGCAACTATCAGCGGTAGAGTCGCTGAGGCATCGGAGAGAGCGTCAGAGTTTATGAGCATGCCGCAGGATGATGAAGAAACTGAGGACGGGACCCTTTGGGTATTTGGGTTTGGGTCACTGATGTGGCGTCCGGGGTTTTCGTATACCCAAATGCAGGCGGCTGCGTTGGACGGCTATCGCCGCGATATGTGTTTTCTGTCCATCCATTATCGCGGCACGCCCCAGGTTCCCGGACTGGTTTGCGGGCTGGTGAAGGCGGACCAGCCGCGGGTGGTTTGCAAAGGACGTGCTTTCTGTGTTCACAAGAGCGACGAGGCTAAGGTGGTGGCCTACCTGGATAAGCGTGAGCTCATAACCGATATATACCACCCGACACGTGTGCATATTCGTCTCACAGATGGCCGCTATGTTAACGCCCGCACGTATCTATCAGATACGAGTCATGATCAATTTGTGGGGAATTGGCCGGATGAAAATAAAGCGGCAGCAATTGCAGCTGGAGTTGGCAGTGAAGGAAGTAGCTTGGAGTACCTAGAAAATATTGTTCACCATTTGAAGGGTCTGGATATCACTGATGTTTACATGGAAAAGCTGCTGACGAAGGCGCGGCTATGTAAGAGTGGCAAGGCATTACAAGAGCACAAGTACTAACCCCGGGGCTTTTTGTGGGTGCGGCTCAAGAATGTCTTTTCTATCAGCACCCAAAAAGCAGCTAGACCGAGTACGAATCCTGCAACATCTAGTGATGACCTAATTTCAATGCCGCCGGCTACCAGCAGGGCGAAGGCCGCCAGGGCAAAAACCAGGGCTCTAAATCCTGTCAGAAAGCTAGCCTTCATAGCTTACCTCCATCGCGGCTAGAACAATTGTGCTCATCGTTCTGCGGCTAGAGCAAGAAAACTTTGGCGCAGTTTCGAATTGTTCCACACGACGGCGATGCAGAATATTCGCAGCCCTGCGTTAACAGGCTATTCTCTGCTATGGAGAATGGTACAGAAATCGAAGCTTTGAGTTGAAATGAACTTTAAAGGAATTTGGCGGAAAAGCCCGGAGGGGCGTGCGACACTTTGGACGCTGGCCGCCATTGGTTTTTTCCTACTAATTCAGATGGTATTCGTCCTCCCTTGCTTTGAGCGCATTGCCGGTTTTAAGCCGTTTAATGCGCAGTTTCCCTTGAGCGAGGTCGCGGTGGCAATTCAGTTGGGCGCTTACAGTACAGGGGCTGCTAGAGCGTATGTCCTATTTATTGCAACTGAAATTCCCCTGGCTTTGTCGACGTCCGTGTTCTTCGCACTTCTATGGCATACGATGTTTTTATTTTCGCCGAATCGTATTTTCATGTTTCTGAAGAGCGGCGGAATATTGTTTACGCCATTTATTGCCGTTGTTTTTAATGTTGCTGAAAGCGTGGGGTTTGCAAGACTCATCGCCGGTCTTTCGGAACCGTCTTACGCCTCAGTGGTGGAGCTCAGTACATTGATGCATCAGTTAAGAGGTGCATCCGAGGATTTGCGTATTTACGTCACAATATTTTTCGCGGGAGTGATTGTGATTCAATGGGTGCAGCGAAAGAGTGCTGAGCTGTGAAAGTCCTATGAGCCGCGTCGTGCCCTTATGTTTTTGTCACTGTGAAAGTGTAGTAGGCTGCGGAATGATGATCGGAGAAATGGGGTTCTCGCGATGACCAGCGCGATTGTTTGGGGCTACGTACATATCATCTTGTTTGTGTTTTGGCTTGGCGCTGAACTCGGCGTTTTTGTCAGCACCGCGCTGATTCGTCGTGCGCGGGTGAGTTATGAAGCGCGGGTTGCGTTGCTAAAAGTCGCAACAATTACCCACGTTGTTCCTCGCGTTTGTTTTGCACTTATACTACCCGTCGGGATTGAATTGACCGGGGTGATCAATGTGTATCCGTTGACGCCTGGCCTGCAAACCGCTAGTTGGGCCATAAGCGCGATCTGGTTGTTGATTATCATTGCCCATGTCCGCGCGGCCGGGTTTCCTGCAGCCTCTACACTCCGGCATCTCGATCTGTTTTTTAAAGCAATCGCCGGATTGGGATTTGTCGTTTACGGTCTGAACTCTCTGGCTACTGGTGCGCCGATTGATGAAACGTGGTTTGCGGCGAAACTGTTTCTTGTCGGTTTGGTTTTCTGGACCACGATCGCAGTTGATCTTTGTTTTAGGCCATTTTTCGCGCCGTTTGCCGAACTTGAAAAGTATGGATCTACGCCTGAGCGAGAAGAAGCCATTGTACGCGCCGCCAATCATACCCTGGTAGCTATGGTGGCGCTTTACCTCTTGTTGGCGGCTATTGCTTTTGTTGGGAAGGTAAAGCCCTTTTGATATGGGGCTGAGCTAGCGGTGGTTCGTACATGGGGCGCTCATACGGCGTTCGTGAAAAATTGCGATGGTTTTGTGGGGCAGCAGCCTCCTCCAATACGCGGCGCAATTTTTCGGCTAAATGCGCCCTATTGTAATGCGTATCGGCTAACAGAGATGAAGCGATGCTAGACTTCGTTATCGCGACGTTATCATCCAGGAAGCATTTTAGTTTATTGGCAGCCTTATCCAGATCGTCAGGCGGTAACGCAATTCCGGCGCCACTACGGTCGAGAACATCTTTTTGCCATCCTTGATAGTTGATAACGACTGGCTTTCCAGCAGCGAGTCCGTCAAAAAACTTGTTCGCGGAGTTCGGCCAGGGCGCTGCATCAATAATAAATGTTGAACACACAGCCGTCGCGGCCGACAAGAATGGCGGCACTTTATTTTTAGGCAGTGGTGCCAACATCCAAAAGTTTTTTCCGAGAACGCCTAACTTGTCGGCCAGTGCTGTGAGTTCATCGCGCTTAGCACCGTCTCCGGCGACAACAAAGCAGATTTTGGAATCGCGGTTCTGCATCTGAGCTGCAAGTTGGACAATATAGTCAACGCCGTTCGCGAACCCGAGCGTCCCGGCATAGGCGACTATTTTTTTACTTCGCAGATGAGGATGCTGGTCTAGAAACGTGTTGCCAACAGCACGGTCTACTCGGAAGAGATCTGTGTCCGAGCAGTTGGGGATAACGGAGATGTCGTTCTGACTGATTCCCATGGCCACGATCTCATCTCGTGTGCAAGGAGAGAGTGCAACGATATGCGACGACTGCCGGTACGCGCTCCGTTCCATCCACTGAGCGACCACAATGGCAAGCGGATTTCTTAAAATTCCGAGGGTAATGGGCACTTTGGGCCATTGATCGCGCACCTCGAAAACCATCGGTACAGCGTGGCGCCATTTTGCGACAATGCCCGGAATCATGATTGTGAGCGGTGTCGATGTGGCGAAGACCAAGTCTACATTTCGAATTCGCATGGCGACAAATGCGCACAAAACGGCGAAATGGAAAAACGCGAGGATCCGCCGAAGATAAGATTGCCGATTGGAGTAAGCGACCCGGATAACCTTCAAATCGATTCCATCGATGGCAAGATCGTTTACGAGAATATCAAATCGGTAACTTGGCGGAAAAAATGCAGTGGATGTTACCAACGTAACCTGATGTCCGGCCTGCACTAGCCTTCGCGCCATCTCGTAGGATCGTGTTGATCCGACCCCGTCTGCTGGGGTGAAGTACTGGTGTAGATAGACAATGTGCATCCGTGCGCCGGCCAATATGATGGGAACTGAGCGGCAGACTAACGCCGATAGCTCAAAAGGTCACGGAGCCTATATTTTCGGGTGGGTACTTAGAAACCCGCTGTTAAAAAACGTATCGAGCACTGACTTGCAATGTCCGAGGTGGGGCCGCGCTGCGCTGGATAAACGGTGCGCCGCCGCCAATTTGGACCTGATTGGATTGCGTAAAGTTGACGGGATACCCACTCAAATTATTGGCGTTGAAAACGTTGAACACATCCGTGCGTAGCTCCAAAAGTCCTTCCTGAACCGGAACGGCATACTGAAGTCCGATATCGAAGGTTTTCGACCAAGGCAGACGTCCGCTATTACGTGTTGTGCCGGGAAACCGGTCTGAATTTCCGACAAATCCTTCGCCGAAAGACTGGCCGTCGCCGTTCAGATCTATGGTGCCGAATGTGGCGGCGTCGGGCACGAAATTTACAGGCTGGCCGCTTTGTACAAGGCCCGCGATGGTCAAAGACAAGTTCTTCAGCGGAAATACCGTCAGTATTCCGGAGACCGTATGAGTGCGGTCGTTGAGGGAAGGGCCATAGTCCGCCGCGAAGTTGTTTGAGTCTTGTGCTCTAAAATTAATGTCGTCGGTATCATTCTTCAAACCCGAGAGCGTATAGGACAGGCGGTATGCAAAGGAATCCCCGCCCTTTTCTTTTATGACCGTAATATTCAATGCCTTGTACTCGGCCCGCCCGCCGGTATCGGTAACAACAATGCTTCGAGCTCCACCGGGTACGAGGGGTGCTGGACGTGAGGCGTTGGCATCTGCCTGGCTGCGTGGATTGCCCGTGAACGTAAAGGGTGCTGGCGCATTTAAATCGACAAGGCGCAGAAGGTCGCGGCTCTTTGAATAAATCGCATCCGTATAAAATAAGAGATCGTCGGTGATTTGCCATTGATAGCCGACGGTTACTTGAAGCGCGCGAGGGTTCTGGAGTCCGTTGGGGTTCAGAATGCGCAAATTACTCGATAGCGCCGTGTCCCGAAGGTTGGCAGATTGTGCGGGTGTCGGACAGGCCAGATAGGTGGTGCATGCGGGATTGGCGGTCAGATTTCCGTTGAATGTGATGCGCTCAATGTTTGTATCGGACGGCAAGAGGCCCAAATTAATCAGCTGCTGGAGCTGAGCCTTGAAGGCGGGAGACGTTGAGTTTTGTTGGAAGGCGTCTGACGCGACCGTATAGGGAATCTTGTCATAGAACAGGCCGATGCCGCCGCGAACGGCCATGCGCTCGTTGAGTGCGTAATTAGCGCTTAGGCGCGGGGCGAAATTATTGAAATCTCCCGACCCACCGCTTTTAGAAAGATTGTCGTAGTCCCACCTTAAGCCCGCCGTGACGTTGAGGCGCGGAGTGACGGCGAAGACGTCTTCGACGTAAAACCCGAATTGGGATTGAGTGGTGCCAAATGCGTTGGGCTGAAGTTCAACGGCGTAATTTAGAACTTGTACATTAGATGGGAGATCGCCGGGTTGCAGATTTGTGTTGATGCCGGATGCGGACAATGCGGCGAGCTGAGAAGTGTCTAGGCGTACAGTGTAATTGCCCGCAACATTGCCGCCGCCGGTGAGGCTGAAGTCAGACACGATGACATCGGCTCCGACCTTTAGGGTGTGCGCGCCATATTTGTATGTAACTTTGTGTTGCGTTTGATAGGTGTTTTCAGTGTCGTCGAAGACGAATCCGGGATGACCTAAAACAGCAATCGTTTGGCCGGATGGAGCCTGTACGGTGACTTGTGGTCCGGGGTCTGCGGCGCCGTAATTCCATCGAAAGCGGCTGTACTGGAAACGGCCTTCGTACGTGAAACTTTCACCGGTGTAGGTTGTGGACAGTGCGAGCAACGTCGAGGTGCGGTTCTGGCTATTCGCGGCCGAAGGAAAACTAACGCCACCACTGATGCCACCCGCCTGTCGACCAATCGTAATGCGACCGTGGTTGAATCGCATCATGGACGACCAATCGTCATTCCAGATGTGATCCAATCTAAGCGAAGAGAGTAAAAACTCGTTAGTGCCGCCGACGGCTTGATTAAGGCCGAGTTCAGGAACAACTAATCGGTTTTGTTTATCATCGCGGGTGTATTCAAGATTGGCGTAGTAAAACGTCTTGTCCTTGACCAGAGGCCCGCCCAACCCCAGTCCACCCTGGTATCGGTTGAAGGTATCGGACACCGGGTTCCCCGACAAATCCGTCGTATTGAAGTTGGAGTTTTTTGTTAAAAACCCAGGTCGGCTGATAGCAAACGCTTCCCCCTCAACAGTATTGCTGCCGGATTTGCTTGTGATGTTCACAACGCCGTTCGCGGTACGTCCGTATTCTGCCGAAAAATTATTCGCAAGAACGGTGGCGCTCTGGGTAAAGCCGAGGGGGATGGGAAATTTTAGCCCGCCCAAGAAGTTCTCGTTGTTGTCAAGACCATCGATCATATAGTTGGTAAACAAGCTGTTCGCGCCGTTGATGGATATGCTGGGCGCTTCCGGGAAAAACCCTGTCGCTTGTGTGACGTTGGGTAGACGAAAGAGAGAGCGTGTTACGTCCCGAGCTTCTATAGGGAGAGTCTCTAGTTCCTCTTCGGAAAACGTCGATGATACTTCTGCATTCGTGGTGTTAAGGCGCGTAATGCCGCGGCGGCCGACGACGACGATTTCCTCTTGCGCTCGAAGATCATTCTTTTCAAATACGAGCAGCGTGACAGAGCGGTCGAATGTCGAGCGTAGGGTAATGTTTGTGCTTTGTGTGGCCTCGTACGATGCCGTTTCGGCTGTGGACACTATGTAGGAGCCCGAAGTGCCGAGGCCGCTAAATCGAGCCTTGCCTTGTTCATCGGTCCAGGTCTCGGCGCGCTGGCCGGTTCCGGTATTATTCAAGACGACAGGCAAGTCTGCCACCGCTTGCTTACTGATGGCGTTGACCACCGATACTTCTAGGCTTGCTTGTGCCCAAGCAAGATCGGGTGTGAGCACAATTAAGACGGCGAATAGCCCGCTCGAAATGTCGATAAAAAATTTGCGAATGGCCGACTGGCAAGCGACTCTGTGCAACAAAATGTGATCTCCTGAACCCTGATGCGCGTGGGACAATCACATACTCGGACTCGCGCGAGAAGAGACGCAGGCCCATATATCGAGGTGTTCACGTAGTTTTGAACGGATTGATGCGGGCTTGCCGGTTAAAGCTATGGCTCTGAATATAGAAAACTGATCCAAATAAGGCTGACGGGCGCGTTTAGTGCCTCGACAGGTGAGAATGTGATGTGCCGTTTTTTTGCGATTTTGATCGCGGTCTTTTCTTTAGGCGGAATAACCACGGGATATGGGCGTACAGCGACCCCCGATTGGAATGACGTGGTTTCCGCTGCTGAAGGGCAAACAGTGTATTGGCATGCGTGGGGCGGTGACGAAAATGTGAATCGCTACGTCGCGTGGGTAGCGGATCAGGTCAGAGATCAATACAGCATCACCCTTCGCCATGTGAGAGTGGGAAATATCAGCGAGACCGTCACTCTCCTGGTTGCGGAAAAAGCCGGCGGCCGAACCCAGGACGGCCGCATTGATTTATTGTGGCTAAATGGAGAAAATTTTGCGGCTCTGAAAAGTGCCGATCTACTTTATGGTCCATTCACGCACCAGCTGCCTTATTTTGCATATGTGGATATACTCAATAAGCCAACGACACTGGTGGATTTCACATTGCCGACTGATGGGTTGGAAGCGCCATGGGGAATGGCGCAGATCGTTTTTTTTGCCGACACCGCTCATGTCAAAAATTTGCCGCGATCGCTTACGGACTTAAAGACGTGGGCGGAAAAAAATCCCGGACGCTTCACCTATCCTGCGCCGCCGGATTTCACGGGAACTACATTTCTTAAACAGGCGCTTATGGATTTAGTTGCGGATCGTGCTCCGTTATATAAACCGGTAACAGACGTCGATTTTGAAAGACTCAGCGCGCCGTTGTGGGCGTTTCTTGACTCGTTACATCCTACTCTATGGCGTTCAGGTAAAATATTTCCCGCGAATTATCCGGCGTTGCGCCAGCTCATGAACGACGGCTCGGTTGATGTCGCGTTCTCGTTCAATCCCGCCGAAGTTACCAGCGCTATTTCCCGCCGGCTTCTGCCTTCAACCGTGAGGCCGTTTGTGTTTAGCGGCGGCACGATCGGCAATAGTCATTTCGTTGCAATTCCGCAAACCGCATCAGCGAAAGAAGGGGCCTTGGTTGTGGCAAATTTTCTGCTGTCGCCAATTGCACAGGCCCGTAAAGCGGATCCGCATGTATGGGGCGATCCAACAGTCCTCGATGTTCAGAAACTGGATGCGGACTCGGCCGCTCTTTTTCAAGATCTAGCGCACGGCGATACAATGCCCAGCCCGGAGGATTTGCGCCGGGTTATTGCAGAGCCCCATCCAAGCTGGACGGAGCGGCTCGAAGAAGAATGGCAGCGGAGATATCAACGCTGATGGGGTCCATTAGCCCGCTGCGTACCGGCGCGCGCCGATGGCTTCGGCTTTTCCCACCCGTCACGGTGGCGTTGTTTCTTGCTCCTATCGCGGCGGGACTTATGGGAACGGTGTTGCCCTCTTTCGGATACTTACCCGGGAGTGGAAGTGCGCCGCTGACCCTGACGCCCTGGCGAGACTTTTTCAACGCCCCCGGCGTTGAAAGTGCGTTGCTTGCAACCATGGTCACGGGTGTTGGGGCAACGGTACTCTCAGTACTCATTGCTGTTGCTGTTTCGGCGTCGTGGCATGGAACGCGCGCCGTTTCTTCCTTACGAAAATGGCTTGCACCGCTTTTGGCAGCGCCTCATGCAGCGTTTGCCATGGGCTTTGCATTTCTTTTGGCGCCTAGTGGATGGCTTGTGAGAACGATCTCTCCTTGGGCGACAGGTTGGGATCGGCCACCTGATTTTATTTTTGTGCAGGACCCAAACGGTATCGCGCTTTTAATTGCGCTGGTGTGCAAAGAAATCTTCTTTCTTCTGTTGATGATTTGGGCGGCGCTGGGTCAGGTGAAAGCTGATAGGCTTCTTGATATCGCCCGAACATTGGGTTACCGGCCCGTTAGTGCTTGGTGCAAGGTTGTTCTTCCGCTTATCTATCCGCAGATCAGATTGCCCGTGTACGCTGTATTGGCGTACAGCCTATCTGTTGTAGACATGGCCATCATTCTTGGGCCGACGGCGCCTCCTACGCTGTCCGTGCTCATACTGACCTGGTTTCAAGACCCTGCTCCGGCCATGCGCTTTCAAGGGGCGGCGGGCGCTGTTTTCTTGCTTATGTGCGTCTTCTTAACAATCGCGATGTGGCGCGCTGCGGAATGTCTTGGCGCCAAGGCGACGAGAGATTGGCTGACGAGCGGTGCGCGGCGCTTCGCTGATACTGCTGTGCGGTGGATTTCGGGTGGCGCCATGATCGCCATTTTGGCCGTGACGGTCGGTGCGCTCTCAACTCTTGTTTTATGGTCCATAACGAACGTCTGGCGCTTTCCTGATTTTGTGCCCAGCTCTTTTTCTTTAGAGGTGTGGCAAGATATTTGGCCGAGACTTAGAGAGAGCATTGTTATCACGTCAATTGTTGCCATGGTGAGTGCCTCCATTGCGATTGTGGTCACGCTGGGATGTCTGGAAAATGAACAGTGGAATGGAAAGCCGACCGGGAGAAGGTCGCTGACACTTCTATACCTGCCGTTGGTCGTGCCCCAAATTAGCTTTTTGTTCGGTCTGCAAATTATGTTCGTGATGATGAATATGGACGGAACGTGGAGCGCGGTTATCTGGGGGCATCTGATTTTTGTACTGCCCTATACTTTTCTTGTGCTGTCTGATCCTTATCGGGCGCTCGATTCAAGATATGCGCGCGCAGCCTCGTCCTTGGGAGCATCGCCGCTCCGCCTGTTTTGGAGAATCAGAGCCCCCCTTCTTTTGGGTGCGATTACCATATCGTTCTCCGTTGGATTCGCGGTGAGCGTTACTCAGTATCTTGCGACGCTTTTTCCAAGCGTAGGAAGATTACCGACGCTTACAACCGAGGCTGTTATATCTGTCTCGGGCGGTGATCGACGGGTGGCGGCGATCTACGGACTCACCCAACTGGCATTGCCATTATTGGTGTTTGGCGCGGCGATGATGGTGTCCATTCGTCGCGCCCGGCAGTTCGCGGGGAGTAAATAGGAGTGCCGTCAATTCAAAAGACTTTATGCCTTGATGGTGTCTCTTTGACTTTAGGGCTGCGGCGTCTGATCGGTCCGCTCACTTTAAAGGTCGGCGAGGGGGAAATCGTCACGGTTATGGGACCGAGTGGAAGCGGTAAGTCGGCGTTACTGAATTTCATTTGTGGAACATTGGAGTCGGCCTTTGAAGCTTCGGGTGAAGTTGTGCTGAATGGCCGCCGCCTAAACTTGTTAGCTGTCGAACAGCGTCGCGTCGGAATATTGTTTCAGAACGACTTGTTGTTTCCGCATATGTCGGTGGGCGAAAATTTAATGTTCGGGTTGCCGGCAAACGTGCAGGGACGACATGAAAGACACTTGCGTGTGGATCAGGCCTTAATGGAAGCGGGACTTGAAGGTTTCGCGGCACGCAATCCGGCGACGCTGTCAGGAGGGCAGCGTGCCAGAGTCGCTTTGATGCGGGTTTTGTTGTCTGAACCGGAAGCGCTGCTGCTTGATGAACCGTTCGGAGCCTTGGACACCTCGCTTCGTGCCCAATTTCGCTCCTTTGTGTTTGATCACGCGCGGCAAAGGGGGCTTCCAACACTTTTAGTCACGCATGATCATGAAGATGCGGCGGCAAGCAATGGTCAAGTGATTGATCTGTTGCAAAATCAATCAGAGACAAAAGCTTGAATGAAACTAGAAATACTTATTTGTCGCCGTCTGGCGGGTGCAGCGTAGACATCCATATGTCTGTAAGCGTGTTTAACAAGGCGTCGCGGTCTACAGCCCAGCCTCCGAAATGCACGCCCGTCAGTCCCTGTTGCAGTTGCAAGATCAAAAGATAGGCGCGCCGCGAGGCTTCTTCG
>CAXBLG010000007.1:0-96390 GCA_963976395.1 uncultured Rhodospirillaceae bacterium
ACGAGCTGTTACGAGGCTTAATCGACAAGGTTTCTGTAGCGATGACCGAAGATGGTCCTGAGGTGCGTCTTCAGGGTGATATTGCCCGTATGATATTCTTTGCGGATCCGAAAACTGAACAAAAACAGTGTTCGATAAAGGTGGTAGCGGAGGAGAGATTTGAACTCCCGACACGCGGATTATGATTCCGCTGCTCTAACCAACTGAGCTACTCCGCCCCAAGGCAATCGGGCCCGATAGTCGGCACCCGAAGAATGCTGGGTTTTAAGTCTGAGTTACCGGATTGTCAAACGCTGCGCTCACAGGCCTCGGCAAGTCCCAAAAAGCCCTAAGACACTGCCCTCACTCGCTTATTCCGCCGCCGCGACCGAAGTGGCTTCTATACGCCGCAGATTGTGAGGTTTGTGGGCCGGGCCGGCGGTATCGCGGCTAATCCAGCCGCCGCCGAGGACACGTTCGCCGTCATAAAAAACACAGGCCTGCCCCGGTGCTACAGCGCCTTCCGGTTCTCCCAACACAACCTGCGCCTCGGCCTTGCCGGACTCATAAAACACCGTCGCGGCGAGAGGCCCCTGGGTATTGCGGAGTTTAACCCGCGCAGAAAGGCCATCCGCGTCCGGCCCCATGTCCGGCCCAAGCCAGTTCACCGAATGAACCGAAAACGAACGTCGGAGCAATGCACTCTTAGGACCGACAATAACGCGCGCCGACTCAGGGTCGATTTGAACCACATACAACGGCTCGGCTTCCCCGCCGAGGCCAAGCCCTCGGCGCTGCCCAACCGTGAAGTGGATAACACCGTCATGGCGGCGAATAACGCGCCCATCGACATGAACAATTTCACCGGGAGTAGCCGCCTCAGGGCGCAGTTTTTGAATTACATCGGCATAGCGGCCATCCGGCACAAAACAAATATCCTGACTGTCGCTTTTCTCCGACACATGAATATCCAGCTTGCGTGCCAGCGCGCGCGCCTCTTGCTTTGTAATATCGCCAAGCGGAAAGCGAAGAAATTCTAGCTGCGCGCGGGTCGTTGCATATAAAAAGTAACTCTGGTCCCGGTCAGGATCGACAGCGCGGTGCATCTCGGCACCCTCTGCGGTTTGAACGCGCCGAATGTAATGGCCGGTGGCGAGCGCATCTGCGTCCAAATCTTTGGCGGCTTTCAGCAAGTCCCGGAACTTGACCGTCTGATTGCACACCACACAAGGAACAGGCGTTTCGCCGCGGATGTAAGAGTCGGCGAACTTGTTCATAACGTCCGATTTGAACGTATTCTCGTAATCCACCACATAGTGCGGAATTTCAATTTTATCGGCAACGCGGCGCGCATCGTAAATGTCTTGCCCCGCGCAGCAGGTTTTCGATTTCGCCGTGGCCGCACCATGATCATACAACTGCATGGTCAAACCGATCACATCATAGCCCTCCGCCTTTAGTAAAGCGGCGGTCACCGAGCTATCCACGCCGCCCGACATCGCGACCACAATACGCGTCGCTGCCGGCGGCTTTGGAAAGCCCAGAGAGTTGAGATTTTCGGATGTCATGGCGCGCACTATAGGGATGAGGGCGAAAAGTTCAATTCACCTGCCCGAAGCCGTTAAAAAAGCTTTTAATCCATCATGTTGCGGGTACTTGCGGGCAACCGCACCACAATGCCGTCAAGATCGCTTTTGACGGAAATCTGGCATCCGAGCCGCGAGGTCCGTGTCACGCCGTAGGTCAAATCCAGCATATCTTCTTCCGCTGTCGAGGCCGGCGGGAGCTTTGCGATCCAATCCGCATCGACGATGACGTGGCATGTCGAACAGGCCATGGAGCCCTCGCAGGCCCCTTCCATGTCGATACCACCGGCATGGGCAGCCTGCAGCACGGAGTGATTTTCGGGCACCTCAACTTCCTTGCGGTTCCCGCTTCGCTCAACAAAAACAACTTTCGGCATTCGTAATTCCGATAATCCTGATCAACAGCATACTGTGTTTATTACGCGGCGGCACTCAAGGCCAGAGGAGTCCACACCCTCAAAAATTTATCAATGTCGGCATCCGTATTACCCCGGCCCAAACTGACCCTGATAGCGCACTTGGCGTCGGCAGCACTGACCCCCATCGCCAGTAAGACATGCGACGGACTGATCTTGCCGGACGAACACGCCGACCCTGCGCTCACGGCGACACCCGCGAGGTCCAATCGCATCAGCTGGGTTTCGCTTGAAACGCCGGAAATCGCAACACAACACGTATTTCCAAGGCGGCTCGACTCTCGGCCGAATATTTTAGCCTGGGAGGCCACGCGAAGGATTTCCATCTCCAGCCGGTCTCGCAACGCCCTGACGCGCTCATGTTCGGCGAGCGCCTTATGGCCGAGAGATGCCGCCGCACCAAACGCGACAAGCCCAACGACATTCTCCGTGCCCGCGCGCCGACTGCGCTCTTGTCCGCCGCCGGGAATGTCCGCAAAAACTGTAAGGCCATCGCGAATCACCAGCGCACCGGCACCCTTTAACCCGCCAAATTTATGCGCGGAAATGCTCATCGCATCGACACCCAGCGCCATGAAATCAATTGGCGTCTTGCCTGGCGCCTGAACCGCGTCACAATGCACCAGCGCGCCATATGTCTTTGCAAGTTCAACAGCTTCAGCGATGGGCTGCAACACCCCGGTCTCATTGTTGGCGAACATCAGCGAGACCAGCACCGGACCAGCCCGCGATTGAAGCGCGCGCTCTAAGGCTCCCAACTCAATCCGGCCATCGCCGCCGACGGATATGTGATCTGCACCGCTCACATGCGCCAAAACGGACGGGTGCTCAATAGCAGACGCCACAACCGACGCGCAGCCAGCCCCCGCCGCTAATCCGCGTAAAGCCAGCGCATTGGCCTCGGTTCCGCCGGACGTAAAAACAATGTTGGCGGCTTTGGCCCCCAAAAACCCTGCAACCGCCTCACGGGCCGACTCAACAGCGGCCCGCGCCTTCCGGCCCAATTGGTGCACCGAGGACGGATTTCCGAAAGTCGCGAGACAGCTCGCGACAGCCTCCGCCACCTCCGGCGATACAGGAGTCGTCGCATTGTGGTCGAGATAGCTCATATCGTTACTTTGGGTCATGGCTCCTTTTACACCACCCCCGGCTGACTGCGGCTAAAACTTGTTTTATTCAACTTATTGATATATATGGTATTTCTAAATTTGGGCGCGCGCGGCCCAGGTTTAGGCCGGTGTAAAGTCTCAAATCCACGCCGCGCCATGGCTTTGTCATTAAAAGCTGCTCGCCATTGTTTCAATTTGCACCTTGGGGCCGCATCCCCTAAATAATCGGCCCTTGTCCAGCCTGCCCGCGCAGCGCCAACCCGACGTCTCATTCGTCACGAAGGATAGCCATGCCCGAAGTTATTTTTGCCGGTCCCGACGGTCGCCTCGAAGGTCGCTATCACCATAGCGAAACGCCGCGCGCGCCAATCGCTGTCATCCTGCATCCGCACCCCCAACATGGCGGAACCATGAACAACAAGGTTGTGTACAACCTGTACTACATATTCGTGAAACGTGGCTTCTCCGTTCTGCGTTTCAACTTCCGAGGAGTCGGCCGGTCTCAAGGTGAATTTGATAACGGCATTGGCGAACTCTCAGATGCGGCATCGGCATTGGATTGGTTGCAATCCGTAAACCCGAATGCGCCCGCATGTTGGGTTGCTGGATTTTCCTTTGGCGCTTGGATTGGCATGCAGCTGTTGATGCGCAGGCCCGAGGTCGAAGGATTTATTTCGGTTGCACCGCCAGCGAACATGTACGATTTCGCGTTCTTGGCGCCTTGCCCGTCATCCGGCCTAATTCTTCAGGGTACTGACGACGATGTGGTCCCCGAGCCGTCGGTTGAAAAGCTGGCCAATAAGCTCAAGATGCAAAAGAACATCGTAATCGACTACCAACTCATCAAGGGCGCAAACCATTTCTACAAAGATCACATGGACGAAATGGTAGACTCCGTAAGCACATATCTCGATATGCGTATGGATTCTCCCAGCAATATTCCGGCGCGGCGAAAGTCAGCGTCTCAAGGCTAACGACGTGCCGCCGGCCGTGCGAGACGCCCCCCGCTCTGGGGCGTCGTCACGCCGGTTGTGCCCGGAAATGTGATCGGCATATCCCGCAAGCACCGCGCCGCCATGTAGGCGAAGGCCTGCGCTTCAACGGCATCGCCGTTCCACCCAAAAGATTCCACAGGCTCTACTGTAAGCCCCGTCTGATGCGCCAATGCGGCCATCAGGGTTGGATTATGCCGACCGCCCCCGGTAATAAGCAACGAACTGGGCTGCTCCGGGCAATGCTGCAAACCACGGCGTATACAATCGGCTGTCAGGGCGACCAATGTTGCCGCACCGTCATCAACATCAAGGGCTAATATCGGGTCCAGTTTAAAGTCAAACCGGTCCAGAGACTTTGGTGGAGGGGCGTCAAAAAACGGGACTGCTGTCATTTGCTCGACAATATCCATCTGCGGCTTGCCGCGTGCGGCGAGTATCCCGTCCTTATCCATCGACGTACCGCAGCGAAGGCGCACCCAGTCATCGATAAGACCGTTTCCGGGCCCGGTATCAAAAGCCACCAATTCTGACGGCGATCCGATCCAGGTAATATTTGCAACCCCTCCGATATTGACGACCGCCACCGGGTACTCGATCCCTTGCGCCAAGGCGCTATGGAAGACGGGCGCAAGAGGTGCCCCCTGCCCGCCAGCATCCACGTCAGCGGTACGAAAATCAAAAGCAACAGGAACAGACAGCGCAGCCGCCAACTGCTCGCCATTTCCCATTTGCCATGTCTGCTTTTGATTAGGACGGTGCCAAATGGTTTGTCCATGAAAACCCACGAGGTCGATATCACCTGCCGTGCAATTCATATTATCCAATAGGGCACTGACAGCACTGGCATGTAAATCCGTGAGTTCGGATTCAAGCAGCTGCTCGGTGGGGAGCGCACCGCGCTCCGGTGCAGACTCAATGAACTGGCTCAGCCTTGTTCGGAACTCAGGAGCGTACGGCACACTCAAAAAAGGTCCGAAAGAAAGGTCTTTATCACCGTCGGTCTCTATGAACGCCGCGTCTATCCCATCCATAGAAGTGCCACTCATCAAACCGATAATGCGCAAGGGTTTAAAGGGATGTGTCCCTGGGATCATGAGGTGCGTTGTCCACTGTTGGTAGGTATGGTAATGAGCCGCTCCACAGGGGGCTTCCAACGTTGCGGGCTGGCGTGAGCACGACCGGCCTATTCAACCCCCTGATTGACGCTGTTACATGTGAATTTGAACGCCGCAATGACAATATACAAGTCAGATCTTATCCAGGTTCTCACCGCACGTGGGTATATGCATCAATGCACCGATCTTGAGGGATTGGATGCAAAAGCCGCTGCAGGTCCAGTCACCGGATACATAGGCTTTGATGCGACTGCAGATAGCCTACACGTCGGAAATCTCACTGGCATCATGATGTTGCGCCGCATGCAACAGACCGGGCACAGACCCATCGTGCTGATGGGCGGAGGCACCACCAAGGTCGGCGACCCATCGGGCAAGGATGAGATGCGCGGCTTGTTGGATGACGAAACAATTCTGGCAAACATCGCTTCTATCCAAAGTATTTTTGATCAGTTTCTGAAATTCGGCACGGGCTCGGCAGAAGCCGTGCTTGTCAATAATGCCGAATGGCTCGACGATTTAGGATACATATCTTTCCTGCGCGATATTGGCCGACATTTCACCATCAATCGTATGCTGACCATGGACAGCGTGAAACTTCGGCTTGATCGCCAGCAGCCCCTGACGTTTCTCGAATTCAACTACATGATTCTACAGGGATACGACTTTGTTGAGCTTCATCGGCGGTACGATTGCACCCTACAACTCGGAGGGTCCGACCAATGGGGCAATATCGTGCAAGGTACAGACCTCGGGCGACGACTCTCGGACGCAGAATTGTTCGGGTTCACCTCTCCGCTTATCACCACGGCGTCGGGCGCTAAGATGGGCAAGACGGCGGCTGGTGCTGTATGGCTGAAACCAGAGCGACGGAGCCCTTATGATTATTATCAGTTCTGGCGCAATACTGAAGATGCTGATGTCGGGCGCTTCCTGAAACTGTTTACCGACGTGTCCTTGGAGGAAATTGCGAAGCTTGAGCAATTGGGCGGTGCGGAAATCAACGAGGCAAAGAAAGTCTTGGCACTGGAAGCGACAACGCTGCTGCATGGGGCGCAGGCCGCGACTGATGCAGCCGAGACCGCACGGAGAACATTCGAACAAGGCGGAGCGGGCGACGATCTTCCCAGCATTGCAATACCTAACGCTGATATATCGGCCGGCGTCCCGATTCTTGCGCTGCTGCAAAACACAGGCCTTGCCGCAAGCAATGGTGAAGCACGACGTCTTATCCGTGGTGGCGGTGCAAAAATAAACGATGCCAAAATAGAAGATGAGAACTTAATGGTAGACACTAAGTTCGTTTCCGATGGCATCATCAAAATAAGCGCGGGAAAGAAACGCCACGCCATTGTGCGCGTCAACTAGCCTGCGCGACGGACCGATTACGACCTAAGGCTGGACAGAATCTTTTTCCAGCTGCGACGTAGGGGCTTCGCCCGGACCTCGCTCTCCGGGCCGCACGGACGATGCCTCTTGCGGACGCGTTGTGAATATATCGAAAATATGACGCAGGAAACCCGGCGCCAGTGCCGCGAGCGGGTTAACAGTTGGTTCGGCTGTCGCCACATCTCCGCGATAGCTGTATGTGGCCGCAAAAATACCGCCCCCCTTATCACCTCCTGTGAATAGATTTCCCAGCAAGGGGATAGAATTAAGCGCGGAATTTATGGCGTACGCCGGAATTACGGTCCCGTTGAAGTTCATGGATGAGGCCGTAAAATCGTATGTGCCATCTGCCGTGAGCCCCAAAGACGTACCGAACATTTCGCCATCCTCAACGGCTAGCGTCGAATTCGCATAAGAGAACGGAACACGCAGCGTCTTGAATGAAATACCTTCACCGCGAAGTTCATCGACGATACCGGTCAGAGCCGCCACAGAAAGCAGCCGCGCCACAACTGGGGCATCGACAAGATAAAAATCGCTGATTTCTGCTTGTCCGCGCACGATCCCATCATCATCCAAATTTCCGTTAATCTCCAGCCGACCTCCGACGATATCGTCGAACAAGCCTGCCGCGCGCACAACGCCCCCACCGTTTTCGCTGCTGCCTGTAAACGTCCGGCCCTCAGCATTCGACGTCAACGTGAAATTAAATGGCATCTCATCACCCACGAGGCTTTTAAAATCGATCGCGCGAACACCATCAGCCGCGCTTTCAAAATTCAGGCGAACATTGGTAAAGTTCGCTTCCGGGGTGAACGACATGCGATCTATGTTAGCGTGCAGCGTTATTGGAGTTTGAGAGGACTTTTCTTCATCGTCGCGGCTTGCCGGAAAGGCCTCTTTCAAAAAAGAGGCTGCATTGACGTGAGCGCCAGACACATCAATTTTTAAACCGTCTCGGTCGTCCGCTTTCAGTGTTCCGGACAATCGGCTTTCACCAACCGTGCTTGGCTTAATGGACAGTGATGTAAGTTTTGCCTCAGCGCCAAATGTCGCATCCCCCGAAACCAGAAGGTCATCTCCCGACCGCACCACAAATGAGGGAACGCTTAAAAGCCGTCCCTCAAAGAACGACATTTCAACATCAGCCTGGGCGACAACGCCGGAGGCTTTGTGCCAGCCAAGTTCAGGAATCGCCATGGCGGGCTCGGTCAAATCCACCTGCGCCGTAAGAACGCTGTTGGCTTCACGATCGACGGTGTAGATGACATGCGCGCTGGCAGAACCATCAATATAGGGAGGTGTAAACGGCGCCATACCAAGACCAATAGACGGCCGATGCTCATTGTCGATGACCGGGTCCAAAACATAACGGCTCCGGAACTCACCACCACCGAAATTTTCCCGCCATTGGATGGCGGACGGAATACCTCCAAGTTGGGCTACTCCGCTCACATCCATTCCGTCGCGATCAAGGACCACATTCATACGTCCATCAGTGAGCGGCAGCCCGAAAGCAACGTCGGGAATGGCCACGCCGTCAATCATCGCATCAACGCCGATTTTAACCTGATCAAGCTTGAGTTCCTTCACAAGCGGAAAGTCCAAAGCCAGTTTGATATCCGCCCGGCCGGCAGCCTCCCCCGTATCCATGCCCACCGCCGTTGCGTATCCGAAGGGTTCATGATCAATCAGCCGCATAACAGCGCCGAAATCACCGGCGATATCGATATCGAAATCAGCCAATTCCGTTCCGCGATTGCCGAGATTATGCATCCTGAGCTTACCGTGCGTAATGCGCAGATCATCATCGGACATCGGATCGGGAACATATCCACCCCGCATCTCGAAGGAAACTTCTTCGAGCCCAACCTGCATAGATCCGTGCGCGCCTTGGACTTGAGGCATACCTTGGATGTACTGAACGGACATACCGTTTAGTTCCGAGGTAAGATTAAGTTGGATTGCGTCTATCTGACTAAGGTCAGGCCCTGCGAGATCAATGATCGCGCGCGTGTTGGTCAGCCCGCCATCAGAGAGATTCTTTACGATCCAGTTATGTGTGTTGGGCTTCACACCTGCCGGCCAGTATTCTTTAAGGGCCTCGATAGAAATATCATCTAAAGAAGCCCTGACCTTCACGGCCGGCGCGGAATTGAGATTAGTCGCAACTGCAGACATTTTGATTGTAGGTGAAGTCTGGGCATCTCGATCAATGCTCACTTGGAAGTCTTCTATCGTAATACTGTCCAAGGACGATCCCGCCTCGCCTTTAAGAAATAGGCTGCGGATCGGGTAATCAAAGGCGACCGGCGACGGGACTCTCACATGGCCGGAATTGCCCCGCACATCAAAGCGTATTGCATCTATCCGGGCTCCGCCGCTTTCCAGAACAAAGTCGGCAGCAACAATGCCACTAAGACCAAGATCAATCATTTCAAACACGGAGAGTTGCGGTGCAAGATCGGCAATTCTGGCGGGCCTAAAATCATCAATACTGAAGGCAACTGAAAGTTCGTTTGTATTTGCCACATAACGGCCCTCGGCCGTCACGTCCCACGATTTACCTTCCTCAGAAACCGGTAGCGTCGCTCGAAACTCTACGTCTCCATCCCCGCGTTCAAAACCCAGCGTAGCGTCCGGCGCCAACCATCTTCGGCCTGACACTTCATCGACAAGCATCAAGGTCGTCCCATCGATAGACACCGACTGCAAATAGCCAGCCGGATTATCCGCACCCGGCGGAGTCGTCAGAGACCCTACAAGGCCGGCCAACAAAATATTGCCGCTGGCTGCTTCATTTGAAGCTGCGGCTACCGAGCCTTCAACCCCCAAACCAAGCGTGCCGTCTGCTCGATGCACAAAACGAATGATGGGGTTCGACAGATTTATGCGTTCGGGTGCGACATCACCCTTGAGCAAGGCAGGTACACTAAGATACGCACTCAAACTCGGGAGCCCGGCAATAACGTTCTCGCTGGCATCCAAAACACGCACATTGCGAATGACGAAGCGCGGCTGCCCTTCAAAGCCTTTCCACCCGAATTCGGCGTGCTCAATTCTAAAGCGTAACCCAGGATTTAGGTCTTCCAGAACGCTTGCGACATACGGAGCAATTGCATTAATCGCCACCGGCCCTTGGTTGAGCCGCCAGGCCAGCACACCCGCACCCAAAAGAACCACCAGAAAGGCGGCCTCCAAAACGCGAAGCAAAAACTTGACCGCTCCATGCGCCAACGTCGTGCCAGCTCCTATTTACGATTGGTTTAGGCCCAAAGCCTGATTACAAACTGTGCCATACGAGCATTAGTGCCGTATGGGCATTAAGTTCGGGCGGCAGACTCATATGCGTCCACCACAACTTGACCACGCCCAATCTATATCTCACTGTCCGGTTAATTAACATAAAATCATGCAGGCCTTACGTTGATTCTGTTGCCTAATTCCCCTCTCCCGCCCCCGGCGGACCTCGACCGCGCACGCAGCACCCAAGAGGAATGGTTAACGGCTACCCAGCAGCAGCCCGAGGGCCTGCGGGCCTGGTGTGAGTCAGTAGTCAACGACCAGCAGGTTCGGCCCCTAATCCAAGGTATTTTCGGCAACAGTCCTTATCTAAGCAGTCTGATATTTTCATATCCCGCCTTATTTCGTGATTTTTTAGAATCCGGCCCTGACGAGTGCCTCAATTCGATTCTGGGAAAGCTCAAAACAGCAACATCTGACAATACAGCAGCGACGATGACCGAGTTGAGGCGCAGCAAGGCCCAGGCTGCTTTAGTCATCGCACTCGCCGATATTACCGGCGTCTGGGGTCTAGATGACGTCACAGGCGCGTTGTCGGATTTCGCCGATGCGTGCGTAACACACGCGGTCAAAGTTCTGCTTCTTCAAGCGCATACTCAGGGCGCAATTGAGCTGGCCGACATAGAAAATCCGGAAGCCTCGTCTGGCTACGTCGTGCTTGCGCTCGGCAAACACGGCTCACGCGAACTGAACTATTCTTCCGATATCGATCTGTTTGTTTTTTTTGACGACGACCACCTCCCCTATACCGGTAAAAAATCACCGCAAGAGTTCGCTGTTCGCCTCACCAAAGATCTTGTTCGACTTTTGCATGAACGTACAGCCGACGGGTATGTATTTCGGACCGATTTGCGTCTGCGGCCCGACCCAGGCTCAACTGCTGTCGCTGTGTCGCGGGAAGCCGCTCAAGTATATTACGAAAGCTACGGGCAAAATTGGGAGCGCGCAGCACTGATAAAGGCGCGACCAATCGCCGGAGATAGACAAGTCGCGGCCTCTTTTATGAAAGACTTGCAGCCGTTCATCTGGCGTAAGTCTCTCGACTTCTACGCAATTCAAGACATTCAATCCATCAAGCGGCAGATGTACGCCCATAAAGGCGGCAGCAAAGTGGAAGTGGCCGGACACAACATAAAACTCGGGCGCGGGGGCATCCGTGAGATCGAGTTCTTTGCTCAAATACAACAACTTATTTGGGGGGGCCGTTTCCCTGAAGCGCGCACCCCGCGCACTTTGGCGGCACTCGGCGTGCTCACCAATCTGAAGTTCGTCACAGACACCGCTCTTAAAGATTTAACCGAGGCCTATCATTATCTGAGAAAACTTGAACATCGCCTGCAGATGGTATCCGACGAACAAACTCAAACGCTGCCGACTGATCCTGCAAAGCTAAACGGCATAGCCTCGTTCATGGGATACACTTCATTTGACGAGTTCGCGCACGACGTGACGGCCGTCTTGCGAAGCGTCGAGAGCCACTATGCCGATTTGTTTGAAGACGCCACGACCTTGGCGGTCGATGGCAACCTCGTCTTCACCGGCACCGAGGACGACCCGGACACCATTGAAACCCTGCAACGGCTTGGCTTTCAAAATCCAAGCCTTGTCATCCAGACCGTCCGCACCTGGCATCACGGCCGCTACCGTTCCACGCGAAGTGATCGAGCTCGCCAACTCCTGACCGAGGTCATGCCAGGCCTACTCGCCTCATTTGGAAAGACAAACCAACCCGACACCGCCCTCGTTCGTTTCGACAAATGCCTTGCCGCTCTTCCGGCAGGCGTGCCGATCTTGTCTGTATTTTATGCCAACCCGCAAATATTGGACCTTGTCGGCGAGATTATGGGCGACGCGCCGCGTCTTTCCGAACACTTAAGCCGTCGGCCAGCTCTCCTCGACTATGTCCTAGAGCCCGAATTCTACCAATCAATCGGCACGATGGCGGCTTTGTCGAAAGACCTGCATTCAACCCTCGAGGCAACGGAGGTGTTCGAAGATATGCTCGATGCCTGCCGCCGGTGGGCAAATGACCAGCAGTTCCGTGTCGGCGTTCAATGTCTAAGACATATGATTGACCCTATTGCCGCGGCTGAATACCTGACGTTTATCGCTGAAGCGGTTGTCGCTAATATCGTGCCTCGGGTCAGCAGCGAATTCGCCAAGCAATACGGAACCATTCCGGACGGTGCATATGCGGTTCTCGGCTACGGCAAAATAGGTAGTTACGAACTCACGCCCACGTCGGATCTAGACTTGGTCGCAATCTACGATGCCGATTTGGACGGCCATTCGGAAGGCGGGCCAAAGTCTCTGCCCACATCAGCCTATTACATTCGTCTTACGCAGCGTATCGCGACGGCCTTTACCTCCCTCACTCAGGAAGGCCGCTTGTATACGCTCGATATGCGTCTGCGGCCTAGCGGTGACAAGGGCCCTCTCGCGTCAAGCTTGGAATCTTTTCGCAAATACCAAACCGACGATGCTTGGACATGGGAGCATATGGCTCTTAGCCGCGCGCGCTTGGTTTATGGGTCGCCAGAGATTCGGTCAAAAATTGAGGACATAATTAAGGCGGTGTTGTCGCGTCCGCGAGATTTGGACAAGTTGGTCACCGACGTCGCGGAAATGCGTGCCCGTATGCGCAAGGGACATAAAGATGGCGGCCCGTGGGATATCAAACGGCGAGCCGGTGGCCTGATTGATGGGGAGTTTATATTTCAGTATCTGTTTTTGAAATTTCCCGCCACCGGATGGGGCGATTCCCGCCCGACGGCTCTCGCTAAACGATTAGTTTCCTCATCGGCTATGGATAGGGACAATGCCTCAATTCTTCGGGACGGCATAAATTTTTGGTCGCGGCTTCAGTTCATGCTGCGTCTGACGACCGACGGTTCGATGGCCGAAGGAGATCTGCCTCAAGGCCTCAAATCAAGACTCGCAAAAGCGACTGACGCAGAAAATTTTTCAGAACTCGAAAGCCGTATGAACGAAACCGCAAAATCAATTTCGTCCCTGTTTCACAACTTCATTGAAGTACCGGCAGAGAAAATTGAGGCCGCCAAGGCTTCCGACACGTAATTTAGAAACACCAACGACAAATATGGAAACGATAATGCCCCCGAAATCCAAAACAAAGACAGCTACCTCCCGCAAGACAGTCTCCAAAACAAAATCCGCTGGCCGCAAACCGCCGGCCGCGAAGAGCGTGAAAAAAGCCACAAATAAACCGGTCGGAAAGTCTCTCGCCGGAAAAACCGCTCCGGCGTTTACCATGCCCACGGAGTCTGGCGCACCAATCTCTTTGAAAGCCCTGCGTGGTAAACGCGTTGTGCTGTTCTTTTATCCTAAGGATGACACCGCAGGCTGCACGGCCGAAGCTCAGTCCTTTAGGGATGCCAAGACCGCCTTTGCCCGAAAAGGAGTAACCATCGTCGGCGTATCCAAGGACACTGTTGAAAGTCACAAGAAATTTAAGACAAAACACAAATTGAATTTTGATCTGGCGTCTGACGCAGAAACCAAGGTCTGCGAGGCTTACGGCGTGTGGAAAGAAAAAAACATGTATGGCCGCAAATACATGGGGATAGAGCGCTCCACGTTCTTGATCGACGAAAAAGGCGTGGTGCGCGCAGAGTGGCGGAAAGTACGCGTTCCGGGGCACGTGGAAGAAGTGGCCGGTTTGCTTAAAAAGCTATGACGGTCTCCGCACCGTCTTTGGCCGAGGCCGCTGTAGATGTTCTCACCACCGCCGACCCCGATCAAAAAGTGAGCAAAACATATCTTCATGCTGCCGCATGGAGGAACAGCGAAGTTTCCGTGGGACATTGCACACCTCCTGATCGGCCAGCGCGGCCGTCAGCTCCGCGCCTTTGCGCGCCCCGCGAAATGCCAAAGCGATCCACCGGCCCTAAGGGCCGTATTGCTCTTGTCCACGCCCTCGCCCACATCGAACTCAACGCTGTCGATTTGGCTTGGGACATAGTTGCGCGCTTCACCAACGACGACATGCCTGATGCGTTCTACGACGACTGGGTTATGGTCGCGGAAGAAGAAGCCAAGCACTTCGAGGCGCTCAATTCTCAACTGGACGCTTGGAACACGGCATATGGCGACCTTCCCGCCCACGACGGCCTATGGGAAGCTGCCACAACAACAGCAGACGCGCTGCTGGCTCGACTAGCGCTCATTCCGATGACTTTGGAAGCTCGCGGCATTGATACAACGCCACCCCTTATGCAACGTCTTCGGCAGGCAGACGACGAAAAGACCGCGAATATTCTCGATATGATTTACAAAGACGAGATCAATCATCTCGCCGTCGGAGTTCGATGGTTCGAATTTTTATGCGCGCGTGATCAAAAGCGACCAACAGATGAATACAAGAATCTTATGGATAGGTATTTTCGGGGCGTGCCAAAGGGCCCCTTCAATATCGATGCGCGCACAATAGCAGGTATGACACCGAACTATCTCGCTCCATGGCTTGAGTCTTAGGCGCGTCATCGAAGCCGCCAAGCACCGGCTAATAGTCCATTTCCGCGACGGTCTTAATACGTGATGCCAGAGAGGCTGCCATAAACTTATCTAGATCACCGTCCAAAACGCCTTGCGTATCCGAGGTTTCGACTTCTGTACGAAGATCTTTCACCAACTGATACGGTTGAAGCACGTAAGAGCGAATTTGGTGTCCCCAACCGATATCCGTTTTCGCGGCTTCTTGTGCAGAAAGCTTAGCTTCCCGCTTTTCCAGCTCCAGCTCATACAACCGCGCTCGCAACATATCCCAGGCTTTAGCTCGGTTTTGGTGCTGTGATCTTTCATTCTGACACTGCACAGCAATGTTCGTCGGAATGTGGGTAATACGTACGGCGCTGTCGGTTTTGTTAACATGCTGACCACCTGAACCCGAAGCCCGGTAGGTATCAATGCGGCAGTCTTTTTCGTTGATTTCAATGTTTATGGTGTCGTCCACAACGGGATAGACCCAAACGGATGAGAAGCTCGTGTGACGGCGCGCATTGGAGTCAAAAGGCGAAATGCGTACCAAGCGGTGGACGCCGCTTTCCGTTTTCAACCAGCCGTAGGAATTGAGTCCCGAAATACGGAAGGTAACAGACTTGATGCCCGCGGCCTCGCCTGCACTTTCTTCAAGATATTCGCAGCGATAGCCCTTCTTCTCGGCCCACCTTGTGTACATGCGCGCCAACATCTCGGCCCAGTCTTGCGCCTCTGTTCCGCCCTGGCCTGCATGGATTTCAAGATAGCAATCGTTACTATCCGCTTCGCCGGACAAAAGACTTTCCAGCTCTTGCCGTTTCGCCCGACGGATAACATCTTCAAGTAGACGTCCCGCTTCCTCGAAGCTCGCCTCATCGCCTTCTTCATCTGCAAGTTCAGATAAAGTAATAGCGTCCTCTAAGTCGCTTTCAATTTTCCGCGTCGCGGCAACGGCCGTCTCAATCTGCGTCCGTTCGCGCATAATTTTTTGCGCTTCAGCAGAATCATTCCAAAGATTAGGGTCTTCGGCTTTTGCGTTCAGTTCATCTAGACGAAGGAGGGCGCGATCCCAGTCAAAGATGCCTCCGGAGCAAGACCAGGGACCGGTTGATATCTTTGACTTTGGTTTCAATATCTGCGCGCATGAATAACCTGCCGTTCCTTTTTTAGATAGTCAGGCTATTTACGGAATTTGCCCGGGACACACAAGAGATGATGGGCCGAGGAATTGCCCGTTAATAAAGCCCACCTGCGTTGGGTTGATTGGGAACGTCTTCCCCAATGTCCATCTCTTCCGGCCGGCCCATAACAGTGGCTTGCGTACTCGGCGATGTACCTGCCCTGAACGCCTCTAAAATCACATGTGCATCACCCGGCTGAGCAGGCCGGCCTGTGTCATGCTCCACACGCACAAGGCTTACGCCAGGCGGAACCCGAAACGGCTTAGCCGGCTTGCCTTCCAGTGCAGGTCCCATGAACTCACGGAAAATAGGAGCCGCGACACTGCTTCCGGTTTCCCGGGGGCCCAATGTACGCGGCTCGTCAAACCCAACAAATACGCCAACAGCAAGATCAGGCGCAAACCCAAGGAACCAAGCATCCATTGCATCGTTCGAGGTTCCGGTTTTACCCGCAAGGGGTTTTCCGATCACTCTAACGCTGCGGCCAGTTCCATTTTGAACAACCCCCTCGAGGATATGAACCATTTGATAAACACTCGCGGCATCAGCCAACTGCACGCGCTCATCCGGCACGCTGGGAGGCGTCTGGCCCTCCCATGGATCACCCTGACATCCGATACAAATACGGTTGTCGGCTCGGTAAATAGTTTGGCCGCTTCGGTCTTGAATCCGATCTATGAAAGTCGGTTCTAGCTTTCTTCCTCCATTTGCCAGTTGTGCGTAGCCAGCCGTCAACCGCAGCACTGTTGTAACTTCCGAGCCAAGAGACGAGGAAAGGTTATGCGGCATTTTATTAACCACACCGAATGCCTCGGAAACCTTCGCGACCTTATCCATGCCGACGGCCTGGGCAAGACGAACCGTCATTAGGTTTTGGGATTTTTCAATTCCCGTTCGAAGCGTCGCCCGACCAATGTACTCACCGGAGTAGTTCTTCGGTTTCCACTTCGGCAGACCAGGCCCCTGATCCATGACAAACGGCGCATCGAGCACCAACGTAGATGGAGTAAAGCCGGCCTCAAGGGCTGCCAGATACACAAAGGGTTTAAACGCCGACCCCGGCTGACGAAGCGCCTGCGTTGCGCGATTGAACTGAGATTTGTCGTAAGCGAAGCCGCCCGACATAGCCAAGACCCGTCCCGTGTGCGGATCCATCGCAACAATAGCTCCGTTGACGTTAGGAATTTGGCGAAGGGCGAAGGTGTTCTCGGGATAAGCGCTACCATCGGACTGTTTGGTAACACGTTCCACCGCAATGACGTCGCCGACACTCAATACTTGAGTGGCCGTGGTCACGCTGCCGCCAACAAGTTGGTCCGGTAGCCATTCGCGCGCCCACCGAAGCTCACTGAGTGGTATGGTTCCTGTCTGCCCATCACGCAAAGCGACGGAGGCACTGTCGGAGCGCACTGCTTGCACCAAAGCGATGGTCCAGCCTGGCGCAAGACCGTCAGGATTGGGCATAACTTTGAATTCCGCCAACGCATCTTCACCGTTCGCCAATTGGGAAAGTGGGCCGCGCCAACCGTGCCTGCGGTCGTAAGTAATGAGGCCATTACGCAACGCATCGGAAGCCAGCGCCTGTAAGCGCGGGTCCAACGACGTGCGCACAGACAACCCGCCTTCATAGAGCGCCGTGTCGCCGTAACGCTGCGCTAGATCGCGGCGAATTGTCTCTGCGAAATAATCAGCATCACGAACCATTTTTGTCTCATCTTTATCACGAGACTCAATTGGCTCGCTTTTCGCCGCGGCAGCATCTGCCGGCGTGATGTAGCCATCGTCAAGCATGCGCCCAACCACGTAATTTCGACGCACGGTTGCCGCTTCGGGGTATCGCACAGGGTTGTAGTTGTTCGGCCCCTTCAGAACACCGGCGAGAAACGCGGACTCGGAGATGGTCAACTCATCAAGAGATTTGTTGAAATAACTTAGGGCGGCCGAGGCGATTCCGTAAGCACCATAGCCAAAATAAGACTCGTTCAAATACAGCTCGAGGATATGCTCTTTGGTAAACGCTCGCTCAATCCGTAGAGATAGGATCGCTTCTCGAATTTTGCGATCAAAACTGTACTCTCGTCCCAGCAGAAACTTCTGGGCAACCTGCTGGGTAATGCTGGAAGCGCCCTTCATCCTCCCGCCGGTACCCGATAGTTTTTCGCCGATAACCACAAAAACCGCACGGGTCAATCCGATGGGATCAACCCCGGGGTGGCTAAAGAACCGTTGATCCTCGGAGGCGACGACAGCATTGACGATGCGTCTTGGGATTTCCTCGATCGGGACAAAAACACGACCCTCGATGGCATATTCCTGAATCAGCCGACCGTTGCCTGCATACACACGCGTCATGACCGACGGATCGTATGTGGCTAACTGACGAAAGTCAGGAAGCCCTTTACTAAAGTGGTTGAACAGAAAAATCGCGGCCACGCCGGCAATAAAAATTCCCAGCATCCCCGCGCAGAAAAGAATTGTTAGCCAACGTTTCATGTGATGTCCGACCTTCAAACCACCTGTGAACGGTAGGACCGCCGTTCACGGATTCGAATGTTTATTATATCGCCTCATGCGACAAACAACGACTCTCCAAGGATACATATCGTATCCCCAAATACCCGCACCTCAGATTCTAGTGATGCCCCCTAAATGGGGCAAAAATTCGCCAAAAACTCAGTTAAAGCCGCCGCGCGCTCTGTACGGTGCCCATATGATCGTCGAGGCCCCTGGCCACGGCCGCCATGAGTTTTTCGCGATAATCGGTCTGTTTCAGGGCTTTCTCGTCTTCCCGATTAGACAAATAGCCCATTTCAATCAGAACAGACGGGATATCGGGTGACTTGAGAACCGCGAAACCCGCAAATCGGTGCGTATTCCTGAGCAGTTTAACATCTCGTTGCAACTGAGAGATCAATTTCGTTGCCAGCTTGGTCGCCAAGTTCATGCTTTCGCGCTGCGCCAAATCGACAAGGATATGCCGCACATCCTTACTTTCGTGTGACAGATCCATACCTATAATAAGGTCCGCGTTATTTTCGCGCTCGGCAAGCGCCGCCGCCTCTCTATCTGACGCTTTCTCGGACAGCGTATAAACCGAAAGGCCGCGGACGTCTTTGTTGCCTATCGAATCTGCGTGTATCGACATAAACACGTCGGCCTGCACACGGCGTGCGATTTCGCGGCGTTCACGGTGCGCGAGGGAAATATCACGGTCGCGTGTAAGTGTGACATCGTAGCGCCCAGTGCTTTCAAGGCGCGTCTTCAGCTGACGGGCGGCCGCCAAAGTGATAACTTTCTCGTATATGCCGCTGACGCCAATAGCTCCTGGATCTACGCCCCCATGCCCCGGGTCCAAGACAACAACAGTTTTTCGATCGGTCCCTGGCACGCCTGGCCGACCCACATCGGTCTGGATGTTCGGCTGAGTCGGCTCCGGTTTCGCATTGGCTGTATCTAAAGCACCGGTGCGATGTCGCTGACCGACACTGGCCATGAAGCTTTCCCGAGATACGGGTTCCATATCGAGAACAAAGCGAAAGGGTGTATTTCCAGTTGGCGGAAGCACAAACGCATTTTTAACCCCGGAAGGCCCCGCTAAATCGACAACGATGCGGGTGTTGCCGGGCTGAAACAATCCATAGCGCACGGTATTCACCAAACCGGCTCTTTCGGTAGCAGTATCCCTCGCGATAGCCCAATCGAGTTCAGGTAAATCCACGACAATGCGGTAGGGATCAGCAAGTTGAAAAATGCTGAACTCAACGCTTTCAGACAACTCAAGTACGAGGCGGGTGTACTGGCCGTGATCGTGAACGCGCATGGTGGACGCAATACCCGTAGCTCGCACGAGCGACGGAACAAAAAGCGCAGCAGTTCCGGCAGACAAGACAAATCGGCGGCCCACAACCATGCCGCGACACAACGGGTAGGATAGCGGCGTGCCTGAGCCGGGCATAAATGCTTCCGAGTTGGTCAACTCCACCTCTCGGCGCTTCAAATCGTATGGTTCTCGCATGTAAAGCTTAAAGTATTAACCCAAACCCATTGACTCTAAATAGTATATACGTATTAGGAGATTCAGGGCAAGATTATTGCCGAAAATAGGCCTCCAGGCCCCCCTTCGGTCAATTAGGCGCTGTGCATAAGAATTAGGCGTTGTCACATGGCAAGCGCGGCGTCTATCTTCACTGTGCATAGTGGTTGCTATTCGCATGTCTACGGGCGCCGCCTAGGAAGTTGGCCTAAACGCCGAAATCGGCGCGCTCCCACACATAAACGCCTTGGATTTCAGGGTATTACCATGCGGTTGCAGCCCCATTACAACGGGAATGAATGGGCCATCCGGTCTATCAACAGCCCAAAGGTTAACCACCAGGGGATTCTGCGTGCCGACACTGTCTTTACACCGCCGCAACTACACGAGCGATGCCTTCTGCTTTCAGCATGCGCGCTCGCTAGGTCTATCCGGCGGCCGTGATCGGCGTTTCTTCAGGATCCAGCCTGGCGCACTAGTCACAATTAACTGCCGCGGACGCGCGCCCCGGGAGCTCACGCTCCCCGCCCGCGCGAGCACAGCGGCATCACGGAGAACGTCTTACTATGGTCAAGAGAATGCTGGTCGACGCCACACACCTGGAGGAAACCCGGGTAGTGGTGCTGGATGGAACTCGCCTCGAAGAATTTGATGTCGAGACTTCAACTAAAAAACAAATCAAAGGTAACATCTACTTAGCCAAAGTTATCAGGGTCGAACCCTCGCTTCAGGCTGCCTTTGTTGACTACGGCGGAAACCGCCACGGGTTTCTCGCCTTCAGCGAAATCCATCCCGACTATTACCAAATACCGGTTGCGGACCGCGAACGACTGCTTGCCGAGGTTCATCGTCACAACGACGAAGACGAACCGCATGGCGGTAGCGCAGATGATCACCATGATCATCACGAGGACGACAACCAACCGGACGACGTGAACGACGCACATAGCACCGAGTCTCACGACGCCGAAGAATCCTCCGCGGAAGATGCCGGATCCGCCCTTCCGCTAGACTTCAGCACTCCGGCGATCACCGGCGACGTCATCGAAAACGCATCTTCCGAAAGCGAAGGCGATGCTGAAGCGGACGAACCCAAATCATCAGCTGATGGCACTGAACCCGAACAGGCGGTCGCAACTGATGTAGACCCTACGGCATCGCCGCTTGAGCCGACGGACGAGCCCTCACCTAGCGTCGACAGCGAGGTCAGTGCGGCATCACTCGAGACCGCCGCCGACCAGGCAACCGCCAAAGGTGAAGCCGTTCCAGACGAAAGCGAAGAATCCGCAGCCGTGCCTGGCCAAACCTCCAAAACCGCAGGCGTCGAAACGGTTGGCGGCGACGATGAGGACGAAACGGCGGGCGAAGACCGCCAACGCCGTCGCTTCCTCGCGTCCAGGCATTACAAAATTCAAGAAGTGATCAAGCGCCGTCAAATCATGTTGGTGCAGGTGGTCAAAGAAGAGCGCGGCAATAAAGGGGCAGCCCTCACATCATTTTTGTCACTAGCCGGACGCTACTGCGTCCTTATGCCGAACTCAGCGCGCGGCGGCGGCGTATCGCGCAAAATCACCAGCGCACAGGATCGGCGACGTCTTAAAGCCATTGTCGGCGACCTTGAATTACCTAAAAGCATGGCCGTGATCCTGCGAACGGCGGGAGCGGAACGCAACAAGGCCGAGATCAAACGAGACTATGAATACCTACAGCGTACGTGGAACAGCATTCGCGAAGTCACCATGACATCGCGTGCGCCGGCGCTCATTCATGAAGAAGCTAGTCTGATCAAGCGGGCGATCCGTGATGTTTATACGCGCGACATCGAAGAAGTCTGGGTTGACGGCGAGGAAGGTTACAAAACCGCCAAAGACTTCATGAAAATGTTGACGCCAAGTCACGCCAAGAAAGTTCAGAAGTACAAAGACGAAACGATTCCGCTGTTTCACCGCTATCAGGTCGAGACGCAATTAGAATCTATCAATAATCCGTCGATCCAGCTCAAGTCCGGCGGTTCGATTGTCTTTGCACAAACCGAAGCCTTGGTCGCCATTGACGTAAACTCTGGCAAATCAACAAAAGAACGGCATATTGAAGAGACCGCTTACAGAACAAATCTGGAAGCGGCGGAAGAAATTGCACGTCAACTCCGCCTGCGTGATCTAGCCGGCCTCGTGGTTATCGACTTCATCGACATGGAAGAAAACCGCAACAATCATGCGGTGGAGCGCAAGCTTAAAGAAGCCTTGCGTGCGGACAGAGCCCGTATCCAGGTCGGACGCATCAGTCACTTTGGCCTGCTGGAACTATCGCGTCAGCGTCTCCGGCCGAGTCTGATTGAAGCCAACTTTCGCGTTTGCACACATTGTTCCGGTGCTGGTCTCGTGCGATCGACCGAGTCCGCCGCCGTTCATTCGTTGCGCGTCCTCGAGGAAGAAGGTGTCCGGCATCGCTCAAGTGAAGTGACCATTACTGTTCATTCCGATGTCGCTCTGTATCTTTTGAACTATAAGCGCGAAGCACTTGCGAGTATCGAAAACCGCTACGGCATTAAAATACTCGTTCTCGGCGACAACTCACTTGTACCGCCCGATATGCGTCTTGATCGCGTCAAAGCCATCCGTGGCCCTGGCGAAGAAATGACCGAACAGCGGTTGATACAACCTCCGGCAGAACCAGAGCCCCCTGCGGAGGCGGAAGCTCCCGAGACGCAATCCAGTGACGATACCGAAAGACACCGCGCGGCCCGGGACGATGAAGAGGACAACTCAGGTCGCAAACGCCGTCGTCGTCGTCGGAAGCGTCGCGACCCGCGAGATGCTGATAAAGAAGCTGCTGCCGGCGAACCTAAAGTCGCCACAGAAGCGGGTAGCGAGGATAGCTCAGCACAACCTTCTGAAGGCGAAGGGAACACTGAAGAGCAAAAATCCGCACGACCCCGCGACGAGCAAGGCCAGCGCCCACGCCGCCGTGGACGCCGCGGTGGACGCCGGCGGCGCAGTACCACGAAGGAAGGAAACGAGACCACTAACGCCGATGGCCAACCTTCAACCGCACCTTCGGCAGACTCAGCTTCACCGTCTAGTCAGGACGCCCCTCAACATACGGTGGCCAGCGCGCCGGAAAACGCGCCTGCGGCAACAACCTCAAGCACGACCGAATCAACATCCACTTCTTCTTCGGTCAAAAATGAATCTGAATCCGCCTCACGTGGCCCAGCTCGGCTATTCCGTACTTTGTGGAAGCGTGGTGAGAGTGCAGAAACAGAGACCAAAAGTTCCGCACCGCCGACCGTTACAGCCGATCAAACGCCGGCGCCGGCGTCGCAATCTTCTGAACCAGCCAGCACAACATCCCCGCGCCGCGGCTGGTGGCAAGGCTCAGACGAATCCTAATTAGCCGGCTCTTAAAAACCCGAGTGCATTCCTGCCGCAGCGAGCTCAAGAAAATCTTCTAAATCTTGAGCCCGCCGCGCCAGGCTTTAATGCGCTCGCAGGCTTCCTCCATATCGTCGGAGCTTCCGGCAAAGGAAAACCTCATAAATTGATGTCCGCGATCGGGGTCGAAGTCGAGCCCCGGCGTCGTCGCAACGCCCGCGTCATGCAGCATCCGTTTGCAAAAAGTCTCTGCATCATCAGTCATCGCCGAGATATCTGCGTAGATGTAAAACGCTCCATCGGCTGGTGCGAATTTGTCGAAACCCAGTTCAGGCAATCTCTTCAGCAATATGTCTCGGTTCTCGGCATAGCGCCGAACATTGGCGTCCAGTTCCTCGCGGCATTCAAAAACGGCTATGCCGCCGTGCTGCGAAACCGTGGGCGGCGCAATAAATAAACTTTGTGCAAGGCACTCCAACGACCGTTTGAGATCAGGCGGCACAACAAGCCATCCTAGACGCCAGCCGGTCATACTGAAGTACTTTGAAAAACTGTTCACAACCAGCGCAGAGTCAGACAGTCCCGCCGCTGTGGTCGGTTCCATACCGTAAGTTATGCCGTGATAAATCTCGTCTGAAATCAGCCGAATGCCGTGCTGGTCGCAGAAACCCGCAAGCTCACGAAATTCGTCAGCCGGAATAACAGAACCGGTGGGATTGGCCGGGCTGCCTATAATCAATCCATCAGGAAGAGATGGCAGTGCTTTGAGGTGATCCACCGTCGGCTGATAGCGTGTAGAAGCACCCGCAGCGATCAATTCAGGAACAACACCCAGTGATGTCAAAATATGACGGTACGCCGGATAACCCGGCGAGGCCAAAGCAACACGATCTCCGGCGTCAAAAGCGCTCAGGAAGGCAAGGATAAATCCAGCCGAAGACCCCGTTGTTGCAAATATGCGATCAACGGAGACGGTCACCCCATAGCTGTCAAGATAATGCTGGGCGATCCGATCCCCTAACGTCGGAAGCCCCCCTGCCAGCGTGTATCCGAGAGCGCTGTTATCCAAACTCTCCTTTACGCGTGCCAAGGCTTTCCGCGGCATTCCTGTGGACGGCTGTCCTACTTCAAGATGAATTATATTACGCCCGCTCGCTTCCAGCATCGCGGATTCGCGCATCACATCCATTGCCATAAAGGGCGGCACCAGCCCACGGCGAGCGGCTTTCAAAACCATTTCTATTTCCCCGATTCAATGACAGTTGCGTAACCATGCCCACTTGGACGTGCCCAGGCTTGGCAACGCACACGGTCTGTGAACGACGCTTTATTGCAATACACGACACTGATGTCATCCTGCTCATTCGGACCCGTCTCATTATCCTTAATGCGACCTACAGCACGCATGACCTTCGGCATCGCCTCAGGACCAGAAGACGCGGCAGCGAGCACGACGTGTCTTGTCGCAAGATCGACCCATAAAGACATGGCAAAAGCTGGGATATTCGGATGCTCATCTGCCCCACTCGAGGCTAAAAGGAACCCCATTGAGGGCGATATCACCCCTAAGCCAAAGGGCGACCCCATGGTCAGAACGCAGACCAATGTGGTGCCCTCGTCATCTGCAACCATGAACTCAGTCGAACCAGTAAGTTCCGCGTCTTGTAACATCGACGCCGTGGTCTTCGATTCGAATGAGTATTGCCGCGTATTCTGATCACTGCGCTCGAACGCTGAGGTCCATGTAGGACTTAGAGGCTTAATTTCGGCGGCCTGAGTTCCGCCCAAAACCTCCTCAATCGACTGGAACATCTTATTCTCGATATCGCCGTATCGGCTGCTATTCGCAAAGCCAGACCGGATTTCGCCCAACGTTGCTGCTAAAGCAAGGTGACGCATTTGATCGCCAGCGCGCAGCATCTGTCTTGCAGGGGTCATGAAAAGTTCAATTGCTGGCCGGTCGTTAAACAGTTTTGCTCCATACCGCTCCAGATCTTGCGCCAAGGCGCGCGATACCGGATGTCCGAATCTCGCCAAATTTTCTGATGGTGAGACAACCTGAGACCACGGCAACGATCCATGTTTCGCATGCAGAGAGAACAGGCCTTGCGCGAGACGGGGCGCAGACGGTGTATTTTCATCTGCCAAAAAGTCTAAAGTCTCTACCGATTCGGTTGACGGATCGTACATCAAGCACGCGCCACTGCCGCCCAGACCTGCTGATGACGGGAGGGTCACTGCTAACGACAACCCAAGAGCGGTGGCTGCATCGGCAGCGTTACCCCCCGCAAGCAACACTTCTTGCGCCACAAGCGCCGCCTGAGGCTCGCCCGCGACCACATAGCTTTCATATTTGACAGAAACTGGCCCCGGCGGCCCTACTTCTAGACGAATGGGAGGCATGGCTCCACACGCCGAAATCAGAGAAGCCACTGATATCGCATAGATAATTGTTAAATAAGGGCGAAGCCACGCTACAAATCGCCATAATTTGTACGTATTCGTACCGGCTCTATATGCAATAGTGTGAGGACATATACCAAAAGCGGTCATTCAGCCCTCATCATACGTTCAATAGCGGCAGAGGAGCCGCTATGTTAACCACGACCGCGTCGACCCGCGCCATCACGTAACCGCCATAGCAAGAGCCGTGACACAAAGTATTTCTCACTCATTTTACCCACCGCCGCTGCGTGCGCGCTCCAGGTCACTCCGGCGCTCTCTCAAGGCCTGCGCCGCCATAATGGCCGGCACTTTGGCGGTGGCCGGTCTGTTGCTTACCCCTATCGGCGGCGCGTCGGCTCAAGATTTCGGTAAAGGAGCCATCCTGCACGACACCGAAATTGATAATACGCTGCGGGCCTATGCCCGGCCCATTCTTGAGGCTGGCGGCATTCCGCCGGACAGCATTAGCATCCACATGATTGTGGACGATAGTCTCAATGCGTTCGTAACGCCCGGAAACCACATGTTCTTTCATACCGGGCTGCTGCTCAAAACAAAAAGCTCCAGCGAAGTCCTCGGCGTGATGGCCCACGAAATCGGTCACATCGCAGGAGGTCATGCGGTGACCACAAACGACGGCATGGCTAAGGCCAGCACAATTTCTATGCTCGCCCTGCTGCTCGGTGTGGCTGCGGGTGTTGCAAGTGGTAATCCCGACGCGGGTATAGCTGTTCTCATGGGCGGGCAGCAGGTCGCGCTGGGACAAATGCTGAGTTTCAGCAGATCGGTTGAAAGCAGCGCCGACCAATTTGCTCTGCGGACTTTAGAACAAACCGGACAATCGGCAGAAGGTCTGTACGACTTCTTTGGCCTGCTGGCGGGACAGGAAATGCTTATTTCCGCTTCACAAGACCCCTATATGAGAACTCACCCTCTGACCCGCGACCGGATGGCAACCATACGGGCCGCGATTGACCGCTCCGCATATTCTGACGTCCCGCCCAAACCCGAGTTTGAGCGCGAACACCGGCGGATGGTCGCCAAACTGTTTGCTTTTCTAAAGCCCCAAATCACAACGCTTCAGCGTTACCCAGAGTCCGACACCAGTATCGAAGCCAGGTATGCGCGCACAATCGCCTACTATCGCCGCGGTCAATTCGACAAGTCGCTGCCCTTAGTTGAAGGTCTGCTGAAGGACGAACCGGAAGATCCGTACTTTTGGCAAATCAAGGGCGATATGCTGTTAAGCAAGAGTGATATTGACGGCGCGGTTGTAGCCTATCGCAAATCTCTGGAATACCTCCCTGATGCTCCGGAAATTCTGATCGCGATGGCGCACGCCATGACGCAACGGCCGAATGCCGCCTATGCGGAGGAAGCACAAGCGGCATTAAGGCGAGCGCTGACGATTGATCGCGAAAACCCCGGCGCATGGGATATGCTCGCGCGCTCCTATGCGTATGATGACAATCTCGGCATGTCGGCCTATGCAGCAGCCGAACGGGCAATTCTTCTCGGGCAATTCCAAGAGGTTCGGCGCTACACCATGGAAGCCGAAAAATACGTTGAGAGAGACACCCCGACTTGGCACCGGCTCCAGGACATCAAAATTGCCGCAGAAAACTATAAAGAAGACATGAAGCGACGGTGACTTAGATTAGCGAGTTAGCTAATACTAAAATCTGCGGCCTCTATAAATTGACAGCGCACAAAAGGCGATTACATGCACAGCAAAACAATGTTTCCAAAACGGCAGACCGCGAAAATCTTCCTCCTATGTGCCGCGGCCACTTTTTTGGCCGCTCCCTCCTGTGCGCAAGACGAAAGCGCCTTTTCAGGTGAACAGCGCGAAGAATTAAAGGGACTTGTTCGGGAGTACATCCTCGAAAATCCAGAGATTATTTCCGAAGCCATTGTCGCCTTGCAGGCCAAAGATGAGCAAACACGGGCAGATCAACAGGCCCAGGCTTTATCGACTCATAAGGACGCATTGTTTAATCCCGTTGAAGGCACGATCATTGGCAACCCCAAGGGAGACGTCACCGTTGTCGAGTTTTTTGACTACAACTGCGGATACTGTAAATCCATGGTTCCGGCGATAACCGAAATTCTGGATCAAGATGATAATTTGCGGATGGTGATGAAAGAATTTCCCATCTTAGGCCCCGGCTCTCTCGTGGCCGCGCAAGCCGCTCTGGCCGCGCGCGAACAGGGGAAATATGCCGAGATGCATATGGCTTTGATAAGCCATAAGGGAGCGTTAAATCGGGAGTCAGTCGAGAGCGTTGCTAAGTCCATCGGTCTCGACGTCGTCAAACTCGTTGAAGATATGAAGAATCCGAATATTAACGACATCCTTTCCAGCAACATGGCGCTGGCCCAGGATCTTGGTATCGAAGGCACACCAGCTTTAATTGTCGGCGATACTCTTGTTCCCGGAGCTATCGGCAAGGACCGACTACTCAATCTCATCGCCGATGCGCGAAAATAGTTACTCTAGCTTAGGTTTTTGAAGGTTCGATGACTGTTATAATATTTCCAGAGAAGGAGCGTTTGCGGTTTCGCAAGCTTCTAGAGGTCGCGCACTCCACGACCTACAGTGGTGAACGCGACGCCGCACTGGGCGCGGCTGCAAGGCTCGCAGAAGCTCATGGAATGACTCTGCGCGAAGCGGCCGGTATGAAAGATGCGCCGGAGAAGAAAAAGCCTGTCGTCCAAGCGAAGCGTCAGCGTGGTTTTCGGGCAGACTTCGGCGCTGCAGGGCCCGATTCCATGGGCTCTTGGTGGACGCCCCGTGAAAAGAATGCGCGCGGCGAGCGCCACCTCGACGGCGATGCAGTGGCCGCGGATAAGAAACGTCGGGAAGCCGCGTTTGAGGATGCGCTTCAGCGCGGGCTGGATGGCGATGAGATTGCCGCCGAGGAACGCAAGAAGGACGCACCCAAACGGGTTTACACGCGCTCAAAGAGCCGGAACTCATGGCGCCCTCGCCCAGAATTTGTTCGGGTACTTCTGAAAGAAACGCAGATGTCTGCAAAGGACATCGCCGCCGCCGCCGGCGTTTCAATTTACGATGTTTTTCGCGAGAAGCTTTTGATGCGCCGCGCCGAGGCCGCCAACTGATCACCTAAGCGCTGCCAGCCCTATCGTTTCAGTTCACGAGCCGCCTGGGACATTTCATCAGCCGTCCGCAAGACGGTTGCCGAACTCGAATACGCGCGCTGCGTCACTATCATTTTCGAGAACTGGTCGGCAAGATCAACGTTGGATTGCTCCAGGGCACCAACAATCATCTCTGTCCGTCCAACCGAATTCCCGAGCCCCGTTAGTTCCAAGTCACCCGACGTCGCACTCTGGAGGAAAATGTTTCCACTGCGGGTGTCGAGGTTGTTTTCCGCCTCAAACCTGGCGACTGGCAGCTTGTACAGATTGCGAATTTCACCGTTCGAGTAGCTGCCGACAAGAATGCCTTTTTGATTGAAGTACGTATCTTGCAAACGGCCCGCAAGGAAGCCGTCCTGATCAATGTTCTGGACCGTAAAAGCTCCGCTGTCGGCAAACTGAGTCATCTGGGACAGATCCAGAGTCATCGTTTGAGGCCCGCTTCCGTCATTGATGGTCACGGTGAACTGGCCGTTGGTCGGAGTTTCAATCTGTCCGACTTCGTTGAACACAATTGTGGGTGGATCGAAAGTGACTGGAGCCTGCTGATTGTTCGGGCCAAAGGATGTCATATCCAGACCCCATTCGGACGTTAGACTGCCGGTGAAACCAACAGTCAATGTGCGCGAAACACCGGACTGATCAACATAGGGCAATCCAACGGTTTGGCGGCCACCGCCGTCGGCAGACAGGTTGGCTTGCAGTGAGATGTTCGACGTGGCTTGGCTCGGGAAAACACCGTTATTATTGAACATAACCGGCGTCAGAGCGTTCAGATTATTAGTCTCAGTTATGTTCCCGTTTTCATCGGCGGCCCAGCCAAAAACGTAGGAACCATTGGCGGTTGTCAGCAAAGTACCCTGGTCGTCTTGACCATCGGCATCGCTGTCAGAGGTCAATTGCACCGCTTTTCCGAAAAAAGAGCCATCGCGGGTATATTGCCAGCCGCCATCGCCACCTGGCTTGGTATTCGTTACGAAGAATCCCCGACCATTCAGCGCCACATCAAAGGCGCGGCTGGTTGGCGTGATGATCCCCTGCTTATCGACCTCACGAAAATCTGTGGTTTTGACCGAGAAAAATTTCTGATTTACCGGCGAGACACGATTGAGCAGCGTTGAGAAACGCGAGCCTTGAAGTTTATAGCCGGTGGTATTCACGTTCGCGATGTTGGTCGAAATATTCGACAGGTTCTGCGCCTGCGTGTTCAGCGCTTGGACCGATGTGTTGAATGTCCCTTGCAGGCTCATCTCATTATCTCCGCGAATACTTCAGTGGCGCACGGAGTGCCGCATTATTGCTTTGGCACACCACGAGCATATGCCTTATGAAAAGCAAGCGGCGTGCCACTTCTAAGATTCATGAATATCAATGGGTTAGAGAAGGCCTCAGCCGATACGTTCGGCACTATTTGCGATCACGCTCACCACGCCCGGCAATACTTGCCGCCTCGTCCATCTTAAAACTTTAACGGATAAAGCCGCGATTTTAGATGAGACCACCAACAGGCGACGACGGGTCTGCATACATTTTTCGCGGCATGCGACCGGCCAAATACGCAAGCCGACCAGCCTCCACCGCCAGCCCCATCGCCCGCGCCATCGCAATAGGATCTTTCGCTGCCGCGATCGCCGTATTCATTAAAACGCCGTCACACCCAAGCTCCATCGCAATGGCAGCGTCCGACGCTGTGCCGACCCCCGCGTCCACCAGCACCGGAACATTAGATTGCTCGATGATAAGACGAATATTGACCGGATTTTGAATCCCCAGCCCCGAGCCGATCGGCGCGGCGAGCGGCATAATGGCGCAGCAGCCTATATCTTCGAGAGCTTTTGCAATCATGGGATCGTCGGACGTGTAAACCATCACGTCAAAGCCATCTTTGATAAGTGACTCTGCCGCCTTCAGGGTTTCAACGACATCCGGATACAGCGTTTTCTGATCCCCGAGAACTTCCAGTTTAACGAGATTCCAACCGCCGGCCTCGCGCGCCAGCCGCAATGTGCGCACGGCATCATCAGCGGTATAACAACCGGCCGTATTGGGTAGGTACGTGTATTTTTTTGGATCGACAAAATCCATCAACATGGGTTGAGACGGGTCGGACAGATTAACCCGGCGTACAGCCACTGTGACGATTTCAGCGCCCGACACAGCTATAGCCTGGGCGGTTTCCTCAAAGTCTTTGTATTTGCCGGTTCCCACCAGCAAACGTGACTTAAAGCGGCGGCCGGCGACCTCAAAAAAGTCCCCTTCCTTCGTCGGTTCCATCTAACCTCCACCAATAAAATGAACAATCTCGAGGCGATCACCGTCCTCAATCCTGACCGTGCCGAATGTTGATTTCGGCACGATTTCCAAGTTCCGCTCGACGGCCACTTTGCGCGGGTCTACGCCGAGATTTCGCAGAAAATCCTCAATCGTCAGGGCGCTCGTCAAAGCCCGACTTTCACCGTTAACTGTAACCTGCATGGAATGTGTAGCTTCTCGGGGTTTACGTTGTTGCACACAAGTATGAAGCGCGCCCTCTCCGGTTGCAACCAATCCCCTATATGTTTCAGCCCATTGCGCTGGTTGCCCTTGACCAAGGCTATGGTATATCCCTGATGTTGCGGGGTTTGGAACCGCTCTGATCGAACCATGGTGGCCGACCCGAGTTCTTATACGCTTAGTCGGCACCAGATAGGAAAAAACGCGTGAATCGCACCATTCTTGTTCTCAACGGGCCAAATCTCAATCTATTGGGAAAACGGGAGCCGGACATTTATGGGCATGCGTCGCTGGACGATATCCGGGTCGCCACCGAAAAACGTGCTAAGACACTTGGGCTAACCGTTGATTTTCGCCAATCCAATGAGGAAGGTGAAATGGTCTCGGCCATCCAAAGTGCGCGATCAGACGCCGGCGGCATCATCATTAATGCCGCGGCCTACACTCACACCTCCGTCGCCATTCTCGACGCGCTACTGGCGTGCGATGTTCCGGTAATTGAATTGCACTTATCGAATATCTACAAGCGCGAGGAATTTCGGCATCATTCTTTCGTATCGCGCGCGGCCACTGGAATCATTTGCGGATTTGGCGCGCACGGGTACGAACTGGCAGTAGAAGCAATGGCTCATCTCATTGGCCCCAATTCATCGACAAGGTAGACGCTTAGTGACGCCCTCAAAAACCAAACAAAACACAGCGGCCAAAGCGCCGGCTCCTCAAAATCAACGCCCCAAGGATTCACAGTCGATGACCAAGATTGATAGCGAACTTGTACGTCAGTTGGCCACGGTGCTCGATGACACGGGACTCACGGAAATCGAGTATGAACTCGGCGGTCTCAGAATTCGGGTCGCCCGAACTGCGCGAGATACCTTAGTTGCGGCGGCCCCCGCCGCCCCGGTTCTTGGAACAGCCCAGCCGGCTGTCGCAGCCGTGGAGCCCTCCGCCAATCCCGGCGCGATCAAAGCCCCGATGGTCGGCGTTGCGTACCTCTTGCCCGAGCCCGGCTCGCCACCCTTCGTCACCATCGGCGACACCGTGCAGATCGGACAAACCGTAGCCCTCATTGAGGCTATGAAAACTTTTAACCCGGTCAAAGCCACAAAGGCCGGCAAAGTGACCAGCATTATCGTCGAGAACGGTGCGCCCGTAGAATACGGCGAGCCGCTTGTCATCGTTGAGTAGATTTTAAGCGCACAGCATGTTTGAAAAAGTCCTCATCGCCAACCGCGGCGAAATTGCCCTTCGTATCCAGCGCGCCTGCCGGGAGATGGGCATCAAAACCGTTGCGGTGCATTCGACGGCTGACTCCGAAGCCATGCATGTGCGCTTGGCCGACGAGGCGGTTTGTATCGGCCCGCCTTCTGCGCGTGATAGCTACCTGAACAAAGCCGCGATCATCTCCGCTGCCACCATCACAGATGCCGACGCAATTCATCCGGGTTACGGTTTCCTTTCCGAAAACGCTGAGTTCGCCGAAATCGTTGCCGATCACGGTATCGCCTTCATCGGCCCTGCTCCGCATCACATCCGCACCATGGGCGATAAGGTCGTCGCCAAAAAAACCGCGTTGGAAAGCGGACTCCCGGTCGTGCCCGGGTCGGACGGCGCAGTCGTTACCGAAGAGGCTGCGATCAAAGCCGCCGCCGAAATCGGCTATCCGGTCCTGATCAAAGCCAGTGCGGGCGGCGGCGGACGAGGCATGAAGGTTGCCGAAAGCCCCGAGCAGTTGCAGGAAGCCTTCCAGGTCGCCACCACCGAGGCGCAGGCCGCATTTGGCAACGGCGAAGTCTACATGGAAAAGTATCTCTCCCGGCCCCGTCACATTGAAATCCAGGTTCTTGGCGATAAACACGGCAACATCGTCCATCTAGGTGAGCGCGATTGCTCGCTCCAGCGCAAACACCAGAAGATTTTCGAGGAAACACCCTCCCCAGCCTTAAACGCCGCACAACGGGATGAGATCGGCGAGGTGGTCTGCAAGGCCATGCGCAAGATTGGCTACGACAATGCCGGCACAGTCGAGTTTCTGTACGAAGATGGCGAATTCTATTTCATCGAAATGAACACGCGCTTGCAGGTCGAACATCCTATTACCGAAATGGTCACGGGCGTTGATCTTGTGCGTGAGCAAATCAGGGTGGCGTCCGGATTGGAACTGGGCTTCAAACAAGAAGATGTAAAGTTTGAAGGTTGGGCCATGGAGTGTCGGATTAATGCGGAGAACCCACGCACATTTGCGCCCTCTCCGGGCAAGATCACTGGCTATCACGCGCCAGGCGGACGGCGCGTTCGTGTCGATTCCGGACTGTTCGCGGGTTTCAGTATCCCCCCGCATTACGACAGCCTAATTGCAAAACTGATTGTTCAAGGCAGCACACGGCACGAGTGCCTGATGCGCATGCGTCGCGCATTACACGAATATGTCATTGACGGCATCGACACGACCATACCGCTGCACAATCAAATGCTTCATGAGCAATCCATCATCAACGGCGACTATGATATTCGTTGGCTGGAAACCTATGTGGCGAAACTGACTGCCGACGAGTAATAACAGGGTCTGGAACGAGCAAATCCGCAAGGACATTAGCTCATGACCGATATCACTCCCGAACTACTTCTAAAGGCCTACGCCTATGGCGTATTTCCCATGGCGAAAACGCGCGGCGATAGCGATGTGTTTTGGGTGCAGCCCAAATTGCGCGGCGTCATCCCACTTGACGATTTTCACGTCCCTAAGTCGCTTCGCAAACGTCTGCGTCACGGCTCGTTCACTGTTACAATAGACACCGCATTTCCCGACGTGATCGCAAGCTGCGCGGAGGAAACAAGCGAGCGTACAGATACGTGGATCAACGATCAGATTGAAGGGCTTTTCGGTTCGCTGTTTGAGGCAGGCCTCGCACACAGCGTCGAAACTTGGCAGGACGGCAAACTCGTCGGCGGTCTGTACGGTCTCGCCATGGGTGCCGCCTTCTTCGGCGAAAGCATGTTCACGCGTGCGAACGACGCTTCTAAGGTCGCGCTATGCCACTTGGTTGGGATTTTAAAACACGGAAATTATGTCCTGCTCGACACGCAGTTCATCACCGACCACTTGAAACAGTTCGGCGCCATCGAAGTCAGTCAGAAAGATTATCTTGCACAATTGAGTGCTGCTCTGACGCAGCACGGCACGTTCGGTAAGCCCTTGTCTCAATCCGAGTTGGAACGGGTGCTATCTTCGCATCCCAGCACCCAAACGTCATAAACCGGATGATCCATCGCCGAGAGTGCCGGGCTGGATGCAAACATCCAGCCGCCGAACACCTGCTGCTCTTCCTTGTCTTCCTGTATTTGGAAAATCTGCAGAAAGGCCGCACTTTCAGGAGGATCTTCGGGCGGCGTGGTCACACAGGTCTGCGCTACGATCTCAAGGGTGCCGAATTTCACCGGCAGCCCGACCGGCCCTTTCAACGTGTTCACTCGGGCCGTCACCTTGTCGAGCGCCCCTAAAACCACAGTGTCCATAGGGATGCCATTGTCGTCGAGGATCGCATGCGCCGAAAAAGCGGTCATACACATACCTACTCCGACGATAACATTTAAGAATTTCAACATTGCGCCTTGATCACCTGTTTGCGCGGGGGCTGCCACATGGAAAGTCAATGCCAGCTTGGCGTTACAGCATAATACCTATGAATGTGGCAACGTTCAGGCGGCCTTGTTTCCCAGCCTCACGCTCTACTTGCTGCCGTCGCTATTGGTCGCGAGGAAGATAATCTCGCCGACCAGATCTTCGAGTGATTGATAGTCCCGTGTTTTCTGAAGAGTATCTCCGGTCTTCAGCATCTCTTGCGATTGTCCCGGGACAAGATTGACGTATTTGGACCCAAGCAATCCGTCGCCAACGATGGATGCTTCAGTATCTACGGGCAAAGTAATATCCGCGCCGATCGACATCGTCACCCGGGCTTGAAAGCTTTCAGGGTTGAGAGCCTCTCTGGTCACGGTCCCGACGTTAATTCCGCTGATTCGCACGTCGCTGCCGCGTACCAAACCTCCGACCTTCAAGAAGTCGGCGTTCACTTCGTAGCCGCTCACGACTTTCAGATCCGCCGTTGAATAGGCAAACAAAATAAACATCGCCGCGATCAGCAGCACCACGCCGCCAAGAACGGTTTCAATCGGATTGCGCTTCATTCTTCATACTCATTTTCTAAGGCGGAGCCGTCTATAACGGCATCGTCCGCCGAGTCCGCCCGCGAGGCCGCGCGCGCGCGTTCAACAATCAGCGCGATTAGGTCTTCTAGGATCACCGAATCCTGGGTGTAGGAAATACGCGCGCCTGACTCCAGCACTTCGTCGGTGCCGCCGGGATAAAGCTCAAGATACTTCGAGCCGAATATGCCGTCTGTTTCAATAACGGCTGCGGTGTCCTCGGGCAGAGGAATTTGATCATAAAATTGAAGCGTTAGAATGGCTTGGCTCTGCTCATTGAGGCCCATGTCTGAGATCGTGCCAACCTCAAGCCCGGCTATACGTACCGGGCTTCCCACATAAAGGCCGTCCGCTCGCCCAAAATCTGCGGTCAGACGAAAGAGGCCATCGTCGAGGGAGACAACTTGACGATTTGCAAAGGCCGTCAGCACCAGGACGGCGGCAAGTGTCCCAGCCGTTACAATCCCAACAATGTACTCGCGGCGCTCTGTTCGTGACATTAGGGGTTTGGAGACCAAGCCTGATAGTCGCCGGTCGCCGGCGCTCTGTGACCACCACGCGAATCATGGCCCGGCGGATAATAGGCAGCGTCAGTGCCGGTCAAATTGGGCACATGCGGCTTGACCCAGGTTTTCGCAGCCGAAGCCTCAATCGGCGTGTCGGTCGTATGATGAAGCCAGGCATGCCATTCCGGCGGCACTTTCGAGGCCTCAGGGTCACCCCGATAGACCACCCAGCGCTGTTCACGGTTTCCCCAGCGCTTCCGCGTTTTCGAGTGGTAATACACATTTCCGTAGGCATCCTCGCCCACTTTCTCACCGTGAAGCTTGGTGTAAAGCCAAGTGCCTAAACTCATAGGAAACGTTCTCCGTCTGGTAAGCCGTAAAGGCGATTAGTCGAGTGTGTGGCGCAATATGAAGGCAATTGAGATAGCCGTCCAGTATAGCGGTCATTCCCGAAAAAACTCCTCTTAGACACTCCACACAAGCCCTTAAGACCCTTGAATGAAATGCTTTTCGGACATAATCTAGGGGTGCTGCCGAAATACTACACAATATCTGGTGTTTTGGAGCAAGAGGGCCGAGGGGAAGCTTGGAAAATACCGAGCCTATACGCCGTACCAGAGATTGGTCGGGGCGTAGGGTGGTTGTCCCGCACTTCCCCGATGCGGTTTGGTTCAGATTGACTTATCGGGTGCGGGTATGCGGTTTTCGCGGCGTTTTACGGCTAGTGGCAAATCTCCCTATGACGGGATCGACTTCAGAGCCACCTCGAGCGAAATCCGAAACCCAGACGGCGCGGTTGTCTTCCAACAGCACGACGTAATTGTCCCAGCCGCCTGGTCCCAAGTCGCCTGTGATATTCTCGCGCAGAAGTACTTCCGCCGCGCGGGCGTACCTAAAGCCCTGAAGCCAATCCCCGAAGATGACGTTCCCGAATTTCTCTGGCGCAACACAGCGCTTGAGGACGACGACACCCGAACCGGCGCCGAGACCGATGCACGGCAAGTGTTTGATCGCCTGGCCGGGACCTGGACCTATTGGGGCTGGAAAGCCGGATTTTTCGACAGCGACAACGATGCTTCCGTCTATTTTGACGAAATGCGCTTCATGCTCGCTCGCCAGATGGCCGCGCCGAATTCGCCACAGTGGTTCAACACAGGTTTGCATTGGGCCTATGGAATCGACGGTCCGTCCCAGGGCCATTACTACGTCGATTACCAATCGGGCGAATTAACCAAGTCGGACAGCTCCTATGAGCATCCCCAGCCACACGCCTGTTTCATTCAATCGGTCGCAGACGATCTTGTGAATGAAGGCGGCATCATGGACCTCTGGGTTCGCGAGGGACGCTTGTTCAAGTACGGTTCCGGCACCGGCACCAATTTCTCCGCCTTGCGGGGCGCTGGAGAGAAGCTTTCGGGCGGAGGCAAATCCTCGGGCCTGATGAGCTGGCTCAAAATCGGTGATCGGGCAGCAGGCGCTATTAAATCCGGCGGGACCACGCGCCGCGCTGCTAAAATGGTCATCCTGAATGCCGACCACCCAGACATCGAAGAGTTCATCGGCTGGAAAGTCCGTGAAGAGCAAAAAGTCGCGGCTATGGTTGCAGGCTCACGCCTTGCCAATAAGCATCTGAATGCAATTCTGCGCGCATGTCGCGAATGGGACGGTGAAGACAGCGACAAACGCTTCGATCCAAAAGAAAACGGCCAACTTCGCAAAGAAATTATGGCCGCACGCAACGTCATGCTGCCAGAAAACATTGTACAGCGTGTGCTGCAGTTCGCCCGTCAGGGATATGCTGAGATCGAGTTTCCCGAATTCGACACGGATTGGGACTCAGAGGCCTACGGAACGGTATCCGGTCAGAACTCAAACAACAGCGTACGGATCACCGACGACTTTTTGCGGGCCGTCGAAGGCGATGCCGACTGGCATCTGAAAAGCCGCGTCAGTGGCGAAACCGTTAAAACCGTCAAGGCCCGCGAGTTGTGGGACAGCATCGGAGAAGCCGCGTGGCAGTGCGCAGATCCCGGCCTTCAGTTCGATACCACCATCAACGATTGGCACACCTGTCCGCAGTCGGGACGCATCAACGCGTCGAATCCATGTTCCGAGTACATGTTTCTCGACAATACCGCCTGCAATCTGGCTTCGCTCAACCTTCTGACCTTTCGCAACGAAGACGGATCGTTCGACGTCAAAGGGTTTGAACACGCGGTTCGCCTGTGGACCGTAACCTTGGAAACCTCGGTTCTCATGGCGCAGTTCCCATCGAAGGAAATTGCCGAGTTATCCTATCGCTACCGCACCCTCGGTCTGGGCTTCGCCAATCTGGGCGGCCTGCTTATGGCGAACGGCATCGGCTACGACAGCGCCGAAGGCCGCGCGATCTGCGCCGCCATCAGCGCGCTGATGACCGGCCAGTCTTATGCAACGTCGGCGGAGATTGCCGAAGAACACGGTCCCTTCCCAGGATATACGGGGAATGACGGCGATATGCTGCGTGTCATTCGTAATCACCGCCGAGCCGCCTATGGACATCGCGACGCATATGAAAATCTGAACGTCATTCCGCAACCCCTCAATGCCGTCGATTGCCCCGACTCAGCGCTCGTCGCGGCCGCGAAATCGTCCTGGGACCGCGCGCTTGAACTTGGAACTGCGCATGGCTTTCGCAACGCCCAGGTCAGCGTCATTGCACCGACCGGCACCATCGGTCTTGTCATGGACTGCGATACGACAGGCATCGAGCCAGACTTCGCCCTCGTTAAATTCAAAAAGCTCGCTGGTGGCGGCTACTTCAAGATCATCAATCGCGTTGTCCCACTGGCACTGAAAACCTTGGGTTACACACAAGCCCAAATCGACGACATCGCCCGCCACGCCGTTGGGCATGGCACATTGAAAGGCGCGCCAGCTATCAATGCCGTTTCTCTGCAAGATCGCGGCTTTAATGCCGGCGCGCTTGAGAAAGTTGAGGGCGCGCTTACCCAAGCCTTCGACATAAAGTTTGTTTTTAATCATTACACCCTGGGCGAAGATTTTTGCATTGAGAAGCTCGGGCTAAAACCTGAACAGTTGAACGACCCGGCGTTCAACATGCTGGAGGCCCTCGGGTATACGCGCGCGGATATAGAGGCTGCCAACAACTACGTCTGCGGTGCCATGACCCTTGAGGGTGCGCCACATCTAAAGACGGAGCACCTGCCGGTATTCGATTGCGCCAATCCCTGCGGCCGCACCGGAAAGCGTGCGCTGTCGGCCCAAAGCCACATCGCAATGATGGCCGCGGCCCAGCCTTATATCTCGGGCGCAATCTCAAAGACCATCAATATGCCGAACTCGGCCAGTGTCGAGGATTGCAAGAACGCCTACATGACCTCCTGGAAACTGGGGCTTAAGGCGAACGCCCTTTATCGCGACGGATCAAAACTGTCTCAGCCTCTTGCATCTGCATTGTTCGACGATATTGAAGAAGAGGGCGAAACTCCGGCTGAAGCCGCGCAAGCGCCTTCACCTGGCCGCGCCGAAATTGTCGCTGAGCGCATAATTGAACGGGTTGTCGCACGCGAGCGCAAACGTCTGCCGGACCGCCGCAAAGGCTATACGCAAAAAGCGCTCGTGGGTGGACACAAAGTATATCTGCGCACCGGTGAATATACCGACGGACAAGTCGGCGAAATTTTTGTCGATATGCACAAAGAGGGTGCGGCGTTCCGCAGCCTTATGAACAATTTTGCCATCGCCATTTCCATCGGCCTGCAATACGGCGTGCCGCTCGAAGAATTCGTCGATGCATTCACCTTTACACGCTTCGATCCGGCCGGAGTCGTGGAAGGCAACTCGTCGATCAAAATGGCAACGTCTATTATCGACTATATCTTCCGCGAACTGGCTGTCAGCTATCTGGGTCGGAACGACCTTGCCCACGCCGAAGCTCACGATGTGCTTCCGGATGCCATGGGGGACGGCGAACGCGCGGAAAAGCTTCTGCAGATTGCCGAGAAAACCGTATCGCAGGGCTTTATTCGCTCGTCTAATCTCTATTTTATCAAGCCTCCGGCCAATAACGGGCGCGCGGGTGTGAGCCAAGCCGGTAGTTCAGGGAGCGCTCCAGGCGGCGCTCTCGGCGGATCTGAAGCTGTGTCCGGCAGCACAATCATGTCACCGGCCTCCTCTTCGGCTCCGGCGTCAGCCCTAGGCTCTCACGCGCAGGCGTTTGCGGAAGAAGAAGTCCAACTCAATGTACGCGTAACCGAAATGACCGGTTCACGCCGGAGCGCCGTACATATTGCGCGCATGAAGGGCTATGAAGGCGATGCGTGTACCGACTGCGGAAACTTCACGCTTTTGCGGAACGGCACCTGTATGAAGTGTGATACTTGCGGCACAACAAGTGGCTGTTCATAGGCCAACGAATTCAGAGCGTCTTGCACCGCTTCTAGTAGTGCATGTGCCGTAAAGGTGGATTTGAATGCCGCTGCCCGCCGCTCTTGTAAAATCGCCGTCGGCGGACCCAGTCCGCATTTCGGGCTTTCCGACGCCGACAATCACTCCAACGATTGGAGCCTGCTTCGGCGAATTTCTGCGCCGAGTTGTCCCAAGCCATACCGCATACGCCATAGCCCGAAGTACATGCGAGGATGTCGTCACCGCGCTACGCGCCGAACTGCGTCCGAATTGGTCGCTGCAAAAGGAGACGGACCAAAAACAAAGATCCGATTATCTGATTGCAGGTTCAGTCGGTAAACGCACAGCAGTCGCCCCGATCACAACCGTTGATGTCCTCTACCTTCTTCCGCCCAAACTTGCCGCGCAAAGATCTGCTGATGCCCTGAAAATTGTCTGGGCCATTATGAAGAATCGCTACGAGGGCGCGAACATTACTGATGCGGGCGTACGTCTTCAGCGCGGAGAGCAATGGGTAAAAGTGATGCCCGGACGCGAGCATGGTGGCTCCTTCCTGATTCCCGCCCGCCCCACTATTGAGCGCTCGTCCGGCTGGGTGGTAACCAACCCCATCGCCGAGGCCGCGACGCTGCGATTGTCGGATAGCCTGTATGGAGGTCGCCCTCGCTTGCTGCTCACGGTTCTCAAGTCTTGGCGAGTGCATGCCGAAGTTCCTATCTCTTCATACGCCTTGGAACTACTTGCCCAGGAGTTTTACGCCGGATCTCCCAGACAATTTGAATTGGACCGCGCACTCATAGAGTTCTGGGCTTGGTCGCGCAAACGCACACCCTGTGCTCTCAAACCCCCAGGTGGGCAGTCGGTATTGGACGTCGGCAGCGCGTGGCATCAGAAGGCCAAATCCGCGTACTGGCGTACCATGCTTGCCGATCACCACCTCAAGGCAGGTAAAGTTGTCGATGCTGCGCTGGAGTGGCGGCACATTCTCGGACCGGTCTTTCCGGTCCCCGGCGAAGCAGGGCCGTCGGCGCTACCAATGTTCAAGTAGTCAGTTTTATTTCGGCGCTTCGTGCAGGAATCTCGTGCGCAGTGTTCCCGGGATCGCTTCCAAATCCTTGCGAATGCCCATGCCGGCTTCAATCTGGCCCAGCACATCCGTCACCACGTAGCCGATATCTTCGTCCGTACGCAGATACTGGCCGGCAATATTAATTTTCCGGCTGGAGAACACGTCCGAGATTTTGGCCAGCACACCCGGTACGTTGCGGTGAATATGCATAAAACGGGTTGCGTTCGATTGCGGCGGCAACGCCACCTCGGGAAAATTAACCGCGCCAAGAGTAGAGCCGTTGTCGGAATACTTCACTAGTTTCTCAGCGACTTCACCGCCGATATTTTCTTGGGCCTCTTCAGTAGATCCGCCGATATGCGGCGTCAGAATCACGTTTCGCAAACCTCGAAGCGGACTCTTGAACTCTTCCTCGGCGCCTGCGGGTTCCTTGGGGAACACATCTACGGCAGCGCCTGCAATGTGTTTCGATTCCAGTGCAGCAGCCAGGGACGGAATCTCCACCACTGTGCCTCGTGACGCGTTGATAAAAAACGCACCTTTTTTCATTTTCTCGAAGCTGGCGGCCGTGATCATGTTTTTAGTCTCGGGCGTCTCCGGTACGTGCAGCGTCACCACGTCGGACGCCGCAAGCAACTCATCCATAGACCGGCACGGCACGGCATTGCCGAGAGCCAGTTTTTCAACGATATCGAAATAACGCACCTGCATACCCATCGCTTCGGCAATAATCGAAAGCTGCGTACCGATGTGACCATAGCCGACAATCCCCAGCACTTTGCCGCGGATTTCGCGCGCACCTTTCACGGTTTTGTCCCAGGCTCCTTCATGAGCACCCCATGAGCGCTGAGGAATGCCACGAAACAGCATGATGATTTCGGCGATTACCAGCTCGGCAACCGAGCGCGTGTTTGAATAGGGCGCATTGAAAACCGGAATGCCCTGGGCTTTGGCCGCCCGCAAATCAACTTGATTGGTGCCGATACAAAAACAGCCGATTGTCAGAAGTTTATTTCCAGCCTCAAGCACCTGTTCCGTCAGTTTGGTGCGCGACCGTATCCCGAGGATATGCACATCTTCCAGTCGCTCCTTCAGTTCCCCTGCATCCAGCGCTCCTGTCAGCATTTCAATATTGGAGTAGCCATTGCGCTTGAATAGGTCTGCAGCATTCCCATGTATGTTTTCAAGCAACAGGACTTTGATTTTTTTCTTCGGGAGCGAAAGTTTTTCCAAGACAAAATTCCAGACTATATGCGTGGCAACTGATCTGGCCATGCGGGCAGACGACAGCGTATGGTACACTGCGCGGCGACCGCTCACGGCGGTGCCGGAGTAGCACATATATGAAACCGCGGGGAACCTGCAATGGCCGGTAAAGTCGAATCTCAACTGAAGACATTGGGCATTACGCTCCCCGAGGCCCTCTCGCCCGTCGCCAATTATGTGCCGTTCGTCAAAACCGGCAACTTGGTCTTTGTCTCGGGCCAACTGCCGATGAAGGACGGCACGTTGCAGAGCAAAGGCCTGCTAGGCGCAGATGTATCGGTCGCCGATGCCGCGGCGGCGGCTAGGCTCTGCGCCATCAACTTGATCGCCCAAGCCAAAGTCGCATGCGGCGGCGATCTCGACCGCATCAAACGCGTCGTCAAACTGACCGGATTCGTGGCTTCCGGGCCCAACTTCACAGATCATCCAAAGGTGGTGAACGGCGCGTCCGATACAATGGTCGAGGTGTTTGGAGACGCCGGCCGCCATGCCCGCGCGGCCGTGGGCTCGTCGTCCTTGCCGCTTGGCGCGGCCGTTGAGGTTGAGGCCATTTTTGAAATCACCTAACACCACGAAGTTGCCCGCCTATGGATGATGAACGTCCCGATGCTGATTTGCCGGACGCGCCGGGGGGCGAGGACGGACTACAAATAAGGGTGCTGCCAAGCATTCATCAGGTGCCATCAGGTCAATGGGATCTGTGTGCAGGCGTTGGCAAGCCGGACCACAACCCCTTTGTCCGCCACGCTTTCTTCAGTGCCTTAGAGGACTCGCGCTCCACCATCGCTGATACGGGCTGGTATCCTCAGCACGTGGTGGTGGAAGATCTTTCTGGCGATGTGCTGGCCTGCGCGCCGATGTTCCTCAAAAATCACTCCTACGGCGAGTACGTTTTTGACTGGGGATGGGCCGAAGCCTACCAGCGCGCCGGTGGACGCTATTACCCCAAGCTCCAATGCGCGGTGCCGTTCACGCCGGTCACCGGACCGCGTTTGATGGTGCGACCATCCTTGCTCCCTTCCCTCGCGCACGATGTAGAACGCGGATTGTTGGGCGGCATGGTGGAACTCGCGTCTCGACTGAAGGTTTCCTCGCTTCATGTGACCTTCCCAACCGCCACGGAATACGACACCATGACCAGGGCCGGATTTCTGCCGCGTCTTGGCGAGCAGTATCACTGGGAAAATAAAGACTACGAGAGTTTCGACGATTTTCTCTCTGAATTGTCATCACGTAAGCGCAAAAGCATTCGCAAAGAGCGCGAAAAGGCCAATTCAAGCGGCGTAGACATCCAAATTCTCACCGGCGCCGACATAAAACCCCGTCACTGGGATGCTTTTTTCCAGTTTTATATGAACACCTCGGACCGCAAATGGGGGCAAGCCTACCTCACCCGGGCGTTTTTCGAGCTCTTGTCCGAGCGCATGGGCGACGCCGTCGTGCTCATTATGGGTGAGGAAGACGGGCGGTTGGTCTGCGGAGCACTCAATTTGCGCGGGGGAAATACCTTGTTTGGGAGAAACTGGGGCACGGTGGTCGACTATCCTATGCTCCACTTCGAGGTCTGTTATTACCGGGCCATCGACTATGCCATTGAACACAAACTCAAATGGGTCGAGGCGGGGGCGCAGGGCCAACACAAAATCCAGCGGGGCTACATGCCCAAGCGCACATATTCGGCCCACTGGATCGCTGATAAAGGCTTTAGGAGCGCGGTTGCCGAGTTTCTAGACAGGGAACGGGCCGCCATAATCTCAGATATCGAATTTCAGACCGATCTCGGGCCCTTTAAGCGAACGAAAAGTTCTCCCTAGAAATTTTAAAGGTTCCTGGTACTTTTAATCAGGGAACTCCAGAAAACGATAGGGAAACCAGTGCCGCGCCGACCGAGGGTCTTTTTACCCGGCCAGCCCATCCATTTGATTCAGCGCGGACACAACCGCTGTCAGGTCTTTTATGGCCCGGATGACGCCAAAGCCTATCTCGGCTGGCTGCAAGACGCCGCCAGCAAGCACGGCCTGTCTATTCATGCCTATGTGCTGATGACCAATCACGTCCACCTATTGGTCTCCCCCGCGTCAGAGCAAGCTCTGCCGAAGGCTCTGCGAGATGTGAACTGGCACTACACCCGCCACATCAACGCGGCTCACGACCGCTCTGGTAGCCTTTGGGACGGCCGCTACAAAGCCTGTATCGTGGAAGCCGACACCTACCTCATAGCTTGCTGCCGCTATATTGAATTTAACCCCGTACGTGCCGGCCTCGCTCAGGGTCCGGCCAGTTATCGCTGGTCCAGCCACAAGGCGAATGCCGAAGGCGCGACCAACCCTTTGCTGACCCCTCACCCGCTTTACACCAAGCTCGGGAACACGCCTGCCGACCGCGCGGCCGCTTACAGGGAGATGTGCAAAGCAGAGTTACCTGAGTCCACCGTCCACGCCATCCGCACGGCGACTAACGGCGGTTGGGCCTTGGGCAAAGACGCGTTCGCAGAAAAGGTAGGGCGTCACGCCGGGCGAAATATGGCCCCCAGAGGTCCCGGACGGCCGTGGCCCCAAAAAGACAAAGCGAGCTGAGCCCGCCTAGATATCTTTATTTGGAATTTCAATGGGTTGCCCCTTGTTGTCGACAGCAACATAGGTGAACAAACCTTCCGTCACGAGCAATGCTTCGCCGTGACGATGCCGCCGGACCCAAGTTTCCACCTGCACCGCAACAGAAGTGCGGCCCACGCGAGTAATGCGGGTATAGCAACTGACTTCGTCCCCTACGAAAACCGGCCGGTGGAATTGCATGGCATCCACGGCAACGGTCGCCGTCATCAACCCCGAGTGACTAACCGCATGCATACCCCCCGCGATATCCATCTGGCCAAGCACCCACCCCCCGAAAATGTGCCCAGACGGATTAGTATCAGCCGGCATCGCGAGCACACGGAGCGAGAGCTCGCCGGTCGGTCCCGGTGGATTTTCATGTTTGGTCATAGTCGATCCGTTAAAACAATTTTCAAGATATTGTATGGTGCCTCGGTCTCACATACTTTGGCTAGATCAATTCACAAACTTGCGTGGGACACCTACGCAACCATAAGAAATATTGACGCAAATGGCTGACCTTTTCCAACAAAACGCCCGCGGGAGCAAAGCTCGCGGAGACAACAAGAGTAAACGCGGGGATTACACCGCGCACGATATCGAGGTGCTGGAAGGACTGGAACCGGTCCGCCGCAGGCCAGGAATGTACATTGGCGGCTCGGATGAAGCGGCCATGCACCATCTCATTGCCGAGGCCCTTGATAACGCCATGGACGAAGCCGTGGCGGGCCATGCGACCACGATCGAAGTCAATCTCGGCGCTGGTAACGAAGTGATGATCCGCGATAACGGACGCGGTATCCCCATCGACCCACATCCCAAGTTTCCGAAACTGTCCGCGTTGGAAGTCATTATGACGACCTTACACTCCGGCGGTAAATTCTCCGGCAAGGTTTACCAAACCTCCGGAGGTTTGCACGGCGTCGGCATCAGCGTGGTGAATGCTTTGTCCAGTTCGCTGGTTGTTGAGGTTGCTCGCGACAAGAAGCTTTGGACACAAAAATTCAGTCGCGGCAAACCGAAGTCTAAATTGACCAAAGGCGCGAATGTTAATCGACGCGGCACAACCATAACCTTCACGCCCGACACTCAGATATTTGGTGAAGACTCACAGTTTAAAGCAGCCAACGTCTATCGCATGGTGCGTTCAAAAGCGTATCTGTTCGAAGGCGTGAAAGTTCGTTGGTCGTGCGACAAGGCGCTACTCAAAGGCGATGACAAGACCCCTGCCGAAGAAGAGTTGCACTTCGAAAACGGCCTGCGGGACTATTTGACCCACGTGCTCAATGGCCGTCAAAAATTGATCGAGCCGTTCTTCGCGGGCACGGCCGACCTACCGGAAGATGCTGGTCGTGTCGAATGGGCTATGTGCTGGCCCGACGATGAGCAAGGTTTTCTATCCTCCTATTGCAATACGGTGCCCACGCCCGAGGGCGGCACTCACGAACAAGGTCTTAGAACAGCGCTCCTTCGCGGACTTAAAGCCTACGGCGAGATGACCAACACCAAAGGTGTTGGCAGCATTACCGGCGAAGATGTGTGGGGCGGCGCATGTATTATGCTTTCGGTTTTTATCAAAGACCCACAATTCCAAGGGCAAACAAAGGAAAAGCTCGTCAGCGTTCAGGCGGCGCGGCTCGTCGAAACGGTTGTCAAAGACCATTTCGACCACTGGCTCTCGGGTGATGTCTCCAATGCCAAGACTTTACTTGAAACGGCCCTTGCGCGCGCAAACGAACGTGCCCGCAAAAAACAAGACCAGGACTTAAGCCGCAAATCCGCCACCAAGAAATTACGGTTGCCCGGCAAACTTACCGACTGCACCAAAACATCGCCGATCGGAACCGAGTTATTTATTGTTGAGGGCGACAGCGCCGGCGGCTCAGCCAAACAGGCACGCCGCCGCGAGACTCAAGCGATACTGCCTTTGCGCGGCAAAATCTTGAACGTGGCCTCGGCGACCGACGACAAATTCCGCGCCAATCAGGAGCTCCAAGACCTGATTGAAGCTCTGGGATGCGGTATTCGCGACCGCTACAACGAGAGCAAGCTGCGGTATGAAAAAATTATCATCATGACTGACGCTGACGTTGACGGTGCACATATCGCCAGCTTGTTGATGACTTTCTTTTACCGTGAAGTACGCCCTCTCATTGAAAACGGGCATCTTTATTTGGCGCAGCCACCCTTGTACCGGCTCAGCCAGCGCGGCACGACGGCTTATGCCATGGATGACGCTCATAAGGACGAATTGATCAAATCCAAATTCGACAGTCGGGGTAAAGTGGACGTTAGCCGATTCAAAGGTCTGGGCGAGATGCCACCGGCTCAACTCAAGGAGACCACAATGGACCCGACCCGGAGAACATTGATGAAAGTTGTTCTGGCCGATGCGTCAGCAAAAAGCGAGTTGCGTGCAACCGAGACTCTGGTCGAGCAACTCATGGGCCGCAAGCCGGAGGAACGTTTCAAGTTTATCCAAGAGCGCGCCAAGTTTGCGGGCGAATTGGATTTCTAGGTGGCAACATCGTCCGACATGAATATCGCCGGGCGGTATGTAATACAGGCCTTGTCTACATCACTCAGCTGTCGGCGCAAAAGCATCCGGTAAGCTTCTTCCAATCCCTTTTCGCCACGCATTAGCAGCGTCCACGCCTCACGACCCTTCGGCAAAATCTCAGGTCGGGAAAGGATGTGCGATGAAACGATCCACGTCCTCAAACCTTTTGCGACAGCGAGGCTAAAAAGCGAGTTGAACCGAGTCATATCGCCATGCAATTTCAGCATGTCGTCGGCATAGGTGCGTAAAAACACGGACGCGGCCGCATCCACAGCCTTCGAGCCGTCAAAATATTCCACAGGAAACGGGACATCCAGTTGCCGTGTCGCGTCCAGGCTTTTCTTCGCCAGCATGGCCGCCGCCAGCGTACTCGAAAGCTCGCCCGGGAACGACCCGCGCAGATGCGCTAGATAGTCTCGGATCAGATGTTCCGGCGACTTAGGTTTCTTGAAGTGACGACCAATCGCGCGGATAAGCGTGACCAATCCGGCACCTCTTTGGAAGAACTCTTCGTCCGGCGCTTTAGTCTGCCGATGAAATGACGATTGAAGATGCTGCCTTGGCTTTAGAACCATCAGAGTTCGCGGATCACGCCTGAAAAGTCGACGCCGCCGTTACCGTCCTCGACAAATTTTTCGTAAAACTCTGTCGCCGCTTTACCCATGGGTGTTTTCGCGCTCGCTGTTGCGGCCGCGTCCTGACTGAGACGCAGGTCTTTGAGCATCATGGCAGCGGCAAACCCAGGTTTGTAATCCCGGTTCGACGGCGCCGTCGGCACAATCCCCGGAGCCGGGCAATACGAAGTCATCGACCAGCACTGACCGGAGGCTTTCGAGCTAATTTCAAAAAGAACTTTCGGATCTAGGCCAAGTTTTTCGCCCAGTGAAAAGGCTTCGCAGGTTCCGATCATGGAAATGCCGAGCAGCATGTTGTTGCAAACTTTCGCCACCTGACCGTTCCCCGCAGGTCCGGCATGAACGATGGTTTTACCCATAACGTCCAGGAAGGGCTTTGCTGCGGTAAACGCCGCATCACTGCCGCCAACCATAAAGGTTAACGTACCGGCTTCTGATGCCGCGACACCACCCGAAACAGGCGCGTCCACCATCAGAACACCTTTACCTTCCGCAGCCGATATGACTTCGCGTGCCGAAGGCACATCAACAGTCGAGCAATCCATCAGAACCGCGCCCTTCGCAACGGCATCGATAACACCATCGTCGATGTAAACCTGCTTCACGTGCTTGCCGGCGGGCAACATCGTAATTACAGCATCGGCATCTTTGGCCGCTTCAGCCGGACTGCCCGCAGCTTGGCCACCGGCATCTGTCAGGGTCTTAACAGCGTCAGCAGAAAGATCAAAAACACGAACCGTGTGTCCGGCCTTAAGTTGATTCTTGGCCATGGGTCCGCCCATGTTGCCAAGTCCGATAAATGCAATGATCGCCACGTTAATTCTCCCTGACTATATCGCTTAAGTCTAATTCATCCCCAGGTAGAGGCGCAAAGTACGCGTTCACCCGTGCCTCGTCGATTTCCTCAAGTGTTGCGGGTTTCCACTGCGGCTTCATATCCTTGTCCACTAAAAGAGCGCGAACGCCCTCATAGAAGTCATGGTCTGCCGCAAAACGGTTGGCAAGACGCCATTCCATACGCATGCAATCCGCAAAGTCGAGTTTTGCGCCTTCTTTAATTTGCTTAAAGGTCACTTTCATCGACAGCGGTGACTTTTGCCCCATGGTTTTTGCCTGCGCGGCCGCCCACTCGCTGCCGTCGGAGTCCAGCGATGCCAGGATGGCCTCGACGGACTCGTGACCGAAATGTTTGTCTATGTTTTCCCGCTCGCCGCGGATGTCCACGCTTTCCGTTGAAGCGGCAAACGATCCAATAATGTCCGTGACCTGAGCAAGATCGCTCGTTGCTTCCGTCGCGAGCTTTGCGACCAGCGCATCCATGCTTTCGCTCGGCAAAAACGTATCGGCAACGCCCCACGCCACACACTCGGCACCTTTAAGGCGGCGTCCGGTCAGTGCGAGATACATGCCGACCGCGCCGTCCAGGCGCGAGAGAAAATATGAGCCCCCGACATCTGGAAATAACCCGATACCTGTTTCCGGCATGGCGAACATCGTGCGGTCCGTGGCCACCACATAAGATCCATGCTCGGACAAGCCGACCCCGCCGCCCATAGAGATGCCATCAACCAAAGCAATATAGGGCTTAGGAAAATGCTTAATCAGCGTGTTGCAGCGGTACTCAGTGCGCCAGAAATCGCGCGGATAGGGTTTGCCGGCGCGCCCATCCTCATAAAGCCGGACAATATCTCCCCCGGCACAAAACGCCTTCTCGCCCTCGCCACGCACAACGACGGCATTGATGTTTTTATCCTCGGCCCACTCCTGCAGTTTGGGCAACAGATGCTGACACATCGTCAATGTCAGTGCGTTTAATGCCTTCGGGCGATTCAGAAGAATGTGGCCGACGCCGCCCATCACCTCAAATTGGATCTCGTCTGTGGGACTCAATGTATCTGACATTAGCGGCCAGCCCCTTGCAGCAGATAGCGGGAAATAATTACACGCATGATTTCGTTGGTGCCTTCCAAAATTTGATGCACGCGGGCATCGCGCATGTATCGTTCAATGGGGTAATCTTTTAAATAGCCATACCCGCCATGCAATTGCAGCGCGGAGTTGCAAACTTCAAACCCAACATCGGTGGCAAATCTTTTTGCCATGGCACACAGCTTGGTGGCCTCGGCGCTTTTGTCGTCGAGACTTGCTGCTGCGTTCAAAACCATAAGTCGGGCGGCTTCAAGGTCCGTCGCCATATCGGCGAGTTTGAACTGGATTGTCTGAAACTTGCTGAGCGGATTGCCGAACTGCGAGCGGCCCTGAACATATTCGGTTGCCGCCTCCAGGGAAGCGCGCGCAGCACCAAGAGAACAGGCCGCGATATTAATCCGGCCGCCATCAAGACCAGCCATGGCGATTTTAAAACCTTCGCCTTCATCGCCGACGATGTTTGTCACCGGCACGCGGCAGTCTTCGAAAATCACCATCGAGGTCGGCTGGCTGTTCCAGCCGAGTTTCTTTTCCTGCGCGCCGAAGCTAATTCCTTTGGCGTCCTTATCGACGATCATGCAACTGATGCCCTTAGGGCCTTCGCCGCCGGTACGCACCATGCATACATAAACATCCGAGCGACCGCCGCCGGAGATGAACGCCTTGGTGCCGTTGAGAACATAGTGGTCCCCATCACGCACCGCCTTTGTGCGCAAGGCTGCTGCATCGGACCCTGAGGACGGCTCGGTCAGGCAATAGCTGGCAAAGAATTCCATGGAGCAAATTTTGGGCAGATACTTTTGCTTAAGTGCTTCGCTCCCAAAGCGGTCGATCATCGACGCTGCCATATTGTGAATCGAGATATACGCAGCGGTTGAAGTGCACCCGGCCGCCAGCTCTTCCAGAATAATCACGCTGTCCATGCGGCCCAATCCGCTGCCGCCAAAATCGGGCGAAACGTATAGTCCGCCAAATCCCAATTCCGCGGCGGCCCTTAATTCGGCCTCTGGGAAGATTTTTTCCTCGTCCCATTTGGCGGCATTGGGGGTCATCTGATCCCGGGCAAACTTTCGGGCGGTGTCCTGAAAGGCTTGCTGGTCGTCCGAAAGTTTAAAATCCATACGCGCTTTCTCCCGGGCCACTTCGGCGGCTTTTTTCAGTGTGGTATGACATATATGTATTTCTTCGATTTATGGAGAAAAGTTGCCGATTTCTCCGGTTTTTCGGAGAACAGCACTTTAGAATTGACATCCCTGGCCCGCTCTTGTTTAGACAGGTTTTATCACTATAGATTTAGCGTTGACCATCCCACGATAACCAGAGGAGAGCCGCTATGCCGCCGCTCGAAACAGCCGCGCAAGACGCCGATACTCTTACACCGGAGCTTGAAATCAAAGGGTTAATTGACCGCTCTCGAGCGGCTCAGGCCCAGATTGAAAACTACACCCAAGACCAGGTGAACCAGCTGATTCGCGCTCTGGTGTGGGCTGTAGCCCGTCCCGGGGTGGCCGAGAAAATCGCCCAGTTCACCGTGGATGAGACCCAACTCGGCAATTACGAGGGTAAATTTCTCAAAATCGCCCGTAAAACCCGCGCGACTCTGATGGACATCATCGACGACAAGTCTGTGGGCGTCATTGAAGAGGACAAAGAGCGCAACATTGTAAAAATTGCCAAGCCAATGGGCGTGATCGGCGCTTTGTCTCCGTCCACCAATCCAGAAGCTACACCGGTGATCAAGGCGATCTCGGCCATTAAGGGTCGCAACTCGATCATTATTGCGCCGCACCCGCGCGCCAAGCTGACCAACAAGATGATCTGCGATATTATGCGCGAAACCTTGAAGGCTTACGGCGCTCCGGAAGATTTGGTTATCGCCATTGAAGTGCCCTCATTGGAAAAAACCAACGAATTGATGCGCCAGTGCGATCGTGTTCTGGCCACCGGCGGCGGACCTATGGTCAAAGCCGCCTATTCCAGCGGCACACCTGCCCTGGGTGTCGGCGTTGGCAACGCCGTCATCACCGTGGACGATACCGCCGATCTCGACGATGCGGCCGAGAAAATCCGCATTTCCAAAACCCTCGATTTCGCGGCTTCGTGTTCGGCCGACAATTCCGTGGTGCTGCTTGAGCCCATCTACGACCAGATGCTCCAGAAACTTCAGGACAAGGGCGGATACGTCGTCAGCCCGGAAGAAAAAACCAAACTCCAAAATACTATCTGGGAAGACGGACATCTCAACGCCAACATCGTCGCGCAGCCGGCCGAGAAGATTGCCGGCATGGCAGGCATTGACCTTCCGGAAGGCAAAACTTTCTTCATCGTTCCGGAAACTGGCTGGGGTCCGGACCACCCGTTCTCCGGCGAAAAGCTGTCCGTGGTCGTGGCGCTCTACAAAACCAAAGACATTGATGGCGCGATTGCATTGACCAACAACATCCAGGCCTACCAGGGTCAGGGGCACTCTTGCGGCATTTACTCGACCAACGACGACAACATCATGAAGTTGGCCAATGCCACCAAGACGTCCCGCGTAATGGTCAACCAGCCGCAAGCACCATCTAACAGCGGAAACTTGTGGAACGGCATGCGCCAAACCTTCTCTCTGGGCTGCGGCTCATGGGGCGGAAACGGCACCAACAACAACATCACATGGCGCGATTTGATCAACGAGACTTGGGTGTCTAAGCCTCTCGCCAAACCCAAAGAGCTTCTCCCCGACGAAGTGCTGTTCGGCAAGGACATCATGGAAAAATAAAATAGGCTCAAGCCTATTAGAAAATTTCAAAGGGCCGGCGGAAACGTCGGCCCTTTTTTTTCGTCTCGTCACACAGAAAGTACGTTGCATGCACAACCACTGAGAATCTGACGACACAAGCGGCGCATAGGTTGGGATGGTGGACCGATCAGGACAAAGATGGGCACTTGATTCTCTTCGTATCTCTTACTGGATAGAAGACCAAACGTTCGAATATCACCGAGAGAACTGCCTAGATGCTATAGTGGTTGGTGTCTGAGCATAAACTTTAAGCGTACCTAAACAAGGCGCTACAGGTCGTTCAGGACAAAAGCACATAGCTACGCCAATATCTCTCATCCCCTTTCGAAGGCTGATCGCCGTATTTTGCCCCATCCGCCTTTGCCGCGCACGAACTCCACCCACCCCACGACACGCCACCAGTTATTGATTTGCCGGTATCCGAAATTCTCTAGAATTGCCGCCGCTGTTAGGACCAACAGATGCCAAGCCTTTGGATATCGGCGCAGCTGCATTTCGGCCAAAATCAACGACCCCACACTCAGAAATACGCCGTACACAAAAGTAATTGCGAGATAGGCCAAAAAGAAATCGAGATTCAGCATCCCGAGGCCGTACAAAATAGGCATCGTAATGTACCCCAACACCTCTAGCGGCGGTCCGATCACATCCGTGATCAGGATATTGGCATAGCCGATCGAACCGGCAACCCCGTACTCAGATCGCCCCATCATGTCCCTATGCTTGAAAAATGATTCAAGACTACCCCGCTCCCATCGCTTGCGCTGTCCGCCGAGATCTCTGAGTCGTGTCGGCGCAATGGTCCAGCATACGGGCTCTGGAACGAACATCATTTTGTAATCGTTGTCTCTTTCTCCCATCACACGGTGCATCTTGACGATGATTTCCATATCCTCGCCGACCATGTCCCGGCTGTACCCGCCGACTTGCATCAAAATGGAGCGCTTGAATATGCCGAAGGCTCCGGAGATGAGCATCATGGCTCCCAGTTCACTCCAACCGAGCCGGGCAATGAGAAATGCGCGGAAGTACTCGACTATCTGAAACAGCGATAGGGCATCGGTGGGCAATCCGATGGACGTCACCCGTCCATGGCGCACCTGGCAACCATTGGCGACGCGAATAGACCCACCAACGGCGATGATGTGATCAAAGTCTTCAACAAAGGGCTGGACGGCGCGCAGAAGTGCGTCTGATTCTAAAATGGAGTCGGCGTCCACCGCACACACCAGTGGGCTACGAGCGACATTGATACCTGCGTTCAAAGCGTCCGCTTTGCCGCCGTTTTCCTTATCGATAACAAGGAGTTTGGGATAGTTGTCGGCCTTATAAAACCCGCGGATAGCAGCATGTTCAAGCACGGGGTCATAGGCCCGCACAGCCGGTTTCAGGTCGAATGCCTTTCGCAGAACTTCCAGCGTTCCATCCTGCGAACCATCGTTGACAATAACAATCTCAAATTCAGGATAGTGCAGCGCCAGAAGCGACCGTACATTGTCCGCAACGGTCTCCTCCTCATTATAGGCCGGCACAATCAAGCATATCGGCAATGTTTGACGATGAAATCTCCACCACGCCGATAACGAGTCCTTCACGCGACCTCTTCGGCGCAGCGCCTTATACCCCAGCAAAAATTGCACGGTATAAAGAGCGTTCAGTACAATGCCATTTATGAAAATGAGCCATGCGACAGTAACGGCGATGAGAACCGTGGTGTCGCCAAACTGAGTTGCACGCAGAAAAATGCTGGCGCCAGAAAGTGTTTCTAGAACTACGGCTGAGCTCTCTCCGAGCCACTCAATACTCCGAGCCATCAAGTTGCGAATGATTGCGTAGTACTCGCTCATGTTTAACTTAATTCCCGCAATACGAGTGACCCCACATCGGAATTCGCATTGGATCGGACCGCATTTTTAAGAGCAGCGAGTCCTTCAGGCCCGAGTTGAGCCAAAGATTCAGCTGCGCGAAATCTAACCCACCAGAATTCATCGCTCAAAAGGGCAGCTAGTATGTCGATAGAGTCGTTCAGGCCTAAACGACTTGCCGCAATCGCCGCCTGAGTCCGGACGGTCCATGACGGATCGCTTAAGGCCGAATTTATGGCGGCGGACCCGCTGGGATGTTGCAATTCACCCAGCGCTCGAACGCAAGCTGCCCGGACATCCGCCGAGCCGTGCTCCGCGGCAAGCGCCGACAAATCTGAGATGCATTCAAAATCATTCGAATTCGCCAGGGCATCTGCAGCCAAAAGGGCAATGCGATCACCGACGTAAAGCATTCCCCGGATGGCTTTCGATTGGGTCTTCGCTAATTTTCGAAATAGTTGGCGCACGCCGAGATGCCCGATCATATCATCGCGCGTCATTCGCATCCATGCCGTTTGGATAGACAGTCCCGTTCGCGTTTCGGCAAGCGCGTAGGCCGCTGCCAAAACCACCTGAGGCGCAGGATCATGAAGCGCTTGGGTCGCAGCAAGGTAGACACGGCGGTCGTCCACCCACGTCATATCGGCGTAGAGAGCCGCCCTTACGGATGTTGAACCCTCCGCCATCCGATCCAGAAGCTCGTCGATGTCGATAAGGCTATTCAGCAGCGTATCAAGAGAATTAAGACCGTTACCCTTGAGTGTACGGCGCAACGGTCCTGCGACATCCAATAGATTAATCTGACTATACTTTTTTAGGAGCTCGCGAGCGTCGTCTTGCGTCACGCGTTGATCGATGACGTCAAACAACACCGATTTTATTTTCTGACGTTTAGTCTCTTGCCGCGCGTTAAAAAAATCCTCAGCCACCCGACGAAGCGCTAGATACAAGGCCACGACTATGCTGAAGGCTGCCAGCCCCGCTGATATAAGCCAAGTGGCTTTTAGGAACGGGTCCATCTCACGTTAAAATTTCAAACTGAGGCCGCTGCGAATGGAATGCCGAACATAAGAATTGTCCCGGCTGTCACGAGACCCGCTGATATTCAGCGTCAGATGATCGGACAATTCGTAGCTGAGCCCAGCGGCGATTGAGTTGGTGTTGGTAACAATGCCCCGGTCACTCTCCGGCGCTATGGCGCCCGCCACTCGAATTCCGAGATTATCCGTAACTTGGGCATATCCCGCGAGTGACCACCCCACCACGTGTTTCCCGCCAGGATCAATGGTGTTGAGCACTTTCCCCCACACCCATGCACGTCCGTCGAACACATATTGTTGCCAGCCAGCGTCGAAAGAATAAACCGTACCGACACTGTAGCCGCGTACACGCGCATCCAATGTAGCGACGCCGGCATTAAAAATACCCGATCCCTTCCACAACCGAACATCAGCGCCGCTCGCCACAGCCCAATCCGGCACAAAGTCCACATCGGCGCCAACAGTGACCTCTAAATATCCGCCGGAAATATCAGTGAATCGATGTGACCCCCCGAGCGTAAAAGACCAATCACTGAGTCCGAAGCGGTCGGCACGCTCCAGTCCGCCCATAATACGCGTTCTATCCGACAGCATCCGCTCAATACGTGCATTTTGCTGGTTCCAGTCTCCCAGCGGCGTACGGCTTAACGATGAAAACTCTCCGTCAATGTCAATGCGCCAAAGATTTCCAGGATTTTCAATCGGCTGGGACAAGCGCAATTGTACTTCGTTGTCCTCGGGATAGAGTGCCGCCGCGCGTTCGTATTGATCGCGCGCGTTTTCGAACTTACCCTGAGCGCGCAACACATCGCCCGTACCGAGAAAAGCTTCCAGACTGTCTGGCTGAAGGGCCTGAGCGCGGTCGAATGCCCGTAAGGCTCGCGGAAAATCGCCCTGATAGTAAGCAAGTCGCCCCTTAAGTGTCCATGCGTCGGCATAATCTGGGGCTTGATTGATAACTTGATCCACCAGTGACTCTGCCCGTGTGAAATTATCATTCCATCCCACAATGCGCGCCTGAGTGAGGCGCACATCGATATCATCTGGCGCTTGAGTTGCCGCGCGCGCGATGGTGTTTAGAGCGTCCTTTAGTTTATCTTGAAAGGCCTGCATCAATGCCAATTGTCGAAGAGCCTGGGGGTCGTCTGGGAAAACCTGAAGTGCTTCGATTAGCGCACGCTCAGATGCCGCAAAGTCACCCGCTAGGCGCGCCTTACTGGCTTTCTCCATCGCGTCTGGAAATGTGGTTCCGGTTTGCGCCCACACGGTCATCGGCAAATTAATCGCCAGCAAAGCAATCTGAGTCGACAGTATGCAACGCTGCATGAATGTTTGGGACATAGTGCTAATTCTGGCCGAGCCGCAATTTTGCAGCTAGCAGCCTCTTTACGCGTACAGACAACTCGTTGGGCATAAACGGTTTCGTCATGTAATCATCCGCACCTAAAGAGAGCCCGCTGACGACATCATGCTCAAGATCACGCGCCGTCAGCATAAGTACAGCGATGTCCTTTGTATCCTCCTCACTTTTCAGGGTGCGCAGAATTTCAAGGCCATCCATGCCGGGGAGCATTCCGTCCAAGATCACGACACTTGGTGCGATTTCTCGAACCAGCTTCAAGCCATCATCACCAGTTGTTGCAATCTTAGTCTGATACCCGTCTCGCTCCAACTTGTGCTGGATTAGGTCAGCAATCGTTGGGTCATCTTCAATGATGAGAATTGTAGGGATACTTGTCACTTGCTTACTATTGCTGATGATGTAATTGGACTTCTCTTTCTATAGATTCTCTTACCTTAACATAGCGTAATCAGCGTCGAACAAAATTGATGACCTGACTGCCATCAATTTCAGCGAGTAGCACCCTGCCCTCAACGATCTGACTGCCTAAAGGGATTTCATGCTGGGGATCGAAACGTAAATCTGGTGAAATCTCAAGTGTGAGGCCTGCTATGGGCTTTGGGGCGAATAATCTCACTTCCAGGCGCTCACCTTGCCATTTGGCGTCAACAAGGACTTCGTTGCGAGCACTCCACCAAGCCCCATAGTCGTTGAGAGTGCCGAACCAGGAAAACGGTTTAACTGCTTCAATGAAGCCGCGTTCGAAATCCAGTTTGTGCTCAAGAATGTCAGTGTGAATAAGGACCATACATAAGCCGCCATATCTGGATATCTGTCGAGCAAGATTGATGGCTTGGGGTAAGCGATCACCCAGAGGCGGATTAATTTCATCCTCAATCGTAACTGGAAATTCAAACACAGGAAGTTCCGACACAACGTCATAACCGTAATTCAACTGAAAAGGCCGATGTGACAACGAGGTATTGGCCGTGACGGATGAGCTATAACTGTACCCAACCGCCGCAAGTGACTCCGGTAAAGCGCGAGATATCAAGAGATGACCGGGCCGAAAACTAGCTACGGATGGAATGTCGGTTAGGGTCTCGATGAGGTATCGGCTTACCCTCAACTCGCCTAGAACTGTTCCGTCATATGTGACTTCCGCCTCCTTCACAAATGGCCGGTAATTCGGGTAACGCTCGCGACCATCGCCGATCGGAAAGACTGGAAAACTCAGCGAATGAGCAACGCTATGGCTGGCAAGCTCCATCCCCATGCGTTTAAGTTCACGGAGTATTACCGGAGCGTTCTCATCGAGAATGATGTCGTCGTTCCAATCTTTCAAGTACTTGGTTTGGATAAAATAGGTAGCCGCTATTCCGTGATCCCGCTCCATACGGGCATACTTAACCGCATTGACCAGAGATTCCGTATAGTCGATGTCGTGACTGATAACGACGGCGAGGTCCTTTGCGTTCGGAACCGCCCGCAATATCACTGCTCGGTCGTCGGCTTTTCGGTATATGTCGCCGAGCAAGCGCAACAGAACATCGAGCATAGGCTCGAATTCGTTCACAAAGCTGCGGGCAAATCCTTCTTGACGATTATTGTATCCCTTGAGCAACAACGCGCCCAAATCAATTCCCAGCGCATATGCGTAGCCGTCGCCAATTTCGCGATGAATAATGGCGGCGCTGCCGTCCTCATAGGTTGCAATGGGTGCTTCGCGCGGGCTTGAATAGGCATAAGTGCCGACCGCCTCATCCTCGCGGGTAGCATCACCAATCGGCAGCTCGATTTCTCTCGGGCTGACCAGATCGCTCGATCTTTCAATATGCAGACGATATCTTTGCCGTGACGGGATTGTGTCCTCAAAACCAAACACACTCTGTAATCCACCCCCGAGCACAGACGAGCCGATTAACGTCCCCCCATTGCGCGGTACGCCGGCAAGCGCCCGCAGGGCTTCGGGTGACAAAACCGATCCAGATATTCTGGGGTATACCAGGATGACTTTATGCCGCAGGGCCTCTTCATAATCTGTCGTGATGGCAAACGGGATGCCAGCAGACTTCAAGCCGTGAGCTAAACCTAGCCAAGCGGAGTTCGTATCGGTCAGAAGGATCGACAGTCGGCTCTCGCTACCACCCCCGTATTTGGTCCAGCTCGTCGGCGAGACAGCTTGTATCGTCGTCGGGGTATCGGGTCCTTCGACACCTTCGAAAAGCATTATATCATCCGTATTGAACAGAAGGACCGCACCCACCGGAATACCGACGGCAAGCACAATAATGGTTAGAAAATAAGGTAGCCTTTGGGCCATTTCTATTAAGCCTGCTAAGGAGCTAATATCGCAGTTAACTACATAGTTAGAACACGGTTTAGAACTACTGAACACGCTTGATGCGCGTTATCCTTCTGCAGGCTGGACCATCGACAAGTTCGAACCTATTGCTGCCCGGCTCTACAAGGAATTTGAAGACGGCTATGCATACGATGTCTTTTTCGCGGCATTGACGGAGATTACACCGGCTATTTGGACCTGGGAGCGATAGCAGACCGAATTACTTGGCTAGGTATCGACTTTAACCAATGACCTCACGTTTCGAATTTTGAAAACCGTATTTCCACAGCCCCGCCGCCCCCGCGTTTCGGCGGGCCTATGTGCGTTAGTTTGAGGACAGGGTTGAAGTATCCGATAGTGAGATACGTATCTCAGGGACAAAGGCCGCCCTTGCGGGCGCGCTCGTCGCACATGAAAAAGGCACTCCTGACGGAGTGCCCAGTTTTGTTCGGGGATGGTGGACGGTACAGGGATCGAACCTGTGGCCCCCGCCATGTCAAGGCGATGCTCTACCGCTGAGCTAACCGTCCATCCACGCGATCCTCGTTGAACCGCCTTAGCCAGGAATTCACTCCTTGGCCGAGGCGGTTGTTTATCGAGTTGAACTGGCCTTGGCAAGACCGTCATCGGCTGGAATATTCGGACCAAGCTGACCTGGGGACATTTCGCCCTATTATGCACGCCTGACATCCCTTAAAATCTTAAAGAAATGAGGTATAGCAAACACCCAGCCCCCACTCGCGTACCATGACCATGGCCCCTCCCCTCACCCCTGATGGCTTGGCAGTCCCTCTTGAGGTGCTGGAGCCCCGGTCCCTGAAAGTACCGCTGGTTTTTTCTTCACCGCATTCGGGCGCGCATTATCCGGATGCCTTTGTCGCCGATTCCCGCCTGGATGTGGACAGCTTGCGAAAGTCGGAGGACTGCTACGTTGACGAATTGTTTGCCAGCGCCCCGGCGTTAGGAGCCCCTCTTCTGAGGGCCCTCTATCCACGCGCATTTCTTGACGTTAATCGGGAGCCCTATGAGCTGGACCCGACGATGTTCGCCGATGCCCTGCCCAAGCACGCGAACACCACATCCACCCGTGTCGCCGCTGGGCTGGGCACAATTGCACGCATCGTCGCCACACGCCGCGAAATTTATCGTCGCAAATTGACGTATGCAGAGGCCGAACACCGCATCAATGAAGTCTATAAACCCTACCACACCGCTCTTCGCGGGTTGGTTCGCCGCGCCGTCGAACAGTTTGGCCTCTGCCTGCTGATTGATTGCCATTCAATGCCATCAACGGGGCTGCCGTTAAACACAGGTCTGCGCACAAGCAAAATTGATTTCGTGCTCGGAGACCGGACAGGTTTATCGTGCTCGGCCTTGCTCACCGATACGGTGGAAGGGTTTCTGATCGCCAAAGGGTACCGGGTACTCCGCAATAACCCCTACGCAGGCGGGTACACCACGCAACATTACGGCGATCCCGCGAATGGGATTCATGCGATTCAAATCGAGATCAACCGAAACATCTACATGGACGAGGTGACGCTGCGGCGCAAATCCTCGTTCCCTCACATACAATCCGATATTAGCGGACTGGTAGAGCATATCTCCGCATTCGCTGAACGGAGTTGGACCGAGCTTAAGTATCAGCGCCAAAGCGCTGAATAACAAAGCGTACACAGCTGATTAACTCGACGAACATCGCGCTTTAGTTGAGGATTGTATGGACAAATACGCCTGGGAAAATATAGTGCTTTGATATTAATGCGTGGGGGAGGAAAACAGGGCGTCGAATTGCCCTCGATTTTTGGCTCACTCCGATAGCGCAGGGTTTACGGACACCGCCCAGGCGGCAAAACAGCATGCAATGACGGATAGATATGGTTGAAATCGGCACAGTCACACTCTTTCGCGAAAAATCAGTTGTTCACAAGTTTACGGAACTGAGTGACGACGCGAATGCAAGCGATGAGCCGGTGCTCGAACTCCGGTCAAACCGCGTGACCATTCCCGTCAAAACCAAAATGAGCACCGTCATGGTTGTGGTGCGGGGGCAGAATATTCCTTCAACCATGCGCATGACATCCGTGGTTGTGGACGAAATTCGGCGCGATGCAAATGTACTGCGAGACGCTGTAGATTTCGATTGGGATAGTCAGTGGCGGCGTAAAATCTCGAAGTATGAAGCGGACAACAATGCCCACAACTGGATTTCGGTCCATGTTGGCGGTGAGCAAGCTTATGCCAGCCGCGAGGATCAAGCTTCTGATGAACAAAATGCTATTGCCGAAATCGAACTCCTTGCCGACGGCGAAGAAGTGAGCGAAGCCATCGTCATGGAGGCCGCCAACAACGTCCTCGGCGCACTTGAGGATCTTGTCGTCGAACACGATAGTCAAACAGCTTTTGTTTTCTCTCCGTTTCCGGCCTATCACCGCGCAGCCATTCTCGAACGGCGAGATCGCAAAGCAGGTTCATTCGCCGTCGCGGTATACCACCCAAGCCCACAAAATCCCGTGCGCTTATCTCACTTTATTAGTTTTTGCGCCGACATGACGGAAACCCTGACCCATAAGTCTTTGCTTGACCGTGTTCAGGAAATGATCGCCGACAAAACAATCGACTCATCGCCAATTACACCAGCCTTCGTCCAGGCCACCCGCAATCGACGGCGTGATCTTCTGGAAAGTATTGGTGAGTTTGAGAAGGTGAATAAAGTCGTTTACCGACCCGAACGACCGAGCTTTATGTAAGAGGTACGGCGCGAAAAACCCTTACCCGCCCCCGAACACCGCGCCTTTAAAAAACAATAAAGCCAGCAAGATGATGACAGCGAATGCCTGAGTTGCCACGCGCAGGCGCATCAGCTTATTTGCATACTTGCGGTTAAATTCGCCACCTGCAACGAAACCGACGAGACCGGTCGCCAACACCAAAACCACAGCAACCAAGGCCACGCCCAGTAAAATGTTGAGTGTAAGTTCCATATGACTCTCGCTCTACCGTGCGCCGCCGCACATGCCCAATTGCGCCAACTCTGTGTGTACGCCGCTCGCGCCTAGGGTGCAAGCTCGCCAATCAGCGTTGCTGTACGCGACGATAGCCAATTGTGAAAACCGTCGCAGTCGCATATTCTCCGAGGGAGCGGGCTTGCTCACGGGGGAGAGCGATGTGCTGGGACGCATTCTTGTCGTAGATGACAACACCATGGTTCGCGAATCGTTCACTGAACTTTTGCGGGGTCGGGGCTATGCTGTTGAACAAGCAGGGGACGGTGAAGAGGCCCTTGAATTAATGCGCACGCAGCCGGTCGATCTCGCGATCATCGACGTGATGATGCCAACAATGGGCGGACTCGAATTTCGCCAATACCTGAGCGACACGACACCGTCAGTTGCGACTATCCTGGTCACAGGGCAACCCGCGCGCGTAGAAGAATTGGTCGAAGACGATCCGGAATTTCAATCGGGAAAAATTAGCATTCTTTACAAACCGGTCCACCCGGTAAAACTCCTCGCCGAAGTGGACAAAAGAATGAGTCAGTCGGCCTAAAACCTAAACCGAGAAGCTTTCACCGCAGCCGCACCTGCTTTTTTCGTTGGGGTTAGTGAAAACAAATCCGCTTTCCAGCGTGCTTTCCCGGTAATCCAACTCGCTCCCCAACAGGAACATCACCGCTTTCGGATCGATAAATACTTTCGCACCTTGATGTTCGACAATATCCTCGAACTTACGCGCCTCTTCAGCGTATTCGACCACATAGGACATCCCCGAGCATCCGGTGGTTTTTACACCAACACGCAGGCCCAGCACCGGCTTAGTCGCTTTGGCCATAAGCACCTTAATCCGCTCTGCCGCTGCGTCGGACACACGAATCGGTGGCGGCAGCGCGGCGCGAGCGGGCGTATTTCCACTTGAGGATTGCGGTGTCGTGTTCATGGGTTCAACCTTCTACTCTGTACAGTATATAGGTACACGTATCCCAATATCAAAACATGTCCAATGCGACTTTGGCCACCTCGGACATGTTCGCCGGTGTCCAGGGCGGGTCCCAGGTAATAGTCACCGCCACCTCTCCGACGCCGACCAGATTAGCCGCTGCATCGGCAACTTCCTGCGGCAACGTGCCCGCAACCGGACACGCCGGGGCCGTTAACGTCATGCTGATGGCGACATCTCCGCTCTCGGCAATCTTCAAATCATAGATCAATCCGAGGTCGTATATGTTCACCGGTATTTCCGGGTCGTAAACGGTCCGCAGCGCCTCGACCACTTCATCCTCGGTTGAAACCGGTACAGCGGGATCGCGCGGCGCTCCCGAACGAACGACATCACCTTCTTCGGGTGTTTCGCCGTCGCCGGCGGGAAGTGAGAACGGCGGCATCATCGTGTAACGCTCCTGCAAAGTGTCTTCATATTCGAACTACTCAAATCTTTCGGCCTACTTATTTCTCGGTCGTCGTCTGGTCTTTGCCCTCAAGGCACGAGGTTAGCGCGTGCCACGGTAGCGTTGCGCATTTCACCCGCACCGGGAATTGACGAACACCCGAAAGAGAGGCCAGCTTATCAATCGCGCCCGCCAGATCTTCGGGAAGAGAAGCCTTCGCTTCCTCTGCATCGACGCGGCCCATACATAGGTCATAGACGGCCTGCGACAACTGCCCGAGCGCCTCGCTCGGCTTGCCGATCAAGGCTTCCGTCATCATCGATGCCGAGGCAATAGAGATCGCACACCCCTTACCTTCGAAGGCCACATCTTCGAGCGTCCCGTCTACCGCAACCTTGGCCGTGACGAGAATCTTGTCGCCACACATAGGATTATTGCCCTGCGCTTTGCAGGTATGATGCTCCACCACACGGAAGTTGCGCGGGCTCTTGCCGTGATCAAGAATAATTTCCTGATACAGCGAGCGGAGGTCGTCGTTCAAGGGCGCGGCCATATTCACAGCAGCATCTCCTGCGCGCGGCGCAATGCCGCAATCAACGCATCGACATCGTCTGTCGTATTGTAGAGGGCAAAGGACGCCCGCGTCGTTGCAGGCACATTCAAGGCCTCCATGAGAGGCTGAGCACAATGGTGTCCGGCCCGCACAGCTACCCCGAAACGGTCCAGCACGGTCGCGAGATCATGCGGGTGCGCGCCCTCCATGACAAAAGACTGCACCGAGGCTTTCCCGGGCGCCGTACCGATCAGCTTTAGTCCCGGCACTTGCGCCAAGTGTGTCATGGCATAACGCAGAAGCGCGTCTTCATGCGCCGCCACTCCCGTTCGGTCCAATCCATTCAAGTAGTCTATGGCCGCGCCGAGCCCGATGGCCTGAACGATGGGCGGCGTCCCCGCCTCGAACTTCGCTGGCGGCTCCGCCCAGGTGGTATTCTCGAAGCTCACGCTTTCGATCATATCGCCGCCGCCCTGATAGGGCGGCATGGCGCTCAACAATTCCAACCGCGCCCACAACACACCTATGCCCGTTGGGCCATAGAGCTTGTGGCCTGAGAACACATAAAAATCGCAGGGCAGAGCCTGCACGTCCACATGTTGATGAACAACACCTTGGCATCCATCAACCAGCACCTTGGCGCCGACGTCATGGGCCAGTTGCACAATTTCATAAACCGGCAACACGGTGCCCAGCACATTGGATACATGAGCAAAGGCCACCAGTTTCGTCTTCGGTCCGATCACCTTGGCGAACGCTTCAACTGTAACGCTGCCGTCTGCGGTCACCGGCACAACCTTGAGCACGCAGCCCGTGGCGTCGCGCAACAATTGCCACGGCACGATATTCGAATGGTGCTCAAGCTGTGTCAGCACCACCTCGTCACCGGCCTTTAGCGTGGCGCGGCCATAGGTCGCGGCCACAAGATTGATGGCTTCCGTCGCCCCCTTGGTGAATACAATTTCCGAAAGTTCGCGCGCATTGATAAAGGCGCGGACTTTTTCACGGGCGGCTTCGTAATTCGTCGTTGCAAGTTCGCTGAGGTAATAAGCGCCGCGATGAACGTTCGCATACTCTTCGCCGTAGGCCCGCGTGATAGCATCAATCACTTGCTGCGGCTTCTGCGCCGAGGCCGCACTGTCCAAATACGCGAGATCTCTGCCGTGCACCTGCCGGGACAATATGGGAAAATCCGCACGCACTTTAAGCGGATCAAAGGCCGTTGGACCGGCCGCAGTTGCAACGGCGGGAGCACTCATACTGAGGCACTCCGGATTTCGCGCCGCTTCAGCCACGCGCCGATGTCGGCCGTGAACAGATCACGGATGTCTTCATCCTTAATCTGCGCCACTGCATCAGCCAAGAAACCTTCGACAAGGAGTCCGCGTGCGGTATCCGGGTCGATGCCGCGGCTGGTCAGATAAAAGAGCTGATCAGCATCGATCTCACCGGTAGCCGCACCGTGAGCGCACTGCACATCGTCGGCATAAATTTCCAACTCCGGCTTGCAATCCACATGAGGCCCACGCGAAAGGAACAACGCTTTATGTAATTGACGCGCATCCGTCTTCTGCGCATCCCGCGCCACAAGAATGCGGCCCTGGTAAACCCCGTGAGATTTTCCATCCACGACGCCTTTGAACACCTGATCCGAGGCACAGGACGGAACGCTGTGATCCATGAAAGTCGTAAAGTCATGATGAGCCGTTCCGGTCAGAGCGTAAGCGCCGTTGACGCGCGCCGTAGCACCTTCACCGGCGAAGGTCACCGTCACTTCTTGCCGTACAAGACCTCCGCCAAGGCCCAAATGAAACGCCTCGAACGCGCCGGAACTTGCGATGCTGACGGCCGTTGTCGCCAGATGAAAAGCATCATCATCTTCGGCCACACTTACGTAGCGCCGCACATCAGCTTTCTCACCCACGACAATCTCAGTCACCGGGTTAGAGAAATAAGGTTGACCCGGCAGCCCTACATGAGACTCGACAATCGTTAAAGACGCACCCGCCTCGGCAACCACGACAACGCGCGGATGGAACGCGCCCGGCTCTGCGCCGGACGCACCAATTGAGACGATATGAATAACTTTTGGCGCGGCCACGCCCTTGCTCACTTGAACCGCAACACCATCAGCCATATAGGCGGTATTGAGCGCCGCGAGCGGTGATGCTTTCGGTGGTACGAGACTACCGAGAATTTGCCGCACATCGTCGTCCGAAGCCGCAAGCACGGAATGCACATCACGTACACTCACACCATTGCCGAATTCCGAGTCCGACAGATCTCGGCGAAAAACGCCGTTCACCAACACCATCCGCACAGCGCCCGCGATGGACGGCACAGTGCGCGGCACCTCGGTAACATCTACATCGTCGGCAGCCGCAGCCGGAATAAAGGGAATTTTCGCCAGCGCGCGCAGAGGTGTATAGCGCCATACCTCTTCCTTCGGACCAGGCAAGCCTCCGGCCAAAGCCGTGCGTGCACCTTGCCGCAATCCGTCGAGCCACGTGTTTGCTGTACCCGGCAATACACCGAGACGGCTCGCGTAGGGATCACGAAAAGGATGATCGAGAAGACCGGGTGAATTCATAACGTAAACCTAGACCTATGCCGCTGCGTCCAAATATTTCGCATAACCCTCGGCTTCGAGTTCTTTAGCGAGTTCCTTGCCGCCGCTGGCGACAATACGCCCGCCGGTCAGCACATGCACATGATCGGGCACAATGTAATCGAGCAACCGCTGATAATGGGTGATAACCAAAAAGGCCCGGTCGGGACTGCGCAAACCGTTGACACCTTCGGACACGACTTTCAGGGCATCAATATCAAGCCCTGAGTCGGTTTCATCGAGAATGGCGACGCGAGGCTGAAGCAAAATCATTTGCAGAACCTCGGCACGTTTCTTTTCGCCGCCCGAGAACCCGACATTCAGCGCCCGCTTGATCATCTCGTAAGGCATATCGAGAATTTTGGTTTTCTCTTTTATAAGCTTGAGAAATTCCATGGCGTCGATTTCCGCCAGACCTTCGGCCCGCCGCTTGGCATTGATCGCCGTTTTCAGAAAGGCCGACGTACTGACGCCCGGAATTTCCACCGGATATTGAAACGCAAGAAACATACCGGCGCGCGCGCGTTCATCCGCGCTCATCGTCAGCAAGTCCTTGCCGTCCAGCAAAACCTCTCCCGCCGTGACCTCATATCCTTCCCGGCCTGCAATAACATTTGAAAGCGTGCTTTTACCGGTACCGTTGGGCCCCATGATGGCATGCACTTCGCCGCCATCCAGGCTCAAGGTAATTCCTTTTAGAATCTCCTTACCGGCAACGGATGCATGTAAATTCTTGATTTCGAGTAACGCCATAGAACGATCCTTCACTGCGGGCTTTAACCCACACTGCCTTCCAAACTAATTCCGACCAATTTCTGCGCTTCCACGGCAAACTCCATGGGCAAGGTTTGTAAAACCTCTTTGCAGAAACCGTTGACGATCAGCGACACGGCCTCTTCCTGGGTCATCCCGCGCTGTAAGCAATAGAACAGCTGATCTTCACTGATCTTCGACGTGGTTGCCTCGTGCTCTGTCGTTGCCGAAGGATTGCTTGTTTCCACGTACGGCACCGTATGCGCGCCGCAGGTATCGCCGATCAGCAGACTATCGCACTGAGTGTAATTTCGAGCGCCGTCGGCCTTCGGACCAACACGCACCAACCCCCGGTAGGTGTTGTCGGCATGTCCAGCCGAGATGCCCTTGGAGATGATCTTGGAGCGCGTGTTTTTCCCCAGATGAATCATCTTGGTGCCGGTGTCAGCCTGCTGGTAATTATTGGTGATGGCCACCGAATAAAACTCACCGATGGAGCCCTCACCCTGCAGAATACAGCTGGGATACTTCCAGGTGATCGCCGATCCGGTCTCGACTTGCGTCCACATGATCTTGGAATTGCGGCCACGGCATGCGCCGCGCTTGGTCACAAAATTATAAATGCCGCCCTTGCCGTTCTCATCACCGGGATACCAGTTCTGCACCGTCGAGTATTTGATCTCAGCATCATCAAGCGCGATCAATTCCACCACGGCAGCGTGCAATTGATTTTCATCGCGCTGCGGTGCCGTGCAGCCTTCGAGATAGCTCACGTATGAACCTTCGTCGGCAATGATCAGTGTGCGTTCAAACTGGCCGGTGTTCTGCTCATTAATGCGGAAATACGTTGACAGTTCCATGGGGCAGCGTAGCCCTTTGGGAATGTAGACAAACGAACCGTCGGTAAAGACCGCGCTGTTAAGTGTTGCGAAAAAATTATCGCTATACGGCACTACCGAGCCCAAATACTTCTTCACGAGATCGGGGCACTTTTGTATCGCCTCGGAAATCGGGCAGAAAATAACGCCCAGCTCTTCCAGTTTCTTCTTATAAGTAGTCGCCACCGACACGCTATCGAACACGGCGTCCACGGCAACCCCAGCAAGAATTTCCTGCTCCTTCAGTGGAATGCCGAGTTTCTTGTAAGTTTCGAGCAGCTTGGGATCAACTTCATCCAAGCTTTCCAGCTTGGGCATGTTTTTGGGGGCGGAGTAGTAGTAGGCGTCCTGATAATCAATCTTCGGATAATGCAGCTTCGCCCAGGTGGGCTCTTCGTCGCCCAAGTCTATCCAGTAGCGGTAAGCTTTGAGTCGCCATTCGGTCATCCATTCCGGTTCATTCTTCTTCGCCGAAATAAAACGGACTGTGTCTTCGCTAAGACCCTTGGGTGCCTTGTCCGATTCAATATCCGTGATGAAGCCGTACTTGTACTGCTCTACATCCCGAACGGCGGCTGTCGTTTCTTTGGTCGCGGCCATAATGTTCCCTTACTTCGCCGGTGCCGCATTCGGGCGGGCCGCAGGAACGGCTACCCCAAACGCAGAAACGTCTTCAACCATGTCCGCCAGCGTCACCTCTGAAAGAGCCGCACGCACGGCGGAATTCGCCCGGTTCCATTTCCCTTGGACCGGACACACGGATTCAATGCTGCACTGTTCATCGGAGGTATCGGCACATGCGGTTAGAGCAATCGGGCCTTCTACCGCCTGGATCACATCCGCGAGCGTAATACCTATCGCAGGACGACCGAGAAAATAGCCCCCGCCGGCGCCCCGGCGTGAGATGACAAGGCCTGCCTTATTAAGACCTTTCATAAGCTTTGCCACCGTCGGGATCGGAATACCGGTCTGCTCCGCGATCTGCTGGCTGGAGCGCACCACGTGGCTCCGCGCGATCTCGATCAATACGACCGTGGCGTAATCTGTTAACTTATTGACTTTAAACATTATCCATCTTCAGGCACGACCCCTCGCGCCTCATGTCCCCGATTCAGGACTAAAACAGTCCTGTTTACGACGGTGTAATAGGGCCTGTGTTATGAAGATTCAAGGGGCCAATTCACTTTGGCACCGTCCGGAGCCCTTAAGCCGCTTTAAATAAGGACGAACTGTGCACCGTGTCATTCTCATAACCCAGCGGGAATTTGCCGAATTGTTCGCTCAACCGCTCCAAGCTGTGGCCCCCGGCCTTCGCGTTGAGTTTGCCTGGTCCCTGGAGCAGTTAAAAGAGGCCGTCGAGCGCCAGCCAGAGGGCACACGCCTGATCTCTCTCGGCTCGGACATAATCGTGCCGGCCGAAATCCTCAGCCGCCTGAACGGACCAGCGTACAATTTCCACCCTGGCCCACCGGCCTACCCCGGCATTTTTCCGTCTGTTTTTGCTCTCTACGACGGGGCCACACACTTCGGCGTCACCTTGCACGAAATGGCCCCACAAATAGATAGCGGCCCCATTGTCGCGGTGGATACATTTGCCGTCCCCGAGGACTGGGACCGTTTGGCACTCGACACCGCCACTTTCGCAGCGTTGCAGAATTTGCTCGCGCGAATGGCCCCGCTCCTCGCCGATGTTGATGTGCCGTTAACCACAATATCTGAGGCATGGACCGGCCCCCGCCGCACACGCAAAGAGTTCGACGCGCTCTGTCATATGCCCGAAGACGTGAGTGCGGACGAGTTCGCGCGCCGCTACCGCGCCGTGGGCGAAGGACCGGAGCACGCGCTCACCATCTCCCGGTTCGGCAGAGTCTTCCGGCTCGAAAACATAAGAAATGATGCCGTTGTTCGCGGCGGTCAGCCCGTAAGAGCGTCGGAAGCACCATAACCCATAGCACTTCCGACGAACTCAATCAGACGCAACCGCCTTAGAACGTCGCCTGTACATAAAAGCGCACATCGCGGCCCGGCAACGGGGCCACATCCTTAATGAAGGACGTGTGCGGCCGCGCCGATGAATCTGTCAGGTTCTGCCCTTGAATAACGAAACGCACCCCGTCCCACATCGCTGGTTCATATGCCAGTTGTGCGTTGAGGAAAGTGTAGGCTCCAGTAGACGTTTCCAGCACCGCCGTACGGCTTTGTCCGACCGAACCCTCGACCTCTACGCGGCCGGACCACTCGCGCCACGCGGCATCTACACCGAGCAGATATTCCAGCGGCGGAATACGCGGCAACGGCTGTCCCGCACCCGTGTCCGTTGCACGCACATAATCGAGCACGCCGTCGATGCTGAGCGCAAAGTTCTGTTGCGCGAGAATTTGCCACCTTGCTTCCAGTTCGAAGCCCGTGAACTTTGCATCGGAGGCTTGATACTGGAAAACGGGCAATTCATCCTCTTCGGCGCCAGTGTTCTGCGAGAAGATGAAGTTGTCATACCAAGTGGTATAGACGCCCACCGATCCCGAGAACGGCCCGCTGCGATGGCGCAGGCTTGCCTCCACCGTCACCGCTTCCTCTATACCGAGCGACGGGTCGCCCACCTCAAACTGATTGGTGGCCAGATGCGGTCCGTTGGAGAACAACTCTTCTGATGTCGGCGGGCGCTCGGTCCAGGCCACGGATAGGCCCGCCCGCGTTTCGTCGGTGAAGCCATAAGAGGCCGCGCCCGAAACCGCAAAGGACGTAAAGTTTGCCGAGCCGGCGGTGCTGGGCACCCGGATGCGCGTATGCTCGATGCGTGCGCCGCCCTCTACCCGCCACGGCCCGATCTCTGCGCTTTCCACCAGAAATCCGGCCAGTTGGTCCGAATTGGTTGGCGGCACGAAGGCTTCTTCCCCCACAGCTGAGAACTTCCGGTCGCGGTATTGCACCCCGAACGCACCGGTCAGCGCGCCCAAGGGCGTATGGATCAATTCTAACCGGCCTTCCCAGCCTTCATTGGTGAAGACCGTGCCGATGTCCTCGCCTTCGAGTTCGGTATGCTCATAGTCGGCATAAGAGAACCGCACTTTGGCGCCGGAAATAAATCCGCCCAAATCCGCCAGTTCCCCTTTCGCATCTACACGTGTCTGCTTCAGGTCAATTCTGACCGCTTCGCCGCCCTCGTCATGATGCTCTTCTTCCTCCTCTTCGCCTTCGTGCTCCTCTTCATGATGCCCGTGAGGCGCAGGACTACCGTATAAAGAGTCGAAGCGGCTTACGGACGCACCGAACAAGCCGTGATCCCAGATGTAGGAAAAACCGCCGGTAATGTCGCTCGTTTCACCACCTGAGTTCTCAACGCGGCCCTCGACGCCCTCTTCTTCGGCCTCTTCGCTGGCGAAACCCTTAATCCTGTAGTCCTTCGTATCGCGCCAGCCGCCGTCGGCGTGAACAACGAAATTATCGCCGAGAGCGATGTCGGCCGAGCCATTAACAAACCCTTCACGGGCGTTTGTGGCGTAGCCAGCCGTGGCCGATCCGGCAAAACCATTCTCGGGAACCTCGCTCGGAATGCGCCCATCAATGATGTTCACCACTCCTCCAACGGCAGACGATCCGTACATCAGCGTAGACGGACCACGTAGAACCTCTATGCGTTCGGCAGCGGCGGAATCCCCGCCCACTTGATGATCGGGACTAACCGACGACGCATCAATACTGCCGATGCCATCGAACAACACGCGTATGCGGTCGCCGTCGAAGCCCCGGATGATCGGGCGGCTCGCGAAAGGTCCAAAGAAAGTAGACGTGATGCCGGGCTGCTTGGCCAGCGTCTCGCCGAGCGAACCTTTCAAAGAATCGGCCAGTTCGGCCCCTGACAGGATGCTGGTGCCCTGCACGATATCGAAGCGGTCAATGTTCATCGGCGATGCCGATACGATGATCTCGTCAATTTGGACCGCGGGTTGATCCGCCGCGGAAGCAGCCGTGCACACGGCTATGGATAAAGATGCGGCGCTAATGCAGCACTTACAACGAAACATGAATGTCTCCGTAGACTTGGGATACGTTTACCGGTGCACATTCACTGATGCGCACGACCGGCGATTACAGGTGTTAGACGGAGACGGAATGTGGGGGGGCGCGGGACCGAAAGCCCGCCGGAGACCCTTGCAACTCAAGACGTACATGAGTGCCAGGAACAAGAGTTCCAAGGTCAATCCCGATAGGCATGATGAAGGCGCTTGCCGACGGCCCATCAGACAGCACTGAAGCAAACTGACACGCGATACAATCATCCGCGATGGCGGCGATGTCCGGGTGAAGATGATGCTCAAGTTGGTGAGCAGCAAGGCCAAACTGCGCACCAAGCAACATGACAGCGACCGCCGCCCATATGCACGAGCGGCGTAAAGTCTTTAGGCTAAATTTGTGCGCCTCAGCGATCATGGACTGCAGTTCCAGACAAGCATGCCGTAAGATTGTCGGCCAGACCGCGCATCAAGTCAAAATAGAAATCCGGCCCTGGACGCAACGCGGCTCCTTCAGGGTCAAGAGTGCCGCGCTTCAAATCCGTGCCAGCCATAAGCGTTTGCACAAGACCGGAGGCGAAACCGGGTTCGCTAAAAATGCAGACCGGGTTCTGCGCGGTAATGTCCGCTGTAAGTGCCGCGACGTGTTTAGCGCCGCTCATTTGTTCGGGCGTGACCGCAACAAAACCTACCGCGTTCAGTTTATAGCGTGTCTCGAAATACTGAAGCGCATCATGAAACGTAATGAAGGGTATCTTCTGTACCGGAACAAGCATGCGCTCCAATTCTGAATCCAAATTTTCCAATGTCTCAATCGTTCGCGCGGCATTGTCCGCGTAGAGATCAGCGTTCTCATCATCGGCGCGCTGCAAAGTTTGCGTAATGGCGCGCACCATGACGACCGCGTTCGCGGGGTCGAGCCACACATGTCCATCGCGCGCAGATGATTCTCCGCCGTCGATAGTCCGTCCCGGCAAAAGTCTCACGCCCAGATGCTCCATCCATGAAACGCGCACAGCCTCGGACGCCAAGGAGTCCAATGGTTTTTGCAGGAAAGTCTCAAAGTCCGGACCGATCCAAAACACGATATCGGCGCGGCTCAAAACCCGTGCTTCGGACGGGCGAAGGCTATAGGAATGCGGCGAGCCGTTGCCGTTCACTAGCAAATCCGGGACGCCGGTTCCGTCCATCACCGCCGCGACCAGAGAGTGCACCGGCTTGATGGAGGCGACCACGCGCGGAGCCTCGGCCCACGCGGGTGCCGAAAACCATATAAAAATCAATATAGTGAAGGCCCATAGGCGGGCGGTCATGGGATACTCTCTGCTCTGGCGCGGGCTCGCGGATTAGTGTTATGTTATAACATATTTTCACCCATCACCAGCGGCAAGACACCCGATGCCCAAGCCCAAAACTCCAGAAAAACCGGCCTTCCCGGACCCCGGCCACGATCACGGACCGTGCGCCATGGCTGCGCTTATGAAAGCCGAGATTTTGTGCCGCATGGCCGGGAAAAAGCTGACAAATATACGCCGCAGGGTGCTTGAAGCGGTCTGGGACAGTCACGCCCCCATCGGCGCTTACGACATTCTCGCCAAACTCAACGACGGCGGCGGACGCACAGCCCCCATCATGGTGTATCGCGCGCTCGAATTTCTGATGGACAACGGATTGGTCCACCGCATCGCCAGCCTCAACGCGTTTGTCGGTTGCGCGCATCCCGGCGACGACCACGCCGCCGGGTTTCTGATTTGCCGGGAATGCGGCAGCACCGCCGAGATGGACAGCGAGACATTGAACGAAGCGCTCGATACGGCCGTCGCCGCCCGCGGATTTGTGGTGGACAGTCAGGTGGTCGAACTGCGCGGTCTTTGCCCGCATTGCAACGAAGGCCACACACATGCCCGATAGCCACAACCACAGCCATACGCATGCGATTGCCGCACCGGCGTTCACAGCCGAGACTCTTATAAATGTTGAAAGCGCGGTTCTATCCAAAGGCGGGCGTCGCATTTTAGAAAACGTCAGCATTACGGTTGGGCGCGGCGAGATCGTCACTCTGATCGGCCCCAACGGCGCAGGCAAATCCATGTTGATCCGCGTTGCCCTCGGCCTTGAAAAATTGAACAGCGGACAAGTACGCCGCGCGGCGGGACTCAAAATCGGCTATCAGCCGCAAAAAGTGACCCTGGACGAAACCTTGCCGATTTCGGTGCGGCGCTTTCTGACCCTCACCCAGCCGCAATCGGTAGAGGCGCTGGAAAAGAGTTTGGCCGATGTGCACATTCCGCATCTTCTGAACGCGAGTATCCATACTCTGTCCGGCGGCGAGTTTCAGCGGGTGATGTTGGCGCGCGCCATTCTGCGCCGGCCTGATCTGTTGGTGCTGGACGAACCCGAGCAGAATGTAGACACCGCCGGGGCGGTCGAGATTTACCAACTGATTGCCCGCCTGCGTGAAGACACCGGCTGCGGCATTTTGCTGGTCTCGCACGATCTCAATGTGGTCATGGCCGCAACCGACCGAGTGTACTGCCTGCACGGACATATCTGCTGCTCGGGTACACCCGATGAGATCAGCGGACACGCGGAGTTCATGCGCCTGTTCGGGCCGTCGGCGGCGAAAACTCTTGCAGTGTATCCGCACCACCACGATCACGATCATGCGCCCGACGGCAGCGTGACCCACACGCACTAGGGCGGGATCACTTAATTATGTTCGATGATTTCATCATTCGCGCCGCCGTGGCCGGAATCGGCGTGGCGCTGATCGCCGGCCCCCTGGGTTGCTTCGTGGTCTGGCGGCGCATGGCTTATTTCGGTGACACCCTGGCGCACGCGGGATTGACCGGCGTTGCTCTCGGCCTTGTGCTCGGCACCGACCCGACCATCGGCATTGTGATCACTGGCGTTGTCATCGGTTTGTTGTTGCTGGCGTTGCAGCGGCAGCAGCGCGTACCCACCGACACTTTGCTCGGCATTCTATCTCACAGCGCTCTGGCCATCGGCCTCATTGTCATTAGTTTCATGACCACGGTGCGCGTTGATCTGATGGGGTATCTGTTTGGCGATATTCTTGCTGTGACGACGACGGACATCGCCTGGATTTACGGCGGCGCAGCGATGTTGCTGGTCGTACTTGTCCGCATCTGGAAACCATTGATCGCCGTAACGGTGAACGAGGACATGGCTGTGGCCGAAGGCGTGAACGGCTTTCGCATTCAATTGATTTTTACGCTGCTGATTGCCCTGACCGTAGCCCTGGCCATGAAAGTTGTCGGCGTTCTGCTGGTGACCGCGCTTTTGATTATTCCAGCAGCGGCCGCGCGGCGCTTTGCCTTCACACCGGAAGGCATGGCGATAGGAGCGGCGATTATCGGTGTTCTCGCGGTTTTGTCAGGGCTGTTCGCTTCGCTGCAATGGGACACACCCTCCGGCCCCTCGGTGGTCGCGGCAGCCGCCGGTTTGTTCGCGCTATCTCTAGCCGCAGGCGCAACCCTTAAGGACACAGAGCGTTAAATAGGCGGTCTCGCCGTTTCACACGTGCGGTGGACAGTCCATACTGACGGACCGCAAGACGGCCATTGAAGGGAAATTGCAGGGGTTTATGGACTCACACGCACCGGCGCCCACTCCCAAAAAGATCATGCCGCACTTGCTGGCGGTTGCAAGCCCAACGGCCGAGCTTAGTCAGTTCGCACGCGAGGCCCTGTGGATGGCCAACGAGCGTGATCTGGATTTGGTCTTGGCCGTGCGCGAAGTGCCGCGCCTGCATGCCAAACTGGCCGGAGTGGAAACAACCGAGGACATCGCCGAGTTCGCCAAACGCTGGAACATCACCCTGGTGCCGTGGCGCAGCTCGGCGGATTTGGAGGCCATCATAAGCAGCTGGACCGTGCGCCGTCCCGCCCGCGTGTTGCTGGGCTCGCACGGGGTGCGCCTTTTCAAGCCGGGGTTAGCGCCTTCACTCCATCGCAAACTCCTGAATGCTGCACACGCGCAAGGCATAGATATCTCGGTCGATACGTCTTCGGCGCAGACGCGCACATCGGCGTTCGGATTTACCTGGCGCACTGACAAAGCCGGACCGTGGTATCACGCCTACATCCTCTCGGCCCTGGCCGTAAGTCTGGCCGCCGTCCTGGTGAATTGGCTGGACGGAATTCTCTCTGCCGAAAGCCTCGGCATGACCTTTCTGACGGCGGTGGTCTACAGCGCCGCGACCTACGGCATGGCGCCCGCGATTTTCACGGTTGCCCTAAGCGTCGCCACCTACAATTACTTCTTCATCGAGCCGAAGTTCGCTCTCGATGTGTCTTCCCCCGAAGATGTGTTGACGATCATTGTGTTTCTGGTGGTCGCGGGAATTACCAGCAATCTGTCCGGCAACTTACGCAGGCAGGCCGAGCGCGCGAAACGACAAGCCCAGGAATCGCGTGCCTTGTTTCAACTAACCCGCGACATGGCGATCGCGGAGGATACCGAGGCGATCTTCCGGGCGATCATCGAGCAATGCAACGATGTGTTCGAGTGCGATGCCGTCTTGCTCACACCCTTTACCGGCGGCGGCCAAAGCGCTCTGGCGATGGCCTCCGTACAAGCACGCACCGCCGCGCTGCAAACCACATATCCACCGGCGGCCGCGCTGACCCAGGAGGAAATTGAGGCGGCGCGCTGGTGCTATGCCAACGGCGAACCCGCCGGATTGGGCGCGGCTCAGTTCACCGACATGCACATTTTTCTGCAACCCATGCAGACCTCGGAGGGCACCGTCGCAGTGCTGGCGCTGAAGGGCATCACACCCGAGGTGGTCAGGCAGACGGGCTTTAGCCGACTCATCAGCTCGATCTGCCGCCTCGCCGCCATCGCGGTTGAGCGAACACTGCGCATGCAAGAATTGGAGAATGCACGGGTGGTTTCGCAAACCGAAGGACTGCGCTCGGCCCTGCTCTCGGCCATCTCCCATGATTTCGGAACACCTCTGGCGTCCATCATGGGTTCGGCGTCGAGTTTGCTGTCTTACGGCGCAACCTACTCGCCCGAAGTTACGCAAGACCTTCTTGAGACCATTATGGAGGAAGCCGAACGCCTAAGCCGCTTTGTTAAAAACGTGTTGCAGATGACGCGGCTTGAAGCCGGTGCCCTGGTGCCGCGCTTGCAATGGGCCGACGTGGAAGACCTTATTTCAACGTCGCTGGACTCCGCCCACCGCCGCCTAAACAACTACGAGATCTATGCCGATATCACCGATAAATTACCGCTGGTGAACGTAGACTTTGTGCTGATGGAAAGCGTGCTGGTGAACATTCTGGATAACGCCGTCAAATACGCTGCGGAAGGCACACCTATTCAAATTACCGCAAAGCGCCTTGGCGGCGACGTGATCATCGACATTACCGACCAGGGCCGCGGCATCGCCGGTGAAGACCTAGGCGCAGTATTCGATAAGTTTTACCGCGCCCGCGCCCGCGACCGCACCATTGCCGGAACAGGATTGGGGCTCGCCATTTGCAAGGGAATCATAGAGGCTCACGACGGGTCCATCGAAGCCCTGAGCGAAGGGTTGGAGCGCGGCACCACAATTCGCATTCGCCTACCGGTGAAAACACCGGCGGAGACGGATGTGGCCGAGGTGTAAGGGGACGTAGGTTTGGTATTTTGGTTTATGAGCTTGGAAACAAAAATCTCTGGACCCTCGACCCTTCGGGTCAAGGGTGACGGTAGGAGAAACGGGGAAACATCGAGCACATGAGCACCGGGCCGAAAGTTTTAATCGTCGATGACGAGCCGCAAATTCGCCGCTTCCTGCGCGCGAGTTTGCAAAGCCACGACTACGACCTGGTAGAGGCCGAGAACGGCAAGGAAGCGGTGAAGGCCTGCACCGTGCAGAAGCCGGACTTGATGATTCTCGATTTGGGTCTGCCGGACATGGACGGCCTTGATGTTATTAAATCGGTGCGCGAATGGAGCGCGGTGCCCATCATTGTGCTGTCGATCCGCTCGGATGATGCTGACAAAATCGAAGCCCTGGACCGGGGCGCGAACGATTATGTGACCAAACCGTTCAGCATGGGCGAGCTGCTGGCGCGGATGCGCGCCGCCCTGCGGCAGGGACACGGCGCGAACGGCGAAGCCGAGCCGGTGCTCAACGCCGGCGATCTGTCCATCGACATGAGCAAGAGACTGGTGAGCCGCGCCGGCACGCCGGTGAAACTGTCGCGCAAGGAATACGATCTTCTCAAAATTCTCGCGAGCCACCCGGACAAGGTGATTACCCACCAGCAACTTCTAAAGGAAGTGTGGGGGCCGGGTTATGTGGAAGAAACACAGTACCTGCGCGTGTACATCGGCCAGCTTAGACAAAAGCTGGAACGCGACCCGGCCGAGCCTGCACACCTGATCACCGAACCGGGTGTGGGGTATCGGTTGAGGGTGGGGTGAGACAGAATTGCCTACAAAAATGCACTTCGAATTAAAGACACACATAAATTAATAGTGCGGTGCAGCCCGCCGTAATTTAGCCGCCGCGCGCATTGTAGCGCATAAACTATGCGGCGGTTGCAAGTGCGAAGTGCTTGAGTTGAATGGGAAATATTCGCCGCGCATGGTATAGATTATTTTTGTTTTACTTCTGTCTGAGAGGCCCGCATGCGTACTTTCATGAGTGCCTTCACCTGCGAGATTTTTACTACTGCTCTGACATCTGTCACCGCCGGGTTGGTGGCCGGCTCTGCGCAGCAGAAACGAACCTACGCCCGAACTTCTGGCCGATCCCGGCGTTATCGCGAAGTCCGAGAACACGCCCACTGTGTGGACCTATAAAAAATTTTCAGGCCTTTGACGTCTTTCGATTTCTGGAGCCCTAGGATTTAGAAACGTCAAAGTTCGGGCTATACTGCCGACATGGCAGAGATGAAAACAAAAGCAACAACGGCCAGCGTAAGCACCTTCTTGAAAGCGGTGGAAAACCCGGTGCGTCGCGCCGATGCGTTGGCCGTCAAAGACCTGATGAGCCGTATTACCGGCTGGAGACCCAGGATGTGGGGCCCGAGCATGATCGGCTTCGGACAGTATCACTACAAATACGACAGTGGACGCGAGGGCGATTTGTTCGTCACCGGCTTTTCGCCGCGCAAGGCGAGTCTGGTGATCTATATCATGCCGGGATACAGGGATTACGGCCCGCTGATGGCCAAGCTGGGAAAACTTAAAACCGGAAAGTCGTGCCTGTACATCAACAAGCTGGCGGACGTGGATTTAAAGGTTCTGGAAACCCTGATCCGCAAATCGGTCGCGTACATGAAAAAGAAGTATGCGGTGAAGTGACGGCGGCGCGCATTTTCATTTCTGGTCATTCTTGATCTCCGGCAGGAGATCGAGAATCCAGCGGTGTCTGGTTTCAGTTTAACCGACCTAAAAACAAAAAACTCTGGACCCTCGGCCCCAGTGGGCCAAGGGTGACCCTTCATGTTTCCGCATGCACACGCCGCTATGCGGTCGCGGCGTCGAGCGATTCCAGATCGTCGATGGCCGCGCACATGCGTTCGATCATCGCCAGCGACGTCTCATCGGTTTGCATGGCCGGAAGGTGCCCGGTGGGACACAGGGTCGGCGTCCAGTTCATAAGGCCGTGCAACACCTGTTGACGGTAAAGAGTCCAGCTGTCGTCGAAGGCGAATTTTTGCCCCGACACCTCTTCCAGCCGTTCGAGATATCCGGCGAGCAAATCCCGCTCCCACGCCCGGCGGTCCTCGATTCGAAACGCCGTGGACAGGGCGTAGGACACATCGCGCGCCCAATGTCCGCGCCCGGCACATTGCCAATCACACAGACCCATGCGTTGCGCATTCGTTTTGTACCAGTTGCCGATGTGGACATCGGAATGCAGGAATGTATGCGGGCGCTCCTCATGCGCCTTGAGGGCCGCGATAGCCGCAGGCCAAACATCTTTGCGGCGCGTGAGCAAGCGAGGCGGGATAATGTCGGCGGCGCGGTCCAGGGTATTTTTTGTGGACAGTTCAACATTCAGCTTGGCGTTGCCGCCCAGGAACCACTTTGTGTACGGCACCACCCATTTGTACTCGCCGGCAAATCGAGGGTCGTCATAGAACCGGCCGTGCACACCGGCCAGAAGGCCCAGCATGTCCTCGGCCTCGGCGCGGGTGATGGGGGTTTTGAAATTACAAAACGACGCGCCCTTGGTTGCGACCAAGTCTTCGAGCAGGTGCAAGCCCGCATAGGTCTCGGTATCGAAAACCGTGTGGTAGCAGTGCGGGATTTCCAGATCGAGCTGCGGGCGCAATTGGGTATAGAAATTTCCCTCGGTGCGCACATGCATGGTAGTGCCCGAAATCATACGGATCTCGACTGTCGGCAGCGACTTGGTAAATAGAGTGGCCGGCAAACCTGCCCGGATTCCCGCATCGTTATAGGTGAGGTGCAAACGGTGACGGGCATGGGTGCCCGAACTAATATGCTCGATGGAAAAATCGGTAACAGCCGCCCCCGGATGATCGGCGCACACAACATCGGTGAGCCATTCGGGCGTGAGCGCTTCTATATTAGAAGGAACATCTCCCACCTTCAGGGCCTTGGCCCCCGATTGGGTTGCCTGGGCAATATGGCGGGCAATCTGTTCCGCCTTAGTATTCGTGAACTCGGTTCCCTCGGCCACTCGCGCCTCCTCCCCCTGAATCCTCTCCATGTCGCCGTTATTCAGCGCTTCTGTGCAACGTAATACATCTCTGGCCAATAATGGGCGGAGCAATGCGAGGTGTCACAGACCGTTACCAAATAGATGGCCTCATAAGAGTGATTTTACCCCTCAAGCCATTGAATTCATAAATTAAATCACCACATTCCGAATGTTCGCTATTGCGATGTTGCGTTGCACTGATTTTATTGCATCGCAATACAGGTCCATATATTATGCGGGTTATGGGAGGGCGAGTGAGCTTTCCAATCCCTTTCCCGGGCCTGGGCCCGGGTTAAACATACAGGAGTACTTTATGAAAACCGTTCCGATGATTGCGACGCTTTTTGCCGCCGTTGTGGCCGTTTCCGTGCCCAGCCTCGCAGAAGCTTCCAACTACAAAGATATCTGCCGGAGCACCCGCTTGAACGCGACCGAGCGCAAAGAATGCCGCGCCTACATGAAAGCGGCCGAGAACGATGCGCAGGAAGCGGGCATCTTCCGTTATTTCGATCTGAAGATCGCCGGCTTTGAGGCCGACCCCGCTTTGCTTCCGGGCGGCGCGGCTGTCCAAGCGGCCAAAGACGCCAAGTAAACGCTCTTTAGATTAACTTTCTTTCTACGAAAACGCCGGTGGTTCCTTCCACCGGCGTTTTTGGTTTTGGCCCCCTTCATTCCAATAAAAATGCCCCGCAGCGGTTTTCCGCTGCGGGGCAAGTTCCACAGGCCTGCCGTTGGGGGGATGGGAGATGCAGACCCGTGGGTATTGATGTCCGAAATCGTGTTCGGCGCGCGAGCCTAGGCAGCAATCATCGTCGCCGCATCCATCCCAAGGGCGGCGCGCAAGTGCGCCCGGCCACGACACAGGCGGGATTTGACGGTGCCGACCGGCTCGCCGCGCGATTTTGCGAGGTTTTGCTGCGAACCGTCATGTAGACCAAGAACCAAAATGGCCTGCCGCTCGCTTTTAGACAGTACGCTCATCGCCGCGACGGTCTCCTTGAGGAAGATGGCATTGAGTTGTCCGGCCCGCTGCACATGAGACTGATCACCGTCCATCATCGCCATTGAACGGCGGTCCAAAGCTTCGCGTCGTTTGCCGCTGATGAAAATGTTGCGCATAAGCGTGAACAGCCACGACTTGAGACTGGTGCCGGCCTGAAACAGCGCCTTCTTGCGCAGCGCGCGCTCGACACAATCCTGGACCAAATCGTGGGCATTATCTTCGTTACGGGTCAACGACCGCGCGAAGCGGGTCAAATCGGGGATCAAGTCTTGAAGCTCGGTTTGAAAAGCGCTCATCGGGACCTCCTTAAAAATTTGGTACGCGGCGGGAGAGTCCGTGCTTAGCGGGGGGTTGCTTGGAACACCGCCCTCCTGCCGCGTTTTCCGAGACAAAGAGTGGGCCGAGGGCGCGTAAAGGCGCGATGCGGAAAAGCCGCCGAACGCATAAAGAAAACATCAAGATTTCTGCGGCTGAAATGGGGCACGCGCGCCCTGCACACATGGGGTCGATAGCGCACATGTATTTGAAACATATACATTTTTATGAAAATTAGGTGAGCCATGTGCCGCCTTCAGCTTTGAGCGGCGACGCATAAAAACTTTATAAGAAAATGAGGGTTGGCTGGTCTGCCCCTTGCGATATCAGCGGCGGCGGGCGCTTTCACCGCCCATGGCAAGGCCGGCGAGGCCGGCAACCGCAAACAACAAAGCCGTCACATCCAGAATCAAGCGAGCAGACTGCCCTGCATTTGGGTTCGCAGCGTAAAGGTCTAGAAGAACCGCGCCGATAATGGCGAGATAACAGATGTACTTGAACTGCGGCATGACACTACGACCCCTACCCCTAGGTTCCGGTTGGTGTTCCGTCGTTTTGCTGTTCGGCTTCTTATCGTGAGCCGAATAAGAAACGCGGTGGACTCCGCGGCGGTTGCAACGCCGGGGCAAAAAGACGGGGTCGGGGTGAAAATAGGTGGGAGGCGAGAGTTTTCGTCCGTTATTTCAATCAGATAGATGCAGCGGCCCGCTTTCGTTTTTCCTGCCCGCGCTTGGTCTGACGGCGAAACAACTCGCTGGGCCACAGACGGGCAAGGCGCAAATACAACAGCGAGGCGGACTCGGCGACGACAATCTCGCGGCGGCGCTTGGCCAGCCCTTCGATCACTTTTGGTATGACGTCGTCCAACTGCAAACCGGTTTGCATCAAGTTATCGGCTTTGCCGTACGGTGTGCCGTCGCTGGTCAGCGCGTTCTTAGACACGTCGGTTTGAACGGCGCCGAAAATCAGGGTCGTCACATCGATATTGTGGCCGAAAATCTCGATGCGCAGAGAGTCAAAAAAGCCATGAACGGCGTGTTTGGCCGCGCAGTAAGCCGTGCGGTTCCAGACCCCGTAACGGCCCGACACGGACGACGTGACCACAATGTAGCCGGAGTGCCGCTCGATCATCGACGGCAGAACGATCTTAGTCAGAGCGACAGCGGCAAAGTAATTCACCTCCATGACTTGGCGGTCCACAGCCAGCGCCGTGTCCTTGCCGAGAGACCGCTGACTTACACCCGCATTATTTATGAGCACATCGACACGGCCGAACTTCGCCATGATTTGACCGAAGGCCCATGCACGTGCAGTTTCGTTGGTCACATCAAAGGGTACGGTCAGAACATCGCCTGGTCCGGCAGCGGCGCAGGCGAGTTTAACCCGCTCCAACTCATCGGCGCGGCGTGCAGACAATACGAGGTGCGCGCCTTCGGCGGCCAGCGCCATCGCTAAGGCCTCGCCGATCCCGGCAGACGCGCCGGTGATCCAAATGACTTGATCCTTAAACCGCATCGCCCCGCTCCACTTCAGTCAGACACAAGCGTGAGCATAGCAGCTTTTGCGGCAGGGGAGATGGTGGCTGTTAAACCGCTCCGGCGGCAGCCGACACTGTCGAGTTGGCCGGTCTCGCGACCGGTGGCACGGTCGCCGACTTTTTATCCTTATCACCAGAGACAACAGGGATGGGCGGAAACCGCAAAGTGACGCGCAAACCTGGTGTGTTGTCCTCGAGCTTAAGCCCGAGGCCATGTGACTTCGCCACGGCCGCGACAAGACTGAGACCAAGCCCGCTGCCGGGAGAGGTGCGGCTTTCTTCCATTCGGAATAGTCGCTCAAGCACCTTGTCCTTGAACCCATCGGGAATCCCGGGCCCTGTGTCGGCGACAATAAATACAGGACACCCGTTTTGCCGGGTCAGGACTGCCGTGACCGAGCCCTTGTCTGTGTATTTCACCGCGTTATCGATCAGGTTCGCCAGCGCCTGAGCAACAAGGTTGGGGTCGCCGCGCGCGCTCAGACCGGGCTCGAAGCGGGTGACGAAATTCACGCCTTTATCCTCGGCAAGCGGGCCGTAAAGATCGGCGACATCCTCGGCGATTGCGTGCAGATCAACCTCAACGAAACTGCTTTGCGCGCCGGCTTCAGCCCGGGCCACTCGAAGAAGAGCGGCAAAAGTGGCAAGCAAACTGTCGGCATCAGAGAGTGCGGCTTCAATCAATTCCCGTTCAGCCGGGTCCGTGGTCCGTCGCTGCGCGCTTTCCAGACGTGAGCGCAACCGAGTCAGCGGCGTGCGTAAATCGTGAGCGACTGATTCAGAGACTTGCCGCATACCCTTCATCAAACGTTCGATCTGATCGAGCATAGCGTTGATGCTATCGGCAAGTTCACTCATCTCATCATTATGGCGGCGAACGGGGACACGCTGAGCGAGATCCCCCGACATGATCCGCCTGCACGTGCGGGTGATAGCCTCAACCCGCCCCATCACAATACGGCTGAAGAAAAATCCGCCAAAAATACCCAGGGCAAGTGTCGCGGCGAGACCGATGTTGAGAGCATCCAAAAGGAGTTGGCGGAAATCGCGGGCCTCGCGCACATCGCGGCCTACGAGCAAACGAATACCCGATTGCGGATCGAGCAACTGACGCGCGCGCACATCTGCTAGAGCGGGTTCCGCGCCGCGCAGATCGCTGATGGAAAAGTTGATCCACAGGTCGTCGGTTTCAACCGGCTGCGGCCAATTGCGCAGATTCCCGGCCAGCGGCGTGCCCAGAGAATCAACCAGCAAATAGATGCCGTCACGATTGACATTAGGGCTGGCGCGGCGGTTAACGGCGAGGATCAACGAGGACAAGCCGCCACTGCCGTAGCTCTCGCCGAGACTGGTGATCTCGGCGTTAATGGTGGCTTCCATCTGACGCTCGGCAAATCCCGACGTGGTCCAGAACACAAAATAGAACAGCCCACCAACCGAGGCGCCGAAGACAAGCGTGTAGAGCAGCGCAAGACGAAAGGTAAAGCTGCCAAAAATGCGCGCGAGGCGTTTCATGGGCGGGCTAGCTTAAAGGGTCGTGACAATCACGCACCGGCAGCTGGCTCCAACTTGTAGCCGGCGCCGCGAACGGTTTGCAAAATAGGTTCGTCAAATGGCTTGTCTATTTTCTGACGCAGGCGACTGATGTGCACATCAATCACGTTGGTCTGCGGATCAAAATGATATTCCCAGACATTTTCGAGCAGCATGGTGCGTGTCACCACCTGACCAGCATGACGCATGAGATATTCCAACAGACGAAATTCACGCGGGTGCAGGTACACACGCTTACCCTGGCGGACGACTTTGCGTGCAAGGAGATCCATCTCAAGATCACCCACACTCAAGAACGTGTTCTCTTGCGCACTGCCTGAGCGGCGCAACAATGCTTCGATGCGTGCAAGCAATTCAGAGAATGAAAATGGTTTAGCGAGATAGTCATCGCCACCAGCCTTAAGGCCAGCGACCCGGTCATCCACTTCGCCAAGGGCACTCAAGAAGAGAACCGGCGTTGCGATATTGGCTTTGCGGACGGACTCAACAATGGACAATCCATCGGGGCCGGGCAGCATACGATCAACGACCATGACGTCGTAGGTTTCCGACAGAGCAAGGAACAAGCCGTCGCGACCATCTGCGGCGTGGTCAACCGTGTAACCACTCTCCCTTAGCCCCTTAATCAGGTACTCGGCGGCTTCTTTGTCGTCTTCTATGACGAGGACGCGCATAGCTGTATCTGTCCGTTGCGACTGGTGTTGAGGCGCGGCTCCGGTATCGGGAACCGGCACATCCGTCATGTTGAGGGTCATTATAACGAACCTATTGAAATGCTGATGAAAAAATTACGCGGCAAGGCCGCCCTCGGTCATCTCATAGTGTCGCTAAACCGGGTTAATTCTCCCTTGCCGCCGCATTACAAGTCTGTCAGGCCGATCATGGCAAGCTTCTCCGGTCTCGCTTCGCACGATTGGCCTACGCGGCCATGTGACCTATACTTGCGAAAGGACGTGGAACACGGCGAAAGGAATCTCTCCATGCGGGGACGAGTCCGGACAGGATTAAGCCACCCCCCTCTTGGGGCGATCTTGGCTGCCGTGATGTTCTCCTCCATACACTTCACCTCGGCGCCAGCGTCCGCGGCTGGTATCTCAACTGCAGTGCAATTCAACAGGACGGAGAGTTCCATAGTCCGCATCAGCCACGGCGCGGACCAAGTCGACCCGTGGGGCCATCACAGCGGACGTTACGACTGGAACCATTACTGGACCCTTATGCCGCCGGCAATTTATTCACCGCCGCGGCCGTGGAGATGGACGCCCTTTACGATGCCGCTGCGACGGTTCCCTCATGCAGTTCCTTTTCATCACATGGCCGGGATGTTCGGTGGATGGTCTTATGATTATCGCGCCAATCCGACAATCCTCATCAATCTGTTTCCGGATTACGTGATCCGCCGGGTGACGGAAGACACCCGCGCTCTTCATTTCACGGCCTATAAAAAGGCATTGGACGCCGAGATCGGCGACACCATTTCCTGGACATCGGGCAACATCAGGGGGTCCGTAACCACCACCCGCGTGGGGTGGTCGGGTCGGCGCTACTGCCGGGAGTTTCGGCAGGACATCTTTATCGACGAGCGACCGCAACAAACCATCGGCACGGTGTGTCAGGAACGTGGCGGTGACTGGCAGATCACGCCAAATCAATAAGCCCCGAATGAGCGGAGCCGATTGAGTCTAGAACTTTTTGCCTGTTTCGGGCGCAAAGGGACTGATTCTCGGGCCGGCAAACCGTTATACTGATGCGTATAAGAGATTCGGGGACCGGATGAAGCACCAATTCTCCAGCAGGGCACATCGGCCGAGCATGAGCCTCAGGCTGTGTGCGGCGTGCGTTATTGCCGCTGTGGTGTCGGGCTGCGGCATCGTGCCCGCCATGATACAAAAAACAACACAAGTGGCGATGTTGCCCGCGCGGACGGTGGCCAGCGCGGTGAGCCGCGATGTACGCCTAATGACCCGAACATTCGAATATGGCGCGGCCAGAGTTGGACGGGGCCTTGAAGTCGGTTCGGCCAGCCTCAACCGCAGCGCACGAACCCTATCTTATGGTATGCAGCGCGCAACGACGCCGCCGGTGCAAATTCATACCAACACCGCGGCGCAGCGCACACCAAATCGCACGCCCCACGCTTCTAACACCCAAGCTGCAGGCGCCCTAAGACCCGATGCACGTAATCCGGCGCAGGAAAGCACATCTCAGGCAACGGCTATTCCCACACCGGAGGTGGATATTTTGCCCGGCACGGTCTTAGCAGAACTCACCGAAGATCAGGCAGGGTTGCAACGGGCGGCACAAGCCGAAGCCTTCAACGCTCCGGTCGGAGAGGAAATTTACTGGGTAGTGGACGGGCGCACGGGCACCGCCATGGCGGAAAACGAAAGTGCCATGGGTAACTTCACATGCCGCACCTTTGTGCAAACACTGACCCTGGAAGACGACACTTTTGTCGAGGGTGATACCATGATGTGCCGCACTGAAGGCGGCGCCTGGTCCGCATCATTTTAAGAACAGCAATACGGCTGGAGGGTACGCATGAGCGACTTCGGCAGCGCGGCCGACCACGAACAGGCGCAAGACAATAAAAGCGCCAACATTCGCGGCAAACGCGGCGAGATTCTTGCGCGTGTTTCCTTTGAAAAAGAAAAGGTGATTTTCCGCGAAGGTCAGGACGGCACGGATGCCTACGTGCTCGAATCCGGCCGTATCGGCGTCTTTAAAACGGTCGAAGGAAAAAACGTACGCCTAGCTGTTCTTGAACCCGGCGCCATGTTCGGAGAGATGGCGGCTATTACCGGCGAACGGCGGGCGGCGACGACCATGGCAATAGAGCCGTGCGTTGTGGTGCGCATCCCCAAGAGTACCATGCAAAACAAGATGACAGCCTGCGATCCATTTATTCGCGCCCTGTTGAACATCCTCATCAACAATCTGCGCCGGGTGAACGAACGCTACGTCACCACGGCCCAGACCGCGGAAAAATTGCTTGGTGATTTAAAGACCGCGACAACAGAAAAAGTGGAAGCACAGAAAACCGTCGCGACCGCCACAGAACCACCTACTACAAACGCACCTGAAACAAACACCATGACCGGCCCTCGCGGCAGCGACGGCGGCGCACCAGTTTCCAAACAATCCGCATAAAATTCGCGCCCATCTGAAGAGGAACACAATTATGGAAACGCGCGAAATCGGTAAGAGCGGTCTTGAGGCTTCGGTCATTGGGCTTGGATGCAACAATTTTGGCTGGCGCTGCGACGCGGGCCAGACCCAGGTGGTTGTTGATGCCGCAATCGATAATGGCATTACTTTTTTCGACACCGCCGACATGTACGGCGGCGAAGGCGCCTCTGAGAAGCTCTTAGGGGCCGCCCTGGGCGCACGACGTTCACAGTGTATTGTTGCGACCAAATTCGGCGGCGCGATGGACTCGAGCGGCACGCCGAAGGGGGCCTCGCGGTCCTGGATCATGCAAGCAGTGGACGACAGCTTGCGGCGACTGCAAACCGATTACATTGATTTGTATCAGGTGCATTTTCCGGACCCGGAAACACCCTGGGAAGAAACGATGACCGCCCTGGACGAATTGGTGAAGGCCGGCAAAGTCCGCGCCATAGGGGTCAGCAACGTGACCGGCGATGATTTGCGCCAAACCGCGGACATCGCCGCAAAGTCGGGACAAACCCCCTTCACATGTTGTCAATCCGAATACAGTTTGCTGGTGCGCGATGTAGAAACCGAGGTGCTTCCCGCACTGAAAGATCTGACCATGGGATTCCTACCTTACTTTCCTCTGGCAAGCGGCATGCTCACGGGCAAATACGCAAGCGGCGCACCGAAAGGAGCTCGGCTGGAAAATGCAGCCGGATATTTTGATCGCTTTGCCGACGACCATGCCCGCACCGTTGCAGAACGAGCGGCGGCTTTTGCGAAAGACCACGGACGCACACCGGTGGAACTGGCGTTCAGCTGGCTGGCCACACATCCGATCGTCACCAGTGTGATCGCCGGAGCGACGACTCCCGAACAAGTCGCGCAGAACGCCCGAGCCGCCGACCGTTTATTGTCTGCCGATGAAATGACTGCACTGGACAAAGTCCTCGCCGCAATCTGAGACAGGCTACTTTCGCGCCATTCCCGCCATCAAGAACGTATTGACGCCTGCCGCCTGAGCTCGGTCTTTGCGCACTTGAATATAGGATTGATCATTCCATAGGGCCGTCGCTGAAGGTTGCGTAGGACAGGCAATAATGGAAATGCAAAAGCTGATGAGATCGCCTTCGAGGCGTTCGACGTGCCCTTCGTCTGCCTGCGCGATATAGTACATATCGCGGCCTTTAATTTTCTCGGCCTCGGCCTTGGCAACTGCCGCGTAGGCATCCGCGTCGAACGGGCGATAAATACTGATAAGAAAAGCCGGTTGTCCATCCGGCGGTTCACGATTCTCACCCTTCAAGGAAAAAACCTGGAACATACCGCCGCCTTTGCGCAACTCCCGAACTTTCGCGTATTCCGGTGAGTTCCAAAATTTTTCGACATCTTCCGACGACGGAAAGCGCGCGAGGATAATGGAGTGATCGAACCAGGCCCCTTCCAAAAGCTCGGTGCCCCGGCCCGGACCGCCTATGCCGACATAAGTTCCACCGTATTGTTTGTAAACCGCAGACACCGCTGCGGAATAGCGGCCCATTTTCTCCATATCGAGGGAGTGGCCGAGAAACAGCAGATATCCAGGCTGCGACATGGCGGGAGATCCCCTTGTGAAAGGTCGTTGCAAAGGCCGAAGATATTACGTGTGCGCTAGCGGCCAAAATTTGTCAATAAACTCAGGCCTATGCTGCCATTTGGATGATATTGTGAACCGTTGATGACCGTTCTGAACCCCTTAGTATGCTCGGACTTTTGCGGTGCGTGTTGACCCTCGTTGTAATTGACCATACGCACACCTGAGCAAAACGCATGCGTGGGTCTGGTGCCGGTGCGGAAAACTTAGATTTAGATAGACTAGAGGTTTGTAATGCTGTTCGCCCTGCTCTCACCCGCCAAGCGGCTAGATTTTACGCCGCCCCCGGTCTTCGCAAAATCAACGCAACCCGCACTGATGGAGGATGCCGCTGCTTTGGCCGCGTACGCCAAAAAGTACAGCCAGCGCAACCTGCAGGCATTGATGGGCATCAGCCCAAAACTGGCGGAGCTAAATTTCGAGCGATTTCAGGCTTTCGACCCCACCAATAAGATCGGCACCAAGCCAGCACTGTTCACCTTCGCAGGCGATGTCTACATCGGCCTCGACGCCAAGACCCTGAGCAAGGACGACGTCACGTTCGCGCAAAAACATATCGGCATGCTGTCGGGCCTTTACGGCCTACTAAGGCCCCTCGACGCCATTCAGCCCTATCGCCTGGAGATGGGCTCGACCGTGAAGACCGAACGTGGACGCGATCTGTATGCGTTCTGGCAGGAGGCCCTGACTGCACATATCAACGCCGTGACCGGGAAGATGAAAACCCCGACCCTCGTTAATCTGGCCTCGAATGAATATTGGGGTGCAGTGGATGAAGCAAAACTCGCCGCGCCGGTGATCCAATGCGCGTTCAAGGAAGTGAAAAACGGAAAAGCGAAGATTCTGAGTTTTTTCGCCAAGAAGGCGCGCGGGCTCATGGCCCGGGCCATCATCGACAATCGCTGGACCCAGCCCGAGGATTTGAAGGCGTTTAAGTCCGATGGCTACCGCTTCGATCCAAAGACCTCGACCGAGGATGTGTGGGTCTTCAGCCGCAAAGCCAAACCACCCATGACCCAAGCATGAGGGACCGCGCATGAAGAGTCATACGTGAAAACCGACGCTGAAGTTAAACGGCAACTCGGCATATTGCGCCGCCGGGACAAGAACATCGCTCGGGCGCTAAAAGCTGCGGGAATGCCCGGAGCGCGCGTTATGAAACCCGGATTTGCGACCCTGATCCGCATCATTGTTGACCAGCAGGTCTCTGTGGCCGCCGGCGCCGCCATATGGGCAAAGTTAGGCCGGGCCGCCGGCGGGTCTGTCACCGCGCCGCGTCTCTTGGCCCTGGGCGAACCGGGACTGCGCGCGGCTGGCCTTAGCGGTCAGAAAGCCCGCTATTCTCTGGGTCTAGCCGAAGGTGTCGCAGAGCGGCGGCTCAATTTTGCATCTCTGGGGCGGGCCAACGATGAGACCGTGCGCGAAACCCTGATATCGTACAAAGGCGTAGGCCTGTGGACGGCGGATATTTACCTCATGTTCGGCATGGGCCGGCCCGACATATGGCCGGTCGGGGATCTCGCCCTCCAGATCGGGGCACAACTTCTGCACGGCCTAAAAGCAAAGCCCACGCCCAAGGAGATGGAACTGATCGCCGAACCCTGGCGCCCTTACCGTTCAAGCGCCTCAATTTTGCTGTGGCGATATTACGCGTTCGAGAGGGAAAAGGCTAAATTGGCCTTAAAATCTGCCAAAAAATAGCTTCTGGCCCGGGACGGACCGACTGCTCAAAACACCCTTTGCCTTTGGCGGTCTGCGCCCTATGCTCCCGGCGCGCTCCGGGCCAATTTATCCCGGATCTGTTGAATTTGCATTGACCGAGGATGAGCCCACCGTGACCGAAGACACGCCCCAAACCGCCAATCAAAACCCGCCGACCGAGCAAAACCCGCCTTTGTTCTACACTGCACCGGAGCCCCTGGTCCGGACCGGCCACAAGGATTTGAAGATCCGCCCCGAGTGGGATTTCACCTTTGCCGCCAAGACCAACACCATTCCAATTACAGCGCCCGAATTCTCGCTGGCCGCCCGTCACTACCCCATCATCATGCTGGGCGAAGATCTGGTTCCGGTGATCGCAGTGGGATTGAACTCACAAAAAAACCTATTTGTCGGTGAAGATGGCGCGTGGGAGCCCGGCAGCTATATTCCCGCATATGCACGCCGCTACCCGTTTATCCTGATTGGACAGCAGACCGACGAACGTTTGCAAATGGGCGTCGATAGCAATGCCCAGTCCGACAAAGAAAATGCCCGCCCTCTGTTTGAGAACGGCGAAGAAACCGAGACCATCAAAAAAGCTCTGACCATGTCCGAGCAGTTCCACCAAGCTTACATGTTCACATCCGAGTTTGCTAAAGCGATCAACGAAGCTGGAATTGTCGAAGAGCGTGCGATTGAAGTGGAAGCGCCGAACGGCGAGAAAACCAACCTCGGGTCTTTTAAAGCGATCAACGAGGAAAAGTTTAAGGAAGTCCCAGACGCGACCTTCCTCGAATGGCGCAAAAGAGGATTCTTGCACAGCATCTACTTCCATCTTCAGTCCCTTAACAATTGGGACAATCTTATTGGCCGCGGGGCGATAAAGTCCGGCGCAAACGGTCAAGGCACCGTAAACTTCTAACCAAACCGCGAAACCCAGGGGAGCCTTGTCTCCCCTGGCCTAACACCTGCAAGGCTTGCGCCCGGGCCCCACGTCATTACACTAGCGACCAACAACCACTGCACGGACGGTGCAGGGATTTTTCGACTGTTGGGGACGTATGCGGGCAATCACCCATATTGAGGTGTATGCCGCCAAGCGCGGGCGCTGGGCGTTGCATAGCCGCGTCATGGAAAAAGAGCGCAGCCTGGCGATGGACACCGCCAGAGATTTGAACGATGGGTCCGACATTCCAACTTTAGTTCTGGAAGAATGTCTGGACATGGAAACCGGCGGCGTGAAGGTGGATATCATCTACCGGAGCAGCAGCGCCACGCCCGATATACTAGGGCCGGCCTCGGGCGCCGATGTGACATCCCGCGTCTTCATGGTCGTGGTCAACGCTTTCGGAGTTGGGGCTATTGCGACCGTGATCTCGGCGGTTTTATTTTCCGCAGCCCAATCATCGTCCAGTTACGGATTTTTTCTGCTACTCATTTTCGGTGTTTCCACGCTTGGGTCGGGACTGTTGCTGTTCAAGTACTATGTCCCTATGGACATCATCTTATGGCGGCGCAAAACGCCGGAGGCCCAACAGCGCACCTTACAGGCCCTTCAGCACGGCGTGGAGAACCCAACAGCAGAGTCTCCTCACACCTACCGGAAGTCCGCCTATAAAATTGAACCGCGCGCCGCACCGCTTCCCCGCAGCACAGACGCAGAAATGGATCAGACTTCGTTTCATATCGGTGAAACCGCGCGAGACGGAGCCGGAGACACCGCACCACCAGAGCTTGATAGTGCGGAACCTACTGAAAACGCGGCCGCCACCGATGCAACTGCGGATGAGGATAAGGATAAGGATAAGGACGACGGCCTCGCAGAACCGCGCGACCGGCTAGCCGCATTTGCCGCGACTTCTTTCGCCGAAGTGCTCGCCGCCCGCCCGCAGATGCAGGCCTTCGAACGCTACGGCATCAATTTGTATATTGCGGGCTCGGCCGCAGCCTTAGCCGGTCACTACCACCTTGATGAGCCGGCAAAAATCAAACTGTTGCGGCATGCGCTGGAACACGCGGGAACGAACGCGGACTCCGCGAAATCATTTAGTGAACGGCTGGAGAGTGCCGCGCAACGGCCTCGCTACCGTAAACTGATGGACGCCGGACAAGCGGCCATGACGGCCTTGCTGAATGGAACAAAATCGCGGCAAGCGCCGTTGCCGGACCTGATCCAGCAGTGGGCCGAGAGAACAGAACAAACGACAGAATCTAAAAGCGTAACGTTCTTGCTGACGGATATTGTGGGATCGACCGCAATGACCAGCAAGCTCGGAAATTCCGGCGCGCAGAAAGTCGTACGTGCGCATAACACCGTCGTGCGGGCGGCGACGAAACTGCAAAAAGGCACCGAGGTGAAACACACCGGCGACGGCTTGCTGATGACCTTCCCCAATGCCGTCGCGGCCGTGCACGCCGCCGTCGTAATTCAGCAAGAGGCCTTGAGTTACACCCTCGACAATCCCGAGGCGCCGCTTGAACTGCGGGTCGGGCTACATGCGGGCGACGCCGGGTTTGAGGACGGCGAATATTTCGGCAAGCCGGTTATGCTGCTTGGCGGCATATGCGATGCGGCTGAAACCGGCCATATCGCGTGCTCACCGAACATTCAGTCAAAATGCGGCGGCGCAGGGTTTCATTTCACCGACCTCGGAGAGGTCATGGTTAAGGGCACTCCCCAGCCACAACAATTGTTTGACGTAGAGTGGAAACCGAAACCCCGCGCCCCGAAAGACGAACTCGAATACCGGCAGATCGGAACGCAAAATCCACCGGCAAGCTAAGTCTTGTCCAGGTCTTAGAATCTCATACGAAGCCCGCCGGCGACGACGCGCGGCAAGCCCACCGACACCAATCCGTCAGCGCTAAGTCCGGCCTCGATCGTGCGATCAAAAACATTCTCTGCGCTGATGAACAAAGTAGCGTAGTCCGTGACCGCCACGTCCGCGTACAGATCAACCACGGCATAGCCGGATAACCGACGGACGTTTTGATCGTCGTCGAACTGGCTGCTGACACCGCGGCCTTCCACCTTAAGGGTCCACCGTTCATAGGGTCTCCAGACCGCCGAGAGCGTGCCTTGATGGCGAGCGACCTGAGCCAACCGATTGCCCACGAGCGTCGGCTCATCGGCGCTGCGTTTCACTTTCGGGTCGGTGTACAAATACCGCAACGCCAACTCGAATTGATTGGACAGCGCCCACACAGCTTCCGCTTCAGCGCCGTTCACTTCGATACGGTCTAAGTTGCGGCGATGACGCAACGATCCGCCGCCGGGAACAAAGACGCCCAATTCCGCGTTAAATCCCGGCGTCGTGGTAATCGTGATGTTGCTCACAGCATTGTTGAGCCAAACGTGAAAGAACGTCGCGTCCAGTTTAAGCGCCGCTGTCGGTAACCATTCAGCGCCGCCCTCTACGCCCCACAGACGCTCGGGGTTCAAGTTTGGATTGGCTTCGGTAATGTCGTTGCCGACCCGGAACGGTCGGTAAAGTTCATTGATGGTAGGTACGCGGTAGCCGCTGTAGGCGACGGCTTTCAAAGCAAAGTCGTCCGTCATCGCCACGCGAGCGCCCGCACGGAAATTGCCGACCGTACCGTCCCGCATCGGAAATGCATCATTGCGCAACGACGATCCATCAGCGATCACTGTTTCAACGCGCGAGCCATCCGATTGGCGCCAGTAATCTATGCGACCGCCCGCGGTCAAAGTGACCCCCGGCAGCGCTTCCCAGTTTAATTCAGCAAACGCGCCGGTAATGAGCTGTTCGCCGCCAGCGCTGCGGTTGCGAGAAAATTTGTTGTCAACGACGAAGAACCTCTCGTTCGCCGATCCTTCGACATGACGCAAGTCCGCCCCCATCTCGATGGAGACAGTCTCCGTCAGCGGCACGCGCACAATACCATTGGCACCAACAGCCGTTGACGGAACGGCGTATTGATCCAGTGCAGGACTCGCGGTTGTACGCGCATTGTCGATAGA
>CAXBLG010000008.1:0-90956 GCA_963976395.1 uncultured Rhodospirillaceae bacterium
CTCTCGACCCCAACCTTGGCAAGGTTGTGCTCTACCCCTGAGCTACGCCCGCTCGCGTACCGTAAAGCGACCGAAATTCGGTGCCCGGGTAAAGAAGGGCGGGACTATACTGGTTTAGATTGCCATTGCAAGGCCCCTGGACATCTTTGCAACAGGCCCGGGTTGAGGCACACTTGGGTATGCCCATGACGGGCGCTTGCTTTCAAGTATGAGCGACCACACATGCGCTAGAATAGGGCGGCAAGGCATTTTGCCTTGCGGACCGATGCTGAATGGCAACCACGCGGCATTCCGGCGGTTGCAGGATAAAACAGGATTTCAAGTATATGTTGATTGGACAATCTAGTGAGGGCGGCGGTGCCGCACAAAATACAGCCGATCTTATCAAGGATACCGATACGGCTGGTTTTATGGCCGATGTGATCGAGGCTTCTCAGCAAACGCCCGTTATTGTTGATTTTTGGGCGCCTTGGTGCGGCCCGTGCAAACAGTTGACCCCGCTTTTGGAGCGGCTTGTTAAGCAGTACGCTGGCAAGGTCAAGCTGGTGAAGGTGAATGTGGACGAGAATCAGGAGCTGGCGGCTCAGTTCCGTGTCCAGTCCATTCCGGCAGTCTACGGCTTCAAGGGCGGCAAACCTGCCGACGGTTTTATGGGCGCGCTGCCTGAAGGTCAGTTGAAGCAGTTCATAGAACGGCTGACCGGCGGCGAAGGCTCGCCCATCGACGATGCCATGGCTCATGCCGATGCTCTTGTGGCCGAGGGGCAATCCGAAGAGGCGCTTGGAATCTATCAGGAAGTTCTGGGTCAGGACCCGGCTCATGTGAAAGCGCTGACCGGCGCTCTGCGGTGCTACATTGCCCTTGGTCAGGATGATGTCGCACGCGAGTTGTTGGAGCGGCTGCCGGATGATCTCAAAAAATCCGCGGATATCGAAGGCGTGGTGGCTTTGTTGGAGGTCAAAGACGCGACGGGGTCTTCGGCCGATGCCGCCGCGATTCAAGACCTGGAATCAAAAGTCGCGGCCAATCCAAAAGATATGCAAGCACGTTTCGATCTCGCTATGGCTAAGTACGGCAGCGGCGCTTGCGAGGCGGCGATTGATGATCTGGTCGAGATGGTACGCCTTGATCGCAAATGGAACGACGACGGTGCGCGTAAACAGCTTGTGAAATTTTTCGAAGCGCTTGGGCCGATGGACCCGTTGACCCTGCATGGCCGGCGGGGCTTGTCGTCCGTACTGTTCTCGTAAGCGGTTTTTACGACGCCAATGGTACAAAGTTAAATGCACAGCCCTGTCCAAACGCGCTTTGAGGATTTACCGGCAGAGTTGCCGATCTTTCCGCTTGGCGGCGCATTGCTGTTGCCCTGGGGTCGTTTACCACTCAATATTTTTGAACCGCGCTATCTCAATATGGTTCTAGATGCTCTTGGTCGGGGCCGCATCATCGGCATGGTTCAGCCGAATTATGATAAAACTTCGGGTGCGGATACTGAGGCAAAACAACAGCAAGACACGTGTCCCGTTTATAACATCGGGTGCGCGGGCCGCATCGCGTCTTTTGAAGAAACGGAAGACGGTCGTCTTCATATCACGCTGAAGGGGCTCATTCGTTTTCGAGTGGCGGAAGAATTGGAAGGGTGTCGCGGCTATCGCCGCGTTAAGCCCGCTTACTCTGATTTTAAATCGGATCTCAAAGTGCCTCCCAAATTTGATTTGGATCGGGACGTCCTTTTGGATCGTCTTAAACGCTATATCGAAGCGCAGGCCATGCCGATCAGTTTGGAAGTCATTAAAGGCTTGTCCGATGCAACGCTTGTGATGTCGCTATGCATGATTTGCCCATTTGATCCGCGCGAGAAGCAAGCATTGCTGGAATCGGCGACCATGCAGGAGCGGACGGAAGCCTTGCTGAGTTTGCTGCAAATGGGAATATTTGACAGCGGCGGCGCCTCGGACGGCCCGCGGCAATAAAAAGCCAAGGACGATATCTTATGACGACCGGACCCTCTGACGTGGACCCGAAACTTCTGGAAATACTGGTTTGCCCGTTGACCAAAGGCCCGCTTGAATACGACCAGGCGGCGGGAGAGTTGATCAGCCGTAAGGCCGGACTCGCTTTTCCCATCCGGGACGGCATCCCGATTATGTTGCCCGACGAAGCGCGGCATCTCGACGAATGACGGCGGAGCCTGTCAACGGCGATGCGGGAGAGCCATGGCCGACGTCGCTGAACTACGATCCCGAAACGAAAACGCTGCGGGTTGTGTTTAACGCAGGGGATGCTGTTGATCTGGCGGCGGAGTATCTTCGTGTTGAAAGCCCGTCGGCGGAAGTGCAAGGACACAGTCCGAGCGAACGACAAATTGTTCCCGGTTGTCGTCATGTCGGAATCATCGGCATCGAGCCGGTTGGTAATTATGCGGTGAGGCTGCTTTTCGACGACTTGCATGACACGGGGATTTATTCATGGCGTTATCTTCACGAATTGGGCCGGGAGTATGCAGCGCGGTGGCAGCGTTACATTGATGCTCTTGAAACCCGCGGCCTCAGCCGCGATCCAAAGTAAATAGATTTAAGTAAGAGACTCGCCTCGCATAAGACGCGGAAGATCGCCGACGGTTCCCATGGCGTGACGCATAAAAATGCGTTTCAGTGGTGGGATGCGGTTGACGGCGGCAAGACCGATGTCGCGGCTGAGCCTGATCGGGCCAACGTCATTTGAAAATAGTCGGTTCAGTACGTCGGTGACGGCGGCCATCAAAAGATTGTCGCTGCGGCGCCAGCGTTCGTAGCGGGCGATGCCTTCCGGATGCGCGGGATCCAGGCCGAGGTGCTTGCCCTCCACAATGATTTCCGTGAGCGCGGCGACATCACGCAGGCCGAGGTTCAAGCCCTGTCCTGCAATAGGGTGAATGCTGTGCGCGGCATCGCCAACAAGCGCCATTCGTCCCGACGTGTATCTAGAGGCAAATTGGACACCTAGGGGATGGCTGAAGCGCGGTCCGATGAGAGAAAGTGCGCCCAGAAATCCACCGACACGTTCTGATATTTCCATCAGAAAAATATCGTCATTCAGAGCCATGTACGCGGCAGCGGCATCTGCGCGTTCAGTCCAGACCAAAGACGATCGATGGGTATTGCGGTCATCCGGTAGCGGTAAAATCGCGAACGGCCCCGCGGGCAGAAAATGTTCGTGGGCAATGCCGTCGTGAGATCGTTCATGGGCGATCGTCGCGACGATCGCTGTTTGAGCGTATGTCCAACCGTTAACAGAAATGCCGGACCATTCGCGCAATTTCGAACCACGCCCTTCAGCGGAGATAACAAGACTCGCTCTAATTTCGCGGCCATCATCAAGCGAAAGGGTGGCCGAATCCGCGTCAGACGACATTGCGGCAACGGCCGTCGGTGCAATGATCGAAAGCACATCAGAGTGCTGGTGCATTTCAGTCGCGATAGCAGCTCGGAGATGACGGTTCTCGATCATGAATCCAAGGGGCTCATCGCCGAGGTCTTCGTGGTCAAAGTGCAAAAACAAAAGCGACTGTCCGTCGGCGATGCGAATCTCTCGGATCGGTCCAGATTGCTTCTCTAGATGCGGCCAGATACCGACCATGTCCAGCAAGCGTCGTCCGCTAAGTGCGATGGCGGATGCCCGGCCATCAAATTCAGGTGCGACCATAACCGAAGGATCCAGCCGGTCGACAATGGCGGTGCGGATGCCGTTTTGGGCAAGGGCGCAAGCCAAGACTCCGCCCACCAAACCTGCGCCGACGATGGCGACATCGGCTTGAATGGTTCCGGTCGTGTTGGCTCCGCTGTGCGGGGACTTTGGTTTCTGCGAGGGTGTCATCGTGGCTCAATGATAAAGATACGCCCGTATCTGCAATAGGGCGAAACTGCTGTGTTACAGGGCTGCGGGCATTTGCGCCATATGTGTGGCTATCGTCTTGCACCGTTGCGGCGAACCGCCTATGGTCCGCCGCCGATTCTGTAGGGGCGCCCCAACCTGTGGCCTCTGTCTGGCGCCGGCGTAGCTCAGGGGTAGAGCAACTGATTCGTAATCAGTAGGTCCGCGGTTCAATTCCGCGCGCCGGCACCATCTTCTTATTTTCAGTATGTTACCAGACACATATTGCAACGCAGCATTTGCGCTGCTTGCACAAGCATTTGGTCGACTCGGAAAACAGAAAAATCAACTAGATACGTATCAGGCCGATCACTTCCCTACGGCTATTTTGTGCGTTGCAGCAAATACAGTGCCGTCAACAGGTTATCGCGTAGTCTCAGTATGTTACGATCTGTTACTATACTCTGTTCAACGAACATGACAGTCTAATAAGCGAGTTAAATCGCTCCAGATTGCTCCGCGCAGGCGTCACGTTAGGGAGGTGATGTGTTGGCCGGAAGTGAGCGTCGGATTTTTCACCGCATTAGCAGGCACTCGCGAATTGAGTCGCGATGCGGAGAGTGGGCGCAGACCAAATTCGTATTGATCCCGTATGTGCGCGTTCACCCAAAACTATGTGATGGGTCATTAGAATTCGAGAGAATGCTAAGGCAATTATAGATTGCCGTTATAAATGAGAGTGAAATTTAGAGATTATGTTGACCACAACGATCAGAAGTAATTGCGAAATAACCGCGCGCGCTATTGGACGCAGTGCTGTTGCCGTTTCTGCCGCGATCGCTGTTTCTGCCTGTCTCTCGGGGCAAGTCGTTGCGAGTGAGACCAAGGGTTACGTGGTCAAATGGTTCCACATGGCAACCTACTCGGATGATCAAGCCTGCCCGCAAGGTATCAATCCGCGCTCGGAAGAAGTGTTTTTGCGTATATTGAATGACATGGAGATGCCGTCGGAGAAGATCGAAGAGATCATGGCGGATTTTCCGAACACTATGTACTACTACGCCGGTCGTCGCGGCAAAATCGACGGCAAGCCGGTCGATGTTTATCTCAATCCGACCTCAGTTCCTGATCCTAAGCTGAAGACCGTGCAAGGCCACGAAGGCCTTGGTTTTAACTTGGACGGGAAAGACTCGGCAGAAGATTTTGTCGATACCGAAACGGGTGAGCGCGGCGTTGATAATCAGCTGTATCGAGCGTTAGGCTGTATCGGTAGCTTGCGCGGCACGCCGGACGCACGTCCGACCCATCCGTCGATTCAGTGGGACATGGTTCGTGATCAGATGCCAGCGTGGCTCGTTGAAATCAGCGGTATAGACGACACTCAAAACGATGATGATGTTGAAGTGAGTGTGTATCGCGCGATAGAGCCGGTGGTGCGCGACGCGACGGCGGAACCTCAGGCCGACATGACCTTTCATATTGATCCGAGCCCACGTACGGAAAACCGTGTGCGCGGAAAGATCAAAGACGGTGTGTTGGTCACAGAGCCGTTTGACTTTTATATGATTGGCGATCCGTTCGCGATTCCCGAGTACGATCTCGGCAATGCGCGCCTGCGTTTCACGTGGGACGCAAACGGAAACATGAACGGCATACTTGGCGGGTACCAAGATTGGGAAATGATTTACTGGAGCTTTGCTTCGGGCGGTTCCGTCAATGAGGCGAATGTCTCGATCGACGTGCCGGGAATTTACTACGTGCTGCGCAACTTCGCCGACGGGCGGCCTGACCCAAAGACCGGCATGAATATGGCGATTTCCGCCTCATACATTGTCGAAGCTATTCCAGCCTTTATCGAACATAGCGCGCCGCAGACTGCGGCAGCGCAGCAGTAGGATTTGGGAAGTAGAAGTAGGGATGGGCATGAATATGACATCAGTGAAAGCAACAAGCCCGACTAACGTGAAGCGCCGGTGCGCCCGTGCCTTGATAGTGTCGGCGACGGCCCTGGCTGTTGCGGGCTTGTCGGCTTCTGCCGCGTCGGCGTCCGAAACGCGGGCGTATGCGGTCAAATGGTTTCATTACGCCAACTATTCTCAAGACAGTGATTGTCCGGAAGGCATCAACCCGAATGCCGAAGGGCTTTTCCGCAGAATCTTGGAAGAGCGCGGCACCCCGCCCGACGAAATCGAAAAACAAATGGAAGACTTTCCTTACGCCATGTATCTGGCAGGGATCGGTAGTCGCGGGGAGATTGATGGCAAGCCGGCTAATCCTTATCTCAATCCGACATCCACCAAAGATCCGATGTTGCATCTAGGCCAGGGGAAGACGGGACTAGGATTTAATCTGGACGGCAAAGACACGGCGGAGGACTTCGTCGATCCCGAAAGCGGCGAACGTGGTGTCGACAACCAATTTTTTCGAGTTGTAGGTTGCGTCAACCAGTTGCGCAGCGCGCCTGGCGAATTACCCACATTTCCTGAAATTCAGTGGGACATGATGCGCGACCATACCCCCGCATGGCTTATCGAGTTCTTTGATATCGACTCGATGGATGTTGATGATGATGTCGGTGTGCGCGTCGTGCGTGCGAAAGAGCCGATACGACGTAATGCCAATGGCTTGCCCCAGTCGGACATGACTTACACCATAGACCCCGATCCGCGTATGGCGCACAACGTGGCGCGCGGCAAAATCAAGGACGGTGTGTTCACCTCAGATGCGCCAATTAATTTTTTCATGGTGGGCGAGGCGTTCGGTCAGGCGGAGTACGCTCTGCGCGAAGCGCGGTATCGCTTCAATCTTAAAGACGAGACGGCACTGACTGGAATTGTGGGCGGATACCATAATTGGCGGACCATCTATAGCAGTTGGGCCCTTGGCGGCGTGACATATGAAGTTAACGCCTCATTCGATATTCCGGGACTGTACTACGCTCTGCGTAAATCCGCAGATGCGTATCCGGATCCAGAGACAGGTCAGAACGCATTTATTTCATCGGCATATTGGTTCGATGCCGTGCCTGCGTTTATCGGGCATTCAGAAGATCAAACGGCTCAGGCCGACTAGGAAAGCCGAAAGCTGTAAAAGTTTTTTCTAAGGAGAGGCACTAGAGATGATGAACGGGTTTAAGTTTAAGGGAACGTTAGTAGCGGTCGCTGCTGTTGCGTTTGCGGGATGTACGCCGGCTGAGGTCGGAGTTGTGTCCACAGGTATAGAGGCCTCGCCAGAAGTCGGCGGACCGGCCGTGATGAGCCGTCTGACGCAAGATCAGTATCGGAACATTATTTCCGATGTCTTTGGCAACACCGTTACCCTAGGTGGCCGGTTCGAACCGGATAACCGTGTCGATCATCTCATTGCTGTAGGCGCGGGTCAGGCCAGTGTGACGGCTGCAGGTCTTGAGCAGTACGACAAAATGGCGCGGACTCTCGCTGAACAAATAACCGCTGAAGAAAATCGCGCGCAGTATTTGTCGTGTGCGCCCGCGTCTGCGACTGCTCCCGACGATGCTTGTACGCGCCAAATTCTTTCGCGTGTCGGTAAGCTTCTATTCCGTCGGCCTTTGAGCGAGGGTGAACTCAACGAGTTTGTGCAGGCCTCTGCCGCAGCGACGCAAAAGGTCGATGATTACTATCAAGGACTCAGCTTGGGCATGGCGGGCCTTTTGTCCTCACCTCAGTTCCTGTTCCGCCACGAGACGGCAGAGCCCGACCCGAACAATCCGGGTCAACTTAGACTCGATTCATATTCAATAGCCTCGCGCCTCAGTTTCTTCTTGTGGAACACCGCGCCGGACCCGGCGTTGTTGGCGGCAGCTGAAAGCGGCGAGCTGCATACACAACGCGGCTTGCAGGCTCAGGTTGATCGTATGCTGACCTCTCCTCTGCTTGAGGAGGGTGTGCGCTCCTTCTTCATCGATATGTTGGAGTTTGATCGTTTCAGCACATTGGCAAAGGACGCGACGATCTATCCGAAATTTACGTTCGCGGCTGCAGAAGATGCGGAAGAACAGACACTGAAAACGATCGTGCACCACTTGATCACTAAGAACGGTGACTATCGTGATTTGTTTACAACCGCTGACACTTATCTGACCCCGCTTTTGGGTTCGATGTACCGTGTGCCCGTTATGGCGCCCAATGGACTGCCCGACGCGTGGGTTCCCTACGAGTATAAGGACGGGGCTGTGCAGGCCGGTATCCTGACACACGCAAGTTTTGTTGCGCTGCATTCTCATCCGGGCCGTAGCTCGCCGACATTGCGAGGCAAAGCGCTGCGCGAAGTGCTGATGTGCCAGATTGTTCCCGACCCACCCGGCGACGTTGACTTCTCAAATTTCGAAGACCCTGACCATTCGGGACCGACCGTGCGTGATCGTTTGACCTCACATTCATCCGAGCCGATGTGTGCCGGTTGTCACAAAATCACCGATCCCATGGGCCTTGCCCTTGAGAACTTCGACACTGCTGCAGGCTTCCGGACGACTGAAAATGGTATCAAGATTGATACCAGCGGCGAGTTGGACGGTAAGAAGTTCAGCGATGCGGTTGGCCTTGGTCAGGCGCTGCATGATAGCCCTGCGGTCACGTCGTGCTTGGTGACCCGTGTTTACAATTACGGCACGGGCCGCAAGGCTACAAAAGCCGAACAAGATTGGCTGAAGAATTCAGTTGAAGCCCGTTTCGCGGCAGACGGATATAGCGTGCCGCAACTTCTTCGCAGAATTGCGACAAGCGAAGCGTTCTATCGTGTGGTACCAGCTGAAGCCAAATCAGAGATGGCTTCGGTGTCTGCTAACTAAACCCCAGACTGGAGAGTAAAAAATGAGCACAGTAACCAACCTAGCAACCCGTCGTCGGGTTCTTAAGGGCGTTATGGGTGGTGCGGCTGTTACGGTCGGGCTGCCTTTCCTGGATTGTTTTCTAAATACCAACGGCAATGCCTTGGCTGCGACCGGTAAAAAACTGCCGGATATTTACGGCACTTGGTATTGGGGCCTTGGACTTAATCCGGGCCGTTGGGAGCCGCCGACAGTCGGTAAGATCACATCTTTGGGCCCAGAGTCCGCGCCCCTTGAGCAGTTCAAGGATCGGATCAATTTGTACACCGGCTTGAAGGTCCACCTTGATGGCCGTCCGGCAATCACCCACTTCACCGGTAACATGGCGGTCCTGTGTGGCACCACGCCGCGTTCCAGCGCCGTCGTTACGCCGACCATCGATACGCTGATTGCCGATCACATTAGTTCAACCGTACGGTTTAAGTCCCTGGAAATGACATCAACGGGTAATCCGAAGCACATGTATAGCTTCCGGTCCGGCGGTGTGTTTCAGCCCGGTGAAGCCAGCCCTGCGGCGATGTATTCGCGTTTGTTTGGACCGGAATTCCGGGATCCCAATGCGGGCGACTTCACGCCAGATCCATCCGTTATGGCGCGTCAGAGCGTACTGTCCGCCGTACGGGATCAACGCAAAACGCTCGAGAAATCGGTCGGTGCAGCAGATCGCGCGCGTCTTGATGAATACTTCACGTCCTTGCGTCAGATCGAGCAGCAAGTCGAAATTATGCTGCAAAAACCTGCTCCGCTTGAAGCGTGTACGAATCCTGATGCCGTTGCAGAGATGCCGCTTGGAACAGATGTCGAAGTGCTTTCTGCAACCCACAAGTTGAATGCTCAACTTGCCGCTCACGCCTTCGCATGTGACCAGACACGTGTTGTCAACCTGGTGTTCAATGACATGACTTCTTCGTTGCGCCAAGAAGGCAGCCAAATGGTGCATCACATCTATACGCACGAAGAGGCGATCGACGAAGAGTTGGGTTATCAGCCCCACGCAGCATTCTTTGCGACGCGCTGCATGGCCGGCCTCGCGGATTATCTTGAGGCGCTCGACAGCATCCGCGAAGGTGATAAGACGCTTCTGGATCGTATCTTGGTCTATGCCATCACAGATACCGGTTACGCTAAGGTTCACTCTGTCGAGAACATGCCGCAGATCACAGCCGGCGGTGCTAATGGCCGCATGAAGACCGGTTTGCATTATGCAGGCAAGGGTGATCAAACGACACGTGTCGGCCTCACTGTTCAGCAGGCCCTTGGGCTGCCGATCAACAGCTGGGGTACAGATTCGATGGAGACATCGAAAACGATCACCGAAGTGCTCGTTTAGTAAGTACCGCGCGACCTTATCTGGGGAGGCGTGCGAACACCGGCCCATACCTATTGTGCTCGGGTATGGGCCGGCGCTCTCCAGACAGATTTCGACCAACTGCTATTTTGCGCAGTGTTGATTCGGGCCTGTGAAATGCCAGGCCGATTTATTCAAATATACGGAACCGGCTGTTCCGCTGAGAAAAGGCATTAAGCCATGCGGCTCATCACTTCATTTGCAATTGCGCTCGTCTCAACACTGGCCTTCAGTGCGGCTACGTCGGCACAACAAAATTCGGCGGCTGAACAGGCCAGCCCGGTTGATGTAATGTTCAAATTGGTGCGCATTGGCCAAGGCGTGAATGTGCCCGGTCAAAGTTCTGTGCAGCCGCGCGAACGGTTGATCTTTGCAAGCGCGAAGGATCTGCCTTTTTATACTTTCGACAAGGATGAGCCGAACAAGTCCAATTGCTACGATGAGTGTGCAGCCCTGTGGCCGCCGGCTGTTGTCACCGAAGGCGTACAGCCTGTTGGCAGGTGGTCTGTTCTTGAGCGTGCGGACGGCGTTCGTCAGTGGGCGTTCAACGGAGCGCCTTTGTACACCTACTCCAAGGACGATGCATCCGGCGATACAAGCGAGATGGCTATGTATATGGGCGGGGGCGGTCCCAAAGGTCACGACGTCGATGGTGTTTGGCATGTTTTTGAAATTCAGCCAGAAACGTGGTTGAACCTGCCGCAAGGCATTTCGGTAGAAGAGGTGCTGACAGCGCCTGGGCAAGTTTATTCGAATGACAATCGCTTGCCGCTTTACACGTACTCTGGAAATCCAAACTCCGACAAGGCGCTGGGAGAAAAATGGGTTCCCTTCGCCGCCTATCAATTGGCTCTTCCGGTTGGCGACTTCTCTGTAATCGCCCGCGAGGACGGGATCTATCAGTGGGCGCTGAATGGTAAAGCGCTTTATACCTATGTCGGCGATGCTGAATACGGCGATTCCAACGGCAAAGGGCTAAATGACCAGATCGAGCTCGCATGGGTTATGCAGTACTTCCTTCCGAACGAAGTAGCCATTCGCAAGGATCAAAAACGCGGCGGTGTTCTTATTGCGGCCGATAGCGGTAAATCGCTTTACGCGCGTGACCGCGCTTTCGCTGATATGCAAGGCGGGCATCATGCGCGCGGTGGAACCCGCGGCAATCCCGCAGTTGGCCGTAGTATTGGAACATCTCAGTGCGATTCCACGTGTGAGAAAACATGGCAGCCGCTGATTGCGCCGCCTGCGGCTCAAGCATCCGGGTATTGGTCCGTTCAAGATCGAGCCGATGGCCGCAAGCAATGGGCATATCAAGGCTATGCACTTTATACCTATGTGAATGAAAGTGCAGGAGAGGTTACCGGCCACGATGTCTATGACCTTGCCGTCAATGACAGCACCGAAAAGCTGACGGCCTCCAGTCTTGGTTATTATTGGCGTGTTACAACGCCCTAGTCGATGAACACCGCAGTCGCTGCCTGTCGGCCGCCCAGGATTTAGGATCTATGCGCAAATTTACTCTTTCCATCACCATCGCTGTCGCGATTGTGGCCGTGAATGTGTCCAGTTCTTTGGCACAGGATATGGTAACAGATAGCTCGGTTGCGCCGGCGACGCCGGGCGGCATTTTGTTGAGTACGGTCCGTATTGGCCAAGGCGTGAATGTGCCTGGTTCAAGTTCCAATCAACCACGCGAACGCCTGATTTTTGCGACGGCCGAAAATCAACCCCTTTACGTTTATGACAAGGACAGCACAGAAGCATCTAGCTGCTATGACGACTGCGCGATTGCATGGCCCCCGGCGATCGCGCCCGATGATGCGAAGCCCGCCGGCGATTGGACATTGGTCACGCGCAGCGATGGGGCGCGCCAATGGGCTTTTCGAGGGAGACCCCTGTATTCTCATACTGAAGATAAGTCGGGCCGCGGAAGCCCTAAAGGTCACGGCGTGGATGGTGTTTGGCACGTTTTTGAAATCGAACCAGAGGAGTGGCTGACTCTGCCCGCTGGCGTGTCAGTCGAGGAAATATATACCGCTCCCGGTCAAGTTATGGTCGATGCTCGCGGAATGCCGCTCTACACATTTGCCGGCGACCTAAAGCAAAGTAAAGGATCGTTGAAAGATTGGACGCCTATTGTAGCATCTCAGCTCGCGCTCCCCGTTGGCGATTTTACGGTGGTTGCGCGTGACGATGGCATCTACCAATGGGCCCTAAATGGAAAACCCCTGTTCACCTACAATGGTGATGTTGAGCTGGGGGATTCCAACGGCAAAGCTGTGGACCCCAGGTTCAACTTGGCGTGGGTAATGCGCTATTACATGCCGCCTGAAGTCGCCATTCGTCAGGATCAACGTCGCGGCGGTGTTCTGATTGAAGCGACGACAGGCAAGTCTCTTTATGCTCGTGACCGTGCTACTTACGGCGGAACTGGTGGACACAACGCACGTGGTGGGAGTCGCGGAAATTTCGGGACGGGGCAGTCTATTGGTCTGTCAGGATGTGATGCGATATGCGAGCAAACATGGCGACCGTTGCTGGCAGCTCCGAACGCAGAAGCGAATGGGTACTGGACCACTTTTGATCGTCCGGACGGGTCCAAACAGTGGGCCTATCAGGGATATGCCTTATATACTTACGCCAATGAGGGTTCAGGTATCGTGACAGGTCATGATACTTATGATGTGACCGTTAACCATAGCGTCCAAGATGTGAGCGCCACCAATCTTGGGCTCTACTGGCGAGTCACTTCACCCTAACGACTTCTCAGGGGACTGTTCAATTCGGCCTCGTTTGAGAACGAGTAAGCAGAGTCTATGTAATCGGCGACAACAGGCCGATAAATCCGGCGGCCTCTTCTCCGCTATCATAGAGCAAGGTTGTGGGCTCGCTGGACAGTATTTTTAGACCGGCGCTCATGGCCGTGTTTTCTACATATGTGGGGCTATGGGAAAATCGTCCCGAGGAACTTAGTCTAAACTGTCCATCAGGGCTGTGTTCGTAAGTACAGGCAAAAACGCCCTCTGCAGTTAAGTGCGCCGCTATACCTGTAAACAGTTCTGTTAGGCTCCCAAAATAGGGCAGCATATCCGCAGCGGTTATGAGGTCGAAGCCTCCTTCGATTTCTGGTAGCGCTTCGTTCACATCACGATGAATTAGACGGCTATAAATATTTTTTCGCCGTGCGACGTTCAGCATGGTTTCTGAAATGTCGACACCAATCTTTTCCTCACCAGTGATAATACCGTTCAGAGCCGACGCCATAAGGCCGGTACCGCATCCTAAATCCAACCACCGTGAGAAAGACGGCCCTTGCTCGCGCACTTTTGAAAGTGCTGATGCAATGCGCTGCGGCATTTGATACGCGAGTTCACTTGTCATGCGCTGATCGTAACGATGAGCCAGGCGGGCAAAAATACTTTCAACGAAGCCGGGAACGGGCTGGGACAATGGCTCCCGATGCAAAGCAGCGAGAAGGTGACGCGCCTCACTGTGTTGCGGATTCAAAGTAAGAAGGCTTTGCAGCGTGCGTTCAGCCCCATCGGTGTTTTCGGCCAATCGCGCGACGGTGTACATCGCGATAAGTCCAGGAATGCTGGCGTTTGCGCGGTCGACCTTAGCCAAAATTTCCGTGGCCTCATTAATGTGGCCGCTCTCCAGAAGTAAAATCCCAATGGATTCTCGCGCCACTCCTAGGTTGGGTTCCAAGCTCAGAGCCTTCCGGCACAACGCTAAACCTTCCTCGGTTCTTCCCGCGTAGTGAAGTGTACTGCCAAGGATTATGTGCGCGGTGGCACTTTTAGGTTGGTTTGCGACGGCGATGCGTAGGATACGAATGGCTTCACTGAAATCCCCTACCGCAGACAGAAGATTTCCCAACTTGAGGGTGGCCTCTGCGTGATCGGGTAATATTCTCGCAATTCGCCGGTAGCATACTATAGCTTCATCAATACGCTTGAGATGCACCAGCACATCCCCCCGACCGATGGAGGCGGCGGGATCCAATGGCGCTAACGCCAAAGTCTGCGCAAATGCAGATTCGGCCTCTTGCCAGTTGCCGGCAGCGGCGTAAGCCTTTCCCAATCTTAACCAGTAGCGCGCCTTGTCAGGAAAGATTTGTGTGATTGTGCGCAAATGGCGTGCCGCGCCGGAAGGGTTTCCCATGCTTTCATATGAGGTCACAGCGCGCATGATTATCATCGGGCTGATTGGCCATCTATTTAAAGCATCTTCAATGGCGATGATTGCGGCGGTTTCCTTTCCGCAAGCTTGCAACCCTTCTACAGAAGCGATGACCGCGTTTTTGTCGTCGCTTAGAGCGGCGACTTCTTTGTACATCGTTGCCGCCGACTCCAAGCTTCCTGCCATCTGCATGGCTCGAGCCTGTGCCAAAATCGCAGCGGCACCTTCAACGGACAATGGTTCCTTCATATGCAAAATCACTGACGAAAGATCGGAACAACGAACGGCGGTCTACAAGTCCAGCCTGATCTAAAGAAATGCCCGGACTCGTAACAAGTCCGGGCTGAGAAGTGTTAGAAACGGCGGCCGGTTTAGTCGCGGCGCGCGCCTAGGAACTGCAGTAAGAACATGAACAGGTTCACAAAATCGAGGTACAGACGCAGTGCGCCCATAACCGCAGATTTGCCTTCCATGCTGCTGCCCTGAGCCTGGAAGTATGTGTTTTTGATGGATTGAGTGTCATAAGCCGTAAGGCCTGCGAACAACAACACGCCGACTGCAGAGTAAACAAAATGCAACATGGCACTTTGCAGGAATATGTTCACGACACCGGCGATCAAAAGGCCGATCAAACCCATCATCAGAAATGTTCCGAAGGCGGATAAGTCGCGCTTTGTTGTGTAACCGTAGAGGCTCAAGCCGCCGAAAGAGATGGCGGTAATGAAAAAGACTCGGGCAACACTTTCGCCAGTGTAGGCAATCAGGGCCACCGAAAGACCAACGCCCATCAATGCGACGAATGCCCAATACAAAGCTTGAACCGTGCTCGTGCTCATCTTGTTGGCGCCAAAACTCATGGCCAAAATCAAGCCAATTGGTGCGAACACCGCGATCATGCCTAAGCCGGTATATCCCATGGCTCCGCCTTCGGCGGATTGAAAGAACAGGCTACGAATACCGTCATTGTTCGCAACCAACCATGCGACAATGCCCGACAAGAACAAGCCTGACCCCATGTAATTGTAAACACGCAGCATATATTGCCGAAGACCGGCATCGATTTGCACGGCCTCCGCGCTGCCTGCTGGCGCGCCCGAATATGCTCTGCGATTGGCTTCAGTAACCATGATGCTCCTCGTGTGTTAATCCGTACGTCCGCACATCGCGGACTGTTGCCCTATATTGGGATATCAGTCCCGTCCCGCAACATAAATCGGTCGAATACTGCAGAAATTTAACCAAAGCCCTGCAATATTTTGATTATAAATCAATATATTTTAAAACTCTACACGTTCCGCTCTATTCGTTCCGGAGGTGCGGGGCGGCCTTTGTGCCCATGGCGCGCCATGTTCCGGTGAATCCGGCGAGCAAGGTCACGGCAATACAACTACTGAGCACGGTCGCGACGAGACCGTAGTCCAATTGCCACTCAATAATCTCCATGATTTCCGTGACCACCCCCCAGGCCCCTAGTGTCCCGACTACAGCGGCGATCAAGCCGGTGGCGATACCAAGGAGCAGGTACTCGAAGATGAAGGCCTTCAATACATCGCCGCGGGTTGCACCCAGAACTTTCAAAACGATGGATTCGTAAATGCGCCGCGAATGACCGGCGGCAACAGCGCCCGCCAATACAAGCGCGCCGGATACAAGCGCGACGGCTGCCGTCATACGCACGGCAAGCCCGAGACTGTCTAAAATTCCACGCGCCATATCCAAGGCCTGCCGGACTTGCACCACAGTCACATTGGGCATGGCATTTAGTACGGCCGTTTCAATAGCAAGTTCGGTATCAGGCTCAGACTTTACGGTGGCGAGGTAAGTACTTGGCGCGCCCTCAAGAGCATTCGGCGAAAAAATATAGGTGAAATTCATCGCGCCAGATTGCCAGCGAATATCGCGAAAGCTTGCTATGCGTGCCGTGATTTCGCGTCCGAGAATATTTACAGTCATGGTCTCGCCAAGGCTGACACCAATATCGCGTGCGACTTCGGCATCGATAGAGACTAAATTTTCGCCGGTATAGTCAGATGCCCACCACTCCCCTTGGGTGAGGCGCGTATTCTCGGGCATAGTTGCGGCGTGCGAAATGCTGCGTTCACCGCGAATGGCCCACCTGCTGCCTTGCGCGACTTGCACCTCATCAGCGGGTACATCGTTGACGCGCACCACACGTCCGCGAATCATGGCCGATGTAAGCACTTTTTCAACGCCGGGCATTGAAGTCACGATCTGGCGGAACTGCTCTTCCTGCTGCGGCTGAATATCAATGAAGAACATGCTGGGGGCGTCACTAGGTAACCCTTCGTCGATTGTGGCGTTGAGATTGGATTCGACAAGCGCTATTGCGACCAACACGGATAGCCCAAGACCTAACGACAATACTACGGACGTCGTCGGTGATCCTGGGCGGTAAAGATTTGCGAGCGCCAATCGAAGGGTTGGCCGTCCTGCTGTTGGACTATTGCGTCCCGAAGCCATGCGCGCGGCAAATCGCATAACGCCGGTTGCGGCTATGCGAAAGAGCACCATAGATACTGCTGCGCCGCTGACAAAATAGAATGCGTAAAGCGGTTGTTCTGCGGTTCCGACAGTGAAAGCGGCGAGGGCCGCCGCAATAATTCCGATTACGATTACATATTTTTTCCTAGGCCACCGGCCCTGATCAGCGAGTAGAGACCGAAACAACGCGACTGGGGGAATGTCGCGCGCGCGCGCCAAGGGCCACAGTGTAAAAAGGGCGGCCGTTAGCGCGCCGAACACAGTCGCTTTTATCAAGGCGTAAGGATAAAGGCCAAATTCCGCCTTGACCGGCAAAAGATCACCCAGGGTGTTTGCGGCGATGAATGGGATAGTGGCGCCAAGAACAAGGCCGATCACTATCCCGACAAATGCCAGAAGACCCAATTGAATCAGATATATAGAGAATACCATGTCTGCAGGCGCACCCAGGCATTTCAAGGTGGCGATCGTATTGAGACGGCCCAATAGATGTGCGCGCACGGCATTCGCAACGCCGATGCCGCCGGTGAGCAATGCGGTTAGTCCAACTAGAGTGAGAAACAGAGTTACGTTGTCGAGAAATCGTTCCAGTCCACCGGCCGCTTGATTGAGACCGCGAATACGCCAAGTTGCGTCGGGAAAATCACGGTCTAGTCGGGCGCGCATGTCTTCGGCCGACTCTGATTTGTCGAGCCGGATATTGTAGTTGAATTCGACCAAGCTACCCATTTGGACGAGATCGGTGTCCGGAAGGGCTTTGCTGCTGATCATGACCCGAGGTCCGACGGTTGCGAAACTCACCGATCGGTCCGGTTCAAACATCACAATGGCACGTACTTGCAACGGAGCTTCGCCCACATAGATGATGTCGCCTAAGTCGATGTTTAGACGCGCACGAAGAGAGTCGTCTATTGCAGCGCCCCACATGCCATTCTTCTGTGCAAGCGTATCCGGCAGCGACATGGCCGGCAAAAGTTCCAGCGCCCCATACAGCGGATACGTATCCTCGACGGCTTTCAATTCGATAAGTGTGCGGCTTTCGACATTGCCTTCGACCGTTTCGGTCCTGGCCATCGAGCGCAGCTGAACTTGTTGGCTTACTGTGCCCCCGAGTTCCAAACCGGTGCGTTGTTCTTCGCTGATCGGATAAGAGTCGGAATCAATTTGTAAGTCCCCCCCCAACATCGGCCGGGCGTCGGAGGCTATTCCCGCTTTTACAGACTCATTTAGCGAGGTTGCGCCGGCGATGGCGGTAACGCCGATCGCAATGCAGGCCAGAAATATGCGAAAGCCGCGTAATCCGCCGCGTAGCTCCCGCAAGGCAAAGCGTAAGGAAAGCGGCAGGCTCTGCATGCTTATCTCCCTGTCGCACCCGGGGCATCGGAAAGCCCTTCGCCCACAATAAGGCCGTCGGCGATACGCACCACGCGATCACAGCGTTTTGCCAAACCAAGGTCATGGGTAATCAACACCAAAGTCGTGTTGCTTTTGTCGTGTAGCTCAAAAAGAAGATCAATAATTTGCTGGCCGGTAGCTCCGTCCAGATTGCCGGTTGGTTCGTCGGCAAGGAGGATTTTCGGCTTTACCGCAAACGCGCGCGCTAAGGCGACGCGCTGCTGCTCACCACCGGACAACTGGCCGGGGTAGTGGTCAATCCGGTGACCGAGTCCGACCGCCTTTAATTGTTCCTCAGCACGGTCAAACGCATCTCTTAATCCGGCAAACTCCAGCGGCACGGCGACGTTCTCGAGCGCGCTCATGGTTGGAATAAGGTGGAACGACTGAAAGACAATTCCAACCGCGTCACGGCGAAAAAGGGCCAGGGCGTCTTCATCCAGGGCTGCATAATCGGTGCCTGCTATCTCGACACGGCCCGACGAGATGCGTTCCAGACCGGCGATAATCATCAGCATGGTCGTCTTGCCCGAGCCGGAAGGGCCGACCACGCCGAGGGCTGTCCCCGCGCTGACATTTAAATCCACACCTCGCAGGATGTTGACCGGCCCGGCTGGTCCCTCCAAAGTAAGGTGCACTTGGTTCAGGGCGATGGCGGCCGGAGCCGCCGGGTCTATTGCAGTGGGCGAGTTGTGGTTGGTCGCAAGAGTGTCCATATGATGCACGGGTCCGATGGGAAATTGACGGATGTTTATGGCGGCGTTTGATACCATGTACACGCGACAATTGTTACCGCGCAGATTATTGTTTCAGAAAGCTATATTGATTCTTTTTGTAACAATCGCTGCTATTTGGGGCGATTTTCCAGGCCTTAGTATAAGTGGCGCCCACGGGGCGGATACGGCTGAAGATAAGTCCATCCGAATCTTAGCATTTGGAGACAGTTTAACGGCCGGATACGGCCTTGATGATCCGACAAAAGCCTTTCCCGCTCAGTTGGAAGCGCGCCTCAAGGACAAAGGTTACAATATTGTTATCCTGCAAGCGGGCGTTTCCGGCGATACGACAAGTGGCGGACGCTCGCGTCTTGAATGGTCTTTGGCGGAAAAACCTGACGCGGTGATTGTCGCCCTTGGCGGCAACGACGCTTTGCGCGCAGTCGATCCTGCGGTCACCGCCGATAACATGGATTTTATTGTGCGTCGTATCCAGAAAGCCGGCATTCCGGTTTTAGTCGCAGGCATGCTTGCTCCGCCTAATCTCGGGCGGGACTACGGCGAGCGGTTTAATGCCATTTTTTCTGACGTCGCGACGGATACTGGAGCGCTGTTTTATCCATTTTTTCTAGACGGTGTTGTTGCCGACCCGAAGCTGAACCAGAATGATCGTATTCATCCAACCGCAGAAGGTGTCGCTGTCATCGTATCGCGCATCATTCCTGTTGTTGAAAAATTGATTGCGCTTGTTAAAGACAATAAGCCCGCCAACCAAGCCGCATCCTCCGGCGGCTAAACGGCGCGAAAAAGCGCCTCTGTCATGATTCGTCTTTTTGTTGGATTGCAGCTTCCCGAATATGTCGCCGCTCGGCTTCAGCTCTTGTGCAATGGCTTGCCGGGGGCACGGTGGGTTGAGCCCGCGAACATGCACGTTACGTTGCGGTTTATCGGTGAAATCGATGAGCCCGAAGCCGAAGGCCTTGATCGTTGGCTTGCCGGAGTAACGGCACCGTCGTTTGATGTGGAACTCCAGGGCCTTGGTACCTTTGGTCAGGGGCATAAGATACGTGCACTTTGGACTGGGGTCGCTCCATCGTCGCCGTTAAATCATCTTCAGGCCAAAATAGAATCGGCTGTGGTGCGTTCGGGCCAATCGCCTGAGACACGTAGATTTACGCCCCATGTGACCCTTGCCAGATTCGCGCGCCCTGGACCTGTGCGTCTTCAGTCGTTTGTTGAAGGCAACAATTTATTCCAAGCCGGCCCGTTCCATGTGGATCAGTTCACGTTGTTCGAAAGCCGCCTTGGCAAAGGGGGCGCGGTATACACCCCGCTTGCGCACTACGAACTGTCTTAAAAGCCGAAGCGTTTCAATGTTCGGTCTACAGATTGCACATAAGTTCCGCCGAATAATCTTGCGTGTACCAACAGCGGGTACAAATTGTAGATGTCGCACCGTTCTTCAAAAAACCCGGGCGATAAGCCTCGCAGATCCGCATACCGGCGGAAAAATGGCTCTCTAAAAGTTCCAAACAATGTAGTGAACGCGAGTTCTATTTCTGGATCGCCATAATAAATTGCCGGATCAACAAATCCGGATATTTTGCTGCGACCTATTAGGATGTTACCGGTCCATAAATCGCCGTGCAGAAGAGAAGGCGCGGTCGGTTCTGAAAGCCATTTTTCCAAGTGACCACATAGGTTCTCTAAACGGCGCAGAATGTTGGCAGGTAATCGCCGGGCGTCGTGTGCTTGCTGTGCCATATACACCAAGCGGTGATCGCGGAAAAACGTTAGCCAGGAATTTTCGAGTGTATTCGGCTGGTGCAGCCCGCCGATTATGGTATCGCAAGAAAATCCGAAAGTGGAGGTGGTTATATCGTGCAGCGTTGCCACATGCTGCGCCGCATCTTCTTCTGCGGCTGTGGTCATGGACTCGTCGCCCGAAATAAAATTCATGAGCAATAAGTGATCGTCGGAAAATAAGACATTTGGCACGGGCAATCGCGAATTTCGGCTTAAAAACTCCAGCATAAAACCTTCAAGGGCGAGTCCCGGTGTAGCGCCTGCTCCGACCTTGGCAACGACATCGCGCCCATCGCTGAGGGTCAGGCGGCGAACATCGCTAACGCATCCTCCGGACAGATGAGATTCAAGGACGACATCCGTGTGCAGAATTTTTCGCACGCGGTTATGGAGATCGGTCATGCGGGCTTTTTGCCGCGCTGCTGAATATGTTTAATCAGCTGGGCGGCGGTTTGTTCAACCATATCCAGCACATCTTCAAATCCATTGGCACCGCCGTAATAGGGGTCGGGGACATCCTTGAGCGTTCCTGATGGGTGGTAGTCCAGAAACAGCCGTACGTCTGCGCGCGCGCCGTTGGGCTGAAGAGCCTGAAGATGCGCAAAATGACTACGGTCCATGGCCAGGATCAGATCAAACGTATGGAAGTCCTCGGTGCGTATGCGCCGGGCGCGCTGGCTCGATAAATCGATGCCGCGATTTGCCGCCGTTTGTACCGTGCGCGGGTCGGGCGGTTCGCCGACATGATAGCTGTGTGTTCCCGCTGACTCGAAGACTACGGCCTCGCCCAATCCGGCAGCGGCCGCGAGATGGCGGAGGACGCCTTCGGCAGTGGGCGAGCGGCAGATATTGCCCGTGCATACAAACAAGACCTTGATCATTTTGTCGGTTTTGCTCCAGAGCGGTTGGGCCGTTAGCATGTATCGGTAACTTTGATATGGTCAAATATCATGCCCCAATCTCCGACTTTACCCAAGCCGCCCTTCACTGAAGATTCCTGCGCCGTTGTGCCGCAAGTCGTCCCGGCTGAAGATGCGTCGATTGTGATTCTTACCGGCGCGGGTATTTCCAAAGAGTCCGGTCTTGATACCTTCCGCGATGCGGATGGCATCTGGTCTAAAGTCCGATGGGAGGATGTTGCAACTCCGGAAGCTTTCGCGCGTGACCCCGAGCGCGTTCATGCGTTTTACAATATGCGGCGGGCGCGGACCCGGTCGATGGATATCCAGCCCAACGCTGCACACGCGGCGCTCGCGCTTCTTGAAACGCAGTGGCCCGGACAAGTTCTTATTGTTACGCAAAATGTCGATTCTCTTCACGAGCAGGCCGGATCCTCAAATCTCATTCATATGCACGGCGTTTATGGCAAGGCCCGTTGTAACTTCTGCGACCATGTCGTCGAATGGATGGGGGATATGTCGGTGCGGGACGTGTGCGTCGGTTGCGCACGCGCTGGAGGCTTGCGTCCCAATGTGGTTTGGTTCGGCGAGGTGCCCATGGGTCTTGATGACATTCAAGAAGCGCTCATTGGGTGCGATCTGTTTATATCCATCGGCACTTCCGGTAACGTTTATCCGGCAGCCGGTTTTGTCGCGATGACGCGGCGACTGGACCGGGCTCATACCGTCGAGTTAAATCTCGAACCGTCATCGGGCGCATCGCAGTTTCATGAAGCTCACCACGGACCAGCCACAACTATTGTGCCGGCCTATGTAAACGCCTTGCTTGCCCACGTATGAGCGCATTGGTCAAAACGTTAAAAGAAGCGCGAGCCTGCACCATATGCGCTCGCGAATTACCGCTCGGTCCGCGCCCCGTTCTCAGAGCTTCCGCCACGTCCCGGCTTTTGATTATTGGTCAGGCGCCGGGCACGAAGGTCCATGAAAGCGGCGTGCCCTGGGACGACCGGTCCGGTGACCGGCTTCGCCACTGGCTGGGTGTGGATAAGGATACGTTCTACGACGAGTCGCGTATTGCGATCGTGCCCATGGGCTTTTGTTATCCGGGACGCGATGCGAAAGGTGGAGACGCGCCGCCGCGTAAAGAATGTGCTCCGACATGGCACCCGCAGGTATTGCCGTTGTTGCCCAATGTCGAATTCACGCTTTTGATCGGGCTCTATGCGCAAGGGTACTATCTCAGCGACCGGCGCAAAGGCACGCTGACCGAAACGGTGTCTGCGTGGCGCGATTATCTGCCCGAATATCTTCCCTTGCCGCATCCCAGCTGGCGCAATACGACGTGGCTGAAAAAACACCCGTGGTTCGAGCGCGAATTGGTGCCCGAATTGCAAAAACGCGCGCGCCAGGCTCTGCGTTAAGCCGGATCGTTTTCTCTAAATGAAACTCCTTCATACCCTCGCCAATAGGTGCGTGGCCGGGGATCGTTGATGCCAATGTAGCTTGTCGGTGGAGTATGTTTCTTAAATCGTTTACGCAGCGGCGCAGACATATGCCGAAAGACAGCCGGGGTCATGGTGAAGCGGTAGCCCCGCATACTGACGACAATGTTCACGGTCTTACCGATAATATCGAGCCATTCCTGTTCCTGAGATTTTATGCGACCGATGGCGACCGGGCCAACATGAGCGACAAAGCGCGCCCGGCCCGGGTAACTCTCCCGGGTAAGCCACGCGTCTCCCTGTTCGAGAATGTCCTCAACTGTTTCGACGGCGGTATCGGTTGCCTCGGCGGGAAACGCAAACAATCCTGCATCGCCGATGGGTTTAATCAGTATCCCGCCGGCCTCTTCGAGACGCGCGTTAACGAGACCGTGATAGCTGGTGACGAGTTCCAGAGCCCGCGCCGGCTGGGTGCGTTCGCAAAATACGGTGTATTGGGAAAGGTCATACTTGCCGACGAAAAGCTCGAGCTCTGTCGGCGTGCGCAAGTCCGTCCAATAGGACATAAGCGCCTCCCTTTGTTTCCGGGTGAACAGCCGATCCAAAATACTCGGCAGTGGGGGAGTAAACATCGCCGGCCCTTATGTCCGGCAGTTGCCGTATAGAATGCGCGGGGTGGCCTAAACGGTCAAGCCCCGCGCCGCTCCTCGGCGGCCGCTTCGGCCTCTAAATCCTCCATATCGGCATCGGAAAATCCGAAGTGATGGCCGATTTCATGGATCAGCACATGCCGTACCACATGCATCAAGTCTTCACCCGACTCGCACCAATAGTCCAAGATCGGGCGGCGGTAGAGAAATACCATGTCCGGCAAACTGCCCGACATTTCAACGCCTTTTTCATCAAGGGCGATGCCTTGATAAAGCCCCAAAATATCGAACGGCGTTTCCAGCCCCATTTCCTCGCAAACGTCGTCATCGGGAAAATCGGCAATTTGAATGACCACGCCCTCGGTAAAGCGCTTCAGAGCATCTGGTAGAAGCTCAAGGGCGTTTCGCGCCATTACGTCCATATCGGCAAGGCTTGGCGCGAGAATGACCGGGGACGTGTTCATGTGCGGGCCTTGCTTCGTATGAGTGCTTTGTTCATGGTTTAGATCTTATCAGGTTGAAGTAAGAGAGGCGATCATGGTGCAGAAGTTGAATGCCGCTGCGCGCGCAGCGGCTCTTAAGAAGCTCTCCGATTGGCGGGAGGTAAGCGACCGTGATGCAATTCAGCGAACATTCAAATTTGCGAATTTCAACGAAGCCTTCGGGTTTATGAGCCGTTGCGCTCTGATGGCCGAGCAAATGGATCATCATCCCGAATGGTTCAATGTCTACAATCGCGTCGAGGTCACGCTGGCGACTCATGATTGCGATGGTCTATCCGAGCGCGATATTAAACTCGCCGAGTTTATGGATAAGGTCGCGAGTTAGTTATTCCGCGCGCATGGGCGGCGGCGGTGTTTGTTTAACGCGCGATTCCCTAAATAGAATGTAAAGCGTAGATGCGACAATGATGATGGCGCCGACGCCAGTCCAGATGCTGGGGACTTCGTTGAAGAGCAAAAATCCAAACAACGCCGCCAGTATAATTTGCATGTAGTCGATGGGGTTCATCACCGTTGCCTCGCCGATGGCAAAAGCGCGAATCAATAGATATTGACCGGCGCTTGAGAACACTCCTACAGCCAGTAGATATAACCACTGCATGCCTTGCGGCGTTTGCCAAACGGGTATCGCGGGAATGGCGGTCGTTACCACTAGGCCGAAGGCGTACCACGCCATCAATGTAATCGGCCCGTCTTCAGCGGCCTGCTGGCGGATGACGGCGAGGGCGCCGGAAATGGCGGCTGCGGATAAAAGCGCCGAGAACGCGGCCGATTCAAAGATCATGCCTGTTGGCCCAAGCATGATGACCACACCTGCGAATCCCACAAGTGTTGCTAAGCCGCGCCGCCAGCGGACCACTTCACCCAGCAGCAGTACGGCTAGAAGAATCATGAAAAGCGGCCGGGTAAAACTCAGTGAGACGGCGGCTGCTAAAGGCATGTGTGTAATCGCATAGAAGGCAGCAGTTATGCTTATGCTGGAACAGGCAAGACGTATGATGTGAAGCCCGGGTCGCCGGGTATGAAAAATCGAGAAGCCACGTTGTATTAGAAACGGCAAGATTACGGTGACCCCGAACACGCTTCGAAAGAAGACGATAACGAAAGGGTGCAGGTCGGTGCCCAGACCTTTTACGAGGACTGTTACAATTGCAAAACATGTGGATGCCGCGACCATCCACACGGCACCGCGCATGTTGTCGATAGGAGGAAGATCTTTGGCTGAAGAAAAAGCCATTTGATGAAGCCTGTGGCTTGGCTCCGAAATATCTGGTCAGAGCGGAACGTGGATCGCCGGCCAAGAATGTGCGCCGCCGGTGCAAATAAAGAGCAGAAGGGTTGGTAAACCTCGCTTATCTTAAGCGCAAGGTGCTCCGATCATTTGGTCAATGCTGCCAAAGCCGGTCTGCCATGCTACCCATGCATGGCGGCGGCCGTCGAGTGCGTCCATGGCTTGACCCAAAGGGCGCAGTATCCGAAAACTCTTCCGTGCTTACTGTGCAAGTTCCAGAACATTAGACGCAAAGGCGACCGTATATGCCCGAAATCTTGACCTCTGAAACGCTTGATCTGAAAAAGCTTCTTAAGCCCGGAGACAATGTTCTTTGGGGTCAAGCCTGCGGTGAGCCGCAGACTTTAACGGAAGCGCTGGTCGAGCAGCGGGCTGCTGTGGCGCCGATCACCGTTTACTTGGGCGCAGGTTTCAGCAGCACCCTCAAGCCAGAGCATAGTGACCATATCAAGATGATGGGATTCGGCGCGGTCGGCACGACCCGCCGTCTGACCAAAGGCGGTGCGCTTCACATAATTCCCTGCCATATCGGCCAGGTGGCCTCGTATATCGATCAGGGTGTGGTGCCATGCGATGTCGCGTTCCTTCAAGTGCCGCCTCCATTTGAGGATGGAACCTACAGTTTTGGCCTGATTAGCGACTATACACGTACTTTGGTGAACAAGGCCCGTACAGTGATTGTTGAGGTCAACGACCAAGTGCCGCAAACGGATTGTCCCGACAGATTGTCACCGGATGATATTGACTACCTCATCCATTCATCGCGCCCTGCGCCTACCTTGGAAGCAGGACCGATCGGGGATTTAGATCGCGCGATCGCCAAGCACACCGCTGAATATATCGAGGACGGCTCCGTCCTGCAGATCGGCATCGGCGCCGTACCCGATGCGGTCATGCAATTGCTGCTAGATCGGCGTGATCTTGGCGTTCATACGGGCAGTGTTGGCGATGGTCTTGTCGAGCTTATCGAAAAAGGAGTTGTAACCAATGCGCGCAAGCCTATCGACCAGGGCGTGTCCATTGCGGGCGGGTTGATTGGGAGTCAGCGGCTTTACACATTCGCGCACCGCAATCCGGTTATCTCCATGCGCCCGTCGTCTTATACCCATTCATCGGATATTCTTTCCAAACTTCCGAAGTTGGTGACCATCAACAGTGCATTGGAAATCGATTTAAGCGGACAAGTAAACGCAGAACAAGTCGGGGATGCCTATGTCGGCGGCGTTGGCGGTCAGCCGGAATTTGTGCGCGCAGGCCACAGGTCCGAGGGGGGTCATTCGATCATGGCGCTATCCTCAACGGCGAAAGGCGGGTCGATGTCTCGGATTTGCGCGCGCCTGACGTCTCCTGTTGTAACCTCTCCGCGTACAGATGTTGATGTGGTGGTGACCGAGCACGGTGCGGCGGAACTGAGGGGTCAGACTTTCGCCGAACGCGCCAAGCGACTTATTGCCATCGCTGATCCCAAGTTCCGCGAAGATTTAGACCGTGAAGCGCAGGTCATCTACAAGCGCGGCTATTAATGGACTTTCGGCTTCTCCAGTATTAAGCCTGAACGAACGAAAAGAACGAGGAGATAGGGACGTGACGAGTAAAAAAGTTCACCCGGACGCAAAATCTGCCCTGGCCGGACTCTTGCGCGATGACATGACCATCATGGCGGGCGGTTTTGGCCTTTGCGGCATTCCGGAAGTGCTGATCGAGGCCATTCGCGAGTCGGGTGTCAAAGGCCTGACCGTTATATCGAACAACTGTGGTATCGACGATGTCGGCCTCGGTATTTTGCTGAAGACCCGGCAGATCAAGAAGATGGTCAGCTCTTACGTTGGTGAAAACGCGACGTTCGCAAAACAATATCTCGCCGGAGAACTCGAGATTGAGTTCAATCCTCAAGGCACATTGGCGGAGCGATGCCGCGCCGGCGGTGCGGGCATCCCGGCTTTTTTCACGCCCACGGGTTACGGCACGCAGGTGGCGGAAGGCAAAGAAACGCGCGAGTTCAATGGTCGGCATTATGTGATGGAGACCGGCCTTGTTGCGGACCTATCCATTGTTCATGCCTGGAAGGGCGATACGGAAGGTAACCTTGTCTACCGGATGACGGCTCGGAACCTCAATCCAGTCATGGCTGACCGTCGCGGAAGTCGAGAACTTGGTGAACACCGGCGATATTGATCCCGATCAAATCATGACACCGGGCATTTACGTGCACCGTCTTATCAAGTTGGACAAGGTGACGAAGCATATCGAAAAGCGCACCACCCGTCCGCGCGCGGCGGCTGAGTAGGAGGCAGATACAATGGCATGGGATAGAGACCAGATGGCCGCGCGGGCGGCTAAAGAAATTAAAGACGGATTTTACGTTAACCTTGGCATCGGTATTCCGACGCTTGTCGCCAATCACGTGCCGCAGGACATAACGATCCAGCTACACAGTGAAAACGGCATGCTCGGTATGGGACCGTTTCCCTTCGAAGGCGAAGAAGACGCAGATCTTATCAACGCCGGCAAACAGACGGTGACAACCCTTCCGTCCACCAGCTTCTTCGACAGCGCTGAGTCCTTCGGCATGGTGCGCGGCGGGCACATTCAGTTATCTGTTCTGGGTGCGCTTCAAGTGGCCGATGATGGCGATCTAGCCAACTGGATGATTCCGGGGAAGATGGTCAAAGGCATGGGTGGGGCAATGGACTTGGTGGCCGGTGTGCCGCGCCTTGTCATTCTCATGGAACACGTCAACAAAAGCGGCGAGCACAAGATTCTAAAGGAATGCACGTTGCCGCTGACCGGCAAGGGCGTGGTGAATATGATCATCACCGATTTGTGTGTGTTCGAGGTGGGCCGTCCGGGCTTGACCCTTATGGAAATCGCACCGGATGTGACCCTCGATGAAATTCGCGAGAAGACTGGACCGGACTTCAAAATTCATCCAGATCTAGAAAAAAAGCTCGCAAGCTAAAAACAAAAGGGCGCGGAATTAAACCGCGCCCTTTTTCTATTTCCCGCTTTGTCGTGTTAATTCACGCTCTCGCCTCGCAGTGCGAGGATATTACGCGCTTGTTTTAAGTGCGGAAGATCAAGCATAACGCCGTCCAGAGACGCGACACCTTCATTTTCGCTGGCGAACGCGTCGATGACGCGCCGGGCATGCGCGGCCTCTTCATCGCTGGGGCGAAAGCCTTCGTGAATGATGGGTACCTGGGCCGGGTGTATGGCGATCTTGCCCGTCCAACCCTCGCGACGGATCATTTTGCACCATTTCAGCAGGCCTTCACTGTCTTTGAACTCGGTGAAGGCAGTGTCGATAGCCTGTACACCGGCAGCCTTGGCGCCGAGCAGACTGAGGGACATGGCCATGCGGTAGGTGTACTCGTACGAGCCATCTTCGTGGCGATTGCCGGCGGCGCCAACATCGGCGGCCAGGTCCCAAGGCCCCCAGCTCATGCCGACCATGCGCGGCAGGTTTGCTTTAGCGTACTCGCCGAAAGATAGAACGCCGGCACTCGATTCGCCGGTGATCGCGACGATTTTTGTCGAGCCCGCCTCAGTGCCATGTTCAATTTCAAGAACATCGAGATACTTGGAAATCAAATCAACATCATGAGGGCCGGATACTTTAGGCACCATGATGCCGTCTGGCTTTCCTGCCATGATTCCGGCCAGATCGCGCAAGGGTGCATCGGACTCTAGCGGATTAATGCGGACATAGAATTTGATCTTGCGATCGGTTTGCGCGCGCGCCGACATGAATTCGTTGATCATCTCTCGGCCAATCTGTTTGCGCGGTGTGGCAACAGAATCTTCGAGATCAAAAATCAAAGCGTCAGCCTCGACGCCATCCGCTTTGGATAGCTTTTTCTCACTGTCGGCGGGGATGAAGAGCATGGACCGTAGAATCATAATGCCTCCTAGTTGGCAGATTTGCGTTTTTGCAAAGTGGTGCGTTTGCATTTCGCAACCAACTCGTTGTTTTGATTAAAGGCACGGTGTTCAAGAAACACGATGCCGTCCTTGGGGCGAGACTTGCTGTCGCGTTTTTCAAGTATTTCTGTTTCAACGCGAATGGTGTCGCCGTGAAACAGCGGTTTTGGAAACCGCACTTCATCCCAACCTAAGTTCGCGACCGCCGTGCCAAGGGTGGTTTCGCCAACGGAGATGCCGACCATAAGGCCCAAGGTAAAACAACTGTTGACGATGCGTGTGCCGAATTCGGAATGCTCTTTGCAGTATTCTTCATCCAGGTGCAGCGCGGCCGGATTATGTGTCATGGCAGAAAACATGACGTTGTCCATCTCCGTGATGGTGCGGCGGATTGAATGCTGAATAATGCTTCCGACCTCAAACTCTTCGAAAAAAAGTCCACCCATTGTTATCTCCTTTTTAAAATCCAATCGCGCGACTTTCTACGCGAAGATATGAGTTGGTAAAAATTTGACCGCTGCTTAATTAGAAAGCGACCTGGTCGCCCCCTTTAAGATCCAACATCTCGCGCGCGTCTTGCGGCGTTGCGATTTCCAGCGAAAGATCTTCCAGAATCCGACGAATCTTAGTGACCTGCTCGGCATTCGATTTTGCGAGGACACCTTTGCCAAGATAGAGGCTGTCTTCTAGTCCGACGCGGACGTTTCCGCCGAACAGCGCGCTTTGAGTCACAAACGGAATTTGGTGGCGACCGGCAGCCAAAACGGACAAGTAATAATCTTCGCCGAACAGTTTGTCGGCGATGAGCCGCATATGCGCGAGATTCTCCAGATCGGGGCCAAGACCGCCCAAAATGCCGAAAATGCACTGAATAAGGAATGGCGGCTTTACGAGTCCGCGATCAACGAAGTGCGCCAGATTGTAGAGGTGCCCGACATCATAGCATTCGAATTCGAATTTGGTTCCACAGCCCTGGCCGAGGTCCATCATGATTCGCTCGATCTGCGCGAAGGTGTTGCTGAGGATAAAGTCCTTGGTGCTTTCGAGATATTTTTTTTCCCAGGGAAACTTGAAATTCTCAAATTTGTCCACGGCCCCCGAAATATTGAAGTTCAGCGACCCCATGTTGAGGGATGCGACTTCCGGTTTTGTCGTCACCGCCGCTTCCAGGCGTTGTTCCATGGACATGCCAAGGCCGGCGCCGGTGGAAATGTTCAGCACTGCATCGGTGTTCTGCTTAATGCGCGGCAAGAACTCCATGAAGAGTTTGGCGCTCGGTGTCGGCTGTCCGGTTTCCGGGTCGCGGGCATGAAGGTGAATGATGGAGGCGCCGGCCTCGGCCGCGCCAATGGACTGCTCGGCAATTTCGTTCGGGGTGATGGGCAGGTGAGGGGACATGGTGGGGGTGTGAATGGACCCCGTGACCGCGCAGGTGATGATAACTTTTTTGGCTTTTCGCATTTTGGTGCCCCTCCCTGATCTCAGAGTCCGCTGTGGGTTTCGCCAATCAGCTCTGAGTAAAAATATATATTTATATCAAATGGTTATGTGAAAATCAGCGGGTCTCTTTGAATGATGTGGCCCATGGCTGCCCATTAGGTAGCCCCGGCTCCTGGCCGAGTCGACTAAATTTTGCCCTGGGCTGAACGAGTTACTTTTGAGTTACACACTATTGAATATCTGATCTGAAAATGCGGCCAAAAACCAGAGTGTGGAAGTAAGCCCGGGCGGCAGGTATGACTACCGCCGACGATCACTCAAAAGACTGGATCACTATGCGCGGTTATTTCGGTATTGGCGTCGAGGGTATCAACAAGCCCTTTAACGTCGGCAATTTATTTCGGTCGGCCCATGCGTTCGGCGCAAGCTTTGTTTTTACCATCGCCGCGACCTACCGCCGGGCGGAAGGCGGCCAGACGGACACGTCCGATGCATTAGCCAATATGCCGTTTTACGATGTGCCGTCGCTTACGAGCCTTGCCTTGCCCAAAGGGTGCAGCCTTGTGGGGGTGGAACTTCAGGATGATGCCGTCGAACTGCCGAGTTTCAACCATCCGCGTTGTGCCGCCTATGTTCTGGGACCGGAAAAAGCATCTTTGTCTCCCGAATTGACCGCCCGCTGTGATCATATTATCCGCATCCCCACTAGGTTTTGTCTCAATGTCGGCATTGCCGGAGTGGTGGTGATGTACGACCGCTTAGTGTCTACGCGTCGTTTTCCGCCGCGTCCGGTCATGCCGGGCGGCCCCGATGCTGCAGCTCTGGAACGGTTCCGCGCACCGCCGCCCATGGCTGAAGTCGCACTGGCTGAACGCGACGGCAAGTTCGATGAAACTTAGTTTTGTGGGGCTTGCGTCCAGACTCCGGCTCTCACACAATCGCCAAAATGTGGATATACGATTGCTCCATGCATAAAAGGATTTGTCGCATCATGAGTTATAGAAATTACACCGTCCTTATGTGTGTGCTGGCGGTAGTAGTTTGTGGAGCACCTGCCTATAGCCAGGACGTCACGGCCCTCGGGCGCCACGGGGCGTGGATTGCCTATACGTACCAGGAAAATGGCCAACCGGTTTGCTATATGACCAGTGCGCCTACCAAGTCAGAGGGCGACTACACACGGCGCGGTGATGTGCAGATGCTTGTGACTCATCGCCCTGCCCGAAAGGCATTTGACGTTATTAGCGTCGTCGCCGGATATGAATACAAACGTGACGCGGATGTTACGTTTTCCGTTGGCAGCACCCGGTTTCAACTATTTACAAACGGCGACCGGGCGTGGACGCGAGACGGAAAAACGGACGTGACTCTGACTCAGGCCATGATCAAGGGCAGCACTGCGACGGTCTCGGGAACATCAAGCCGCGGCACGGTCACAACAGATACGTTTTCTCTTTCTGGATTTACGGCGGCGCATGAGGCCATCAGCGCAGCGTGCAATAGACCCGGTTAATTAAAGCCTTGCTGCCAACATCTGCGTAATAAGTCCGGGCTCTCCGTCACCAACGGCATGGCCGTTTATGGAAACGACGGGTCTCAGGCCAAGCGCGTTGGTCAAAAAGACTTCGCTGGCGCGTGCCAGCACGTCGGGGGTAACGGTTCTCTCTTCGGCGCGTGCGAGCCGGATTACTTCAGCGCGCATAATCCCCGGTAACGCCCCGTCCTTAACCGGAGGCGTAATCAATCCGCCGTCCACCAGAAGGAACACATTGGCAATTGTTCCTTCAGCCAGATGACCTACAGTATTTGAAAGCAATGCGTCATCAGCCCCGGCCGCTTGTGCTTCTTCATGGGCAAGGAGGCTGTCCAAGACGTTGGTAGATTTGATTGCCGCCAACGGCGAGTGTTCATTTCGGCATGTTCGCGTGGCCAAAATAACATTTACAGCCTCTGTTGATGGCACGCCTGCCGCGACGGTCAACAGAAGAGTCGGGATCGGCGCTACCGGCGGCGCAAGGCCGCGCTCGCTCGGCCCGCGAGTGAGGGTCAGACGACAAGATCCCTCCGTTACATTGTTTGCCGTGACGATGCTTTCGAGCATCCTTTCTATTTGTGCATCCGAATAGAGAATGGGGATGGAGAGCACGTCCGCGCCACGGCGCAATCGTGCCAGATGACTGCCAAGTCTGCGTGGTTTGCCACTGCGGATGGATATGGTTTCGTAAAGCCCGTCACCCAGGGTGAAGCCCCGGTCGCGCGGATCAATACGCGCTGACTCTTGGTCAAGTAATTGGCCGTTAATACAAACCTTCATGGTGACCCGGCGCCTTCAAGCACGGCAAGTAGCGGGCGAGCCTTTAGAAGGCTTTCTTTGTATTCGATCCCCGGATTTGAATCCGCCACTATGCCTCCTCCGGCCTGGGCAACGGCTGTTTGCCCATTCACTACAATAGTGCGAATCACGATAGACGAGTCCATAGTTCCGTCAAAGCCAAGCCAGGCAATTGTGCCGCAATAGGGCCCGCGCGCAGATACCTCTAGAGAGTGAATAATCTCCATGGCCTTGATTTTTGGGGCCCCGGTAATTGACCCCCCAGGAAAAGTCGCCCGCAGAAGGTCGATGGCGGTTTTGTCTGGCTGTAAAGTGCCGCTAATGACGGACACAAGGTGATGCACGGCGGGGAAGGTCTCAAGACCGCATAAAACCGGAACCGATATAGACCCAGGCTTGCAGACGCGGGACAGATCATTGCGGAGCAGATCAACGATCATAAGGTTCTCAGCCCGGTCTTTAGGGCTGGCCTGGAGTTCTACGGCTAGGGCAAGGTCTTGCTCGGGTGTTTGCCCGCGTGCCCTTGTGCCTTTGATGGGACGAGATTCAACGGTTCGGGCGGGATCAATTTGCAAGAACCGCTCTGGTGAGGCTGAAAGAATATTCATGCCGTGACCGGCGTTGATAAACGCGGCAAACGGTGCAGACGACTTTGAGCGCAGGCGGCGGTAAATCTCGAACGGGCATACACCTTTTGGAAGGTCCGCTAGAAATCGTTGCGAGACATTTGCCTGATAAATATCGCCAGCATACGTCGCTTCGATCGCTGACGTCACACATGACTCATAGGTACTCTGGTCAATTTCAGGCCGCCAGCGCATTGGCAAGGTTTGGCGGAGCGGGGGTGGTGAATCGGTGCCCAACATTTTTAACATCTGCTGTGCCCGAAAATCGGCGCGGGTCCGTTGCGCGATTGGTGATGTTTCGGGAAAGCCATTGGAGATCACCCATGCTTTACGCTCTTTCATGTCGAAAGCAGCGATAACATCATAGAGCCCTATAGCCATATCCCCGGGAAACGGTGACGACTTAGGTCGCGGCAATTTTTCAAGAACGCCGCCGAGCTCGTAACTTAAAAACCCTACCGCGCCGCCTATAAAAGGCACCGGCGCATCGTGCTGCCTTTCCATTGGAAACCGGGCCAGTTCTTGAGCAACTGTCGTGAAGGGGTCTTTGTGCGAGGGCAGTCCATCTACCGTGACGACCCAAGGATAGGGTGTGCTCCGAATCACGCGAAAAGGGTCCGCAGCGATATATGAATAGCGCCCGCATTCACCCTGTAGCGCACTATCCAAAAGGATCGCCAAATCCTGTTCAGCCAAAGGCGCGAAGGCAGCGATCGGGTCACGAAAGGGGATGGACTTAATGAGAGGTAGAGCGGTCAAGGCAATGGCCGCCCTTATCCTTGCAGCGGCAACACTCGATCAGGTGGCTGGTGCCCGTCGCAGAACGCTCTGATGTTTATAATGACTTTCTCGCCCATGCTGATGCGGCCTTCAATGGTGGCCGAGCCCATGTGCGGCAAAAGGACGACGTTATTCAGAGCCATAATTTCTGAATTCACCGCAGGTTCATGCTCGAAAACATCTAATCCGGCTCCGGCGAGTTTGCCGTCCTTCAACAAGGTTATCAGTGCATCCTCATCGACGATTTCACCACGCGCCAGGTTCATCAAATAGGCGGTTGGCTTCATCAATTTTAGGCGCCGCTCCGATAACAAATGGAAGGTTGCGGGCGTATGCGGACAGTGGACTGAGATGATGTCCATGCGAGCTAACATCTGGTCGAGGCTTTCCCAGTAAGTGGCCTCGACTTCGGCCTCTAGCTCAGGGTGCAGGCGTCGGCGGTTGTGATAGTGAATCGCCATGCCAAAGCCGCGGGCCCGGCGCGCTACGGCCGTTCCGATACGGCCCATGCCGATTATCCCTAAACGCTTTCCATGAAGGCGGTGTCCCAACATATGGGTCGGGCTCCACCCTTTAAATTGTCCGTCGCGGATCATCTGCGCGCCTTCGATGAGTCGGCGCGGCACGGCGACCATCAGCGCCATTGTCATATCGGCGGTATCTTCCGTCAGCACATCGGGCGTGTTTGTAACCGTGATGCCGCGCGCCTGAGCCGCCGCTAGGTCGATATGATCCACGCCGTTGCCGAAATTGGCGATCAGCTTGAGGCGCTTTCCAGCGCTCTCCAAGACATCCTTGTCGATTAAGTCTGTTAGATTGGGCACCAGGACATCGCAGTCCGCGACCGTCTTTGCCAGTTCTTCCCGGTTAAAGGGATGGTCGTCCACGTTCATATGAACGTCGAATAATTCCATCATCCGCGTTTCAACAACGTCGGGTAACTTACGAGTAACAACTACTTTCGGCTTAGTTCGCGCCATTCTTTCCGCGCCTGACTACTTTTGTTCGTTTATTAGGCCGCGCATCGGTGGATGGTGACGGTGTTCCCAAACCCAGTATCGCTCCCGCGCTAGGCGTAGCAGCCGTTCCGCACAATGTCCAGGCGGCGCGCGGGTCTCCCGCCCTACTAGCCGAATTGGGTCCGAAGTTGCTATTGGATATGATCCAGGGCACAAACAATTTTACACACAATCCAAGGCCAGATGGATGCAAGTATCGTTAAAATCAACCTGCGTATGGATGTCTACGGCGATTTGGGTGATAGGGGTTTGTGCCCTTTTGCAGAGCCCGGCCCAGGGGTCCGAAGAGCCGGTCCTTGATGAAACTCAGGTCGAGACGGCAGCGGATGATTCGGCGCCGCGCAGCACCAATCTGCCGCTTCCCCGGTTTGTATCCTTGCGGACGGACCCCATCAATATGCGGACAGGGCCCGGCGTGCGCTACCCGGTGGACTGGGTTTATGTGCGCAGGGGGCTTCCGGTGGAAGTGGTTGCGGAATTTGACACCTGGCGGCGTATCAATGATCCGGATGGTGCTGATGGCTGGATTCACACCAGCATGCTGTCGGCCCGGCGCACCGCCGTTGTGAGCGGCGGCCTGCGCCCGCTCCGGCGCACCAGCGAAGATGAGGGCGATCTTTTGGCGCGTGTTGAACCCGGGGTTGTCGTGAATGTTCAAAGGTGCCCGACCGGTAGCTATTGCCGGGTTGAAGTGTCTGGCGTGCAGGGCTGGATTCGCCGCGATCATCTCTGGGGCGTCTATTCAGATGAAGTGATCGAATAACGCTGCCGTATGTAAATCTGGCGTATTAAGCGAAATCTTCGGCTAGAGCGGCTTGCGCGTCTTTCTGCAATACAGCCATATGTCCGTAATTGGGATGATTGATCCCGACGGTAATCTCGGTGCCCGGTTCGCGAAAAGCAGTGAGTTGTTCGGGTGTAAAGGGAAAATGGAGAAAATGAACCGACGAAGTTTTCCCTTCTGCGGTGGTGCGCTCCAAGTCATCTTCCGGTACACCCTTTACCGTATGACCTGAGAACTTTATCGCAACCATATCTTCGATATGTCCCAGGGTACTTAAAGTTCTGCGCCGGACATCCTCGTCCTCAATTTCGATCATCATAGTCGCAACCAGTTCCGCGCCTTGCGGAATGAGGGGATTATAGGCGCTGAGTTCGCCTTCAATCTGCTCTTCCCCTCCACGTTCGATATAAAGCATCTCTTGAACTTGCGCCCACATGGTCTCATAGCTCTCAAAGTACAGCGTGACATGAGGGCCAATATGAACACGGCGTTTGCGTTTTTGTTCAACCAGCGTTGCGCGATGTTGTTTGCGAATCTTGCCGTATTCATCTAACGGCATAATATCGGCGCGCGTAATTTGGCGGCGCGGTGAATAAGTCTGTGATGTTTTCAACATCGTGCCTCCCTAATTATTATAAATGATCAAGCAAGGTCGTAAGCCTTGGCTAAAATCTGAATCGGATGGAGGGCTTGCACAGTTTTTTGTGTCGGGCCATCCAGCTTTTCGAAACCCTGCGCCAAATGCTTTCCCGCGAGAGGGCACTCTGATGCCAGATAAAGTTTGTCGGCATCTGCGGCTTTTCGCACGGTTTGGCGCGCGAATTTTGTCGCAACCTCGAAGTTTTCTTTTTTAATGCCCCACGATCCGCCGTGACCGGAGCATCGCTCGACCACCGTAACGTCGGTCTCGGGAATGAGGCGCAACATCTCCGCACCCTTCGGACCCATATTCTGGGCGCGGGCATGGCAGGCAAGGTGAAGGGCAATGCCGCCCGGCAGAGGCGTCAATCCGTCTGCGATGCCTTCCTGGTCGGCAATGTCGATAATGTACTCAGTAATGTCGTAGGTCGCGCGGGCGAGAGCCTGGACGTTCTCGTCCTCGGGCACAATCAGCGGCCATTCGAACTTCATCATCAAAGCGCAGCTCGGCACGACGGCGATGATATCTTTATTCTGGTCAATGTAAGGTTTCAGCTTAGCAGCAACGGTCCGAGCTTGTTCTGCAACTCTTGCCAAATCGCCCTGCTCTAGTTGAGGCATGCCGCAGCATCCGGGGTAGGAAACCTCGGTCTCGACGCCGTTCTTCGCCAGAACACTCAACGCAGCCTCGCCGATTCCCGGATTGTTATAATTGGCGAAGCATGTTGCAAAAATCACCGCCTTGCGTCCAAAAGCTGGGGCCTCGCGGTTTATGGCCGGCGGCGAATGTTTGGCTCTTTCCGTGAATGGCGTGCCGTGGAATTTTGGTAGTTCCGCGTCGCGGTGCACGCCGGCTATTTTTTCTAAAACCGGGCGCGTCAATGCATTGCCGCGTTTAGTCCCCCAATTTGCAAGACCGGGTACGAGTCCTCCGAGCTTGCCGTTTCGGTCGGTTTCCGTGAGCTGCTTGTCAAAAAAGGGTGTGCCGTTTTGCGCGTGCTCGGCCGCGCGGTAGCGCAGCATCAGGTGAGGGAAATCAATATTGAATTCGTGAGGTGGAACATAGGGACATTTGGTGAGAAAGCACATGTCGCACAACGTGCAAGCATCAACCACGTGTTTAAAGTCAGCGCTTTTTACGCCTTCAAGCTCGTCGTCTTCGGCGGCATCGATGAGGTCAAATAGGCGGGGAAAGGAATCGCAGAGATTGAAACACCGTCGGCACCCATGACAGACGTCGAATTGACGGCGCATCTCGGCATCAAGCTTGTCGGCGTCAATATAATCGGGGTTCGTCCAATCGATAACGTGCCGCGTCGGCGCGTCTAGGCTGCCTTCTCTCATAACGTCACCGGTTCCATAGACTGATGAATTTGTCGCGCGTTCAAAAAGTGCGGGAGCGTGTGGTAGAAAAAACCGGTCGAACCCCTTTTATAGGTTGCTCGACCGGTTTTGAAATCCTCGTGCTTTAAGGCTACGCAGGTCGAGCGTTAGCTCAGACTGTCGAGAGCCTTTTGAAATCTTCCGGCGTGAGATTTTTCGGCTTTGGCCAATGTTTCAAACCAATCGGCGATTTCATCGAAGCCTTCTTCGCGGGCGGTTTTGGCCATGCCTGGGTACATGTCGGTGTATTCGTGGGTTTCACCAGCGACAGCGGCCTTAAGGTTGGCGCTTGAATCACCGATAGGTTCGCCGGTCGCGGGATCTCCCGTTTCTTCGAGATATTCGAGGTGTCCGAAAGCATGACCGGTTTCACCTTCCGCAGTTGAGCGGAAAAGGGCTGAAACTTCATTCTGGCCTTCTACATCCGCCTTTTGCGCGAAATAGAGATAGCGACGGTTTGCCTGGCTCTCGCCGGCGAAAGCAGCCTTCAAATTCTCTTCGGTCTTGGAACTTTTCAATTGTGCCATATGCGCCTCCTTAAATTGTGCTTCTGTGGCTGCGGAAATTGGAAAGGATGCGGCAGCTAGCGCACCGCGTCCATCGTTCTATGTTTTATGAAACGACACCTAGGGTGTCAAGTAGTTTAGAATAGTTCTAAATTTTAGAATGGTTCGCAGGGCGCGAAATTAGAGGCCCCCATCTTTGCTGTGATTATCGGTATTAATCCTTGATGCGAATAACGACATCAACCCGCGAGATTTCGGTGCCCTTTGGTGTGCGTGGCAAGGAAGAAATGTGAATGTCGTCGTTAGCAATGTCTTCCAAGCGCCGCGAGCGTTCATAGAAGAAGTGATGGTGATCGCTGGTGTTCGTATCAAAATACGTTCCCATGGAATCGACCGAAAGGGCTCTCAGCAAGCCTTTAGCCGTGAAATCGTGAAGGGCGTTATAGATGGTTGCAAGTGACACATCGATGTCGCTGGCTCGGGCTTCCTTGAACAAATCTTCGGCTGAAACATGGCGGTGGCCCTTCGCAAACAGCAATCGGGCGAGGGCCAAACGCTGGCGCGTCGGCCGCAAACCAATTGTTCGCAACCGTTCCAATACGTCTGACTCCGACGGAATTTCTGATTTTTGCTTTGCCATATCAGCCTACGCGAACTTTCTCATCTTCAAGTTCTCTTAGGTTATCACATCAAAGATTTAAATTCAGCCCATATGGGCGCTGGGTTGAAATAGGGCTTTTGCCCGACTCCAGCAAGCCTCTGTGGTGAGCTTGTATATATTTTTGGCTTTCTCTCATTGTGAGGTGCCAAACGCGGTGGACCGGCGAAACCGGGGGGGGATGAGGGGGGGGGAGATTTCGCCAGTCCACCATTTCGGTTCCTTACGGAACCCCGTTTGGCGAGCTTAGAACTGCTCGATGTGCAGTCCTTGTGGCCGTGTTCCAGGACCAACAAGCTCCAGCAAAACATCGCGGCGGATTATGTCCTGACTGCGGCTAAGAGCTTAAAATGCTGTTAGGTCACCGGGGTGAAGACGCATCAGGCGGCATGGTGCGGGCTGACACGCCCTGTCGGTGCCGCGAATTAGGCTTCGGTGGATTGCGGCGGGCTACTCAGTATCTCGACTTGTACAGCCATCGGACCTTTTTTGCCTGGGCGAACGTGCATGCGAACGTGTTGTCCGGATTCCAGTCGGTCCAGGTTGGACCGCTGCAATGCGCCAATGCCGACAAAAACGTCGGCACTCCCATCAGCGGGCATCCCAAAACCATAGCCCTTATCAACTGCGAAAAACTTGATCTCGCCATCGACGACGGATTCCTCACCGTTCTCGGCTTCCGGCAGGTCATCCTGAACGGTGGAGTCATCAACGCGTTCAATAGCGGAGACTTGTGGGCCGCGTGGGCCGCTCGACAAATCGCATATGAGAGTTGCGCCCTGGCGCAATGTGCGCAATCCGGCGCGTTGCACGACAGACACATGCAAGAAGGCGTCCGGCGTTCCATCGGTCGGCGCAACGAAGCCGAAACCTTTAGCCGGATTGAACCATTTAACCTTAGCGGTTACGCCTGTCTGGGCGATCTCCGCCGGAGAAGACGACTGCATTGGTACCAGAAACCTGTAAACCCACCCCAATTACTCCAAAACTGTACACCAATTTCTTGTTCAGCCAACCTTAGAGTCGATTGGTGTGGATCGTCCGTTGCGGGTGTGTGGGTTCACAACGACGATTCCGCAATGCACAAAAATTTCGCAATGATTTAATGCAGCGCAATTCGGCTACAGAGACGTGCATCTATGGTTGCGTTTTTACCCGCGCGACAGCGTTCTGCCAGTCGGTGAGCAGAGCGGCTCTGCGGACGGACTCCATCGAGGGGGTCGCGCGGGACTCTAGGCGCCATGCGGTTTTGACCTCGTCCAATGACGAATAGACACCGCGTCCTAGTCCCGCCAAAAACGCCGCGCCAAGTACGGTTGTTTCGTTATACGCGGGCCGTTCTACGGGCACGTCGCAAATGTCAGCGAGAAACTGGAGGAGCCAAGTGTTGGCAGCCATGCCTCCGTCTACACGCAGTGCGGAAGGTGCGGGGATTCCATCTTGCCGCAAAGCATTCAGCAAGTCGGCAGTCTGAAAACAAACCGACTCGAGACCCGCGCGAACGACCTCAGCCACGCCGGTGTCGCGTGTCAGCCCCAAAATCGCGCCGCGTGCATGTGGATCCCAATGCGGAGCTCCAAGCCCGGTGAAGGCGGGCACAAGAACGACGCGCCCATTATTCGCACCTTTGTCTCCAGCATCATTCAAGCTTGCGGCTAGTGTTTCCGAGTCGGCGGCGTGCTCGATCAACTTCATGTTGTCGCGCAGCCATTGAATAACGGTTCCGGCGTTGAAGATACTGCCTTCCAAGGCATAAGTGATGACGCCGTCGATCTGATAGGCGATGGTGGTCAGCATTCGGTTTTTGGATTTCAAGGCTTCAGCGCCTGTGCTGGCTAGAACAAAGCATCCCGTTCCATAGGTGCTTTTAATCATGCCCGGGGCAAAGCAGGCTTGTCCTACCAGTGCGCCTTGCTGGTCTCCAACAATGCCGCAGACCGGAATTTCCGCGCCCAGAATATCCGCATCAGTCTGTCCGAACGATCCTGCGGTATCGCGAATATCCGGCAACATGGACTTGGGAACGCCGAAAAGCTTAAGGAGATCGTCGTCCCACCCACCTGAGTGTATATTGCACAGCATAGTGCGCGACGCGTTAGTGGCGTCGGTTGCGTGAGTCCGACCGCCGGTCAGGCGCCACAGCAAGAATGTATCAATGGTCCCAAAGGCTAGATGTCCGGCCTCGGCTGCCGAACGTGCGCCGTCGATGGTGTTCAGCATCCATTCGATTTTAGTGGCCGAGAAATAGGAGTCTAAGAGCAGACCGGATTTGTCTTGAATGGTTTGCTCGTGACCTTCCTTTTTCAACTCGGCACAACGCGCCGCGCCGCGCCGGTCCTGCCAGACAATGGCATTCATCAAGGGTTTGCCGGTGCGCCGGTCCCAGACTACGGTGGTTTCTCGTTGATTGGTGATGCCGATCGCGGCGATGTTTGCCGGACCGCCGGTTTGTGCAATCACCGTGCGGCAGACGTCGACAACGGCGGTCCAGATTTCCTCGGGGTCGTGTTCAACCCAGCCGTCCGTCGGAAAAATTTGCTTTAGCGATTGCTGGGAAACTGCCAAAGGCTGCGCATCCGCATCGAACATCACCGCGCGGGTCGAGGTCGTGCCTTGGTCTATGGCTAGGATACGGGTCGTATCGGGCATAGCTATCGGTCCTTGTAGCGGAATGCTGCCAAGCCGACAGTTTAGCTCAATTTGGGTTCTCTAAAGGGAATTGTTCAGGCGACTTCACTGATGATATGGCCATTGCCATCATCATCTTCGTCGTTGTCGCCGCTGGTGCCGTCGAGAAACGATTGCCAGTCGTAGCTACTATCGTCGTCGGTAATGTTGAAGCTTTGTGCCCACACCGGGTCGGCAACGCGTTTCTCGCTGGCGGTCTGAATTTGCTTCTCGGCGCGGGTTAGATTGCGCTCGGTAATAATCGCCATGCGTCCTGCACCGTGGTCTTTGTATACCATCAACGCCATCCGGAAGGCTTCAGAGGATTGACGCATGTATTCCCACTCACCGGTATGCTTGGCGAGGAGAAACAGGGCTGAGCCGAGGCTGTTCTGTATTGAGGCCCACTGCAAAGGCGCGGTATCGGGGGTGCGAACTTGTAGTGAGGCAATGCAGCACTTCACCGCGTATTCCAAAATCGGCACGCTGCGGACGTTATCGCCGTACACTTGAAGAATCTGCGCGAGTGAGTTGGAAATCTCCGACCACCGGATTGGATGGGTGTACTTGTTGAAAATTTGCCGCGCGGCCTGACAGGCATGGATAGCTTCGCGCAACGCATTGTCGTCGCCAATCGCCATATCGATTTTGTAGAGCACACATCCTAGACGGTACTTCATCAAGCCCCAATCGACGGTCTGTTTGCGGCGAGAGATATGCATCAGTGCGCGGCGATAAGCATCGGCCGCTTGCTCAAGACAGTCGCTATCGTTCGAGCGCTCGGCGATGATCTGGAGGGTGAGACCCAGTTGTTGATACAATTGGCCAAGAAGAGGGCCATGATCATTAGGAATAAGTTCGACTGCGGCGCGCCAAGCTTCAACGGCGGTTTGATACCAGCCGCGGTCGCCTTCCAACTGGGCACATATGGCGCACGCATTGCCGAAACAGAATATGGTGGCGGCACGTTCAAGCGGTTCCATCGCAGCCGATGGGTCGAGGCCCATCGTCTTTGCAGACGCTGTGATGGCCGGCAAGGCAGAGCGCAAAATACGCCCCTGCGAAAAGCTGCGCGGGTCGATCGCAGCCAGGATCACGGCGCGCACAAGCGGCACCCAGTCCGTATAAAAATCCACCGGCAGCGTGAGGACGTTCATCGGCGTAAAGCGGCCGGGCCGTTCACCGGGGCTGGAAGCCGTGCCGGTAAAGTGCAGTTCAAGATTGCGTCCTGTGGGGTCGATGTTCCCCCAGATCAAAAGATCGGCGTTGTAATCGGCCATCCACTTGCGGCCTTCGCGAGTTGCCCGCTTTGTAATGTCGTCGTTGAAAACGCTTTCAGGCTCACCCAGGCCGGGTATGAAGCGCGTTAGATCGCGGTCGATTGCCATAACACGTGTGCCTGGAATGCCGTCCAGCGCTTGGAGAATCAGCTGGTGCTGCATGTCTTCATAGTCGTCGTGAAATTTACCGACCATGATGAGAAGGTCGCTCGGCGCCGGTGCTTTAGACTTTTTGCCTGGGCGGCGCGTGGGGTCTTTAACGACGGAGTCGATCAGCTTCTCGAACAAATTCGGTTTACGCTCGCCGATGAGATTGGTCGGTAAGGGGCGGCCTACACGTACCGGCGGTGGGGCGCTAAAATCGGCAGTTACCTCACTTACAGGGACCGGCAATTTCGCCGCTGCCGCTCTGTAAGCTTCGGCCCTGACAATATCATTGCCGCCTTCCGGCGAACGCATGCGCCGAGCCATTTTTGTCATGACTTTAAGGGCGGTGTCCGGGTCGGCTTCGATCTGACTTAGGAATTCATCGCGCGGGATGGCTTTAACGGTGACCGAGCCCCTGGCGCGGGCGGTGGCTGTGCGCGGCGCGTTATCGAGGACGCCCATTTCGCCGAAAAGCTCACCGGCCCGATGGCGCGACATCACCGTCGGTCCTTCAGGACCGTTCTTAATGAGTTCAACCGACCCTTCGAGAACCTCAAAGGCCCAGTCGCTCTCATCCCCTTGGCGGTAGATGATCTCTCTGTCTTTGAATGTTTTTGTGACCGTTCTCACGGAGGCTTCCCCGGGGTAGGAATGGGTACGTGAACGCTTCTGCGTGACGTTGCGAGCCTACTTTCGAACGGGAACGGTTTAATAAACGTTAAGGCCCTGACCGAACTTTGAAATGAACTTCGGTAGGTTTAATTGATGCATATACATCATAAATAATGAATGAACTTACAGTTGCCCCAATATCTCTAGCAGTTGCCCGGCGCGTTCAGGGCCTATGCGGTGGGTAAGGTCGTGCTGGGTGTCTTTCCATAAAGCTTTTGCCTTGTTGAGAACGGTTTGCCCGGAAATGGTGAGGCTAATAATATCCGGACGTCTTCCTGCGCCAACGTGAGTGTCCACATATCCAGCGTGTTTTAGGGGCTTGATGTTTCGGCTCAAAGTCGTGCGGTCCATCGCCATGTATGTGGAGATCTGTGGAGTCGGTACGGGCTCAAAGGCCGCAATGACAACTAATATGTTGAATTGGCTATAATTTATACCGCTGGGCCGGAGGGATTGATCGAAAGCCCGCGTGAAAAGTCGCGCAGCCCGTCGCACGTGGTGGGCCAAGCAAACCTGGATAATCGCATCGGCCCTCGCCGCGGGCAGATCACTAAAGCCCTCTGTTTGTAACTTCATTTATTGTATATACAACAATAAAATCGAAAATGCGACAAGTTCTGGTAAATTTTAAGTCTACTCGGCGGGAGAGCCGCCAGATTTGGGATGTTTAATGGCACCTTGATAAATACGGGCCGTCTGTTCGCCTAACTTCGCGGCAACGAACGGGTTGCCACTTTCATCCCGGCCGAAGTCCATAGCGATGGCGCCACGTTCCACTGCGGTGATCGCCTCGGCTTCAGGTATGTCGAAGGCCTTGGCTATCGCGCCGATTAGAGCAGCAATTTCCGCATGCATTTCCGGTTTCGGGGCATCGTTACCCGTTGGATCAGCCATAAATTCAATCACCCTCTATCTATTCCGTATCTCGACTCGCTTCGTCACCGGTTGCGCAATTCCGGCAGTGGGCTGACAATACCGCCCACATAGCGCCTAGCCCCATAACTGTCAGCGTGGACCATGACTCGCCATATCATTGCACTACTCTTTATGATCTACGCCATACCGGCGGTCCACGCTAAAGACCTTGTCGAGACCGCGACCGAGGCGGGAACTTTTAATACCTTTTTGCTGGCCGCGCGGAACACGGGGTTGATGGAAAGTTTAAAAAGCACCGGACCCTGGACAATTTTTGCGCCGACCGATGATGCCTTCGCGGAACTTCCCACCGGCGAGCTGCGACTACTGCTCCTCCCGCAAAATCTCGAAAGACTCGAAGCTGTAATCCGCAATCATATTGTTGCCGGTGAAGTGACGTCGCGGGATATTCTAGGCAAGCGGCTTGAGGCCGTGACAGTTGATGGCGGTACTTTGCTGATAGACGCCACCAAGAATGTTATGGTCGATGAAGCCCGTGTGGTAAAAGCCGATGTGATCGCCGACAACGGATTCATACATGTTATTGATGCCGTCCTAATGCCCGAGTAGCTGGTAGAGTCTAGATTCAACACCGACGGTTACGTTACCTCTCATGCATATGAAATTTGTCAGTTACGAATATTCCCATGGCCCCAGTTTCGGTGCGGTGATTGGCGACGACATCATTGATCTATCTGATGCAGGCTCTTCGCTGCGCGCGGTTCTCGCCACCGGCCCTTTGGGTAATTTGCAAGCAGTAGCCGCCAAGCGCAAGCCGATCGCGCCTCTCAATAAAGTTGTGTTGCTGCAAGTTGTTCCTGACGCCGCGCGTGTAATTTGCGTCGGCAAAAATTACCACGAACACGCCAAGGAAATGGGCGGTGAAGCGCCTGCCCAGCCTAACTTGTTTATGCGCACCCCCCAGTCCCTGGTGGGCCATCGCCAATCTATCGTTTGTCCAAATGCCTCCAGTCAGTACGATTATGAGGGAGAATTGGCGGTGGTGATTGGGCGTGGCGGCCGCCGCATTCCGCCTGACCGTGCGCTATCGCATGTGGCGGGGTATACGTGTTTTCTCGACGGCAGCGTGCGTGATTTTCAAAAGCATTCTTTTACAGCGGGGAAAAATTTTGATTCGTCCGGTGCATGTGGACCTTGGTTGGTTCCTGCGGCTGAAGTGTCAGATCCGCAGTCACTTACCTTGACCACTCGACTAAACGGCGAAGTTGTTCAGCACGCAAACACATCCGAGATGATCCACTCCGTGTCCGCCATCATTTCGTATATCTCGACATTCACTCATCTTGAACCGGGCGATGTAATCGCCACGGGCACGCCGTCGGGTGTTGGTGCTGCTCGGACGCCGCCCAAATGGCTGAAACCTGGCGATCAGGTGGAAGTGGAAATTGAAGATATCGGTGTACTCGCCAACACGGTCATTTCCGAGCCGTCGGTTTAACCGCTCCTTGCGCTGCCCGGATCAGCTTTAGCATGCGGTCTTTAGGTGGTTTTTTCTTAGTTCTATGTCTGGCGCTGCCGGCGGTCGCACAAACCGCTGGGACTTTGCGAATCGCTGTGCCGAGCTTACCGACCGTGTTTGATCCGCATAAGGCAGCGTCGCCATTAGACATTGCAGTCGCGAACGAACTTTTTATGGGGCTTGTGACTCGCGGCGCAGATGGCGAGTTAGTTCCCGGGATTGCTTCGTCGTGGGACATCAGCGCCGATGGCCTGGCCTATACATTCTCTCTCCGATCCGATGCAAAATGGTCGGATGGCCGCCGGGTCACCGCCGGGGATTTTGTTGCGGGCTTTGAGCGGGCGCTCGATCCGAGAACGGCCGCGCCCTATGCCGGCGATTTATTGATGATTGAAGGTGCCGAGGATGTTCTTGCGGGTCGCCGCGCACCGCGCAATCTTAACGTCTCATCGTCATTCTTTGGCAAGTTAAGACTCAATCTTGTTCGGCCGTCGGCGAATTTTCTCGAAATTCTCGCTCGCCCGATTGCCGCCCCGGTCCCGCGCCATGTGTTGGGCGGCGAGACCGCACTCTGGGAGGTGCCGGAATCGGCCGTGAACAGTGGCGCGTTCATGGTCACCAATACCGGCACTGGACTCTCTCTGGTTCGAAATCCCCATTTTTTCGAAAGGCACTCAAACGAGATCGAACGCATTGATTTTGTGCTCGCCGAATCCGCCGATGTAGCGAATGGTTTTGTGGAGAACGGTCTAGCAAATCTTACGCTTGGCTTTTCATTTGTGATGAGGAGTAGCTCAGAATCCCGGTTCTTGCGAGCCGACGGTGGCAGGGCTCTGTATTTTGTCGCAGTAAACGTACGCCGACCGGTCTTGGCGGTTCGAGAGGTACGCCACGCCCTTGCTATGAGTCTTGATCGCGAGAGCCTCCTGCGCAATATCGAAGTGTCCGGCGCCGTTGCCGCTTACAAGATTGTTCCGCCTGACATTTTGGACGAGGTCCTATCGCCGCCGGCGTCCTACGCCCGGCTTCCCGCCGAGATGCGCGGGCCGATCGCTGAAGTCCTTCTTGCCGAATCGCAGATCGGGCCTAGCGCGCCTTACATGATTAGGTTGATTTATCCGCTTGGCGAGGTTCATGACTCAATCGCTCGGCACATCACAACTGTATGGGCTCCTTTAGGGATTCAAGTGGTGGCCACCGGGCTGCCGCAGTCCGAGTATGATCAGGCCCTTTCCGCTGGCGAGTTTGACGCGGCACTGGCGTCTGGTCGAAGGGGCGGTACAAGCCCAATGACCTATATGATGCCTCTGACCCAATCTGCGGGTTCTCTGAACATCACGGGCTACGACGAGCCCGACTTCGACATGCGCTTAATAGCGGCCGACACAGAACCAGACGGCGCCTCTCGGCAAACACGCTTCGCCGAGGCGGAAAATGTGCTGATCCAAGATCAGGTCATTTTACCAGTCTTCTTTTATACGCCGCGCCATGCGGTTGCAGATATAGTGCAAGGATGGATAGCCAACACGCATGGCGTTCATCCTTTGCGGTACCTATCCTCGCGCTAAGGGTGAAGAGCGGTTCAGGCGTCGTTGTGCTTGGCGCGACCTCCAGGCACAGCTATGGTCAAGAGCGGTATTCACCGGCTGGGGCGCCAAGGACTGATGTGGTCATATCTTGCCAGACGACTTGCTATGGGCATCCCGACGCTTTGGGTGATCATTACCGTTTGTTTTTTTCTGATGCGGCTAACCCCTGGTGGGCCGTTTGACTCAGACGCGCCGGTGCCGCCTGAGGTTTTGGCAAACTTGCGCGCGCGCTATCAACTTGATGACCCTCTTTGGCACCAATACCTTTCGTATTTGTGGAATCTATTGCAGGGCGATTTTGGCCCCTCGTTTAAATATCAAGATTTCACGGTCACTGAACTGATCGCTCAAGGGTTTCCCATCAGCTTGCAAAACGGCTTAAGCGCGCTTTTGCTTGCAGTGTTCATTGGCGTGCCCATGGGAGTTCTAGCCGCGCTCAAGCAGAACAGTCCGCGCGATTATACAGTCTCGGCCGTGGCCATGACCGGCATCGTGATCCCTAATTTTGTTATGGGCCACATCCTCATATTGGTGTTCGGCGTATGGTTGAAAGATACGGTCTTCAGTTTGCCCGCCGGCGGCTGGGGTGACGGGGGGCTGGCCTATCGCGTCTTGCCTGTCATCGTGCTGTCGCTGCCGTTCATCGCCTATGTGGCACGCATAAGTCGCGGCAGCATGATCGAAGCTATGCGCACCAACTATGTGCGGACAGCCCGCGCAAAAGGCTTGCCGTTTCGCACTGTCGTTATGCGCCATGCCATGAAAGCAGCCATGACGCCGGTGGTTACGTATCTGGGGCCGGCCACAGCGTTTATCCTGACGGGCTCGATGGTGGTGGAGACGATTTTCCAGATCCCGGGCATTGGACGCTACTTCGTGCAGGGCGCTCTCAACCGCGACTACACCTTAGTGATGGGTGTCACTATCCTCAGCGCAGCGCTCATCATTTTGATGAATCTTCTTGTGGATGTTCTGTACGGGGTGCTCGACCCGAAGGTGCGGTATGACCAGCATTAATCTCGCCTCTCGCCACGGCGAAGCCCTTGAGACGGCGGCAAGTGTTGAAGGCCGCAGCTTGTGGCAGGATGCTTGGCGGCGTTTACTCAGAAACCGCGCGGCCGTGGTTAGCCTTATTATTCTTGCCGTGATCGGATTGCTCTCGGTGTTGGGGCCGTATGCCCTGCCTTGGAGTTATGACGAGATCGACTGGGACCACATCGAAGCCCTGCCGCCCTCATTGGAGCTCGGACATTATCTCGGCACCGATTATGTGGGCCGTGATCTTCTTGCACGTACCTTGGTGGGGGGGCGCGTGTCTTTAACGGTGGGCATTCTGGCCACAGCGGTTGCGCTTATTATTGGTGTAACCGTAGGTGCCGTCGCGGGGTTTGTGGGCGGCCGTGTCGATCAGATTTTAATGCGATTTGTTGATTTGATGTATTCGGTACCGCTGACGTTCTTTGTCATCATTCTTATGGTTCTGTTCGGCCGGAATTTTATTTTGATGTTTCTCGCCATCGGCTGTGTCGAATGGCTCACGATGTCGCGCATCGTGCGCGGCCAAACGTTATCTCTACGAAACAAAGAATTCATCGAAGCTGCGCGTGCGTCCGGCGGGACTACGGCCGGTATCATATGGCGGCATATTGTCCCTAACGTCCTTGGTGTGGTGATTATTTATGTCACGCTGACAATTCCCCAAGTCATTTTGCTGGAAAGCTTTCTCAGTTTTTTAGGGCTCGGTGTACAGGAACCGCTCACGAGCTGGGGCATGCTGATCAATGAAGGCGCGGCAGAAATGGAAATCACGCCGCGCACATTGTTTGTGCCGGCAGTTTTTATGACGGTAACTCTATTTTGCTTCAACTTTCTGGGTGACGGTATCCGCGATGCTCTCGACCCTAAAGACCGGTAGCCGATGATCTCAGTGCCGTCTTCCCCCGTTCTGGAAATCAAAAACCTCAGCGTGCAGTTCGCAACGCCCGAGGGCGAGGTGCAGGCAGTCAGTGATGTATCGCTGTCCGTGAACAAGGGAGAATGTCTGGGAATCGTCGGCGAATCAGGCTCCGGTAAAAGCCAGACCTTTATGGCGGCTTTGGGATTGTTGGCGGAAAACGGTACCGCCCAGGGCGAAGTGCTCTTGAACGGTGTCGATCTACTCAAGGCCGGCGAGCGCAAGCTAACGGCAATACGGGGCAATAAGATCGCGCTGATTTTTCAAGATCCCATGACATCGCTTACTCCGCACATGCGCGTTGGACGTCAGTTGACCGAAGTCTTGATGCGACACCGAGGCCTGAATGCGACTGAGGCCCGGGACGGCGCCATTGCTATGCTGAAGCGTGTGCAAATTCCCGAACCCGAACGGCGTTTTATCATGTATCCGCACGAACTGTCCGGTGGGTTGCGTCAGCGAGTGATGATCGCGATGGCGCTTCTTTGCGGGCCGGATATGGTGATTGCCGACGAACCAACCACCGCTCTTGACGTAACTGTCCAAGCGCAGATTCTGGACTTGATTCGGGAGGTACAAGACACGCTCGATACGGCCGTCGTTCTTATCACCCACGATCTCGGTGTGGTTGCGGGTTTAGCCGACCGGGTCGCAGTCATGTATGCGGGCCGTATCGTTGAGCAGGGAGGTGTGCGCGATATTTTTTATCGGCCCAATCACCCCTATACGCGCGGATTGCTCGAATGCACCCCGAGTCTTGATCAGGTCCAAACCGGCAAGCTGCTCACAATTCCGGGACAGCCTCCTGATCTTCAGAATCTGCCGCCGGGATGCGCTTTTCATCCAAGGTGCGTGCACAGTTCTGAGCGGTGTTTGGCTGAGAGGCCCGTGCTGTCGGCGGCATCCCACAACGGTCAAAAGGCCTGCTTTTTATCCGAAGGGCAGGTAAGCCCATGAATGAGTCTCTACTGAATGTACGTGATCTTAAGGTACATTTTCCGGTGCGCGTCGGCGGCGCTCTGATTGGAAAGTACCGTCCTCTGAAAGCAGTTGACGGCGTTAATCTCGATCTCGCGCCCGGAGAAACGCTGGGAATTGTCGGTGAATCCGGTTGCGGGAAATCCACTCTTGGCCGAGCCGTTTTGCAGCTGTTGCCGGCGACGGATGGCAGTGTTGTCTGGTTGGGACAGAACCTTGCGGCATCGGACAAGGCTGCACTTAAGGCCGTGCGACAAAATATGCAGATTGTTTTTCAAGACCCGCTCGCCAGTCTTGATCCGCGTATGACGGTCGGCGACATTATTGCCGAACCTGTTCGTAATTTTTATCCGCAGCTTACGCGTGCGGAGGTAAAGGCGCGGGTCAATTCCATGATGGACCAAGTAGGGTTGCTGCCCTCAATGGTCAATCGCTACCCACATGAATTTTCCGGCGGGCAATGCCAACGTATCGGAATTGCCCGAGCCATGATTCTCGGCCCCAAGCTTGTGGTGTGCGATGAACCGGTCAGCGCGCTCGACGTTTCTATTCGGGCGCAGGTCATCAACTTACTCATGGATTTGCAGCAGCAGTTCAGCCTGTCCATGCTGTTTATCAGTCATGATCTCTCGGTCGTGCGTCATATCAGCCACCGCGTGATGGTGCTCTATTTGGGGCGGGTGATGGAGGCTGGTCCACACGCATCGCTCTATGCTGCGCCCCGTCACCCCTATACTCAGGCGCTTATGTCTGCTGTGCCCATTCCGGATCCGGACAAAGAGCGGGCGAAATCGCGCGTTATATTGCAGGCCGATCCCCCTTCGCCGCTTGATCCGCCGTCCGGCTGTGTGTTTCGCACAAGGTGTGCCAAAGCCACTGATATTTGCACTCAAAAAGTTCCCGAAGAAGAGACTGTTGCGTCCGGTCATAGCGTGGCTTGTCATCATTGGCGGACCTAAAAAGCCAAATCAACATGCCCGGATGACACGCCTTTTGCGGTAACATGGGCTCTTCAACCCCTGACGTATGAAATTGTCGAATTATGCTGTTTTTTATTAAGCGTGCGCTCAAAGCCATTTCTCTCTCTGTTTTTGTCCTCGCACCGCCAGTTACGGTGTGGGCGGCGGATGTCGTCTCGCCCGAGCTGGGATCGGGTCTCACCGAACTCAAAAGCGGAACGGCTGAAAAATTCATGGTTGTTGCGGCCAATCCATTGGCGGCTGAGGCGGGGGCAAAAATTTTGCGCGCGGGTGGCTCGGCCACAGATGCCGCGATCGCCGTTCAGTTGGTTCTTAATTTGGTCGAGCCCCAATCTTCCGGCATCGGCGGCGGTGCCTTTGTGCTGCATTGGGATGCGAAGAGCGGAGAGGTGGTCAGTTATGACGGCCGCGAAACGGCCCCGGCGGCTGCGCAGGAAAATAGGTTCCTGACAAAAAACGGCAAGGTCATGGGCCGGATGGAGGCCATGGTGGGCGGTAAATCTGTCGGTGTGCCGGGCGTTATGCGCCTGATGGAGATGGTGCATCGCAATCACGGTGTTTTGCCGTGGGCCGACTTATTCGCGCCAGCCATCGCGCTCGCTGAGGACGGCTTCGCGATTTCACCGCGCCTGCATACCCTGCTGAGCGGTGAAAGCGCGCTGAAAAATATCGAGCCGGCCAAATCCTTTTATTTCGACGGTCACGGTGACGCTAAAGCCGTTGGGACAATTCTCAAAAACCCGCAGTTTGCGAAGACCCTTCGTATTCTGGCTGATCAAGGCGCGGACGCGTTCTACGAGGGACCTCTTGCCGCTGATATTGTCCGTACTGTTGCGGCAGCGACCAACAATCCCGGCGACATGACCCTCGACGATATCTCGGGATATGAGGCCAAAGAGCGGCCGGCGGTCTGCGGGATGTACCGTACCTACCGTGTGTGCGGCATGGGGCCACCGTCTTCGGGCGGGATCGGCGTCATCCAAACCTTGGGTATTCTTGAGTCGTTTGATCTGCGCGCCATGGGCCGCAATAGTGCAACCGCCGTTCATCTGATGGTCGAAGCGGGCCGCCTAGCCTTTGCCGACCGCGCCGTTTACATCGCCGACAGCGATGTGGTTCCTGTCCCGACGAAGGGTTTGATCGCGCCGGCATACCTAAAACAACGTGCTGAACTTCTGGACCCTTCCGCATATATGCCGTCCGCCGACGCCGGCGATGTTCCGGTAGAAAGCCAACACGGCTATGCGCCGGCGCCGAGCCCAGAGCTTCCTTCCACAACCCATTTTTCCATTGTGGATCAAAACGGCAATGCTGTTGCAATGACCTCGTCCATTGAAAACGGCTTCGGCTCGCGTTTGATGGTGGACGGGTTTTTGCTCAACAATCAACTCACCGACTTTTCCTATCGGGACGTGGCCGAACATCGCGAAGTGGCTAACCGCGTGCAAGGCGGTAAACGTCCGCGCAGTTCCATGGCACCAACTCTGGTGTTTAACGCCGACGGAAAGCTAGAAATGATTTTGGGCTCGCCGGGTGGCCCGGCTATTGTCGGTTTTGTGGTCAAAACTCTGGTTGGTCTTATTGATTGGGATATGACGCCGGCCGAGGCAACGGCCGCGCCTTTTGCTTTGTCCTTTGGTGGTCCGACGCTTCTCGAAAAGGGCTTGTCCGCAGAGGAGGAGGCTCTTAAAGCCTTGGGTCACAACGTGCGACTTGTTGATTTTCCGAGCGGAATCCACGCCATTCGGATCACCGAGACCGGTCTTGTCGGAGGCGCGGATCCGCGCCGTGAAGGCGCCGTTATTGGCGAATAACGGAGCTCCTAATCCATTTGGATGATCTCGACCATATGCCCGTCCGGGTCGTAGGCCAGCAGTCTCCGACCGCTTATTAAATCTCCTCCGCCCTCACGTTCTGTGAAGCGGTTGGGTGGCTCATGAAACCGCGTGCTCACCGAGTCCAAACGGCTATAGACCCCTTGAATATCCGGAACTTCGAACATCAGCACGATATCGCCTGTGCCGACCCCCATCAGATTGCCTCGGGCGCTGGGTAGGGGCGGTCGATCATACCAAAGTAAAGCGATCGCTCCAGATACGCGTCCTTCGCCGGCCATTATGACCAATCGGCTGCGGGTGGGGTCATCGGTAAGTGGCAGGGCATCGGCGGAGATGATGCCGCTAGCATCGTCGCTGGTGCGCGAGATGTCTGATTTTGAAACCAATCCCAGTCGCTGATAAAAATCCATAGACCGATCAATATCGCTGACGATCAATGTAACCCGGTGCAAAGATGTAGAGTCAGGTGCGGCATCCTGTGCCAAAGCAGTAGGGAGCAGGCCAGCAGCAAGGGCCATTAGGACGGTCGCCATGGTAGTAAAAAGTCCACGGCACCGTCTCAGCACTTTTGAAAATGTCATTAAGTTACCTTTTACCCGCGACGTAGAAACAAACGGCCCTTGCAGATCTTAATTCTGTGTCGAAGTGCGTATGAGAGCAAGACCGTGTCAGAGCACACGATCATAGGGCTGCTTTTCGAGAAAAATAAGGCAGGCTAGGGCAAAGGTACATATGCCGTCGTCTCCGGCCAGGGGAAAGACCCCATAAATAACTTCCTTGTATTCGTCGTTGGGCCAGTCAACGGGTTCACGACCAAAGCGAATGCAGGGGGTTTCAATCGCCTCTACAAAAAATTCCGGCCAGTTGACCTGGCTTACACGAGCGGTTTGCGGCGTGAATACTTTGCCGGTCAGGTCCAGGGGAAAGTTATCGGCAACGAACGTGCCGCAGTAGATAAAACGAAATGATCGATCATCTACGCGCTCCGCCATTAGCAGATTTGGGGCTGCGCCATAGATACTCATAAAATCAAATAACGTGCGCGGCGGCGGTTGGCCGTTGTTCAGCCCACACCAATACGTAAAAACCTCTGATATGACGGGGTGGTTCTCGGCCTCGGCGTCGAGATTGCGGATTGGAACATCACTTATATTGGGCATTATCACTCCGAGATGCACATCCCTATCTAAGGCAAAGATACTGATCCGAGCAAGACACTGAGGAGTTGGTATTCAATCAACTCTCTCAACTTCAAGGCGCAAGCGTTCTTAGACGCCTTGTCCCGCAAGCCCAGCGAAAAAGTTATCCACTGGATGCAGGCTTGAGTTGTATGGGCAGAATGTCGTTTAATGCACTTGGCGCGTCTGAGGTGCGCCCGCACAGACACTTTTGCGGGACACGATACGCACCATGAGTTAGTAAGAACGATAAATTAAACCGGACGCCGCAAAGACCCCCTTATGAATCCTGCTCGCGAACGTTTTGTCGCATTTGCTTTTTGTTGGGCCGATATTCTGATCGAGCTCGATAAATCTTACAAAGTGCTGTTTGCCGCCGGCGCGACCAACGCGCTACTGGGTATGGATGCAAGCGCGCTGATCGGTCAGGACTTCATGGGTACGGTCGCACCCAAGGATCGCGTTCTGGTTGATCAGCTTTTGCATATGACGTCCAAGAGCGGGCGCATAGATAATGTAACAATCCGGCTCAAAGGGACAAAGGGGCTGACGGCTCCTATGTCGTTCGCCGGCTACATGCTGCCCGACCTCAAGGACCATTTTTTCCTGGCCCTGCGTACGCGGGTGCATATCGACGAAAAAGGCCAGGCTGAGGAGGGAGTTTCGCGCGACAAGGGTTCTGGGCTTCTGGCCGGTGACGCCTTCTCGGAAATGGCCGTCAAGAAGCTTAAGGATGCTAAGGGAACCGGCGATGCCGCCGAGATGACCTTAGTAAGCTTGCCGGGCTTTGAGAGTTTCTACGAGTCCTTGAATGAAGAAGAGCAGGACGTTCTTCTTAATACAGTCGGAACAACACTGCGGGCCAATTCAATCGGCGGCGATTCTGCGGGCGCTATCGGCGACGGCAAGTTTGGTATCATTCACGAATCCGGTCTTGATGTCGCCGCTCTCGAAGCCAAGTTGGCCGAAGCCACGAAAGCGTTTGATCCGGAAGGGAAGGGCGTTGCCGCTCAGGCGGGCACGGTTGATGTCGATCTTGACGGGGTCAACGAAGCCGATTTGGCAAAGGGCCTCGTCTATACCATCAATCACTTCAAGGAACAGGTGGGCGATAAGTTCAACGTGAAGGACATCGCCAGCAACATGAACAACCTGGTTCAGGAAGCGGTTCAGTCCTTGAACAGTTTCCGTTCCATTGTTGAGGGCAACGACTTCCAGGTCGCATTTCACCCGATTCTCGATGTGCGCACCGGGGCGGTACATCACTATGAGGCTCTGGTGCGCTTTAACGGCAATTTCGAAGAATCGCCATACAAGCATATTACCTTTGCCGAAGAGACCGGTCTAATTACCGAGTTTGACATTGCCATGGCGCGAAAATGTGTCGAGTGGCTGCGCAAGAACCGGTCCGACAAGGTCTCTATTGCCGTAAACATCTCAGGCATGTCCGTCGGCAATGAAATGTATGAGAAAGAGCTGCACGCGATGCTCGATGCTGATACATGGCTGAGCAATTTCCTCTTGTTTGAAATTACGGAATCGTCGCGTGTGGCTGATTTGAAGCAGGCCAACGCTTTTGTTCAAGCTCTGCGCAAAAAAGGCTTTCACGTGTGTTTGGATGACTTCGGCGCAGGCGCGGCCAGTTTCCAATATCTCAGTGTTCTGGAAGTCGATGTGGTTAAGCTGGACGGTAGCGCAATCAAAAACGCCCAAAGCGCGCCTAATGGTCGCGCGTTTCTCAAGGCTCTCGCGACCCTATGTAAAACCATGGAAGTTGAGACAATTGCGGAAATGGTCGATTCGAAAGACGCTCTGGAGTTCGTGCGCGATTGCGGCGTGGAATATGTCCAGGGCTTCCTCTTCGGCAAGCCCGATCCCGATCCCTGGAGCTTCATCAAGAAGCTGGACCGCAAGCTGTTTGCCTAGCTTTCGCGTGTCATGCGGCCGTGGTTGCATACCCTTTAATTTTACCAACCATCGACACCAGTCCGTTGCGCCGTGTTGGGCTGAGATGCTGATCAAGGCCAAGCTGTTTAAAGGATCCGTCGATATCAATCGCCGCGATATCGGCAGGGGTCTTGCCTGAAAACAACACGCCTAAAACAGCGATCAGTCCTTTGACGATATGGGCGTCGCTATCGGCGGCAAAGGCGAACTTGTTCGCATCATCAGCCGGATGTCCGGGAACCATCCAAACCTGACTCATGCAGCCGCGCACCTTATTGGCCTCGGTCTTCAATTCTTCGGGAAAAGGTGGCAGTTTGCGTCCCAAGTCGATGATGTAGCGGTAGCGATCTTCCCAATCGTCAAACAGCTCAAAGTTCTCCGCCAGTTCGGCGAATTCCATCTCGGGCGCAATCATTGTGGGTTCTGCGGTCATGACCTCTCTCACATTTGCGCTTAAACTAGGGATCATTGAAGATTTAACAAGTATGTTTTCAGCTCATGGCCTCGCGTCCGCATCTCATTCCTATTACGTCGTCCATATCACTCGATGAGCGCGAGCTCGAATTCAATTTCATTCGTGCGGCGGGGCCGGGGGGGCAAAACGTCAACAAGGTCGCGACGGCGGTTCAATTGCGGTTTGACGCCGCCCATTCGCCGAGATTGCCGGAAGCGGTGCGTGAGCGTCTCTTGCAGCTCGCTGGGCGCAGGGCAACACTGGAGGGTGTGATCGTGATTGCGGCAAATCGGTTTCGCACACAAGAGCGAAACCGCAGCGATGCGGTTGAGCGTCTTGTGGAGCTGATTCGCCGCGCATCGCTAGTGCCGAAAAAGCGGGTTCCCACGCGGCCCTCAAGATCTGCGCGCGGCAAGCGGCTCGACTCCAAGAGGAGGCGAGCAGACGTAAAAGGTAAGCGCAGCGTAAGGTCAGGTGACTGGGATTAGGTGTCCTCTCCGGTTATTGCGCGGCTTCAACGTCTTCGCTTCTGTCGTCTCGAACATCAGCCGAGAATTGAAGTGCGGCAACGCGAGCGTAGAGCGGGTTGCTAACAATGAGCTGATCATGGCGTCCGGTGTCGATCAGACGCCCATCGTCGATCACGGCGATGCGGTCGGCGTTCACCACAGTGGCAAGGCGGTGTGCGATGACCATAGTGGTGCGCCCCACCATCAATCGCTCCAAGGCGGTCTGGACCAATTTTTCGTTCTCAGCATCCAGCGCACTCGTTGCTTCATCGAGCAGCAGCAGGGCCGGATCACGCAAAATGGCGCGGGCGATGGCAATACGCTGCTTTTGCCCGCCGGATAAACGCACACCACGTTCGCCTAGAAAGCTCTTCATGCCTTCTGGTAGCCGCTCTATGAATTCCATTGCAGCAGCAGCCTCCGCGGCGGCGCGCACCTCCTCGTCCGTCGCATCGGGCCGGCCATAGCGGATGTTCTCCATGGCATCGGCAGCGAAGATCACCGGGTCTTGCGAGACCAATCCAATGCGCGCACGCGCCTCGCGCGGGTCAACGTCGCGCAGATCCATGCCGTCAATTCGCACCGCGCCTGATTTTGGATCGTAAAAGCGCAGCAACAATTGAAACACAGTGGTCTTGCCTGCGCCGGACGGGCCGACGAGAGCAACATGTTCACCCGGTTCCACCTTCAACGACAGTCCGGATAACGCGGCGGTATCGGGTCTGGACGGGTAGTGGAAGGTGACGTTGTCGAATTCGACGGCGCCTTGTGCAGGCGACGGCATGGATTTTGGATTGGCTGGCGCTGTAATGTCGGGTTTCATTTCCAGCAGTTCAACTAATCGTTCGGTCGCTCCTGCGGCGCGTTGCAACTCGCCCAGCACTTCGCTTACCGCGCCAACTGAGGCCGCGACCATAACCGCGTAGAAAATAAACGCTGACAGTTCACCCGGGGTAATATCGCCGGCAATCACACCGCGCCCGCCGGCCCACACCACAAGGGCAATGGCAACAAAGACGAGGAAGATAACCGCGCTACCCATCATGGCCCGTGCGGAAATACGGCGCATGGCCGTGCCAAAGGCGCCTTCGACGTTCCGGTTAAAAAACGAACGGTCGATGTCTTCATGCACGTAGGCTTGCACCGTGCGAATGGCATTGAGGTTTTCTTCGGCGTACGATCCGACGTCCGCAACCCGGTCTTGGCTTTCGCGCGAAAGTTTGCGCACTTTGCGGCCATACCAGATGATCGGCACGATCACGGCGGGTACGACGAGGGCGACCAGCGCCGTCAGTTGCACGTTGGTGACCATCAGCATGATGATGCCGCCGATCAACGAAAACGAATTGCGAATCGCGATAGAAAACGAGGTGCCGATCACTTGCTGTAAAAGCGCGGTGTCGGTCGTCAGGCGCGAGAGAATCTCGCCGGTTTTCGTTGTCTCATAAAATCCCGGACTTAATTTCAAGATATGGCTGAACACGGCTGCGCGAATATCGGCGACTACACGCTCGCCGATCCACGAAATGTAGTAGAAGCGAACAAAAGTCCCTACGGCGATAAAAACAACAACGCCGACAAGAAGGGCGAGGCCTTTATCAAGTGTTTCTTGGCTTCCAGCGCTCAGGCCCTGATCGACAACGAACTTAAGGCCCATGCCGATGCTCAACGTCGCGGCCGATGTAAGCAGCAAGGCAAAAGCGAAGATCGCCATGTGGCGCGCGTAGGGCCGCATGAAACCGTAGGTACGACGCAGGTAGGCGTAGTTCTTGCTCTTGGGTCGGTCAGGTAGGTTCCATTTTGAGGGCCCGCGGGATTGATCACTCACCGGAGATTCGCCTTCCGTTCAAAAATATCCATTCTTGGTGCGGATGAATGGGGCTTTTTGCCGTCTAAAGTCAATGTAAGCCTTGGCTAGAGGACGGCAGGAGATCATATCATCATGGTTTCCGGTCCCTTCTTGGGCTTAGACTCGGGCCATGTCGTTACAATCGCCGTCGTTTGATAAAATCACTGCTGTGTGCCGCGACTGTCTTGGCGAGTCTGCTGCAGCGCCTGCCGTATGCGCGCGGTGTGGGTCCGAGCGGCTGATATGTCACCCCGAATTGGGGCGCCTTTCTATTGCTCACATTGATTGTGATGCCTTCTATGCAGCGGTGGAGAAGCGGGATAACCCGGCGCTTAAAGATAAGCCAGTTCTTGTCGGGGGCGGGCAGCGCGGGGTTGTCTCTACAGCCTGTTACATTGCGCGGCGATACGGTCCCCGCTCGGCCATGCCCATGTATAAGGCTCTGAAGCTGTGTCCAAACGCAGTGGTTATCACGCCCGACATGGCCAAATATAAGATTGCCAGCGAGCAGGTTCGCCGCGTCTTCGAATCCACCACACCGATTGTCGAGCCGTTATCGCTTGATGAAGCATTTCTCGATCTTCGCGGAACGTCGAAGCTGTTCAGCAGGTCGCCCGCAGCCACTTTGGCTCACATCGCCCGTGAAATAGAGCGTGAGGTGCGCATCACTGTCTCGGTTGGTCTCAGTTACAATAAATTTCTGGCCAAGATCGCATCGGATTTGAACAAGCCGCGTGGCTTTGCCGTTATCGGCAAAAGTGATGTCATTGAAGTTTTGCACGACATGCCCGTCTCCCGGCTTCCCGGTGTAGGTCCTTCTCTAGCCGATCGTCTTAAGATTGACGGCCTGCACACGGTCGGTGATTTACAGCGCCAGGGCGAGGCAGATCTCGGCGTGCGGTACGGCGAAACGGGGGAGTATTTGTCCCGCCTTGCTCATGGCGTCGACCACCGGCTCGTGCGGTCCGAACGGAGTGCGAAGACCATATCCGCCGAAACCACGTTCCCCCGTGACATCAACGACCCGGCCGAGCTTCGCCGGCGTTTGTGGCCTCTCTGTGAGCGCGTCGCGGAACGTCTCAAAGCCAAGGGCCTCGCCGGGCGAACCGTGACGCTTAAAATGAAAACCGCCCGCTTCAAGCTTATGACGCGGAACAATCGCTTGCGGACGCCCACACAACTTGCGGAAACCATATTTCGCGCAGCCGAGCCTCTGATGATCAGGGAGATTCCGGGAAAGAGCTTCCGTCTTATTGGTGTCGGCGTGGATACTCTCGCCGAAACATCGCTTGCGGATCAGGGCGATCTTTTTGCCGACAACGTTCAGAGTGATGAAACCCACTACGCTGAGGTGGAGCGGGCCATGGATGCGGTGCGCGCCAAGTTTGGCCGCCGCGCCATTCGCAAGGGTCGCGCCGACGCATAAGGGCCTACCGGTTGCGCTGCCCGGCGTCCGTGTGTCATCAGTTGCGTTCCACCAATCCTGAATTGCCGGAGAACCGCCATGGATATGAAGGGGGAGTATAGTATCCCCGCCCCGCGCGAAGCGGTGTGGGCGGCCCTCAACGATGTCGAGGTTCTCAAAGCATCCATTCCCGGCTGCCAATCCATTCAGCGGTTGTCTGAGACCGAGATTGAGGCGACCGTGACCGCCAAAGTCGGCCCCGTCAAAGCAACCTTCACCGGCCTTGTCACACTGTCAGATCTTGATCCGCCCAATGGCTATAGCATTCGGGGTGAAGGCAAGGGCGGGGCTGCAGGGTTTGCCAAAGGTGGAGCCAAGGTAAGCCTTGCCGATGATCCGGTCGGCACCCGGCTTAGTTATGAGGTCGATGCGGCGGTTGGCGGCAAGTTGGCGCAAATCGGTGGTCGGTTGATTGCTTCCACCGCCAAAAAACTGGCCGATGAATTTTTCGCCAAGTTTGGAGAGATTGCGGCGAGCCGCGCGGCTGAAACTGCGAAATCTGCGCCTCCGCTTCCGGCGGACTCACCCTCCGAGCCAAATCTCGCTGCATCTGCAACTAATTCCGTGGGGCCGTCTTCGGGCCTGATTACTTCAGGAAGATGGTTTCTGATTGCCGCAGTCTTGGTTATTGTCGTTTTGGCAGGTATTTACGGCATGAGCCGAAGTTAAGCCGCAAGGGAGGAATGGCGTCGTCATGGTGAAAGTAGCCATCAACGTAAACGGGACCGAGCAGACCGCCGAAGTCGAAGAGCGGACGTTGCTAGTCGAATTTCTGCGTGAAAAACTCCGCCTTACTGGTACTCATGTTGGCTGTGACACCAGCCAATGTGGTGCCTGCACGGTTCATTTGAACGGACGCTCGATCAAAGCCTGCACCACTTTGGCGGTGCAGGCCGACGGTCAGTCTGTGACGACGATTGAGGGCGTGGCGGCGAAGGACGGCACCCTTCATCCTATGCAGGCCGCTTTTCGCGAGCATCATGGCTTGCAATGTGGATTTTGCACCCCCGGCATGGTTATGAGTGCTCTCGGTCTGGTCGCACGCAATAAAGACAACACTCTAACGAACGATCTGATTCGCGCCGAACTTGAAGGCAATCTCTGCCGGTGCACCGGCTATCAAGCTATTGTGAAATCCGTTGCTGCCGGCGCCGCGGCGATGGGCGCCAAAGTCGCGTCCTGATTCGGAGCAAAGTATATGTACTCATTTAATTACAAACGCGCGGCCTCTGTCGCCGAAGCCGAAACAGTTTTTGGCGCGAGTGAAGACGCGGTGTTTCTAGCCGGGGGGCAAACCCTTATTCCGACCCTCAAGCAACGGTTGGTGCAGCCGTCCGATGTGGTTGACATCGGCGGGCTTAAAGATATTCAAGTATTTGCCGCGTCCGACAACGAGATCGTTATTGGTGCAGGTGTATGTCACGCCGATGTTGCGGCCTCTTCTGACGTGCAAAAATCCATCCCGGCGCTGGCCTATCTCGCTCAGCATATCGGAGATCCCCAGGTGCGCAATCGCGGCACCTTGGGCGGGTCTATCGCCAACAACGATCCTGCTGCCGACTATCCTGCCGCTATCGTTGCGTTAGATGCGACGGTTCACACCTCGAACCGCGAAATTGCAGCCGATGATTTTTTCACCGGTATGTTTGAAACAGCACTTGAGCCCGGCGAGCTTATTACGAAAGTCAGCTTCCCTGTTCCGAAACGTGCAGCCTATGCGAAGTTTCCAAATCCCGCATCGCGGTATGCGGTGGTCGGAGTGATGGTGGCCGAAACATCTTCCGGCGTTCGGGTTGCCGTGGTTGGCGCGGGCCCCGGTGTATTTCGCATGACGGAGATGGAAGCCGCCCTGTCCAAATCTTTCACTGTCGATGCACTCAAAAATATTTCAGTGCCTGCCGATGATTTGAACGAAGACCTACATGCCACGGCCGACTATCGTGCGCATCTTGTTGGAGTTATGGCGCAGCGGGCAGTCGCATCCATCGCATAGACCCAATGCATAGGAGGGTGGTGGGATAGGAAGGCGATCTCATGCTAGCGTCGGGCGGATGAACCAGAGGGCGCATACCTAATGTCTTCACCTGTTCGCTTCTATTTCGATTTTAACTCTACCTTTTCGTATATCGCCGCTCAGCAGATCGATGATCTCGCGGCGCGCCACAATCGTGATGTGGACTGGATCGCGGTGTCCTTGGGTCATTTATTTAATCAACAGGGCATTACGCCACCGCCGCTGGTCCCGGAAAAATTCAAATATCTAGCCATCGATTTTGCGCGAAGCTGCGCTTTTGCCGGTTTGCCCGCCAAGCTGCCTGAGTCGATGCCGCCGCCGGTCAAATTGGTCCGGCTTGCCTTCTGGCGACTGAAAGCCAAAGATGAGGCGCTGGCCCGGGTTTATGCCAAGGCGGTCACCAAGGCCGTCTTCGGTGAGGGACGCAGTGTCGGTACCGCTGCCGACATCGCTGAAGTCTGCAGTCACGTCCCTGGCGTGACCGAGGCCGAGATTACTGCGGCGGCCGAGGATAAAGCGGCCAAACAGGCCGTTTTGACCGCCGTGGACTCAGCCAAGGCAGACGGTATGATCGGAGCACCATTTATGATGTTCGAGGGGGAGCCTTTCTGGGGGGCGGACCGACTGGATCAGTTGGAGCGCCGTCTTTCGGAAGGCTAAAAATTTTAGGGAGGATTCACGATGTCTGAAGGTACTCAACAGGGTTGGCTTGCGCGCAATTATGGGCGCATCGCTCTGCTCAGCTTTGCGATCGCTATTGTCGGTGTGCTGGTGGGCCTGTCCGCCGGAGTTCTCTATCGGCTGGACATAGTGGAGCTAAGAACGTCTCTGTTCACGGTTCTGCCTTACGGGGCTTATATCGCTGCGGCGGGCGCCGCACTGTGTGCACTCTCCATCGTTGTCGCGCTTGTATTGTATAAGGGCGAGTTCCTCGCCAAGTCTGCATTGCCGGTCATGGGTTTGATCGCCGGCGGCATCGCCGTTTACATCCCCTACGCGCAACAGCAGCTTGGAGCTTCTGTGCCGCCGATCCATGACATCAGCACCGACACTTCAAATCCACCGAAGTTTGTGGCGGTTCTTCCGCTACGGGAAGCGGACAACGCACCGAACACGGCGGAGTATCTGGTTGAATATGAAGCGCGCGGAACAGTGCTGAATGTTCCTGAAGAACAAAAGAAAGGCTACCCCGATATCCAGCCCGTCGAACTCTGGGGTTTAAGTTTCTACGAGGCATTCGACTTGGCCTTGTCAGCAGCCGAACGTCAGGGCTGGACCATTGTCGCGGCGGATAAGGAAGAGGGTCGTATTGAGGCGTGGGACAAAACCACTTTCATGGGCTTTGTTGATGATGTGGTCATCCGCATTACACCGGAAGGCATCGGTAGCATTGTCGATATTCGTTCGGTTTCCCGGGTCGGCGGTAGTGATGTAGGCAAAAATGCTCAGCGTATCCGCACCTATGTCGATACCCTTAAAGGCATGGAAAGCTAAGCGACTGCCTGATGTAGATTTAGGGACTAGTTAGGAGGACACGATGTCCGAGGCGATTACCCCCAATTGGTTGGCAGGCAATCTTAGCCGCGTGGTGAAACTCGGCTTCGCCGTCGCGGTTGTTGGCGCACTGATTGCGATTTTGTCTGGAACGGGGTACCGCCTTGAGATTTGGGAACGGGGCCTTGCGTTCACGATCTTGCGTTACGGTGCCGGAATCGCGATTGCGGGCGGCGTCCTCTGTCTGATTATCATCATTGCATCCTTTGTTTTCGACAAAGGGGAGGGGCTGATGAAATCGGTACTCGCGGTGCTTGGGCTGATAATCGGCGCCGTTGCGTTCTATGTGCCTTATTCCATGCAGCAAACCGCAGCTTCGGTCCCGCGCATTCACGACATCACAACCGACCTTGAGAACCCGCCTGCATTTGAGGCGGCGCTGGCTTTGCGGGAGGCGACCGGTGCGACCAATCCGGCCGAGTACGTGCGCGACGTCACAGTGGGCCAGAATACGATCAATGTGCCTGAAGCTCAAAAAGAAGCGTATCCAGATATTCAGCCGGAGGAATTATGGGGCCTGTCGTTTTATGAAGGCTTTGATCTGGCCTTGATTGCGGCGGAGGATATGGGCTGGACCATCATCGCGGCGGATAGAGAGCGCGGTCGTATCGAAGCGTGGGACAAGACGACCTGGTACGGGTTTATTGATGACATCGTTGTTCGCGTGACGCCGGAAGGGATCGGCAGTATTGTCGATGTCAGGTCAGTTTCCCGCGTCGGGCTTAGCGATGTGGGCAAGAATGCACAACGCATCCGCGCATATGTCAAAAAGCTCAAAGCCATGGAAGAATACTCCGGCCCCCCGTAAAAGGTCCGGCGACCTTTCAGTTTCCATTCGCACGGCCCGCATGTCCGATCTGTCGGCGCTGCTTGCCTTAGAGACCAAAACGTTCTCGGCCGATCGGTTATCTGAACGCAGTCTTCGCCGTCATCTGCAAAGCGACACTGCGAAAGTGCTTGTTGCCGTCAGCGGCGAGTCATGTCTTGGATATGCTTTGCTTCTTTTTCGCGGTGACAGTTCGGCAGCTCGCCTTTATTCCCTTGCGGTAGATCGAAAGGCACGTGGACGCGGGGTTGGGCGCGCGCTTCTATCCGCCTGCGAGAAACAGGCTCGCCAGTGTAGTCGGACCCACATGCGGCTCGAAGTGCGGGCCGACAATAAACAAGCGCGCTCTCTTTATATTTCGGAAGGGTACGGCGCACGCGTTGTTGTGAGTGACTACTATCAAGACGGCATGGCCGCGGTTAAATTTGAAAAACCGTTGAGGCCGCGCCGAGTATCAATGGGCCACACATGAAAGCCTCGAAAGTTGTTATCCTCGTTAATCGTTTGAAAGACTTCCGCTGGGACGCCAAGGGCGCAACTCTTATGCGCACGCGCGATTATATAAACCTGCCACCGGATGCTTCGTTCAAGACGGCGACAATCATAAACCTCAGCGGCGACTATCAATATCTTGGTTTTGGCTACTATTGCTCACTTCTCGCCCAGGCGCGCGGTCATCGTATTTTGCCGTCCACCAGTACGATTGTGGACGTTCACTTGCATACGGAAGGTGGTACAACACTCGATATTCTCGAACGTACCCTGCGGCGTATTCTCAAGCGTGTCCGCAGTTTCCCAACCGATAAACCACTGATTCTCACTGTGATGTTTGGCCGTTGTCAGGACTCACGCTTTGAACGCCTCGCCCGCGAAGCGTTCGATCTGTTTCGCGCGCCCATTCTGAGGCTTCGAGCGGTTTATCGCGATGGCGAGTGGGTGCTCACCACTGCAAGCCGTTTATCGGTGAACGATATCAAAGCGGATCAGGATGAAGCGTTTGAGAATGCGCTCAGCGCCTATCTAAAGGTTGGTTGGCGCCCAGCCAAAACGCGCCGCGCGCCGCGCTACAGTCTCGCCATTTTGTATGATCCTAAAGATCCGCGCCCACCATCGAACAAGCGGGCGCTCGAGAAATTCGTCCGGATCGGCGAATCCATGGGCCTTGCCGTGGACCTCATCCGCAAACGCGACTTTTCTTTGGTGCCTCAGTACGATGCGCTGTTCATTCGTGAGACCACAGCCATTCATCACCATACGTACAGATTCGCCGTTAAAGCGGCGGAAGATGGTCTGGAGGTGATTGATTCTCCCGCCGACATTTTACGGTGCGCGAATAAAGTGTTTTTGCACGAGTTGTTTACCGCCAACGGTGTGCCCACGCCGCAAACTTGGATTATTGATCGACGGTTTTTAGATGAACACGATCTCGGTGAGTTTGAATTTCCACTCGTGCTCAAAATTCCAGATGGATCGTTTTCCACCGGCGTTTTCAAAGTGGATTCTCCCGAGACTTTGCGTCGCAAGGCTCTTGAGATGCTCAAGGCCTCGGACATTATACTCGCACAAGAATTTCTATACACTGAATACGATTGGCGCATCGGTCTTCTGGACGGCAAGCCGCTATTTGCCGTGCAATACAAGATGGCCCGTAATCACTGGCAAATTTATAAACACTCGGCATCGGGACGAGCGACCTCGGGCCCGTCGGTGACCGTTGGTGTCGAGCAGGTTCCGGCGGGCGTTATTGATGTTGCCGTCGCGGCCGGCGGATTAATTGGCAATAACCTCTACGGCGTTGATATTAAGCAAACCGACAAAGGCTTGTTTGTGATTGAGGTTAACGATAATCCCAATATAGATGCGGGCGTAGAAGACGAAATTCTAAAAGACGCTCTGTATTTCCGTCTTCTCGATAGTTTCTATCAACGCATCCTGTCTTAGGGGTTCTCGTTTTGAAGGGTTCAATGTGAAGATTGCACTTATTGGCAATGGCGCCATCGCCAAGCTCGTCTCTCAATTTTGCGCGGACCGCCAAGCCCGCTACACCCTGGTGGGTGCCCTCGGCCTGTCAGAAGATAGTGATTCGGTGGGAACTCATACAGTCGTATACACCCTTGAGGAGCTGCTCGCCTTTGCGCCGGACCTTGTTGTTGAATGTGCCGGTCATTCTGCTGTCAGTGCCTATGCGGTTCCGTTGTTGGAGCGGGGCGTTGATCAGATCATTGTTTCCACAGGTAGTCTTGCCGATGCCGAACTGCTCAAGACCATTACCGCTGCTGCGGAGAAATCCACGGCCAAAATCAAATTGCCGGCGGGGGCGCTTCCCGGGGTCGATGCTCTATCATCGGCCAAGCTTGCGGGGCTTACCAAGGTGACTCTACGCTCCGCTAAACCGCCGCTGGCCTGGAAAGGCACCCCTGCAGAGTCGTCTCATGATTTGGACACCATTCAGGCCCCCGTGATCATTTTTTCCGGTACCGCGCGGGAGGCGGCAACCGCATATCCGAAAAATGCCAATGTGGCAGCCACGGCGGCATTGGCCGGAGTTGGATTTGAAAAGACGACGGTCGAGCTAGTGGCGGATCCTGGTCTCGCGCGTAACACCCATCACCTCGAGGCCGAGGGCACCTTCGGCTCTATGAGTTTAGATATCGCGGGCAATCCGTCGCCGGATAATCCGAAAACATCGCATATGGCGGCGCTGTCCATCATGCGGCTGCTCGATAACGAAACCGCCGGCATCATTATTTGATGTACAGACAACCGGCGAGGGGGCCAAGCCTTGCCGCCCGTCCTAAGTTCACCCCTGCGCGCGATTGCACGTAAGGTCCGGGGTTGGACGCTGACCATTTGCGCGGGCTCGGCAGTATGGTTGCGAGCAATGCGGCTTCATACGCGGTGAGTTGAAGGGCGCTTTTGCCGAAGTGATGACGCGCGGCGGCCTCGGCACCATAAACGCCGGGACCCCACTCAACGATATTTAAGTAGACCTCAAGAATACGCGTCTTGCTCCAAAGCGCTTCCACATAAAAAGTCAGCCAAGCTTCCAGGCCTTTGCGTAGCCAGGTGCGGCTTGGCCACAGAAAGGCATTCTTCGCGGTTTGTTGGCTGATGGTGCTGCCGCCGCGCAATGTTCCATCGTTGTCGCCGTAATTGGCCCAAGCATTTTTAAGGGCTTCAACGTCAAAACCAGAGTGCGAACAAAAATTCTGGTCTTCCGCAGCGATGACGGCGCGCGCCAGTTGCGTCGATATACGGTCCAGCGGCACCCATTGGTAATTTCGAGGTTCTCCCTCCCAACTACGGATGGCCATGAGAGGGGTGATCGGTGGCGGTGCAAACCGATAGACAAGTACAAAAAGGGCGGGCGCCAGCAGCATGACTGCCAGCGCCCATATAATTATCTTGGAAAGCGGTAAGCGTTTATTAGACGTTCGCGGACGCGATATTCGATCCGTGCCCCGTGCCCGCAGTTTGCCGTTCACAATGTCCGCCCGTTAGTCTCAGCTTGCGCCTTCAGTTTTACGATAGATTTCACTACCACCTTTTTTGAAGGCGTCCGACATTTCTTCCATGCCCTTTTCGGCATATTCGCGCACTTCATGCGAAATTTTCATGGAACAGAATTTCGGACCACACATAGAGCAGAAATGCGCAATCTTCGCGCCTTCGGCCGGCAAGGTCTGGTCGTGGAATTGCTCTGCCGTTTCCGGATCCAGACTCAGATTGAACTGATCGCGCCAGCGGAACTCAAACCGTGACCGCGATAAGGCGTCATCTCTGAGCTGCGCAGCTGGGTGACCTTTCGCCAAATCCGCGGCATGGGCCGCAATTTTGTAGGTGATCACACCCACCTTCACATCGTCCCGATCAGGCAGGCCCAGGTGTTCCTTAGGCGTGACGTAACACAGCATGGCGGTGCCAAACCAACCGATCATGGCGGCGCCGATAGCGCTGGTGATGTGGTCGTAGCCCGGCGCAATATCGGTGGTCAGCGGCCCAAGCGTATAAAACGGGGCTTCGCCGCAAACTTCCAGCTGCTTGTCCATGTTTTCCTTGATCTTGTGCATGGGCACGTGGCCGGGGCCTTCGATCATCACCTGCACATCGTGTTTCCAGGCGACTTTTGTCAACTCGCCCAGGGTCTCGAGTTCGGCGAATTGCGCCTCGTCGTTGGCATCGGCAATCGAGCCGGGCCGTAAACCATCGCCGAGCGAGAACGAGACATCGTAGGCCTTCATGATCTCGCAGATTTCCTCGAAGTTGGTATAGAGGAAACTCTCTTTGTGATGCGCAAGGCACCACTTGGCCATGATCGAGCCGCCACGGCTGACAATACCGGTCACGCGCTTTGCGGTCATCGGGATGTACGGGAGGCGTACACCGGCGTGAATCGTAAAGTAATCCACGCCTTGTTCGGCTTGCTCAATCAAGGTATCGCGGAAAACTTCCCACGTCAGATCTTCTGCTACGCCGTTTACCTTCTCTAGCGCCTGATAAATCGGCACCGTGCCGATGGGCACCGGCGAATTGCGCAATATCCATTCACGGATGGTGTGAATGTTGCGGCCTGTGGACAGATCCATAACCGTGTCGCCGCCCCAACGGATCGACCACACCATTTTTTCCACCTCTTCTGCCACCGATGAGGTGACGGCAGAGTTGCCGATATTCGCGTTGATCTTCACCAAAAAGTTCCGCCCGATGATCATCGGCTCGGATTCAGGATGGTTGATGTTGGATGGAATAATGGCACGGCCGCAGGCGATTTCATCGCGCACAAATTCCGGCGTAACGTGGTCGGGAATTGCCGCACCGAAACTTTCACCGTCACGGGCTTTCTTCAAGGCTTCTTCGCGGCCTAAATTTTCGCGGATGGCGATGTATTCCATCTCGGCTGTAACGATCCCGGCTCTGGCATAGGCAAGCTGAGTGACCGCTTTGCCGGGTTTGCCGCGCAAGGGTTTTCGCCCGGCCCGGTCGAACATGGGTACATTGCTGGTCTCGCCGGGGGCGAGGCCGTCGTCTTCAGGACGCACGATGCGGCCTTCAACTTCTTCGACATCCCCGCGCGCAACAATCCAGGGCGTACGCAGCGGCGCGAGGCCTTGGCGGATGTCGGTTGTCACCGATGGATCTGAGTAGGCGCCTGAGGTGTCGTATACACGCACCGGTGGTTCGTTGGCGGAAGGGTCGAGGGCAATTTCGCGCATCGGCACACGAATGTCCGTGTGCACTTTGCCTGGGACATAAATTTTGGTTGAGGCAGGTAGAGGCCCGGTGGTGACTTTTAGGTCTTGCGGACGAGTAATAATATTCATGCTGGATCTCCTACGACGGCATTGACGTGTGGAGATCCGGGTTAGCGAGCTCAGGATGAGAGCGTTGATAAGGCTATTCCATCCCTACGCCGGTATCACCCGGATCAGGTTCTAAGGGTTTACCGCAAGCCCAGAGCCGATCATGGCCCTAGGCTTTTAGTCTCTCAGCCCCGTCATGGGGCACCCCTTGGATGCCGTGAGTATCAGGCGGCGAGGTCGGATGGTCAACCGCTGTTGGGTAAGGGAAAGCGCTGCATATATTTGAGTCTAGTGGGCATTTGCCATGGTGCCGATCTGGCGATATTCCAAGGCTCGTCCCCCGCTGTTGATTAAACGCGACCATTGCGCCGTAAACAGCGGAGGAAAGTCCCGGTGGCCGTCTGTGACGACAAAGGGCTCAAACTCGGCGCTTTCAAGGGCGTCTTCGCGTGTTTTCTCAGAGCACAGTATGGTGCTCTCGTCGGTATAAGCGGCAATGCTGACCGCGCGGGTGGTGCCCACAGAGATGTATTCTTCATTCACCTTTGCAGCGAGTTCGGTGTCTATGCCGACTCGGAGGCCGACGGTAAGGCTCGGGTTCTCTTTTGCGAATATATCGAGATACCCCTGGCACATCGTTGCTGCGCGAACAGCGGCCGCGGCGCTAGGAAAAACGGCAACAATTCCGCTTCCTAGATCATGAAGCTCGCGGCCTTGGTAACGCTCCAACGCATTCCATATCGTAGAGTTATGCATTCGCACGACCCGTTGGCGGTCTTCTTCCGTCATGACATTGTCTTGAGAGGTTACGCCCACCGATGTCGCGAAGAACGTGACGTATTCAGGAACTTCGCAGATGACCTCCAGGGGCTGCCATTGTGCCAGGACGTTTTCCAAATCGGTCGCATCCGCCGTTCCGTCTGAGATAAACTGTGCCATGGCGCGATACCCGGCATCTATTGGCCCGCGAAAGTGAGGAACTTGAGAAAACACATTGGCATTAGTGGCAAAGGCTTCTGCTGTTTGTTTCCCGACACCCAATAGCGTTAGCATTGAGACAAGAAGGTTTTTCCCCTGATCTGCGGATAGCAGATACTGCTGGGTCAGTTCTCCGCAAGCGCCGGCAAGGAAGAGGTGCTGACCATACTTTGAAAACGGTGAAAAGGTCTCGCCGGTCTCATCAAGAGCATCAGCAACAATTCGAGCGAAAAGTGTAGCGTCGGTAACTGTGGTGTTTTGTGTTAGCGTGTCGGCGTTAGCGCCCATCTCGGCCATTGCCGACGGCGCCTCCCCGTTTTCAGTGATACGGATTTCTGGCGACTGATTGGTTTCAGTGCTGAAGGTTCCTGTAAGGGTTTCAAATGGTGCCGGTTTTGCTTCGTACTCCTCACCGGGTTTGCTGGGCTCTGGTTTTCCGTCTCCGTTTGATTGATCGGAATCTTCAGTGGTTTTAAAGATCGGATCGAACGACGGCTCGCCGACAACGGCCCATTCATCGTCAGACTGACCTTGCCTTCTAGATCGCGCACGGTTGGCGGCGGCCTCTGGCCGTTGGTTGCCAAGATGTTTCCGTATAAATTCTAGAACCGAATATGTGGTCAGCACTACGACGAGAAAAATAATCGCCAAGAACGTGCGAAACTGATCTCCTTCAAGATCAATTCCGCTTCGGCGCTCTAGCCACAATAGAAGAACCGCGCAGATGCCGGTTACGATTAATCCCAGGCATATCGCGTTCAGTAAGGTTCGAATGGATGCGGACGATGAAAGGCCGTCGCTATCGAGTTTTGGCGAGGAGGTATTGAGCATAACGGCTCACAACAAACTGACACACTATAGGTATGACGCTGGGTTCACGCCCTCCCAAACGCGACTCCCACAGCCATACCTAAGTGTGCAATTCTATGAGTGCTTTGCAACAACATTTAAATCTAAAATAGAATTTATAATGCTGCGGTAATTAGTCCCAATCTTAGGTTTAATTATACCCTCGTAAATATCCTTATGGATTAGGCAGCGCGCGGCTTGCGGCCCCAGGACTTTCCGCCGTTGCCACCGCCGCCACTGCGTCGGTTGTTCCGGCCTCTACGCTGAGGGGCTTCCTCGGACGTCCCGCCGGTCATAGCAACCTTACCGTGGTAGGCGTGGGTAACGTCCACCGGAATCGATTGGCGAATGGCGCGTTCAATGGCCCGCAACTGGCCACGCTCGCTGGCATCACAGAATGAAAGCGCAATGCCTTCCGAGCCCGCCCGAGCCGTACGGCCAATGCGGTGCACGTAACTTTCCGGCTCCATAGGCAGTTCAAAATTAATCACGTGCGAAATGTTATCAACATCAATGCCTCTTGCAGCGATGTCTGTTGCGACAAGCACTCGCACTTTACCGTCTTTAAATGCGGCCAAACTTCTCTGCCGGGCCCCTTGAGACTTGTTGCCGTGGATGGCGTCCGCCGCAACGCCGGTTTTCTGTAACTGTTCGGCGACGCGGTTGGCGCAGTGCTTGGTGCGCGTAAAGACAATCGCGCGGCTAACAGAGGCGTCCTTCAAAACGTCGCCAAGCAGGCTGCGCTTGTCTTCCTTCGCCACGAGCATGACGCGCTGGGCAATACGTTCGACGGTGGTGGACTGGGGAGTCACCTCTACACGGGCGAAGTCTTTCAGAAGGCCCTTCACCAATCCGTCGACGGCGCTCGGCATTGTGGCCGAGAACAACAATGTTTGCCGCTTTGCCGGTACTTTTGCGGCAATGGTGCGGACATCGCGGATGAACCCCATGTCGAGCATACGGTCGGCTTCATCAAGAACAAAAATTTCGACCGAACACAGATCAATATGACGTTGGTTCATGAGATCGAGCAAACGTCCCGGTGTTGCCACCAGGATATCTATGCCTTGACGTAGCGCGCCCACCTGCGGTCTTTGGCTTACACCCCCAAAAACAACGGCACGTTTTAGGTTTAGATGGCGGCCGTAAGTTTTAAAACCTTCGTCGATTTGCAGCGCGAGTTCGCGCGTCGGAGTCAGGATCAAGGCGCGGGTGCTCTTCGGCATGGCCTTGCGCGGGTTTTCCGACAAACGTTGCAAAATCGGCAGCGCAAAAGCGGCCGTCTTGCCGGTGCCTGTTTGAGCGATGCCCAACACGTCGCGGCCTTGCAGCAGATAAGGTATGGTTTCGGCTTGGATAGGGGTAGGAACCGTATAGCCTTCAGCGGTCACGGCGCGCAAAATCGCATCGGTCAAGCCGAGTTCAGAAAAATTAGTCATAGGTATTTTAGCTTTCAAAAAATATGCATGTGCGTTCGCACAGTCCTGCGCCGAACCGACTTAAGAGTCAGGGCAGCGGGGCATCGAACGGTCTGCTGTAACCCGGTGGGCACGCAACCGACGGGAGGGAGAATAAAACTTCTCAGGAGACGGTGCCGCGTCGGCCTGAAGGCCGGGGCGGGCATCTGCGCGCGTATCGCGAGACGTTGTCCACATGATGCGGATGGCGCTCAGTACGTGTTTAAACAAGCGCCGTCAATTACTTTCCGCGTTTCAAGGCTTGTATGGAGGCTTCCAGAACGTCCAGAAACCGCGAACGGTCCCGTTTGGTAAAGGGTGCTGGACCGCCGGTGATCTCGCCTGTTTCACGTAAATGGGCAGACAAATCGCGCATGGCCACCGCCATGCCGATGGCGTCTTGCCCTAGAGGTTTTCCGTTGGGCCGAAGAACTTTCGCGCCCTTTTCGACGCAGCGTGCTGCAAGGGGGATGTCGGACGTTATGACAATGTCGCCGAGAACAACTTGTTCAGCAATCCAGTCGTCTGCCGCATCGGCGCCCTCGGCCACCGTGATCTTGCGCACCAAGGGGTGCTCAGAACCGCGCATCCACGTGTTGCTGACTAGAGTGACCGGTATTCCGTGCCGATCTGCCACGCGAACGACTTCTTCTTTGACCGGGCAGGCATCGGCATCAATGTAGATATTCAATGTGAGTCTCGCTACCGCATGCACGTCTGCGCGTCAGAGTGCGCCAATGACGTAGTCCAGCAGCAGATAGGCCGCGAGCATCGCCACCGCCCAGAACACCATTCGACCGGTTGGGTGATTACGGGCGAGTACGCCGCCCGGCCCGTGGAAGTGGCGCACGGTCTCAACAACTTTGCGGCCACCGTTCGCGAGATCGGTGATGATGCTGTCGCGCGCGAGACCGGCGTTTTCCACCAACTCCGTGCTGATGCGTTTACCCCAGCGGCGGTATACCCAGTCGAGGTCTAGGGTCAGGGATTCGACCAGATGCCAGCCGTAAAACCGCAGCCATAGGAAGAAGGCCAAGCCCGAGAACAACAGCAACTGCGCCTGCCCGATTACGTGTGCGCCGGTGTAAGGCTGATAGTCCGTGGCAAACGGCAGGAGTTGATAAAACAGGCTCGGGAAAACGCCGATGCCGATGCACAGCGCGGCAAAGAAAATCATGGCAAGGCGCATATGTATAGGTGGCTCGGGTGGGCGCTGGCCGGAATCCTTGCCGAAGAATACGAAGTACTGAAGTTTGATCCCAACATCGAGGAACACGCCGGCGGTGCCTGCGGCCATCAAATACCACACCCAAATAAGCCCTTCGTGCAGGGCCGCGTCCGACATCATTGCTTTGGCGACAAAGCCGGAGGTGAGCGGAAAGGCCGAGATCGAAAGACCACCGATGATGCAGCAAATAGTGGTCAGAGGCATGCTGCGCGCCAGTCCGCCGTATTCGGTGAACTTGCGCTTGCCGGTCATCAGAAAGACCGAGCCGACGGACATAATGAGCAGCGCTTTATAAATAATGTGCGCGAACGCGTGCGCCACCGCGCCGTTCAACGCGAGTTCGGTGCCGATACCGATACCGGTGACCATGAATCCCACCTGATTGACGATGCTGTAGCCCAGCATCTTGCGAGCATTGTTCTCGCAAAGCCCGTAAATGATCCCGTAAAAGATCATGAACAAGCCGACAAAAATTAAAATCTCCGCGCCGGGAAAACCGCGAGCTAAAACATAAACTGCGGTCTTGGTGGTGAACGCAGACAAAAACACCATGCCGGTATAAGACGCCTCGGGGTACGAATCCGGCACCCACGATGAGAACGGCGGCGCACCGGTGTTCAGCAAAAACCCAAACAGGATCAGGGCGCGCGGGAACGTATCCGGCAGCATGGACCGGAAGGCCACTACGCCGGTTTCGGCCACTTCACCGGCGATGCCCGCCATGAGAATGACGCCGCCCAGCAGGTGGATCAGCAAATAGCGCATCCCCGCACGTCGGGCGCTCTCGGTGCCGCCTGCGAATATGACCATGACCGAGGCGAGCGCCATCAGTTCCCAGAACACAAAGACCGTGACCAGGTCGCCGGCAAACACAACGCCAAGAGAAAATCCCATATAGACGTAAGCCGCCGTAAGTTCCTGTACGCGCGATTGGCTCAAAGCATAGAGTCCGCCGGCAAAGCCCATGATGGTGAACACCGTGCCGAACAAACGGCTCAGGGTGTCGGTCTTGATCGGCGCCAACTCCATTCCGAAAAATGGGACGGCAAGCGATATGCCGTCGGGCAACGTCCAAACCAAGCCTAAAGCGATCAGGGGCGCAGCCAGCATGACCGCGCCGCGCACGCCGCCGCGGACAAACGGTAAAAGGACGCCCGCCAGAATCAGAATGATGGCCGGATGTTGAAGGACACTAGTCATAGTATGTGTCCTTGCGCTTGAAGACCGACTTCCACACTTTTGAGGCCGCAATACTTACGCCGCCGACCGCGAGGCCGAACCAAGCATAAAATCCGAATGAGCCCATAACGCCGTCGTATTCGTGAGTCACAAAAAATTCGGCAATCACCAATCCGACCAAGACGACGGCGAATACGATCCAAAGAGTGCGTTCGAGGCCCGGTTTATCTAGCCAGTGTGTGCGATCTTGCATGATCAGCTCCTCACCAGTTGCTGCGCAAGCGCCAATGGCACATCGGGATAGAAAAACAGCGCGATAGATCCCGCCGCAGTCAGACTCAGGGCCAGCACAATTGGCCACGGCGCTTCCCCGTGTTCGTGTTCGGGCTTCACGTCTTCGGGCTTCATGAAGGCGTTGTAAACAATTGGCGCGAAGTAAGCGGCGTTCAGCAAGGTGGATGCGAATATGACCAGAAGCACAAAGATGTCCGCCGATGTCATCGCCGAAGACAGAATGTACCATTTACCGAGGAACCCGGCGGTTGGCGGTACGCCGATCATGCCCAGCGCGCCAATCGCGAAAGCGATCATGGTAATCGGCATGCGACGGCCAATGCCGTTCATCTGGCTGATCTCGGTTTTGTGGGCGGCGGTATAGATGGAGCCGGCGGCAAAAAACAACGTGATCTTGCCAAGGGCGTGGGCAGCGATGTGCAGGGCCGCGCCCATCACGGCCAGAGGCGTTGCCATCGCGGCGGCCAGCACCACATAAGACAGTTGGCTGATGGTGGAGTAGGCAAGCCTACGCTTGAGGTTGTCTTGACCAAGCGCAATCACCGATGCGGTAATCACCGTGAAACCGGCGGCATAAACCACCCACGATGTGCTCCCGGCAGTTGCGAACAGATCAAGGCCGAACACATAAACGATGATTTTGACGATGGTGAATACACCGGCTTTCACTACAGCCACGGCGTGCAGTAGCGCGCTCACTGGGGTCGGCGCAACCATAGCGGCCGGCAACCAGCGGTGCACCGGCATCACGGCAGCTTTACCGACGCCGTAAATAAACAGCAGCGACATCACACCAAACATGGTTGCGCTCATGAGCGGGTCAAAAATTCCGCCGGGCTGAAAGTCTAAGGTGCCGGTCATGAAATATGTGGCGATCATCGCGGGCAGCAGAAATAGCACTGACGTGGACAGCAAGATGCCCAGATACACGCGCCCGCCCGCCCGCGCTGCGTCGTTGCCCTTATGGGTGACAAGCGGGTAGGTGGATAAGGTCAGCACCTCGTAGAATAAAAACAACGTAAACAAATTGCCGGCAAACGCGATACCGATTGTACTCGCAATGGCAACGGCGAAGGCCGTGTAGAACTGCGTCTGGCGTGGCTCCGCGTTGCCGCGCATATAGCCGATGGAATACAGCGAATTAATGATCCAAAGGCCCGAGGCCACCATGGCAAACAGCATGCCGAGGGGCTCGATCTCAAATCGAATAGAGAGGCCGGGCAAAACATCGTAGCCCTGGGTCGCCGGGCGACCGCCGGCCAGCACATCAGGGGCCAACGAATACACTACGATGATCAACAGCACGCCGAAGACGACGGTATAGCCCTCGCGCAAATTCGGTCGCGCTCCGGAAGATGCAATAAAGGCTGCGCCTACAAGCGGCAGCAAAATAGCCGCCATGATGAAGTCGCTGGCCATCATGGCGCTGTTCCAATCAGGGCGTTTGCAGCATCGCGCGCGGTGCCTAGCGTAAAGTCAGTGCTGATGCCGAAGTAAACACATCCGGCGATCAGCAGCCACGCCATCAGCAGCATGATCTTCGGCGGATCTTGAAGAGTGGCCGCGCCGTCGGGCCGTGGGCGAAAATATGCCACTTCAACCACGCGGCCCATGTAGGCCAGCACCAGAAGTGAACTTATCACGAGCAGTGCAACAATCCACCAGGCACCGAATTCCAAGGCGCCCAAGGCCAGATACCATTTGCTGACGAAGCCGACGGTACCCGGAACACCCAACATGCTGGCTCCGGCGATCACGAAGCCAGCCATTGTCCAAGGCATTTCACGGCCGATGCCTGCCATGTCTTTCAAGCGCACCGACCCCAGTTGCAAGGCAATACCTCCCACCAGCATGAACAGCGCACCTTTCATCATTGCGTGATTGAAGATGTGCACAAGGCTGCCTGTCAGTCCGTCAATGCTCGCCAGCGAGAAGCCAAGAGTGATGTATCCGATTTGCGCCACGCTGGAATAAGCCAGCATGCGTTTTATATTGTCCTGGAATATTGCGATGAAGGATCCGGCGAACATGGCTGCGATCGACACGACCAGAACCACTTCCGGGACCGGCGTACTCAAAATTGCGAAATCAAAGCCGAACACCGTATAAAGATAGCGCGCCAGCAGATAGATCGAGACCTTGGTTGCAGTGGCCGCGATGAACGCCGTCGTGGCCGAAGGGGCGTAGGCATAGGCGTTGGGAAGCCACAAATGCAGCGGGAACAGCGCAAGTTTTAGCGACAACCCAACAATAATAAATGCCATCCCGGCGATGGCCGTGGGCTCTGTCAAATGGGACTCAAGCCTGACCCCGAGGTCGATCATATTCAGGGTGCCGGTTTGAATATATAATAGGCCGACGCCGATCACGTACATGGTCGCGCCGATGGTTCCCATAATCAGATATTGAAACGAGGCGGCCAGGGCCCGTTTATCGCGGCCAAGTGCGATGAGCACATACATGGACAGCGACGAGACTTCCATGAACACAAAGGCATTGAAGGCATCGCCGGTAATGACAATGCCCATCAGCCCGCAAAAACACAGTAGATACATACCGTAGTACCAGCCGCGCAGATCTTCATCGATCTCAACCTGCACTAAGCGGCGGCCATAGACATGCACGATACCTGCCATCAGCGAGATCAGAATAAGTAAGTAGGCGGTCAGTAAATCGACGCGGTACTCAATACCGATAGGGGGCAACCACCCTCCCATGGCATAGGAGATTGTGCCGCCGTCCTGCACCAGATTCAGCATAGTAACGGCGCCTACAAAGCAGACTACGGTGACGACAAACGTTAGCCACCAACAGACAACTTCGTTTCGCGCCAAGGCGCACAAAGCGCCGGCGATTAAAGGAATGATGATGATTAGGACGGGAAAGTGTTCCAGCATGGTTTAGTCTGCGTCGTCCTTGTAAATCTCGTCTTCTTCGATGGAGCCGTAAGCTTCATTGATGCGCACGACCAGCGACAGACCCAGCGCGAGTGTGGCCACACCCACCACAATGGCGGTCAGAATTAGAACGTGCGGCAGTGGGTTAGAGTAAGTGTCCCATTCCGGCGACAAAATAGGCGCGGTACCGTCGATAATTTTCCCCGGCGAGATGTAAAGCAGATAGACCGAGGTTTGAAAAATCGACAGGCCCACCAGTTTTTTGATCATGTTGCTGCGGGCGACAATAATGTACAGCCCGGCCATGATCAGAAACACGGTGATCCATTGATTGATGTGGCCGATAACGCCCAGAAACCCTAAATCTTCCATGATGCTCTTCAGCGCCCCCGTCGTGCGAAGGTATTGAAGATAGTCACCAGGGTGCAAAACACAGTGATGAACACGCCGGCTTCCACCAGAATGATTCCAAGGTGCTGGCCTTCTACCGGATGCGCAGGATTGAACGCGTTGTACTCAAGGTAGTTGCCGCCCATGAGTAAATTGGCAACACCGACGCCGGCGAAAACCAAAACACCAAGGGGAATGCCAGCTTCCACTATACGGGGCGGCACGGCTTTTTCCGCAGCGCGGCGTCCGAAAATCAGCGTGTATAAAACGATGGCCGCTGCGGCAATGGCGCCGGCCTGAAAGCCGCCACCGGGTCCAAAATCACCGTGCATCTGCACGTAGAACGCAAACAACAGCAGAAACGGAATCAGCAGCTTCGAAACCACAAGCAGGATCAGATGATGCTTCATGCTTCATCCTTCTTATCATCGTCTCGGCGCTGGCCGCCCTTTTTAGGCTTGCCACCGTCACGCCGTCGCCCGCGCAGCAGCATCATCACGCCAAGTCCGGCGGTAAAAATCACTGTGGTTTCGCCCAAGGTATCGTAGCCGCGGTAGCTGGACAGCACGGCGGTGACAATGTTGGGCATGCCCATTTCTTCGGGCGTTTGTTCAATGTAATAGGGCGCCACGTGATGATGTATCGGACCGTCCGGATCGCCGTAGAGCGGCAGACCCCAGGTGCCGTAGATCAAGGCCGCGCCGGTCACCAGTGCTAGGATGGCCGCCACCGGCTGAAACACCTTCCCCGGCGCTTCTTCGGTGCGCGCTAGGTGCAGCGCCGATAATAATAGAACGGTTGAAACACCGGCGCCGACTGCGGCCTCGGTCATGCCGACGTCGACTGCGTCCATGGCAATCAGCAAGGTCGCCATGATGAAACTATAGGCGCCGCTCAAAACCACGAGACCGAACAGATTGCGCACGCCGATCACGGCCAGGGTCACGGCCGTCAGCAAGAGCAACAAAATAAGATCGATAAGGAAGGCTATGACCGGCCCTCCTTCTCGTCGCTGGTATTGTCGTCCGCTAGCATCGGCTTAACGTTGCGGTGAATCATTGCGCGCGCCACGGCATGTCCGGCCACGGGGCTGATGAAAAACATCAGAAGACCGATTACGACCAGCTTGGCGCCGATCAATGTAAACCCGGCCTGAACAATCAAGCCCGCCAGAATCAAGCCGACGCCAAGGGTATCGACAACGCTGGAGGCATGCAGGCGGGTGTAAGAATCGGGCATACGCAGCAAGCCGATAGTGCCGATGATGCAGAAAATACCGCCGCTCATCAGCAGAACCCAACTTATGATGTTGAGGAAATTTTCCATGCTCAGATGTCTTCGCTGTCGTCGGCCCGGCCCAAGTCGCCGTAGCGGAAGTACTTCAAGACGGCAATAGTGCCGATGATGTTGAGCAAGGCATAGGTGATGGCAAGGTCTAGAAACTCGGGCCGACCGAAAACAAAGCCGATCAGCGCCAGCACAAGAACCGACAGGGAGCCGACGGTATTACCCGCCACTACCCGGTCAAAAATACTCGGTCCCAGCAACAGGCGCGCCACCGCCAGAGCCAGAGCGGCAAGCACGGCAAGAGTGGCTGCGGCAAACATCGTCATTGCGCCGGGGCCTTTACAGCTTGGTCCTCGAAATGCGAGACGCGGCGGTTCATGGCCCCTGCGGCAAGATCGGCTGCCCCTTCGCGCGTCAACGCGTGCACCAGAATTTCGTCGCCGTCCAAATCCACCGAAATAGTGCCCGGTGTCAGAGTTATTGAGTTGGCGTAGGTGACCTTGCCAACATCGGTCTTTTGGCCGGTTTTGACACGCACCAGGGTTGGGCTAATCGGCAGGCTTGGGCTCAGGATAATGCGGCTCACGGTCCAGGCCGAAAGAACAATCTGCCAAGCCAACCAGGGCCAAAAAGTCGCGGCGCTCAAGATCAAGTGTATGGGATGGCCGTCGCGGTCCACCACCCCCAGGCGCTTAGCGCAAAAAAGGGCCACGGCAACGGAAAAAATGACACCGGCGGTGATTAGAAAGGGCGTGTAGATCCCCGACATAACCAGCCAAAACAGCAGGAGCACGGCAGCGGTGCTCAATACGTAAATCATTGTTCTCCGTACTCGGTCCGTCGGTCACAGAATCTGTAGAAACGCCCGGCGCGTCTAGCAAAACAGACTATGCCGGGTATGGGGTATGCAGCGCAATCAAAACCGGTCACAGGCCCCAGTGTTTTGGTCCGGTTGCGGGTGCTGCGCATACGCGCCTTGCTGCGATGAGGATATCATCGCTATCGTACGCGAGCGTTTGCTCACACCACCCGCTGACCATACGGGCCTGCAGACACGATAGGTCGACACTATAGGAGAGTGAGTCATGAAACACACCCGTTTCAACTTGGTTGCCGTAACCGCTTTTATTCTCACGTTTGGAGGCGCACCCGGATCAACGTTCAATTTGGCGGTGGCGCAAGAGGTGACGTCGTCTAACGACTGGCTCTTAGATGCTCCCGATGATCACACCCGCTTTCAACTACTGCAGCGGTATTTGCGGGGCTTTGATCAGCCGATGTGGGAAGTCGGCCATCGTTATCTCGGTGTTTATGACGCCCTGGGTCGCGAAAACTACGATTTGGCGCTCTACCACTGGGATAAAATTAAAACCACAATCCAAAATGGTTATCTTAAGCGCCCGGCCCGCCGCGCCAATTCTGAAGCTGTTCTGTTAGACACCACCTGGGGCGAGGTGCGCGCAGCATTTGAAAGCCGCGATATTAAGCAAGCTTGGGATGGGTTCTTCAGGGCACGCAATGCATGCATGGCCTGTCATGTGGCTGAAGACGTAGCATGGATGAATGATCAAGATATTTTCGACGACACGGCCTCGGCGAATAATTAGGAATGTCCTTTAAAGAGCGAGTGCCATGAGCACCGGCGCCCCTGCGCGTGTTCTTACACTGTTCGATTGCGTTGCGATCGTTGTCGGCATTGTTATCGGCGCCAGCATCTTTCGGTTGCCCAGTATCGTCGCCGGTCAGGTGGGCGACGACGGACTAATTTTACTGGTCTGGCTTCTCGGCGGTGCGATCTCGTTTATCGGGGCGCTGTGTTATGCGGAACTGGCGACGGCGTTTCCGTCAACGGGGGGCGAGTATCATTTTCTCAGCCGGGCGTTCGGTCCACGGGTGGGCTTCATGTTCACCTGGGCGCGCTTGAGCGTGATTCAAACCGGGAGCATCGCTTTCTTGGCTTACGTTTTCGGTGACTATGCGGGGCAGCTTGTGCCCCTCGGGACATACAGTGCTTCCCTCTATGCCGTGGCCGCTGTTGCGGGATTCACCTGGCTCAACATTGTCGGTGTTCACCAAACCCGCGCAGTGCAAAAGGGGCTGACCTTAATCACGGTGCTTGGCCTTGTGCTCGTGGTGGTGTTGGGCGTTGCTCACATCGCTCAATTCGGCGCGCCGGTGCCTTCTGTATCCTCCACCTCGGGTGAATTTTCCTCTGCCGTGATGGGTTCAGCCCTTATTTTTGTTCTGCTGACTTATGGCGGTTGGAACGAGGCGGCGTATGTGTCTGCTGAGATGCGCGGACCGCCGCGCGTTATGGTGCGTGCATTGCTTCTCGGCATCGGCATCATCACCGTCATCTATGTGGCGGTGAACTTTGTTTATCTCAAGGTGCTGGGAACGGCGGCGGTCGCGGCCTCGGATGCGGTTGCCGTGGATCTATTGGAAACTCTTGTTGGTCCTGCGGGCGGGAAGGTGGTGGCCGCATTGGTTCTCGTTTTAGTATCCGCCTCGTTAAATGTCACAATTATCACCGGGGCGCGTACCAATTATGCTCTGGGCCGTGATGTGCCGATGTTTGCTTTTCTGGGGACATGGAGTGCGAAGGGCGGTGCTCCTGTACGGGCACTGCTTTTTCAGGGGGCGATTGCCCTCGGGCTGGTGCTTCTGGGCACTCTTAACCGCAGCGGTGTTGCGACAATCGTCGATTATCTTGCCCCGGTGTTTTGGGTTTTCTTCTTTCTCACTGGCGTGTCTTTATTCGTCCTACGGTGGAAGGAGCCAAACACACCACGTCCGTTTCGCGTGCCGTTCTATCCGCTGACCCCCGTGCTTTTTTGCCTGACGTGCGCCTATTTGATGTATTCTAGCTTGGCCTATACGGGGTACGGCGCGCTGGCCGGTGTCGCCGTACTTGCTGCGGGCCTGCCGTTTATGCTCTTAGCTAGACGCGGACGGACGCCGAAGAAATAATTGCACTCACCGAATGCGCAGAGTTAAAGGGAGTCCACTCATGGATGCTTTCAGAACGCTCCTAGTGCTTGGTCTTGTATTCATGTTCAATGTTTCGGGCGCACAGCCCGAGCAACCATACAAATACAGGGGCGATGGCGTCGACGAAGTCGATGTCCCTTATGTTCCTACCCCGGACGATGTGGTCCACGCCATGCTTACCCGCGCGAACGCGGGGCCGGGGGATATTCATTATGATTTAGGCTCGGGCGACGGCCGTATTGTTGTAAGCGCCCTGCGCGACTTTAAAGTGGATCGTGCGGTGGGCGTTGATCTCGATCCGGTGCGCATTAAGGAAGCGAACGAGAATGCCCGCGAGGCCGGTGTTGCCGACCGTGCGACATTTTACGAAGCCGATCTTTTTGAATTCGATTTCCACGAAGCATCGGTCCTCACCCTATACCTCTTGCCCGAAATTAATGTAAAGCTCCGGCCGCGTATTTTGAATGAGCTTGCACCTGGAACGCGGGTCGTGTCTCACGCCTTCAGCATGGGCGAATGGGAAGCCGACGTCATCGACACTATCGGCGGGCGTAATATTTATTATTGGGTGGTGCCGGCAAAAGCAGACGGGGAATGGCAATGGGCGATGAACGGTACCGAGTATCGTGCGGTTATTGAGCAGAGCTTCCAACATTTGAACGGAGATCTGATTGCATCCGGTGCGCGGGTTCCCTTGCAATACGGAGTCGTCAAAGGTGATGCGGTTAGTTTTGAAACCCGTGCGCGCGATACGAATGGACAAACCCAAACTATGCTTTTCGAGGGCACGATAAGCGGCAATACCATGGATGGAGTGGTTGTTATCGACGGTAAATCCACCGACGTCACGGCCCGCCGCGCCAACTAAGCCGCGTCCGGCGGCGGCAGTGTATGTTGCGCTTTAACCGCGCGGGGTTCTTGGCGCCTCAAGGCTGGCGATTTCTAAAATCAGTTTTTGCAAAACCGATTGACTGAAATCGTTGAGATTGTGCACGGCGATGTAGAACGAACCCGGTCCGCCGATCACGTTGTCCCGGTAGTATTGGTCCAAATCATCTGGCGCTGCCTGTTTCCAATCGGCGCGTTTGTTCATAATCGCAAGGCCATTAATGGTAATGCCTTTGGCCAGAGCTTCGTCGCGCGCTTCTACGGGCGGGCGTCCATAGTCGCTGTAGCCGTCACCGGAAATATCGATCACCCGCCGGGTCGCTTCAACGCCGCTTTCGTCGAACAGTTTCACCGCAAAATCGATGCCGCCGCTGATCGAGGTTGTGCTGCCTGATTTCAGCGCAGCTTCATCCAGCTCGGCGGCAAAAGCGCGCGCGCTTTCCAAGTCAGAGATAACCCGCCACGGCACCACCACCCGCTGATGATAGATGCTGGACCATTCCATGTAAGTGACGGCGATTTTGCCGATAGGCCCAGATCGGATCGCTTCTGCTACCCGCTCGTCGCGCAGGGCGTGAATGTACCCAATACGCTGAACACCAGCCTCGCCTTCGTCGATGCTCATGGACACGTCCACGGCAAGGATGAGCGCAAGGTCAACAGCCGTGTCCTGGGCTTGGGACGGCGCCGCCAGCAGGAGCGCAGCAAGCGCGCTTAATATTTTGATCCGAAGGCCCATGGCCGCTTTTCCTCCCATCTCTTCCGCCCAGTATAATTGCCGTGGTCTTGCAATCTAGTCCAGCCGTGTGACGGTTCATCACAGGCAAAAAAGGGAACCCCTTACGGGTTACACAGATTCGACCATAACAGATATCAGAATGCACGAACTAGACGTACGCGCGGACCTTTGGGCAATTACACCATTATTGGCAACTCAGCTCCGTTAGCCGGACGGATTTGGTTCTTCCAGTGTGGGGACCAATCGTTCAACGACAACAGCCGTTGCGATGTCTCCTGTTACGTTTACCGCGGTGCGGGCCATGTCGATAATCCGGTCGACACCGAGGACGAGCGCAATACCCGCCGCCGGAATGCCGAGTCCGCTAAGGATGGATGCGAGTATGACGATGCCTACGCCGGGCGTACCTGTGGAGCCAACGGCCGCGCCGGTGGCAGTGATGACGATGAGGAGCATTCCGCTCCATCCAATGTCGACGCCGAAAACCTGCGCCAAAAACAGGGCTGCAACACCCTGGTACAGTGCGGTTCCTCCCATGTTGATGGTTGCGCCCAGCGGTATAACGAAGCGCGCGATGGACGAGCGTACGCCAATGTCATTCTCCGCCACAGAAAGAGACATCGGCATGACAGCGGCTGAGCTTGATGTGGATAACGCGAGCAACTGCACACTCTGCACTTTTCGCAAAAAGGTGCCGATACCGACGCGTCCCAACGTGCCTGCGAGGACGACATAGAAGGCCATCAGCACACCCAAGCCCAGCAGAACCGTCAAGACATATGCGCCTGTTCCGGCGAGCGCGGCGATTCCAACGCGCGCTGTCACCTGGGCAAGTAGGCCGAATACGGCCAACGGCGCGAAGCGCAATACAAAGGTCACAATCGCCATGCATACGGCCTGAAGGGATGCGAGAATATTTAGAATCGGAAGCCGTTGTTCGGATGTCGTCCTCAACATTGCCGCCCCGAAGATGATGCCGACGATAACAATTTCGAGCATGTCGCCGCTGATCAATGTCATGAGGGGGTCGCGGGGCAGAAAATCGATAATCACGTCGGGCACGCTTTCGATCCCCGGCATCTCCGATCTAGGTTGGGACGCGGAAGCGATGTCCGCGCCGCCCCCTAACAAACTCTCCTGCAGGCGTGCGCCGTTGATCATGTCCCCGGGGCGAATCAGTATCGCGACGGCGAGCCCGATAAAAACGGCGAAAACCGTCCCTATAAGAAAGAACAGGACGGTCAATGCGCTGATCTGTTTGAGTTGGCCGCCGCCTTCTCCGGCCGCGATGCCGCGAATGACAGAGGCGACGATCAAGGGCACGATTACGAATTGAATCGAAGCGAGAAAAAGACGCCCCGGCAATGCCAGCCAATTTCCCACGGCTTCCGCCGTCTCTCGCTCGACAAGAGCCGCGCCGGGCCCGAGAAGGATCCCAGTTCCGATGCCGAGAGTCATACCGATCAGCACCTGCAACCAAAGCCGCTCGCGAACCAGTTTCGCAGTATAATCAACGAGCGTCAGTAACGAGCGTTCAAGGTCGTGATATTCGGGTGTCACCGATGGCATAGCTGGGATGCTCCCGCGCTTTGACTCATGCTTCAGAAATCCAGTTTCTCAGCATAACACTGCCGCGATGCCTTTAGCTCGCACCATTACAAATGCATGCGCCGCCGGGCGGCCACCCATTTCCACTAAACGTGCTCTGTTTATAAAGCCCTGACTCAGGAGATGGTGTCCCAGCAGGGACGGAAAAGAGAACTGCTGGCAGGTTACGTTAAAACGGCCTTAGCAGACGATGGCGGGACAGCGAATCCGGATTGGTCACCTATCGAGCTTCGCGATGCGCTTACGCAGGCGCGGTACAACAAAATCAAGAAAAGCCCGCATTTTGAGTGGCTGAAGGGACTGCCCCGCATGCACCAAGTTTACAGGCATCGGGTCTGGTTCGAACCGAGCCAGGACGATGTCCAGTCTCCCATCCTTTACCGCTTGTGACGACTGATAGGATAGCACCCGCGTCACTCCCACGCCCGCGATTGCCGCATCGACGGCAGCCTCAGCGGTATTGATCGCCAAACGAGAATGAATTGGCACCGACTGTGCTTGCCTTGAGCCTGATACGGTGAAATCCCAAGATGAGGCGGACCCCATCATGTCAAAGGTCACGGCGGCGTGTGAAGTTAAGTCCTCCGGCTTCCTTGGCCTGCCATGCGCAGCGAAGTACGCAGGACTGCCGCATATGACACGGCGTACCGTGCCGACACGTGTGGCGACCATGCTGCTATCCAGCAAAGCCCCGATCCGCAGGGCAACATCGACCTGATCATCTATGAGATGCACATTACGGTCGGAGAGGACTAATCTGATGTTGATGTCTGGAAAGGCTGCCAAAAACGCGTTGATGATTGGCAGCACATGCAGTCGTCCGAACATGATGGGAGCGGTGATAACAAGTTCGCCGCGCGCCGAGACGAATTCACCTGCTGCCGCGCTCTCTGCATCGTTCACCTGCTCCAGAATGCGTTTAGACGCCGCGATGTAGCTAGCTCCCGCGCTCGTCAGCATCAATTTCCGGGTCGACCGGATCAGAAGCTGTGCATTCAGGTGCTTTTCCAGCTCGGAAATCTTTCGGCTTACGGTCGGCAGGGGAATGCGCAACTTGCGGCCCGCCCCCGAAAGACTGCCGGTCTCTACGACCGTCAGCAGGATAGACATCGCTTCGAGACGGTCCATTTATATTACCAATTATTGAAATAAATATTCTCAATAATACACTATTATACCATTAAATGAAACTCGGTAATTTTCCTCCTGTCAGGCCGCCATCGGCCGTAACCGAACAGGAGAGCACAGATGTCCCGTATTACCGTCCCCACCCGTGAAGCTGCCCCCACCGCCGCGCAACCGATTCTCGATGCCGTTAATAAACAGCTCGGCGTTGTGCCCAACCTCTTTCGCCTGGCCGCGCTCAGTCCGGCTGCGCTTACGGCAATGACTGGCCTGAATGGCGCCCTCAGCAAGGCCTTAGATGTCAAAACGCGCGAACGGATAGCCATTGCAACAGCTCAAGTGAACGGCTGTGATTATTGCCTCTCGGCGCATACCTATCTGGGTCTCAATCTCGCAAAAATCTCGCCCGAGGAAATTGAACTGAACCGTAACGGGGCGTCCGCCGATCCGAAAGCCGCTGCCGCCGTCAGGTTTGCGGCCCAGGTCGCTCTGTTGCGTGGAAAGGTCAGTGATGCCGACCTCGCGGCCGTGAAGTTGGCCGGTTTCAGCGAGGCCCAGATTGTCGAAATCGTCGCGGTCGTCGCCGAAAATTTCCTGACCAATCTCCTCAATAACGTCGCTGACACGGACATCGACTTCCCCGTTGTCCGTACGGCCGAAGCTGCGTGACGTTACTCAATCGGCGGTGCGCACCCCCGCGCGCCGCCGGTGCGCTTGTTCTAACAGCCGGAGTGCTTCCCATGGGACGCGCATTTCTTGACATCGCTATCACGCCCAGTGTTTACGCTGCGCAAGCCGCTAACGGCAGTGCTGCGCACTACGCGAATTTTAACAGCAAACGCTCCTCCGAAGGCCTGGGCGAAACCGAAATCGCATTCATCGCCGCGCGCGATAGCTTTTATATGGCTACCGTATCCGAAACCGGCTGGCCCTATGTCCAACATCGCGGCGGGCCGTCCGGATTTTTGAGAGTACTCGACGAAAAGACCTTGGCCTTTGTCGATTTTCGCGGCAACCGCCAGTACATCTCCCTCGGAAATCTGACCGCCAGCGGTCGTGCATCGTTGATCCTCATGGATTACCCGAACCGAGCCCGTTTGAAACTCTATGTACGCATTGAAGCTAAGGACATTGGCGCGGACCCTGAGCTTGCGGAGAAACTCACCGTCGAGGGCTATAAGGCAAAGCCCGAGCGCGCCCTAGTCATGCATGTAGAAGCGTTCGACTGGAATTGCCCGCAACATATCACGCCACGTTTTAGTGAAGCAGAGTTGGAGGAGGCCCTCGCGCCCGTGCGCCAAAACATCGCGAAACTTGAACTGGAAAACGCGCAACTGCGCAGGCATTTGGATAGCCTCAAAGGAGCACAATCTTGACAGTCATAAGCCGACCGCCGGTTCCTCCGTTCTCAGAGAAATCAGCCACTCAAAAAGTGCGCCTGGCTGAAGACGCTTGGAACAGTCGCGATCCCGCGCGCGTGGTGCTCGCCTATTCCGTCGAGAGCCGTTGGCGCAATCGGTCTGAATTCATTGACGGCCGCCCGGCGATCGCGGCTTTCTTGAAGCAAAAATGGGACCGGGAACTTGATTACAGGCTAATCAAGGAGTTGTGGTCTTTCAGTGATAATCGTATCGCAGTGCGTTTCGCCTATGAATGGCACGACACTCTGGACCATTGGTTCCGCAGTTACGGAAATGAGAATTGGGAATTCGATCAGAACGGACGAATGGTCCGACGAATGGCCAGCATCAACGACCTGCCAATTCTCGAAAGTGAGCGTCAATTTCACTGGCCGTCTGGGCGACGTCCCGATGAACATTTGGGGTTGAGCGACCTGGGGCTTTGAGGGCCGTTTGCAACTCAAGACTAAAGCGATGGTGTCCCCGGCGCGATTTGAACGCACGACCCCCAGATTAGGAATCTGGTGCTC
>CAXBLG010000009.1:0-79587 GCA_963976395.1 uncultured Rhodospirillaceae bacterium
AGTCGTGCCGCGCTCAATAAGCGTGAAATTGGGCGGGGTCCAACCCATATTTTCCAGCAACGGCGCGACGCCCGGCAAGTGCAGGGCGTATTGCGTAAGTTTGTCCGTAAAGCTGAAAACCAGCCCAGCGGCACTACCGGCAATTGACGCAGCCAAGACTACCCCGTGCAGTAGACGGCGCTTGCCCAGGGCGGCCACGTAAAGCGGTGCGAGGACGACAACAGCGAGGATCATGTTTTGGCTGTAGAAGAATAGCGCAGTACAGAGCAGGCCCATGATAATGCTTGCCCAGAGGCGCGGTCGGCCAAGACTGATGACAATGAGCCAAACGGCCGTCAAGTGCAGGGTCGAGATCGTAGCGGCAGGTGTTGCTGTTGCAAAAAAATAGGTAGTTGCCGGTGTGGCGACGAAAATGAATACCGCAGCAGCTGCAACGGTAGTGTTCGCGGTCAGGCGGCGGCAGATTGCAAAGAGCGTAACGGCGCTGACGGCTCCAAGGACGATAGACATCGCGCGTCCTGTCATATGTCCTGCGCCTGCGAACTCTTGCCAGAATCCGAGTTGATAGAAGTAGAGAGGCATGGACCAAGTCGCATCTGTTGTGGTGTAGGGCGCGACGGTGCCGGTGACATACCAGTAGGATTTGATCAAAAAGACGATTTCATCGGTCCACGTCCGACCGTAGAGAAGCACGTAATATGTGGATCCGCCGTAAATCGCTGCGGCCGCCAGCCAAAGAATCACAGCCGGAAGCATGCGCTTGAACCGGGCGTTCTTATCTTCAACCTTTGCCATTCGTTTCCTCGATGCTCATCGTGCCGCCAGCCGATAATGATCCTGCGTCAGCCCTGGGGGCTTCCGGTGGAATCGTTTTCTTTTTAGGCGATCGCCCCTTTATAACCAGCAGGCGCATACTAACCTCTCCTGCGCCTAAGCCAAAGACCGGCATACGATGGGTGTCCCAATCTTTCCAGAACGCAAATCAGAAGCTGCTCGCATGTATTGTCTCCCGCGCGATCTGTGCGGTGGATGCAGGGTGCGTGTGTCGTGATCAAAGGGGGGGTATCGGCGTGGACGGGCCGGGGTCTGCTGGCCGTGATCTTGGGTCTTTACGCCTTTTACGCATGGTATCTCGTACAGGCACTCCCTGTTTTTCCAATGGAAATGGCCTACAGCAACGGGCAGGGAAGCTTCTTGTTTTCCACTATTCAGAGACTATGGGCACTGGCCGTAGGCGAATATCTGAATGCAAACCGAAGCTTATCAGTGCTTTGTGCTGTCGGGGCCCTCGGCCTGGCCTACCGGATCGGCGCAACTTTAAGCGGCGATCAGACTGTCGGTGCATTCTTGGCTTTGGGATTTGTCCTCTTTCCGCCAGTGGTCGGACTATTTTCTCTGGCAACGCCGCATGCCCCGGTAGCACTTCTCAGCCTGGGAGCCGCAACACTGGGTGTAGAGCCTATGGGGCAGAAGACGCGCAAATGGCGGGGCGTCGGCGTCACCATACTTTTAGCAGTGGCGGTTATTATCGGCCTTGACGATGTGCCGGAGGATCGCCTCGGTGGGCCAAGTCAGGGCACGATACTAACTTCGGTAATTCTACCCTACGCAATGCTTTGGACGGGAGCCCTGTTGGGGCTCGTCGCCTCATACAGCCCCAAGGTCAGAGGCAGGTTAGGGCACCGTGTCTGGATGGCGCGGGGCGCCTTGGCGGTCACCGCCGTGTTTCTCACAGGGATGGTCTTTTTATTCGACATGCACGCGGATCAACTTCTGGCGGCGACTGGATACGTTTTTGGCATTGGATTGTTAGGGGTGTTGCCGCTGATCTTATGGGTTCGCTTTGTTATGCCGGATGTGCGCATGGTCCTGGCTTGGCTCGCTTTTCCTGTCATCATGTACAGTGGATTTTGGGTGATTTTGGGTCCAATTGATCGGGAGTCGTTCCCTTATAATTGGCTCGGGACGGAAAGCGTGAATGGTGCAAGGCCTTCGGTACAGCGCGCGGGCTTTGTCGGGCCGGAGGCGCATGCGTACTCCATTGATAATAAATGATTTATTAATCTCCTCGAACTATCCAGGCTAAGGGGTGCGACTTTATTAGCCCTGTGGACAGGTTTCCCAGGAGCGGCCATAATGGGCGCTGAACACAATAAGGCGGTCGAAATCATTCGATCGCACGGTTTCGGCAGGTTGACGCGCAACGAGTGCATCGTTGCGCGCGGCAGTGTTTGTAAGCCAGATAAGTTATGACCCTTAAATTTTCACGCCTTCCCTTTGTCGCTGCAGCCATAACTGTGGCCGCGTTCATCGCTTTCGCAGGTATAGGCCCGGCGCGTGCCGATGTTGAGGATGCCTTTCGGCAAATTCAACGGGACGGCATCGCCCATGTAATCGTTCGCATGAAGTCGGACTCCGGTGCGGCGGCCTGGAAGGCCGCGCAGTCGGCGTGGCGTCAAAAAATGGCCGTGGCTGCGGCGTTGTCCAAGGTGAAGCCGTCTTTGGCCGAAGCGAAGGTCAATTCTGTTGGAACTTTTAGCACGCTGCCGTTTTTATCGGCGTCCGTCACGCAAGAGCAATTGATGGCACTGATGAACGATGATTCCGTTCAGTCGGTGCATCTTGTAAGGCGTGAGCGGCGTGTGCCTGGTATGGCGGCCAGTCTGTCAGTGGGAACCATAGATAAAGCCCAAAGCGCAAACGCCCTTTTGTCCATCGACGTTGCAGATGCCTGGGCCGAGGGATACGAGGGAGCCGGATACGCCGTTGCGGTGATCGACGGCGGCTTTAACACCAGTCATCCCATGTTTGTGAGCAGAACGGTGGGTGCGGCGTGTTTCAGCAGTGATTTTGATACGACAACGATTAATCAGTGTCCGTCCGGACAAACGCCGCAGATTGGTGCGGGCGCGGCATCGAATTGTCCGGTTGGATCGACCCGCTGCGATCACGGTACTCACGTCGCATCAATCGCCGTAGGCAATGATGGTGTCAATTTTGGTGTGGCTCGGGCGGCAAAGCTTGTGCCAATCGATGTGTTTTCAAGAGTTACCGATCCGGAAGTTTGTAGTCCAGATCCAGCGCCTTGCGAATTGACCGATTCCCAGGCTGTGTTGAGCGCACTTAACTACGTTAATGAAAATGCTACGCTTCTCAACATTGCGGCCGTGAACATAAGTGTCGGCGGGTCGAATCGCGACGGGTTCTGTGACGACGATCCGCGTAAAACCGTTATCGACATGCTGCGTCAAAAAGGTATCGCGGTCGTGATCTCGGCCGGCAATAGCGGTGCAACCGGACAGATCAGCGCTCCGGCCTGCATCTCCAGCGCGTTGGCCGTGGGCGCAAGCAACGACGGCACAACCGTGGCAAGCTTCTCAAATTTCGCCACCATGCTTGATTTTATGGCGCCCGGTATCTCTGTGCGCGGGGCGTCAAGCAGTGGGAGCGGGTTCGGTTTCCGCAGCGGTACATCCATGGCCGCGCCGCAGGTGGCTGGGGCGTGGACTGTTTTGCGTTCAGCCTTTCCGGACGGCGAATTTGAAGCGATGGAAACGGCCCTCAAAACATCTGGAGTCGGGATCACACGGCAGGGTTCAGGCATCACTGTGCCGAAAATTCGTGTTTCCCGCGCCATAGACCTTCTCAACGGCCGTGATCGCCGTTCAATCAACAATATTGTCAGCTCAAATGCTGATACCTTGGGTGAATCGTTTCTGCGGTTCTTTAACAATTCTGATGAAGCGGGCACGGTTACGGTGACGATGCGTGATGGCCTAACGGGCGCGACTGTAGCGACCTGGATAAGTCCGGAAATTCCAGCGCAAGCTTCGCGGCAGTTTGCCGCACGTAACTTGGAAGCCGCGTCAACACCTGTTGCGAATACCAGCCTCAACGTTAGCAACCGTATATATTTTAATTTAGAAGTTGAGAGTTCGTTCGCCGGATTTCTACAGCATGTAGTATGGGCACGCGGCGCTGGCGTGTTCGCGAACCTGAGCAGTTGCGAGTCTGGATTTTCGCAAAATGCTTCTTTGGCCCCGAACGTTCACACGTCTTCAATCGGCGGATATGTCTCGCGGCTACGTGTCGTAAATACGGGAACAACATCTGACCAAGCCACGCTTGTTTTCTACAACGCATCGACAGGCGAGGCCGTTGGTCAATGGACTAGCCCGACTATTTTAAATGGCGCATCTTTCGAAGTCACAGGACCGCAATTGGAGGCGCAGTCTCCGAGCCTGAAGGCCGCAGTCACAGACGGTATGTCGCAGTATAATGTGAGGCTCGAAAACTTGACCGGATACGTGCAACACGTGATGGAAAATGTTGCGATCGGTACGTTGATCGACATGACCCCGAAGTGCGACCTGGGCGTGACGACAAGCGCGGAGTCAGATGGCGTTGGCACCGTCTCGGTGAACTAAACGCCCCTAAGAATCTATAGGCGGCGTTTGAAGCGCCGCCGATGCGAGCCGTGCGTAACCGCAAGCACGGGCAGTTTTATAAACTCATAAAACAAGAATCCCAGAATCATACCCATGATGACATAGGTGATGGTCGTTGCATCGAGGGGCAGGGCCGGGACGAAGTCATGCCAGGTTCCTGCAACGATGGCCGGCTCGGCATGGCCGAAAAAGGCGAAGGGGCGTGTGAAAATATTCGCGCCCACAATGGCGTCATACGCACCTTGCAACTGATCGACGCGGCTTTGCGCATCGGTTTCAATTTCTTTGCGAACCGTTTCGCTCATCAATTTATAGCGAAGCCCGGTTTGCACATTGAGAAGCTGCGCCGTGGCTTCGTCCAGATGTCCTCCCAGGCGTTGAATATACTGGACGATAAATGTCTGGCCTTGAGACGCGGCAATACCGGCCACAGCTATAACGACTGCTCCGGCAAATGCGTCCAACTTGCGCCAGATCCACTCCAATGCGTGTTCCAATCCTTTAGAATCGGCGAAAAGGTCGTCTTTCGCCCTAAGAGTTTGCATTCCTCACTCTGTTGACTATAAGGCCCGGCACCGGCCCTACAAGCCCGTTCCGCCGTTTCAAAGCGGTCCGTGTAAAACAATCCTCTGCGAGACACAGATATGCGGGTTGACCTGTTTGATTTTGATCTGCCCGCCGACCGCATCGCCGACCGGCCCTGTACGCCACGCGATCAAGCGCGCCTCCTTCATATTTCAGACGGAGGGCAGGCGGATTTGAGAGTTTGCGACCTGCCTTCGCTTCTGCGCCGGGGAGACGTGGCTGTTTTTAACGATACACGTGTTATTCCGGCCAGGTTGTTGGGACACCGCGGCGCCGTTGCGGTTGAAATTCTGCTTCATAAGAGATTAACGCTCGACACCTGGGAAGGGTTCGCCCGTCCCGCCAAACGATTGCGCGAGGGGCAAACGGTTGAATTTCCAGGTGGGTTGTCGGCCGAGGTTTTGTCCCGAGACGGACCGGTTGCAACCCTGCGCTTTAATGTGGCTGGTCCGGCGTTGATGGCGGCCCTTGAAACGGCTGGGCATATACCGTTGCCGCCCTATATCCGCCGGGCCGATGACGCTCGTGACCGGACCGATTACCAAACTGTATACGCGGCTCAGGACGGCGCTGTTGCCGCTCCGACGGCTGGATTGCATTTTACGCCTGAACTCATGGCCGCTCTCGATGACGTGGGTGTTGCTCGAGTTCAGGTTACCCTGCATGTCGGAGCCGGCACGTTCCTGCCGGTTTCGGCTGATGATACCGCCGACCATAAGATGCATGCTGAATGGGGCGAGGTCAGTGAGGCGGTGGCCAAAACGATTAATACAGCTCGGAAAAATGGCGGCCGGGTTGTCGCGGTCGGGACGACGTCACTGCGCCTGTTGGAGACGGCGGCGGATGAAAATGGAATAGTTCATCCCTTCGCGGGAGATACATCCCTGTTTATTGTGCCGGGCTACCAGTTTAAGGCCGTTGATATGCTTATGACAAATTTCCATTTGCCGCGCTCCACGCTTTACATGCTTGTTAGTGCATTTGCGGGTACGGAGAGGATGCAGCAGGCCTATGCGCATGCCATCTCGGACGGATACCGGTTTTATTCCTACGGCGACGCGAGTTTGTTGGCGCGAAGTGATGCCTCATGACATCGCCTGACTTCGGATTTAATGTTCTAGCCACCGATGGATCTGCGCGACAGGGGCGGCTTACGACTGCCCATGGCATTATTGATACACCGGCGTTCATGCCGGTCGGAACGGCGGCAACAGTTAAGGGCATGTTTCCCGAAACGGTCGCGAGCACCGGCGCACAAATCATTCTCGCCAACACCTATCATCTCATGCTGCGCCCGGGTGCTGAACGGATTGCCAAGTTTGGCGGCGTGCGAAAATTTATGAACTGGCCTGGGCCGCTGCTCACCGACTCCGGCGGATATCAGGTCATGTCGCTTGCAAAGCTCAGAACCATTAACGAAGAAGGCGTTACTTTTCAGTCCCATATCGATGGCGCGCGGCACCATCTGACCCCCGAGCGCGCAATTCAGATTCAGAATCAATTGGGCTCGACCATCACCATGGCCTTTGACGAGTGTACGCCGTATCCCGCGACAAAAGACGTTGTAGCTAAAAGTATGGCGCTATCCATGCGCTGGGCGGAGCGATCCAAGAGTGCCTATATCCCGCGCCCGGGCTTTGGTGCGTTCGGGATCGTTCAAGGCGGCATTCATGCCGACTTGCGTGCAGAATCCGCCGCCAAACTGATCGACCTTGGCTTCGATGGATATGCGGTCGGCGGCCTTGCGGTCGGCGAAGGGCACGAGTTGATGATGGAAACTCTTGATACCACCGTCCCGCATATGCTGCCCACACATCCGCGCTATCTCATGGGGGTGGGCAAACCCATGGATATTGTCGAGGCGGTTGTGCGCGGCATCGATATGTTTGATTGCGTGTTGCCGACCCGGTCAGGGCGCACGGCGCAGGCCTTCACCAGCGAAGGCCCGCTGAACTTACGCAATGCACGGCACGCAGACGATCTTAGGCCTTTGGACGAAGCCGTGGCGTGTCCGGCAAGCCGCAATTATAGCCGCGCCTATTACCATCACCTTATTCGTTGTGATGAGGTGCTCGGTTTAATGCTGCTCTCGTGGCACAATGTGGCGTTCTATCAACACCTTATGAAAGGTTTGCGTGACGCAATCCAGACAGGAACACTCGCCGGCTTCGTTGCGGCCTTCGCCGCCGGTCAAAGAGGAGAGGACGATCTCGAAACACCTTGATCGGGAAGCCGTTCGCGCACGCGCGCTCGAACTTGGCTTTGACGTCGTGCGTTTTACACGGGCCGAAACCGCCGCGCGCACAAAAGCCGATCTCAGAACATTTCTCGTCGAAGGACTTCATGGGGATATGGCGTGGCTTGAAACCAACGCCGACCGCCGGGCCGATCCACAGGTTTTGTGGCCGGAAGTTAAAACCGCTGTCATGGTCGGCCTCAACTATGGTCCGGCTGTAAATCCGCGCGCGTCCCTAGAACACCGTGATCGCGGAGCCATCAGCGTCTATGCCCGTAATCGCGACTATCACGACATCCTCAAAAAGCGATTGAAGCAACTCGCTTCATGGATGGCGAGTGAATCAGGGGCTGATGTTAAAGTTTTCGTTGATACCGCACCGGTATTGGAAAAGCCGTTGGCACAGCAAGCGGGGCTGGGTTGGCAAGGTAAGCATACCAACCTTGTCTCTCGCGCTCTTGGGTCATGGCTTTTTCTCGGTGAGGTTTTTACCACCCTCGAATTTGAGCCTGATGAACCGGAGACAGATCATTGCGGGGGATGTCGCCGATGTCTTGAAGTCTGCCCCACCAATGCGTTCATTGGACCGTACAAGTTAGACGCACGGCGCTGCATCTCATACCTCACCATCGAACACAAAGGTCCGATTCCTCGCGACTTGCGCGCGCTGATGGGTAACCGTATTTACGGCTGTGATGATTGTTTGTCCGTGTGTCCGTGGAACAAATTCGCACATGTCACCGCTGAGGCGAGCTTTCTGCAACGGGCCGAACTCTCTGCGCCTATGCTGAAAGACCTCGCTGCTCTTGATGAACACGCTTTTCGCACAGTGTTTGCCGGATCGCCGATTAAACGCATTGGCCGTGGGCGGTTTGTTCGCAATGTTTTGATCGCGATCGGCAATAGCAGCGACCCCGCGATGATATCAGCCGCCGAACCTTTGTTGCGCGATGAGTTGCCGCTTGTGCGCGGCGCAGCAGTTTGGGCTTGTCGCCGCTTGGCGTCCAGCGCGCGCATTGCGGCTATGCAAGCCGAACATTTACCGTTTGAGACCGATGCGGAAGTCCAAAATGAGTGGACGCAAAAAGATTGGGCGGCCGAATAAATTCGGCCGCCCTCCCATCCCCGCTTGAGCGGTGTTGATTTTACGGTTGTACGGACAAGGCTCGAGCCAATTGGCTGAGCGCTTCTTGATGTTTTTGATTCGGAATGTTTGCGAAGTTTCGCGCCAATTCCAGGCACATGCGTTGCCGTGGATTTGCGGTTTCTTCCCCTTCACCGGCGTCTATATCTTCGAAAAAATATGTAATGGGTACATTCAGCACCCGTGTGATTTCAAACAATCGTCCAGCAGAAATTCGGTTTATGCCCCGCTCGTACTTGTGAGCCTGTTGGTACGTCACGCCGATCATATCGGCCATTTGCTGCTGACTTAATCCAAGCATAATCCGGCGTTCGCGGATTCGTGCTCCGACGTGTCGGTCGATTGAATTAGCCCGGTTTGCCGGTGCTGCTTTGATCGTTCCGCCATCCATGATGTAACCCCAACTAAAAGTGAATCGAATGCGGATGATTTACATCCTGCGTTTTGTTTTGGCCGAGTCGCAGTGAATCTACGCCCTAGGCAACACTGGGGATTGTATGGAGTGCAGTGGCTGAACACTCGGGGTTTATTGTAAAAAATTGTTATTACACGTTATGCGAATGTTAAAAAATTTAACATTCGCATTGGCACTGCCATGTGCGGCCAAAGAGGCCGGTCATCACCAAAGTCGGCGTTTTTAACAAAACTTGGGTGACTGTGAGGTAGTCAAACGCTGCTTTTCGCTATTCCCGGTCTTTGACGAGTTTTGCAAGTTGGGCCTGCATCGCGTTGAGTTGGGTCTTCAATTGGTCGATATCTTCGCTTTTACCCGGCTCTGGCGCGGGCCTTGTGGAACCGCCCGTTGAATCCGCGCTGCGATCAACTTGAGCAAACGGGTTGAACATCTTCATGGCGTTTTCAAAGAGAGCCATGTTTTGTTTTCCCATTTCCTCCATGCGCTCCATGGGAACGAGTCCTTTGAAGGTGTTTTGCATGATGTTGCGCATGTCCGACTCGTGCTGGGAAAAGGAGTCCATGCTGTGTTCCAGGTAGCGCGGTAGAACGCCCCCAAGCGAGTCGCCGTAGAATCCTATAATTTGCCGCAGGAACTTGATCGGCAGCAGGTTTTGCCCTTTGCCTTCTTGCTCTACGATAATTTGTGTCAAAACGCTGCGGGTAATGTCCTCGCCGGTTTTGGCGTCGGTCACCACAAATACCGCGCCTTCCTTCACCATTTCAGCTAGGTGATCGAGTGTCACATAGCTTGATGTCGCGGTGTTGTAGAGCCGGCGGTTGGCGTACTTCTTGATTGTGATAACCGGTGACTTCGCATCACCATCCTGTTCAGGCATGGTACCGTCCCTATACGTCATTGAGGCGTTATTGTGCTATGCACAATGGCCTGATGTCAAAGTACACCTGATGAAACTAGTCGATTGTACTGAAAAAAACGGAAGAATCTGCGGGTGTGTTCGGCGTAGGGAATACGGTGGCATAGGACGAACAGTCAAACGTGAACTATAGTTTAGTGTATGACCGAAAACCCCAAAAACGGCCCGACAGATTACAATGCGTTGGCCGCGAAATACTTGGACCTCTGGCAAGAGCAAATCGCGAAACTTGCCAAGGAGCCGCAACAGCTTACCGAGGCCGCCACCGCTTGGTCGCGTACTGCGGCGTCCATGATGCAGAATGCGGCGTCGACCATGGGCTCAGGGATGGGTGCGGGGATGGGGTCCGGCAAGACCCCTTCGAAAGCCGAGCCGCATGAAGCCTCCATCTCCCCCGACAGTCCCGCCGCCTCGACAGGGACCGAGACCCCTGGCGTTACACATGGCGATAGAGGGCTGGATTCAGCAGTCATCCTTCGCCGGCTTGACGCCCTCGAGCGGCGAATGGCCGCTCTTGAATCAGACACACGTAGATTGGCCGCCCTCGAATCAAACTTTCCTAAGTCCGATCCAAGCGGTGGCGGCGCTGGCCGCCGGAAAAAAACCTGAAGACTTTACCGGAACTTGGACCGACTATCTGGATCCAGTGCCTTTCCTCGACTCGGTAACGCGTGAGGCCCGGTCCCGGCTCGAAACTTTTGTGACGGGGGTCAAGGCGTATCAAGTTCATCCTTACCGACGCGGACTCCAGCCCCCGCCGCCTGTTTGGCGCCAAGGGTCTGCGTCATTACTCGCATACGGCGAGGTTGGCGACGGCCCAAGTAAGGGTCCGTCAGTGGTGTTCATCCCGTCGCTCATCAACAGGGCCTATATCCTTGATTTAGCCGAGGACCGTAGTCTTATGCGGACGGCGGCTGCTGCGGGGATTCAATCATTTCTGTTGGATTGGGGGGAGCCGAACGAAGCTGAAAAGAATTTCACCGTCGAAGATTATATCGACGGCATCATTATTCCGGCGCTTGAAGAGATCAAATCTCGCACAGGTCAGGCCCCGCGACTGGTTGGGTATTGCATGGGCGGCACTCTGGCGGTTGCGCCGGCGGTTTTAAGGCCCGATTTAGTGTCAGCTTTGGCACTCCTTGCCGTGCCGTGGGATTTTCACGTGGACTCGGACGCCTCGCGGTTTCTCATTGCCCTAGCGCGCGGCCCGCTTGAGGTGATGCTTGAGTCGGAAGGAAATGCATCCGTCGATCTTCTGCAAGCTTTGTTTGCCTCCCTGGACCCGACGTTGGCCGGGCGGAAGTTTCGCCGGTTTGCCGGGCTTGATCCGGCGTCCGAGTCGGCTCGCCGGTTTGTCGAACTCGAAGATTGGCTCAATGACGGCGTGCCGTTGGCCGCTCCCGTTGCGCGCGAGGTGATCTTTGGCTGGTACGGTGCCAACGATCCGGCGCTCAGCGCATGGCGGGTCGGTGATACCGTCATCGAACCGGCGCGGATTGGCTGTTCTACTGCGGCCTTTATTCCAAGTCAGGATCGAATTGTTCCGCCGGAGTCGGCCCGGCGACTCGCACGTGCAATTCCCGGAGCGGAAGTGCATGACGTTAATCTTGGTCATATCGGCATGATTGCTGGTGGGTCGGCGCCAAGGCGGGTGTATGATCCGCTGATCCAGTGGCTAAAGCGCGCATAACACCGTCTCGTTTCTGCATAGTGGGTACCCGCAAGCCCGGCTTGCTCCAGCCCGCAGTGCGCCGTAAAACCCCTTGGCCCAAACGGGTCGCTTAGAATTTTTCCGAACTGAGGAGTTTCTTCATGGCCGATATCGTCATCACCTCTGCCGTCCGAACCGCAATCGGGGCCTTTGGCGGATCTTTATCCCGGCTTACGGGTGCGGAACTCGGCCAGGTAGTTATCAGCGAGGCGTTGAAGCGTTCACAGGTGGATGGCGCTGATGTGTCCGAGGTTGTTATGGGGCAAGTCCTAACGGCTGCGGCGGGCCAAAACCCGGCTCGTCAGGCGTCGATCAATGCGGGGATTCCAAAAGAAGTGTCAGCCATGACGATCAATCAGGTTTGTGGCTCGGGTCTGAAGAGCGTTGCCCTTGGCGCCATGTCCATCGCGGCTGGCGACAACGCTATTGTTGTCGCGGGTGGTCAGGAAAGCATGAGCTTGTCGCCTCACGCCATGCATATGCGCAACGGCGCGAAGATGGGCGATACCAGTCTTATCGACACGATGATCCGGGATGGCCTCTGGGATGCTTTTAACGGCTACCACATGGGCACCACGGCAGAGAATATTGCCGAAAAGTGGCAACTGACTCGCGACGCGCAGGACGAATTTGCGGCGGCGTCGCAACAAAAAGCGGAAGAAGCAATCAAAGCGGGCAAATTTAAGGACGAAATCGTACCCGTTACCGTGCAGGTAAAGCGGAAAGATGTGCTCTTCGACACCGACGAATACCCGCGCGCGGGCACAACGGCGGAGTCTCTTGGCGGTCTCAGGCCGGCCTTTTCCAAGGACGGCACGGTGACCGCCGGCAACGCGTCGGGACTCAACGACGGCGCGGCGGCGGTGCTGGTTATGAGCGCCGATGAAGCCAAAAAGCGCGGACTGATACCGCTCGCGCGTATCGCATCCTGGGCGCAGGCCGGTGTGGACCCCGCCATTATGGGTACCGGACCGATACCCGCGTCGCGCAAGGCGCTGGAGAAAGCCGGATGGAGTGTTGGGGATCTTGATCTTATCGAAGCCAACGAAGCCTTTGCGGCTCAGTCGTTGGCAGTATGCAGCGATCTCGGATTTGACCCCAAGAAAGTCAACGTCAATGGCGGCGCCATTGCACTTGGTCACCCCATCGGCGCGTCTGGGTGCCGTGTGCTGGTGACGCTCCTGCATGAACTCCAAAAGCGTGACGCGAAGCGTGGCCTCGCAACTTTGTGCATCGGTGGCGGCATGGGTATCGCCATGTGCGTCGAACGCTAGTTCGAAGCACATTCAAGGTGATCTGCGTCGAACGTTAGTTCGAAGCACATAACCTCTGTTGTCATCGCCCGCCGAGCGTTTGCGAGCGCGGGCGATCCATCGCTCCACAAACTCTGTCCGTGCGGATACGGTATGGACCGCCCGGTTAAGCCGGGCGGCGACCATGAAGAGTGCCGACTTACTGCTCGTGTGCGGATTCCCTCCGTCGCCACAGCCAATAAAATCCCGCCAGAACCAGCAGATTGATCGGCAAGCGCACGAGGCCGCCGATCAATGCATTCTTGCCGGACACATGCAATCCGACAGAAAGGCTCGATTGGCCCGGCAGCTCGGACCACACCATGCCGATTTCAAGAAAACTTCCGAGCATCACAACAATACTTGCCCCAAGTATGAGCCAGGCGATCTCCGTGCGTTGCCTCAGGCCGATGATCCCGACCGCAACGGCAACGGCGAGGGGGGCCGCATACATCAACAGGCCATGCCAGGCCGCCACGGCGGCTTTGATCCAATCGGGCATATCGGCGCCGACGGCTGGTGCTGCGCCCACAACGGAAAAGAGTCCCGCATTGGCCAAAATTCCAAGATACACAGCAACCGCAAGCAGCACCGGCGGAGCAATTCCGAACACCGCCCAGGGATAGCGCGCGGTCAGGGATTTCAACTCGGGACGGTCCAGCATGGTTTGCGCCAACGTTTCATCGTCGCCCAAACGGTTCAGGGCGGCGTTCTCGGCGGTACTTTTATCCAAACCCCGCGTGGTTTCTTCGTGCACTAAATCATCAAAATGATCTTCAAGTTCCGCCACATAGCGGCGTACATGCTTCGGCGCGATGCCTGCGTGCAGCAGCCGTTCTTTAAGGGCCCTAAATTGCGGCTGCGGCATGACGCGCCTCTCCCATCAAGGTGCCAACGGCGCCGGTGATACGCGCCCATTGAGTGCTGAGGGCCGTAAGACGCTTCGCGCCCGAGGCCGTGACCGAATAATACACGCGTGTCCGTCCGCCCACATCCTTACGGCGTGATTTCAGCGCCCGCTGTTTTTCAAGGGCGTGCAGCGCCGGATACACCACGCCTTCGCCGAGGCTGATAACATTGCCGGTCTCGGCACGGATGGTTTGCACAAGTTCATAGCCGTACATCTCGCGCGCCTGCAGCAGCCGGAGAATGAGTAGTTCCGGCACGCCGTTCATGAAACTGGGATTGCTTTGCGCTATAACTTCGTCGCTCCCTCTATACATCGAACTAAAAGGTATAATACCTATAATTTATAGGTATCGCAACAGGCGGGATGTCCGCATGCCTCTGCGCAGAATGTCACTTGAACCGCCTTGCAGGGGCGCTGAAGGAGGCTATGATCAGATAACGGTCGATCTTTACCGAACAACAATATTGGGGGATGATTATGGCTGAGCGTGTAGCAATTGTTACCGGCGGGACCCGTGGCATCGGCAGGGAAATCTCCATTTCTCTAAAAAAAGCGGGCTACAAAGTTGCAGCCAACTACAGCGGCAATGATGACGCCGCTGCGGACTTCACCAAAGAGACCGGCATCCCCAACTACAAATTCGATGTGTCTGATTTTGCGGCGTGTCAATCTGGCGTTGCAAAAATAACCGAAGACCTCGGTCCTGTGGACGTTCTCGTCAACAACGCAGGGATTACCCGCGACGGCACCCTTCACAAAATGACCCATGAACAATGGCAGCAGGTGATCGATGTCAATCTAGGGGGCTGCTTTAATATGTCCCGCGCGGTCATCGAGAACATGCGCAAACGATCCTTCGGCCGCATCGTCAATGTCGGCTCCGTCAACGGTCAGGCCGGACAATACGGTCAGGTGAACTACGCCGCCGCGAAATCGGGTATTCATGGCTTTACCAAAGCGATGGCCCAGGAAGGCGCAGGCAAAGGCATAACCGTCAATGCCATCGCGCCCGGATATGTGGATACCGACATGGTGCGGGCCGTGCCCCCGAACGTTTTGGAAAAAATTATTTCGAATATCCCGATGGGCCGACTGGGCCGCGCCGGTGACATTGCGCGCGGTGTGATGTTCCTGATTGCCGATGATGCCGATTTTATTACGGGCTCTACGCTGTCCATCAACGGCGGCCAGCATATGTATTGATCCATCCTTCCTGACGTCGCTCGCGTCAGGTTTTTGGAATCCGTTCCCATAAAGCGTTGATCGGTTCTGGAGGGTCGATGCCGAACTGCTCCCTTAGTACCCGGTCGAGGTCTTCGGGCGTGGACACTGTGCGCTCCTCAGATTTGACGCTGCGCCGCATGGTGAGGCGTGTATTGAGCAGATTGAGGCGCGCGTCCCCCTCTACTTTGGATGCCAGCAGGTTATGCCGAAAGTGCGACGAAGGGTGCGCCGAAGTGAACCAGTTGCTCATCGCGAAATCGACTGGGCCCTGTGGCTCCAGAGTAAACCGGTACAGGCCAGACCAGGTGCCCTCAGAATTCCACTGAAGTTCATGAATTTCCTCGGATTGCAGAATGCGGTATGTGCCGTGAGAAGTGGATTGCTCCAGACCATGCTCCAGCTTCAGGGGTGATGTAGGGCTTTGTCCGCCAAATCCGACGTCGGCAATAAAGACGCCCTCGGGTAATTCCACCAAGGTGAGCCGGTGGGTTAGAGCCGGTCGAGGCTGGCCTTCTTGCCACCTTAAAATTACACGCGCTGCAAGCGGCGTGGTGTTAAAGCCCAAAGCGGCAAGCGCTTGGCAAAAGAGACTGTTGTGTTCATAGCAGTAGCCACCACGCCGCCCCCTCACGAGTTTAGCCTCGATTGACGCAAGGTCGATGTGCACCGTTCGGCCCAACAGAGGGTCTAAGTTTTCGAATGGAATAGCGGATGGGTGCAACTCGTGAAGGCTGGAGAGAACCGAATATGTCGGTTCGTGTGCACCTACGTAACCGATGCGCGTAAAATAGGCGTTAAGGTCAAGCTTCATGATTTGATCAATTCAAAAGGAGGCCTTTTAGAACACGTCTTTTCGCCGTCGGACTTCGGCAAAAATATCCACCGGCGCGCGGCCCTTCATGCCAATCGCCGCCGCCAACTCCGGCGCATCGGCCCGCAAGAACGGATTGGCGGCCTGTTCATCGCCGAGGAGCGATGGCACAGAATATTTCCCAGCAGCACGCAACGCTTTTACATCGGCCTCGCGTTGCCGTAGCGCGGTGTTGTCCGGTTCGACGGTGACAGCGAAACGAATATTGGCTTCAGTATATTCATGCGCACAGTATATGCGTGTTTCTGCCGGCAGCTCTCGCAGCCTTTGCAGGCTGGCCCACATCTGCGCCGGCGTACCTTCGAATAGACGGCCACAGCCAATGGAAAAGAGGGTATCTCCGCAAAACAATGCGTTCGAGTCCTCGAACCAATAGGCAATATGCCCACGGGTATGGCCCGGCACGAAGAACACCTGGGCACGTGCGTTCCCAAGATCGTAGGTGTCGCCGTCGCTCACTTGCACCGTCATGCCGGGTATGCGGTCCGGGTCATGCGCCGGGCCGACAATGGTGCAGCCTGTGGCCTCTTTGATTTCGAGATTTCCGCCAACGTGGTCGGGATGGTGATGCGTATTGAGGATGTGTGTAATTTTCCAGCCGAGCCGTTTGGCTTCATCCAGTACGGGTTCGGCAACGGCCGGGTCCACCACAGCAACTGCGCCGGTATCCGGCTCACGCGCTAGATAGATGAAATTGTCGCTGAGGACGGGAATCTGACGAATATCGAGCTTTGTCATTGGGGCCTCCTTGGTGATGAGTCTAAGGCCTCACCGCACGGGTTTGAAGGGCCGGTAGTAGCCAAGAGTATGCAACAATTCGTCGCGGGGAACCTTGAGTCTGATAAGTGCGAATGGTGCCTCGCGCCCAAATCGTCATTAACGCCACGTCGCCTGACGTTGCGTCGGAGAATTATTTCCGGCATGTCGCAAAACTATCCGAGCGGCTCCTTGCTGCGCCTGGCGGTACCCCCGCTCTCGGCAGCGCATCGCGATCTCTTAAAAGCCGCTGCTTAGGCCTAATTTTCTGCATTTAAGCGCAAATGTCCGTGGTTTGCCGCGTTGGCTGTCCGGGTTATGGTCGCCCAATGCGCTATTTTGTCCTCATATGTATGCTTCTTGTGCCTACGGTGGCGTCAGCCTGTGAGGTTTCTCGCCCGGTGGTGTTTGCAGGGTTGGATTGGGAATCCGCTGCCTTTCATAACGCCGTTGCGCGCTTCATTCTTGAAAACGGTTATGACTGCGAAACCGACGCTCTCCCTGGTTCGACCATTCCGATGATGCAGGGCGTGGCCCAGGGCGACATCGATATCGCCATGGAGGTATGGAAAGACAACGTGACCGATGTGTGGATGCGTGCGCTGTCGCGCGGTCAGGTCAAGGAACTCGGCGTTAATTTTCCGGATGCGGTGCAGGGATGGTATGTGCCGAGATATCTGGTGGACGGTGATTCGGCGCGGAACATTGCGCCGCTGGCGCCCGGTCTCAAAAGCGTCAGCGACCTTCCGGCCTATAAGGGCATATTCGCCGACCCGGAGGAGCCGGGCCGGGGCCGCTTTTACAATTGTGTGGCGGGCTGGAATTGTGAGGTCGTCAATTCGGCGAAGCTCAAAGCCTACGGTCTTGAGGATGACTACACCAATTTTCGCCCCGGAACCGGCGCGGCCCTCGCTGCGGCGATTGGCGGCGCGTATCTGCGCGGGGAGCCGATCCTCGCCTACTACTGGGCACCTACCTGGGTGCTTGGCAAATATGACCTTGTTCAATTGGATGAGCCGGCGTGGAACGAGGTGGATTGGGACGGTCTCAATTCCGATCCCGACTATCCGCGCGCCGTGGCGTACCCTGTCGTGCCCGTTTGGGTTGGGGTTAACGCCGCGTTTGCCAAGGAAGCGCCGAAGCTGGTTCAGTTTTTAACGGCCTATGAGACCACGGCGGCTCTGGTGAACGAGGCGCTGGCGTATATGCGTGATCACAATGTCGAAGCGAAGGATGCCGCCCGACATTTTCTGTCCAAGCATCCTGAAATTTGGACGGGCTGGGTCGCAGGCGATGTTGCCGCCCGGGTTCAGGCCGCTCTCCCTCCCTAAGCTTTAGGAGTTCTCCATGTTTCCCGAACGCCTCACCATTTCCATCAGCGGCGCGATTACGGAGGGGGTCGATGCGTTCGTTGCTGCCTACGGTAGCGCCTTTCGCGCCTTTGCCGATGTGGTCCTGATTTTTTTGCTGCAGATCGAACACCTGCTGCGCGGCGCGCCGTGGTGGTTGGTGGTGCTGGCCATTGGTGCTCTGGGCTTTGGCTTGTCTCGCCGGATTCTATTTGCGGCGGGACTGATGGGGGCTGCTCTGCTTATGGGGATTCTTGGTCTTTGGGATCAGGCCATGCAGACCTTGGCTCTGATGATCGCGGCTTTAGTGTTCGCGGCGGCCATCGGCATTCCGTTCGGAGTGGTTTTGGCACGTTATCCTCGCTTGCGGCTGGTGTTCCTCCCCATTCTTGACGCTATGCAAACTCTGCCGTCGTTTGTCTATTTGGTGCCGGCCTTGATGCTGTTTGGCCTTGGCAAGGTTCCGGCGTTGCTGGCAACGGTCATCTACGCCGTGCCGCCGGTGGCGCGACTGACCGACCTCGGCTTGCGACATGCGGATGCCGAGGCAGTCGAAGCGGCCAACGCGTTCGGGGCGACCCTCCGGCAACGGCTGTGGTGGGTCGAGTTTCCTTTGGCGCTGCCGTCCATTATGGCCGGGCTCAATCAGGCAACCATGATGGCGCTGTCCATGGTGGTGGTCGCCTCGATGATCGGTGCGCGGGGACTGGGAGAAGAGGTGTTGCTGGGCATCCAGCGGTTGGATACGGGGCGCGGTCTTGTCGCCGGCACGGCTATTGTCGCTCTTGCCATTGTGCTCGACCGATTAACCCAGGCCTCAATGCGCCGCCTGCAACGAACCCCCTTGAGCGCGGCTCAATGACATCAAACGGGACTTCACCGCCCATACTTTTTGAAGCCGTCGGTGTGCTTTTCGGGCGATCGCCCGCGCAGCAGTGGCCGAACATTCAAGACTTGTTGCGGGAAGGCCTAAGCAAGGACGCTATTCGGAAGGCGACCGGCCATACCCTAGGATTGGCCGATGCCTCTCTCGCCATTGATCCGGGGGAGATGTTTGTGGTGATGGGGCAGTCGGGTTCGGGCAAGTCAACCCTGCTCAGGCTGATCAACCGGCTTATTGCGCCCACAGTTGGCACAGTGCGGGTTGGCGGGGTTGATGTTACGGCGCTGAGCGAGGCCGACGTTTTGGCCTTTCGCCGCCAAACCGTCAGCATGGTCTTCCAGCATTTCGGTTTGCTGCCTCACCGCTCTGTAACCGACAACGTGGCCTTCCCCCTTCGGGTGCAAGGCTGGAAAACAGCCGCTGCCCGCCTGCGTGCGGCTGATTGGATCGAGCGGGTCGGCCTGGACGGTTACGGCAATGCGATACCTGCCGAGCTCTCCAGCGGTATGCAACAGCGGGTCGGTTTGGCGCGGGCATTGGTGACCGGCGCCCCTATATTGTTGATGGACGAGCCTTTTGGGGCTCTGGATCCGTTGACACGCCGCACCATGCAATTGGAGCTGAAAACCTTGCAACGGGATCTCGGCAAAACCGTTGTACTTATAACCCACGACCCAATGGAGGCATTCACCCTTGCCGACCGAATCGCGCTGTTACGGGAAGGCCGGCTGGTACAGTTGTCCACGCCGGAGGAAATGGCCGCCGCGCCGGTGGACGAAGAGGTCGAGGCTTTTGTCTCTGCGGCCCACCGTCTGCCATAGAGTGTACATATTGCTGCACTATGATGATTCTCGCAGATCAGGCCTTCATTGAATTACGACGATGACAGTACGCATATGTGCGCTATAAATAATAAATACTCGAATCGTGCCGATGGCACCGCGGACTGCGGCGCGAGATCGTATTTCACACGAACCCTCGGGAGGCTCGATTCAGTGCGGCGTTATATTGCAGGTTGGTACCAAATCCCGCGCGCCGTTTTCTCGAAGCTGAGTCTTGGCCTTTTCATCGCGGCGATCCTGGTTCCCGTGGGCTTCGGATTTACTGTTTATGCCCAGGACATGAGGGTTATCCGGATCGGTGCAGGACCGACCGGCGCCACGGATTTTCCCTTTGGCGGCCTTATCGCCAACGCGATCTCTAACCCGCCGGGCTCGCGTGACTGCGACAAGGGCGGAAACTGCGGTGTGCCGGGTCTCATCGCGGTCGCCCAGACGACGATTGATGCCGTTGAAAATCTAAAATCCATTTCACGTGGCGACATGGAAATCGCGTTGTCTCAGGCGGATGTGACGGCATGGGCGTACCGCGGCATAGCGGCGTTCCAAAATGATCCACCGTTGGACAATCTCCGCGTACTCGCGCGCTTGTATCCCGAGAACGTGCACCTCGTGGTTCGGGAAGGGTCACCTATCAAATCGGTTATGGACCTCAAAGGCCGAACGGTTGCCATGGGCGCTAAGGACTCAGGCACCGAAGCGACCGCAAAACTGATCTTGTCGGCTTACGGCGTTAAATGGACCTCGGTGCGAATGAGATCACTTAGCTTCGCGGCGGTTACCGAAGCGCTTGCAAGCGGAACCATAGACGCTTTTTTCATGGTGAGCGGCGCGCCGGTGCTCTCATTGGAAGATCTCGCAACCCGGGTTCCCATATCGCTTGTGCCTATCAATGGTCCTACGGCGGAAAAACTAACTCATATTTTTCCGTATTATACCCTCGGTACTATCCCGGCCGGCACGTATGGCAATCACGCTGCTGTTGAGACAGTTGATGTTGGTTCGGTGCTTGTAGCGCGGGAAGGCATGAACCCCGAACTCGCCTATGGGATTGCGCGGGCTATATGGCATCAGCGCAATGTCTCCTTATTTCAGGGGGGGCACCCGCGCGGCAAACTCATGGACAAGGCGCTCGCGGCGCGTGACATAGGGGTTCCGATTTTGGCTGGGGCGGAGCGGTACTACATCGAAAATCAATTGATGGACCCGCCATCTATCTCTCCAAGTGCTCTCCCCGTAAAGGGCGCGATTAAGTGGCCGAACAACCCGATTAAAGCGACCTTGCGGTCGTTTGGTGAAAAGTCACAATCCTGACGCCATGACCATTGATCCCCTCACATTACTGGTTGAGTCCGGCGGCGATTCGATCCCGCTTGTCGCCATAGGGGCGAAAGACCTTGGCGCATGGGCTGCGGCTCAACCGCCACGCGTTACGAATTGGCTGAATACGTCCTCGTTCAAGGCCGAGGCGGGTAAGGCTGTAGCTGTGCCCGGCGACGATGGTGCCGTGAGTCTTGTTGTGCTTGGTCTGGGCTCAGGAGACGACCCCTGGGTCACCGGAAATTTGGCCAGGTCACTTCCTATAGGAAATTATCACCTGCAGGACTGTATTGGGTCTTCGGTCGATTTTCCGACATGGGCGGCCCTTGCCTGGGCGCTCGGAGGGTATCGTTTCACTCGTTACAAGAGTGATGCACCGTCCGAATGCGCCAAACTGGCTTGGCCGGACAAGTGCGACCGCGCTTACGTTGAAAACGCCGTAGCCGGCGCTACATTAGCGCGCAATCTAGTCAACACGCCGGCAGCAGATCTGTTGCCGGACGGATTGGAGCAAGCGGCGCGCGATGTCGCATCCCGGCACGATGCGCACATAGACGTAATCGTAGGCGACGATCTGATCGCAAAAAACTTTCCGATGATTCATGCAGTAGGCCGCGCCAGCGCGGTTGCTCCACGTCTGATTGATTTGACTTGGGGCGATGCGTCCGCTCCCAAAGTCACATTGGTGGGCAAGGGTGTGTGTTTTGATTCCGGCGGACTTGATCTCAAGCCTTCCAGCGCCATGGCTCTTATGAAAAAAGACATGGGCGGCGCGGCGACGGTCCTAGGCCTTGCAGATATGATTATGGCGGCGCGTTTGGCCGTCCGTCTGCGGGTGCTGATTCCAGCGGTGGAAAATGCGGTGTCGGGTAACTCTTTCCGCCCGGGCGATGTCTTGAAAGCACGTAACGGCATGAGTGTTGAAATCGGTAACACCGATGCCGAAGGACGGCTGGTTCTGGCTGATGCTTTAACTGAAGCGGCGACAGAGGCGCCTGCGTTGTTGGTGGATTGCGCAACACTGACCGGCGCGGCTCGTTCAGCTTTGGGCCCAGAATTGCCGGCGATGTTTACGGATGATGAGACCCTTGCGCAAGATCTGATAGAAGCGTCCGCTGCGACTTACGATCCGTTATGGAGACTGCCGCTTTGGCAGCCGTATCGCAAGATGATCGACAGCAAGATTGCCGATATGAATAACGCCGGTGAATCGCCTTTTGGGGGTGCAATCACAGCCGCATTGTTTCTCAAAGAATTCGCGGGGACGACTCCCTGGGTTCACCTTGATCTCTATGCGTGGAATCCAAGCGACCGACCGGGCCGCCCAGTCGGCGGAGAAGCGATGGCGCAGCGGGCGCTTTACGGTCTGATCAAAAAACGGTTCGCAAAGGCTCAATAAAAAACGGCGGACACATAAGTCCGCCGTTTTATTTGCGCATACCGGACACTCTTGATTGTTTAAGCTTCCAGCTGCTGTGGTTTCTCGCGTGTGACCGGCACTTCTAGGCGTTTTAGCATCTCTTTGGGCACCACTTGCCAGAAATTGCGCACCTCACGGTCCCAGTTTACCAGCAGCAATTCAGCCCAAGGCGAAGACGTTTCTTTGTGATGTTCCATCACAAGATTGCGTAACAGAGTTTCGTAGTGGCCGACCCCGATGCGCTGATAGATCACGCTCTCGGTGTTCACACGATGTTCAAACAACCCATCGCGGTCGTAAATGAAGGCCATGCCGCCGGTCATGCCCGCGGCAAAGTTAGCTCCTACTTGGCCGAGAATGACAGCTGTGCCGCCGGTCATGTACTCGCAGCCATTAGAGCCGCAGCCTTCGATGACGGTAACGGCGCCGGAGTTGCGCACACAGAATCGCTCGCCGGCTTGACCCGCCGCAAATAGCTTGCCAGACGTTGCGCCATATAAAACCGTGTTGCCGATAATCGTATTATCCGCCCAGCGAAATGCTGAACTTGTTGTCGGGCGAATCACGATGGTTGCGCCGGAAAGTCCCTTGCCGACGTAATCATTCGAGTCGCCCCAGACTTCTAGTTTCAAGCCTTGCACGGCGAAGGCCCCCAAGGATTGTCCGCATGATCCACGCAAGCGTACCGTTACGTGACCCGGTTGCAGGCCGTCCATACCGTACTTCTTGACGATCATGTGGCTCAGTTTGGTGCCTGTCGCCCGGTGAACGTTGCGGATGTTGTAGGTGAGTTGCATTTTCTCACCTTCTTCCAGCAATGGCCGCGCATCGGCGATCATTTGTTCATCGATTCCTTCGGCTACTTCATTGCGGCCGATTACAGTGTTGTGGGTGGGCAGGCCGCCAGCGTCCGGCATAACCAGAAGCGGGTTAAGGTCAAGATCATCCAAATGCGCCGCGCCGCGGCTGACTTGGTGCAGCAGATCGGTGCGGCCTATGACCTCGGCGAGTGAGCGCACGCCAAGATCCGCCAAGATGTCGCGCACTTCCTCACCAAGGAAGCTAAACAAATTCACGACCTTCTCCGGTGTGCCGGTGAATTTCTTACGCAGTTCACTGTCTTGGGTACACACGCCGACCGGGCAAGTGTTTGAGTGACATTGGCGTACCATGATGCAGCCCATGGCGATCAGCGAAGTTGTGCCGATACCGAACTCTTCTGCCCCCATCATGGCGGCTATGACTATGTCGCGGCCGGTTTTGAGGCCGCCGTCGGTCCGCAGAACCACACGGTGGCGCAAACGGTTCAGGGTTAGTACCTGATGCACTTCGGTCAGACCCATCTCCCACGGCAAACCCGCATGTTTGATTGAGGTTTGCGGGCTGGCTCCCGTGCCGCCGGAGTGGGCGGAGACGAGAATCACATCAGCGTTGGCTTTCGCTACGCCGGCGGCAATGGTGCCGATGCCCGTGCGGGCGACAAGCTTCACACAAACCCGCGCCTGAGGGTTGATCTGCTTCAAGTCGTAGATCAGCTGGGCAAGATCTTCGATCGAATAGATATCGTGATGCGGCGGCGGCGAGATGAGCATCACGCCTTCGGTCGCATGGCGAAGGGTGGCAATCTCGGCGGTAACCTTAAAGCCGGGGAGCTGCCCGCCTTCGCCGGGCTTAGCGCCTTGTGCCACTTTAATTTCGATCTCGCGGCATTGATTCAGGTATTCCGCAGTAACACCGAAGCGTCCCGATGCGATTTGTTTGATGGCTGAGTTGGCGTTGTCCCCATTGGAAAACGGCTTGTAGCGCGCGCGGTCTTCGCCGCCTTCTCCTGAGTCGGACTTGGCGCCGATCCGGTTCATTGCGATGTTGAGTGTACCGTGGGCCTCGGGACTCAGTGCTCCCAAGGACATGCCGGGGGTCACAAAGCGTTTGCGGATTTCAGTGGTCGATTCCACCTGCTCTGGTGCAATAGGTTTTGCGACTTTGCGAAAATCCAACAAATCGCGCAGGTGGATGGGTGGCAACTTACGCACACCTTCAGAGTACTTCTGGTATGTGGCATAGGCGTCGTGTTCGACCGCAGACTGCAGAATATGGATGAGCTGTCCGTCATGGCCGTGCACTTCGCCGGACCGCGCGCGGTATCGGTAGAAACCACCGACCGGCAATGCGACCACATTAGAGCCGAAGGCCTTCTTGTGTTGGGCGAGGACTTTCTTTTGAAGGCCGGGCAGGCCGATTCCGGAAATGCGTGAGGTCATGCCGGGGAAGAATTCCGCAACCAACGAACGAGACAAGCCTACGGCCTCGAAGTTGTAACCCCCGCGATATGAACTGATGACAGAAATGCCCATTTTGGACATGACTTTCAAAAGCCCGTCGCCCACGGCCTTCTGATATCTCTGCAAACATTCGTCCAGACTCATATCGTCGAACAGATCGCGGCGATGGCGATCGCTGATGGCTTCTTCCGCGAGGTAAGCGTTGATGGTTGTCGCGCCGACGCCGATCAGAACGGCGAAGTAGTGCACATCAAGGCATTCGCCGGAGCGGACATTGATAGAGGTGAAGGTCCGCAGTTTTTGGCGGATGAGGTGGGTATGAACGCTGCCGGCTGCCAGAATCATGGGAATGGGCGCGCGGTTTGGACCGATCGCTTCGTCAGACAACACAAGGTGCCGCTTGCCCGCGCGCACGGCTTCTTCGGCTTCGGCTTGAATACGCGCAATGGCTTCCCGCAGAGCGTCTTCGCCGCCGTTGACATCAAAGGTGCAGTCGATATTGCCAGCAGCGTCACCCATGTATTTGCGCATAGCGTTGAATTGCATGGTCGTGAGCATAGGGCTCGACAGCTGAAGCAGTTCACACTGATCCGGGGCTTCATCGAGTATGTTGCCCAAGTTTCCAAGCCGGGTGTTCAGAGTCATCACCCGTGTTTCGCGCAGACTGTCAATCGGCGGGTTGGTGACCTGGCTGAAATTTTGTCTGAAGAAGTGATGTAGGCCACGATAGTTTTCGGACAGCACAGCCAAGGGACCGTCGTCGCCCATCGAACCAATTGCTTCTTTGGCGTCGACTATCATCGGATGAAGGACAAGTTCGAGATCCTCCATGGTGAGACTGTAGGCGCCCTGGCGCCGCACCAATTCTTCTTTGGTGAACGCGGGCTTGGGGAGTTTGCTTGCCTTGATGATGGAATCGAGATGAGTGGTGTTCTTCATCCACTCGCCATAGGGATGCTTCGAGGCAAGGTTGTCCTTGATTTCCTTGTCGTGAAAAAACACGCCCTCTTTCAAATCGACGGCGATCATTTGACCGGGGCCGAGCCGGCCTTTTTCGATAACGTCGGCGTTCGGAATTCGCACCATGCCGGTCTCGGATCCGACAACGAGAATTCCGTCCTTCGTTAGGGTGTAGCGCATGGGGCGCAATCCGTTGCGGTCCATATAGGCCAGCACCCAGCGACCGTCTGTTGCGCACATGGCTGCCGGGCCATCCCAAGGTTCCATGACCGCGTTGCAGTAGGCAAACAAATCCCGATGATTGTCCGGCATGACCGCATTTTGGCCTATGCTCTCGGGCACAAGCAGACAGCGTGTCATCGGGGCCGAGCGGCCTGCGCGGCACAACAATTCGAACACGGCGTCGATGGCGGCTGAGTCGGAGCTTCCCGGCTGGATGACGGGCTTTAGTTCCTCAATCGTGTTGCCGAAAGAGGGGTGTTCCATGCGGCATTCGTGCGATTTCATCCAATTGACATTGCCGAGAAGAGTGTTGATTTCTCCGTTGTGCGCCAGCGCGCGGAACGGCTGCGCCAACCACCAGGTCGGGAAAGTATTGGTGGAGTAGCGTTGGTGGTAAATGACAAAGGACGATATGAAACGCGCGTCCAGAAGATCGGGATAAAACGACGTTAGCTGCTCGGCGAGGAACATTCCTTTGTAGATGATTGAGCGTGAAGACAGCGAGCAGATATAGAAATCGCGGACATGTTCCTCTGAAACCCGCTTCTCGATGCGCCGGCGGACCAAATACAGATCACGCTCCAATTCTTCGCCGGTGAGGCCGCGCCGATTGGAAATCATGATCTGTTCAATTTCCGGGCGCGTCGCATTAGCTTTTTCGCCAATAATCGAAATGTCCACGGGCACTTGTCGCCAGCCGTAGATGTAATAATCGGCGTTTAGAATTTCGCTTTCGACGATGGTCCGGCAGGTTTCTTGTGCGCTTAAATCGGATTTGGGCAAAAACACCATGCCAACGCATAGGATTTCCGAGTCGTTTACTTCGTGACCGGTGCGGCTTACATGCTCGCGGAAAAAATCCTGGGGAACTTCCAAATGTATGCCGGCTCCGTCCCCGGTCTTGCCGTCGGCATCGACTGCACCCCGGTGGTATAGAACTTTAAGGGCTTCAATACCGGCTTCGACAACCCGGCGGCGAGGTTTGCCGTCCACGGCAACAACCATGCCCACGCCGCAGGCGTCGTGCTCTTGAGCGGGATCATAGGCGTGCGCCGCCGTAAGCTTGTCGACATTGGCGCGATAATTCGCGACAAAGGTTTCACCGCTTTCAAGGATGTCGGAAGTCATGTTGGTGTCATCATCACGCATGGCCATACCTTTTCTTCGAGAGGCCTAAATTTAAGACGCTACTTTCAGTCGCTGCGGCTCCTCGGCCGTCTGCGCCTGAAGGTGGCGGTGAATGCTGGCGGCAGCGTCGCGGCCGTCGCGAATGGCCCAGACCACGAGCGAAGCGCCCCGCACGATGTCACCAACCGCGAAAACTCCGTCCATAGTCGTCATGAGTGTGCGGAAATCTGTTTTCAAAGTGCCCCAACGTGTTACGCCAAGTGCCGGTTCATCGAACATGACGGGCAAGTCTTCCGGGTCGAAACCCAGCGCGGCTATAACCATGTCCGCAGGGACGACAAACTGTGAGCCTTCAATCTCTTCGGGTTTGGCGCGGCCGGAGATATCGGGTGTGCCAAGACGCATGCGAACGGCCCGCACACCGGTGGCATCGTTATCACTGTCGTGCAGGATGGCTTCGGGCGCAGACAGCCAAAGGAATTCAACGCCTTCTTCAACGGCATTGGCCACTTCCCGCTGCGATCCCGGCATGTTGTCGCGGTCGCGGCGATACAAACATTTTACGGACTTGGCGCCTTGGCGTATGGCCGTGCGCACGCAGTCCATGGCGGTGTCGCCTCCGCCGATAACTACGACATTCTTTCCGGCCGCATTTAAAAGACCGGTGTCGAAATCGGCGACTTTATCGCCCAGGTCTTTGCGGTTGGAGGCGGTGAGATAGGTCATCGCTGCGAGGACACCATTAGCGCCTGCGCCAGGACAGGCGAGTTCGCGGGCTTTGTAAACTCCGGTTGCCACCACAACGGCGTCGTGTTTCGCCCGCAGGTCGGCAAAGCTGATGTCTTTGCCGATTTCCACATTGCGATGAATGACGATTTTGGAGTCTTCAAGTAGCGTGACGCGGCGTTCGACAACCTCTTTCTCAAGCTTGAATCCGGGAATGCCGTAAATCATGAGGCCGCCCGCGCGGTCGTAGCGGTCGTATATCTCGACTTGATATCCGAGCTTGCGAAGTTCCTCCGCCGCGGCCATTCCGCCGGGGCCGGCGCCGATAACTCCTACCGAAGCGGTGAGTTCTTTCTCCGGTTTGACAGGCTTAACCCAGCCCTTCTCCCAGGCCATGTCGGTGATGTATTTTTCAACGGCGCCGATTGTTACGGTGCCGTGGGTCGATTGCTCCAGAACGCAAGAGCCTTCGCACAGGCGGTCCTGCGGGCAGATGCGGCCGCAGACCTCAGGCATGTTATTGGTCGCCGCCGACAGGGCATAAGCTTCCTCAAGCCGACCCTCAGCGGTGAGTTTCAGCCAGTCGGGTATGTTGTTTTGGACGGGGCAGTGGACCTGGCAAAAGGGAATCCCGCATTGCTCGCACCGCGAGGCTTGATCGCCAGCGTCTGCTTCGGCCCATTCCTCATAAATCTCGTTGAAGTCTTTACGCCGGGTGTCGCCAGCCCGTTTAGGGGGCATGGCCTGATCCAGGCGAACAAACTGCAGCATCTTCCGTCTCATATGCGGGCTCCTCCCGTCGTTAATCCCATGATCCGCTCTCCCGGCGGTCAGGGTTGAATTTCGATAGCATCTGGTCGTGGTTCGCAGTACGCGCCGGCGACTCACTGCGAAGGTTCGGTTCCTTGGGCGAGTGTGGTGTCGCCGATTGGGACTTGCTCGGTACTAAGTGTGCTGGAGCGATCTGACGTGATGCGGCGACCCTGATCCCTGTATCTGAGCGCTCAAGCTTTTTACTCGGCGGGAACTTATCAGCCTTGACCCATTGATATCTAGGGAAATCATCAAATTAGGTCAGTATTACTGACTATAATAATTCAATACAATGATCGAAACAAAATGAAAGCGCGGTTTTTGACGGCGCATACCGCTATATTAGTAACCACATGGTTACTAAATGTGGCGTCTCGGGACTCTAGAAGTCTTGATAGCCCTGCTGTATGATTTTTTAGGGCAAGGGGTGGACTGTTAAAGTGGCATTGGCACAAGATATTGTGTTGGCGATTCTTCAGGGAATTGCCGAAATCCTTCCGATAAGTTCCACCGCGCACGGCGCTCTCCTCGAGTCGGCCGTCGCTTGGTCTATGCCGACCCCTATATTTCATATGGCTGTTCGTACTGGCGTGCTCCTGGGGGTCACGGCCTATTTTTGGCAGGATATCTGGGCCATGGCGACCGGAGTGGCCAGGGTTCTCAAAGGCAAACGGGATGCGGATGCGCGGCTTGCCGGACAAATTTTGACGGCGACCGTTACGGTTTTGACCCTTGGGTTTTTAATTACGCGGTACGTTGAATTCGGTCCGCACTCCCTCGCGGCCATAGGCTGGGCCATGATTGTAGGCGCAGCTGTGCTGTTTGCATTCGATCACATGAGCATGACCGTCAAGCGGGTAGAGCACGCCACTTTTTTGGACGCGGCTCTCATTGGTGTCATGCAGGTCTTTGTTTTGGTTCCCGGAGTGGGGCGAGTGGTGTTGGCAATGACGATGGCCCGGGTTCTTGGCTATGAGCGCACATCGGCCGCCCGGCTATCTCTGTTACTCGGAATTCCTGTGCTGGCCGCGCTAAACGTTCGCGATGCGTTTGAACTGGGTGTCCAGACCATCGAGGTGAGTAACGCTGATATATTGGGCGGTGTTCTCGGAATGGTGAGTGGGTTAATCGCCGTCACCGTTCTTATGGCATGGCTGAGACGGTCCAGTTTCAAGCCGTTCGTCTTCTACCGTCTTGCTGTGGGTGGGGTAATCCTGGCGATAGCATACGGCTGGATCAGCTTATAGGAGTTGGGGTGGTCCAGGACGTCCAATTTTTCTTAGGACTTGGTAGTCGTTATTCATATCTTGCCTCGACTCAAATTGCGGCTCTCGAAACTGAAACTGGCTGCTGTGTGCAATGGCTTCCGATTAAGAGCTACGAACTCATGCAGCGCCGCGGTCAGAATCCCTTTGTAACACGCAACGTTGCGGGCGACTGCGCGGGAGCCCTCGTGTCGGGCCAATACAGCGACCACTATAGGCAAGTGGATATTCGCCGCTGGGCGGATTTTTACGGCGTGTCGTATCAAGATCCGGTTGAACCCATAATGGATGCCCAGCGCCGTACGCTTTATTGCGTTGCCGCCGAAATCCTGGGAAGGGCGGCCAGTTTTTGCCGTGCGATGTTCGAAGCGCTCTACATACAGGGTCTCGCAATTCGCGAAGACGACTGTCTCAAGATGGCGGCCGATAGCGGCGTTGATGCCGATAGGCTTCGTGATTTGGTGAATAGCGGAGATGCTGAGAAGCGACACGGCGAGATCATTGCCAGCGCCCTAGCCTTGAACGTCTTTGGGGTTCCCAGCTTCGCTGTAAACGGTGAGGTGTACTGGGGAAACGACCGAATCGTTCTACTGCGTGAGAAACTGAAATCTCTTGATTAATGCCCCTTGCGAGGCGTCATACGCAATCGCTTGGTTTGCTGAAGAGGACGGTAGCGTTTCAGATAGGTAGGAATAATAGCTTCGGCTGCTGTTGGCGGGATGCCGAAAGCCTCGAGTCCAGGGAATTTGCCGCTGCAAACACTGCCGATTTTTAATTGCTTAACCTGATCAGGGGTGAGCAGGGGTTTTGGCAAAAACTGAAGAACGAGAGCCATCATTGACGCGATGAAATACGGAACGCCAATGATCCAGCGCTTACGTTGGGCCTCATTATTCACCATGGTGATAACTTCGCGCATGTCATAGACGCGCGGCCCTGCCAGCTCGTAAGTTTTGCCGGTATGGGAGTCTCCTGACACGGCCCGTGAAATCGCGGTAACGACATCTCCGACATACACCGGCTGAAATTTCGGCCCGCCACCGCCCTCGGCATGCGGAACTGTGTTTGTGAAAAACGGCACGATCGGAAAAACCTGAACCATCCAACCGAAAAGATTGAAGAAGCCGTCCTCTGCGCCAAAAACAACGCTCGGTCGTAAAATTGTTGCACCCGGAAACGCGTTTTTCACCGCTGATTCTCCAGCGGCTTTACTCTGTGCGTATTTTGAAGGTGATGCGCTGTCGGCGCCGAGCGCGGAGATCTGGACGAGGTGTTTTACGCCGGCCTTTGCGGCGGCCTTTGCGATATTCTCGGCCCCATTAATGTGGGTTGCTTGAAACGAACGCTTGCCGCTCTGATAAAGTATGCCCACCAGATTGACGACCGCGTCGGCGCCCTGAACGGCGGCTGTCACGTTTTGCTCATTGGTAATTGAGGCGGGCACCAAAGAAATCTGTCCCACCCGCCCGGCAACCTTCAGAAAGGCCGCTTTCTGGGTGTCCCGCACAACCACGCGCACGCGCCAGCCTTGCTCTGCCATACGGCGCACCAAGTGGCGCCCGATGAATCCTGAGCCGCCGAAGATCGTTATCAATTTTTCCGATTGTTCAGTCATCAATCACGTATCCGTTCTAGCCAACAAGTCTCTGTCTTTCAGTGGCATAGAACCTGTTGACTGGCAATATACCAGGGACAGGCCAGTGTGCCGGGGTGCGGCTGTCGCCGGTGGGGCTGACCCTGCAAAGCCTTGCCGGGCCTCGCATTGACAACCCCAGCGGAGCGCTGTATCCGTCTCGCCCTGTTCATGGGGCACACCGCCTTGATTTATGCGGGGCCATGATCAAAGTTTAGTGCCTAAGTGCATCGGTTCGCGGTTTTGACCCGGATCAGTGTCGCCGGGGTACCGAGCGCCCAGGTGGTGGAATTGGTAGACGCGCTGGCTTCAGGTGCCAGTGACCGCAAGGTCGTGGAGGTTCGAGTCCTCTCCTGGGCACCACCTTTTCGCTTTTAGGCTCGCGATGTCGGCGGGCCTCGTCATAGGGGCCACTCTATTGATGAAGCATGTTAGGGCTGTAATTTGACCAATCATTTGCATCGTGGGGATCTCCCCGCCGGCGTTACCTTCAAAGACAGTATCGCCGTCGATACGGAGACCATGGGCTTGCGGTTACACCGGGACCGCTTGTGCGTCGTACAGCTTTCAGCCGGTGATGGTGATGCTCACCTTGTTCAGATCATTCCAGGCACGCCGGCTTCAAACCTCGCAGAAGTGTTATCTGATCCGAAGATTGAGAAAATCTTTCACTTTGCGCGGTTCGATCTTGCGATGATCCAGAAGCACTTGGGCGTTAAATGCATGCCGGTATATTGCACCCGTACGGCCTCGCGCCTTGTACGCACAAACTCTGATAAGCACGGTCTAAAAGACTTGTGCAGGGATCTCATCGGCGTGGAAGTCTCTAAACAGCAGCAATCATCTGACTGGGCGGCGGAGACTCTGACACAAGAACAGATCGACTATGCTGCGTCCGATGTTCTTTATCTGCACCGCCTGAAGATCGCCCTGGAACGTCTTCTAGAACGCGAAGGTCGCAAGGATCTAGCCGACGCCTGTTTCAAGTTTTTGCCCGATCGGGCGGCGTTGGATTTGGCCGGATGGGCCGACGAAGATATCTTCGCCCATTCGTAGAGTCGTCCCGAAATCCATCGCGATCTTTAACTATTTGCAATTTATAAATAAATTACCGATATAGGCTGCTCGGACCGGTGGGGTGTGTTGACCCTCTTTAGGCCAAAAGCAATACTTTGCAGGTATTTTTAGTGCGCCTGCGAGGTATAGGCCTCAAATGGCAAACGCCCCATATTCCGGGTTATGTGGAGGGCAGCCTTTAACAACAGCGTATTACGCCCCACATGGATGATACACTTCGATGCTGCCGCAACGGGTCGATCTGAACGCGGTGATAGGCAATACAGACAATGACTATTTCGACGCCCACCTCGATGACTGCGACCAGGAAGGCCCCGCCGGTGAACTCTCAAAAAGACTCTGCAGACCGGTCCGCTGCGCGCCGTGTCCTTGATCATGCTAAGCAAGGGCTTGATGCCTTGTCGGCGGGTCTTGATGACGGCTTTATTAAAAGCCTTGATATTCTGTCGGGGGTCGAAGGCCGTGTGATTGTCTCCGGAATGGGCAAAAGCGGCCATGTCGGCGGTAAAATCGCCGCTACTTTGGCCTCAACCGGCACTCCTGCGTTTTTTGTTCATGCCGCCGAAGCAAGTCATGGCGATCTCGGGATGATTGCGACTGGCGATGCTGTACTGGCGATTTCCAATTCCGGTGAAACACCTGAATTGGCTGACCTAATTTCTTACACCCGCAGGTTTGGCATTCCTCTTGTGGCTATAACTGGACGCGCTGGTTCAAGTTTGGCCACGGCTGCAGATGCGGTGCTTCTCCTGCCGGCGGTCGGCGAGTCCTGTCCGTTGGGCTTAGCCCCAACCACATCGACCACGATGATGATCGCCCTCGGCGATGCGGTTGCGGTTGCGCTTTTAGAGCGCCGGGGGTTTACCGCTGACGACTTCAAGGTATTCCACCCCGGAGGCCAGTTGGGCCGTAAGCTTTATAAGGTGGATGATCTGATGCATGTGGGAGATGAACTCCCGCTGGTGGCGACGGATACCCCTATGGGCGAGGTCGTAATCGTCATGACTAAGAAAACCTTTGGCGTTGCGGGCGTGGTGGGCGCGGATAACCAATTGATCGGAATTGTTACCGACGGTGATTTGCGCCGCCATATTTCCAACGGCTTATTCGATATGAAAGCCGGCGATGTCATGACCAAGGCACCAAAGACAACAGGCCGGTCGATATTGGCGGCAGAGGCTTTGCGCCGAATGAACGAATGGAAAGTCACGAGCGTTTTTGTTGTCGAAAACGGCGAACCCGTGGGCATTCTGAGAATGCATGATGTTCTGCGCGCTGGTGCGGTCTGATGGCGGAGATCTCCGGATCCGGTGTTTTGGCGGAAGGTGCTTCGCCCGCTAAGAGTTCCATGCCGTCCGATGGTCGAAGAACAGCGTTATGGCAGCCGCGCCATACATCTGTTGCGCGGTCGGTAGCTCAGTACAGTCGGTTTGTCGGTATTATGAAGATTCTGCTCCCGTCGGCAGCGGGCTTTCTTCTTTTGCTTATTGTGGTGCTGCCGCAGTTTCGTCAGCAAGATGATCGGTTTCGTATCGGTATGAATCTCATTGAAGAATCAGCCACCGATACATTGAATATGACGAACGCGCGGTACTACGGTACGGATGATAAAGGCCAGCCGTATTCCGTTACGGCGGCAAATGTTCGTGAGCGGCCCAACGACGATCCCGCCGTGGATCTGACGGCTCCGCAGGCCGACATCAGTCTGACCGACGGATCGTGGCTTTCTATTTCCGCACATACCGGTGTTTACAATCGCGATGAGCAGTTGCTGAATTTGGACGGCAATGTGTCTTTGTATCAGGACCAGGGAAATGAGTTTCACACCGGCTCTGCGCGTGTTGATCTCGATAAGGGCGAAGCGGTTGGAAATGACGCCGTGAATAGCCATGGGCCATTTGGGTCCTTAGAGGCTGCAGGCTTCACCATGTCCGAAACGGGAAAAGTAGTATATTTCGTGGGCCCGGCGCATCTTGTCCTTAACGGAGGGCAGGTGGCCGGGGCAGATAGGTCCACAACATTAAATGGCTCTGCCGCAGGTCAGCAGTCAGGAGCAGCTCAGTGAGAAGTTTGCAGGTGATAGTGCCTTCGGATATGAGACGCCGAATTTTGGCGGTAGGCTCAATCGCGGTTTTAGTCGTCATGAGTCAGGCTGCGCTTGCGCAGTCGCTAGTGTTCGATGCAAAAAATTCCGACCAGCCTATCGAAGTCAATGCTGAGAACGGTATCGAGTGGCAGCAGGAAAATCGTCGTTTCATAGCGCGCGGCAATGCGGTCGCCGTGCAAGGGGATGTCAGCGTTGCGGGCGACGAATTGATGGCTGATTACCGCACACTGGCCGATGGAAGTAACGAGTTGTATCGCGTTTTCGCAGCGGGCAATGTCACCATGAAGTCCGCCGAGGAAACCGCGACGGGCGATGCGGCTGTCTATGACTTCGACAAAGCTGTGCTCGTTCTTGAGGGTGACCAAGTCAAGTTAGAGACGGGTGATGGATCTGTTATGGCGCGGCGGGCCTTGCAGTACTGGTCAAATGAGCGTGTGGCGGTGGCTGAAGGGGCCGCTATGGCTGAAGATGCCGAAAAGCGCCGGTTATATGCCGATAAGCTGATAGCCTTTTTCAGACAGCCTGAGGCGGGCGCTCCGGTGAAGGGCGCTGGCCGTGATCGCGCAGATATTGTTTTTATGCAGGCCTTTGGCAATGTCCGCATGGAGACCGAGAAAGAAACGGTTCTCGGTAATCGCGGCAGCTACAATATTGATAGCGGTATCGCGACCCTTGATGGATCGGTTAAGATTACCCAAAACAACAACCAGCTTGGTGGCGGTTTCGCGGTTATGAATGTAAAAGGCGGCACCAGTCGTCTTTTCGGCAGCGCTGCTGAAGCTGGAATGCAAAGTCCCAGGGAAAACGCACGGGTTAAAGCTCTCATTGCGCCGAGCACGGAGCCGATGGCTGAAACCGCTGCGGGGGCGAGTTCCACGCCAGCAGCCCAAGATTAGCGGCCTACAGAAGGGGCAGGGATGGCGCCTGATACATTAGACAAATCGAAAAACTCTGAAGATGCGGTCGGCACCGAAGCTGTTCCGCGCACGGGTCTCGCGGTGCGTGGTCTCGGAAAGACCTTTAAGAGCAGGCCGGTCCTACGCGACGTAAATCTTGCGGTTCAACGCGGCGAAGCTGTGGGTCTGCTGGGCCCTAATGGTGCTGGTAAAACCACATCATTTTACTGTGTGACAGGCCTCATTAGCCCTGATCGCGGCAGAATTTACCTGGACGGCGAAGACATCACCGCATTGCCGATGTATCGCCGCGCACGCCTGGGTATTGGTTATTTGCCGCAAGAGGCGTCAATCTTTCGCGGTATGACGGTTGAAGGTAATATCCGCGCTGTCGCGGAAATTGTCGAAGCGGAAAAAGCGAAGCAGGATGAGCTCGTAGATGCGCTTTTGCATGAGTTCTCAATTGATCACCTGCGCAAGTCGCCGGCGTTGGCGCTGTCGGGCGGTGAGCGCCGTCGCTGCGAAATTGCGCGCGCCTTGGCCTCTCGGCCAAGTTTTATTCTTCTCGACGAACCGCTGGCGGGGATTGATCCCATCGCCGTCGGTGAAATTCGAGAGATGGTATCGCATCTTAAAGACCGAGGTTTGGGTGTGCTGATCACCGACCACAATGTGCGCGAGACACTCGATATTATTGACCGTGCTTACATTTTGCACGAGGGCACCGTGCTCATGGAGGGTCGGCCTTCAGAGATTGTTGCTCACGAAGGTGTGCGCCGTGTGTATTTGGGAGAGCGGTTTAGTCTGTAATGACATGGTAAACGAATAGCCATGGCCCTTACTCCACGACTAGACCTTAGACAGTCTCAAAGTCTTGTTATTACACCGCAGTTGCAGCAGGCCATTAAGTTGCTGCAGTTGTCGGCCGTTGAACTCGAGGCTTACGTAGAGCAAGAACTGGAATCCAATCCGCTTCTGGAAATGGATGAAAGCGGCGAGACAAGCGCGCTCGCGGAGAGCGCGGGCAATTCCGCTGATCGAGAGGAGTCCGACTCATCTTTTATCGACACTGTCGATGGGCAAGATGAAGCGCCGCTGGATGTGGATGTTGCGAGCGCTGACGACGAAATATCGCTCGGCTCCGATAGTAATGCAGATTACAGCAGCTCGTCGCAATGGGGTGCTGGTGGCTATGAAGATGGCCTGCCTACTCTTGAACAAACGCTTGCAGATACGCCGGACTTGCGCAGCCACCTGGTTCAGCAACTCAATCTTGCGGTTGATGATTCTGCGGATCGTTTCATCGGAATGTATTTAATCGATCAGCTGGACGAAAGCGGATATCTGCAATTGGATGTTGAGGAAGCTGCGGCCCAGCTCGGCGCAGATGCGGCAGAGGTGGCCCGCATTCTCAATCTTCTCCAAGGGTTTGATCCCTCGGGAATCTTTGCAAGAGATCTCAAAGAATGTTTGCGGTTGCAACTGATGGACCAAAACCGGTTAGACCCGGCTATGGCGGCGTTCGTCACGAACATTGAATTACTTGCGAAGCGTGACCTTGGTAAGTTGCGCGAAGTGTGCGGCGTTTCCATGGACGATCTGCGCGACATGGTTGCTGAAGTGCGCGCTCTCGACCCGAAGCCGGCTTTGCGCTTTGAGAGAGTGATCAACGAGACCGTAATTCCCGACGTCATTATGTCGGCGCGCGCGGACGGAAGCTGGCGTGTAGAGCTCAACTCGGAAACCTTGCCGCGCGTTCTGGTAAACCAAAGTTATGTGGCGAACATAAGCCGTTCCGCTGCGACAAAAGCAGATAAGGCATTCGTGGCCGAGCGATTGCAGTCCGCGAACTGGCTGGTCAAGGCGCTGCATCAGCGTGCCGAAACAATCCTTAAGGTCGCCATCGAACTTGTTAAGCAGCAAGATATGTTTTTTCGTCACGGGATAACTTATCTGAAACCGCTCATTCTGCGGACGGTGGCAGATGCAATAGAGATGCACGAGAGTACGGTAAGCCGGGTCACAACAAATAAGTACATCGCGACGCCGCGGGGCATATTTGAGCTCAAGTACTTTTTTACGCAGTCTCTGCCTTCGGCGAATGGAGAGGAGGCGCATTCTGCTGAGGCCGTACGCCATCGCATAAAAGCGCTCATCGATGCAGAGACCGCCTCAGATATCCTTTCCGACGACCGAATCGTCGATATTCTGCGCGGCGACGGCATTGAGGTGGCACGCAGAACCATTGCTAAGTATAGGGATTCATTAAATATCCCGTCTTCCGTTCAGCGCCGCCGTGAAAAAGCAATGGGTGCGCGAGGTTTCTAAATATGCCGACCCTTATGGGCGGTGGTTCTTGACTTATTTGGCGCTGCGCGCCTATGGTCCGCCACTTTTTAACGACCCCTTCGGTTCGCGTGCGGACCTGTGGATAGAGGACAGCGCAGGTCGCATTTTCGGGAGTTTACTCAAGCGTCGTCAAGCACCCCAATGCATACGACGGATGATGTGCGGACAAAGTGTCGGGCACGTCGGTTTGAGGTAGGCGGATATAGAGTTTGTGCCGCAGGTAAAGTGATGCCGGCCCGATTTGAACATCCAACGCTAGAAATTTAACCAACTGTGCTACGACGACAGCGGTATAAAGGCGCGTTATGGAAATCAGCAACATACTAAAGCCCGAGGCTGTTCTCGCGGGTATTAAAGCCAGTGGTAAGAAACACATACTGCACGAACTCTCGCGGCATGCCGCAAGCGTAACGGGTGTCGACGAAGCCCGGATTTTTGAAACGTTGATGGAACGCGAACGCCTCGGCACGACAGGTGTGGGTAACGGGATTGCGATCCCACATGGAAAACTCAAAGATATTGATCAACTCCATGGGGTTTTTGCGCGTCTGGAAAAACCGATCGATTTCGACGCTATCGATGAACACCCCGTCGATCTTGTTTTTCTCTTGCTCGCACCTGAAGGAGCCGGAGCGGATCATTTGAAAGCGCTGGCTCGTATTTCCAGGTTGTTGCGGGATGAAACCGTATGCAAAAAGCTGCGCGGCGCGGATACCGCTGACGGACTGTATTTGCTGCTCACCCAATCCGAGGCGCAGGCCGCTTAAGAGTCGGACGTGGATTCCGTGGTGTCGCCGAATACGTCTTTAGCCTGATAGATGCGCTGGGCTACTGTAATCCAGCACATCGCAATGAAGATCCACGCCGCGATCGTGAAAGTCTCGGGCCATAGACAGACAATCGCGAAGAAAGCGATGGTCTCGCTGCCTTCAGCAACACCGCCCACATAGAAGAATGATTTTCGGCCGCGCACTTCAGTACTAAGGCCGCGCTTGGTCGCAATGACCGCAAAAGCCAAAAATGCGGACGCTGTGCCCATAAAGCTCACCATAAGCACAACACCTGCTGTCGTGTGGCCAGGAGTCGACAGGGCAAATCCGGCGGCAATGGCCGAGTAGACGATAAAGTCGAGAACAATGTCCAAGTAGCCACCAAAGTCAGTCGGATGGCTTGCGCGCGCTACGGCGCCGTCAAGTCCATCCGCGAGGCGGTTTATAAGGATCAGGGCAAGACCAAGCAGGTAGAACTCGGCGGCAATGGCCATTGCGCCAAGTAGCCCCACTCCAAATCCCGCCCACGTTAAAGTGTTCGCCTGAATGCCGCGGGCCGCGAGCGCGGCCCCGATGTGGTTTAATGGCGTTTTCAATACTTTCACGAACAGGGGATCAAACACGGTGCTGTTGTCCTTTGGTTTTGCTCGGGCGCAGTTTAGCATCTTCGGGACAGCGCGGCGCGATAAATGAGTTTGTGACCACCGTGGGACTGTCGCACGTTTGTTGCTATCGGGAGGGTCTAGCCGTGATGCGAAGTGTTATTTTATGCGGTCTCATTCTTGTGAGCATGTCATCGCTCACCGCAGCACAGCAACGCGTGCCGGGCTCGACGGATCCTCTAATGGATATTTGTACGGGCTTCTTGGCACAAAGCGGGCAGGGTGTGTCCGGAGATGCGGGTCGCCTATGCACGTGTCTGACGCGCGAAACTCAGGTGCGTCTCTCACGGCCGGAAATGGAAGCTTATGCGCAGGCCACCTCCGACGGACAGGCACCGCCGGAAAGAGTGATGCAGAAAGTTATGGGCATTGCCGCCCAGTGTTTGGCGGAGGCCAAGTAGTCTTTAACGCCCCATCCGAAAGGCAAGTGTGAACGTACGTCCAGAAAGAGGAACGGGCTGACCGTTGGCATCGAGCATTGGCGTAAAGCGCCATTTGCGAAAACTCTCAAGCGCGGCTTGGTCAAATACTTGGGCTGGAATAGACCGGGCTATCCGTGCATCGGTGACGGCACCGCCGGCATCCAAGCTGTAAGCTATTTCGACGTCGCCTTCCGTGCGTCGGCGATACAGTTCGGGCGGATAGGCTGTTTCGGTGCGGTAAACCGGCTGCGGGTCTTTTTCAAAATTCATATTGATGCCTCGGGCAACTTCGACGGCTTGGTCCGCCGCTGTTACGAGATCACCATTCTCTTCTGCAAGTTTGATGAGCAAGGTACGGCGTGTTTGCAGGCGATCTTCGGTTTGTCCTGCGGCTGCACGCATGCTGATCTCACGCTTGAGCGCCGCGATTGCGTTGCGCGTATCGCCCATGGCGATACGGTTTTCAGATGCAGCCTGTACAAAGTAGAGTGCGTCGTCGGAACTACCTCCGACCGTTTTACGGGCCAAGGCAAGCCCTTGTTCAGCCAAGCTCGCGCCTTTCATAAAGTCATCGGTTCCATAGGCGCGCTGAATCTGCTGACGAATCTCTCTCAAATCCGCACGGGGGTCGTCGTTGCATGCAGACAATAAGAACGCGACGCACATAATGAGAGCATTTGCCGAAAGTCCAGTCCGGCCAGTTACGTTAGAAACTATTTGTTTGCGCATGAGCTTTGCCCCTGTTGCCAGAGCCACCCCAGGTTAAACTGGGCCAATGGTCCTCGAATATCCATACTTTTTAGTTAACGTACGGCTCAGGCCATTGAGCAACGGCCCATTTGGGCGAGATAGGGTGGAGGCTCTGAGTGTGAGCGGCTACCATGCGAGTCTGGCGCTGATAATCTGGGGAGGGATGTATGCCAATTGATGGGCTGATGATGGATCGACCTCTTATGGCGATTTCACTCATGGAATTTGCGGCTGCATACCATGGCGATTGTCCCATCATTACACGCAGTATCGAAGGTCCTGTGCATCGCACCAATTATGCGCAGACCTACCGGAGGATTCAAAAACTTGCCCATGCCTTGGTGGCGCTTGGGGTAAAGCCGGGAGACCGTGTCGCCACCGTGGCGTGGAACACTTGGCGCCATCTGGAACTTTACTATGCCATCGCCGGTATAGGCGCCATTTGTCACACGGTGAACCCGCGTCTATCACCTGATCAAATGGCGTACGTGATCAACCATGCCGAGGACCGGTTTATATTTCTCGATTCAACCTTCGTTGGTTGCGTGCCGGGGCTCAAAGATAAAGTGACAAGCGTCGAGGGATTTATCGTTATGACGGACGCCGCGAACATGCCCCCGGCGGCCTCCGATGGAGGTCTGCTTGTCTATGAAGATCTGATCGCGCCGCAGCCTGAGTCCTACGACTGGCCCGAGTTTCACGAAAACACGGCTGCGTCTCTTTGTTATACGTCCGGTACAACCGGTAATCCCAAAGGGGTTCTCTACAGTCATCGCGCTCTGGTGCTGCATTCTTATTGTCTTGTCGCAGAATTTAAATTTGGACCGGAGACGGTGTCTCTTCCAGTCGTTCCGATGTTTCACGTCAACGCCTGGGGCATACCCTATGCGGCGCCGATGTCCGGATCTCCGATTGTGTTTCCTGGGCGCGCCTTGGATGGCGCAAGCCTCTTTGATCTTATGGAAGATGAGGGCGTGACCTGCTCGCAAGGCGTGCCGACGGTTTGGATGGGTTTAATCGCTCACATGCGCAAAGTCGGTCGCAAGCCGAAAAAACTGGAAAGCGTAGTGATCGGTGGCGCGGCCCCGCCCGAGTCCATGGTTGTTGCGTTCGAGGAAGAATTTGGAATTGAAGTCAATCAAGGCTGGGGAATGACTGAGACAACACCCCTTGGCGTTTTCAATACCCTTCGGCCCAAACACAAGGCTCTCCCTAAAAAACAGCAAATTGATCAAAAGTTGAAAGCCGGCCATGCGGTTTATGGCGTTGAACTGCGCATCATGGCTGAAGATGGCCGCGTTCTGCCGAATGACGGCAAGTCCTGTGGCCATCTTCAGGTCAGAGGGCCATGGGTCGTGTCCTCCTATTTCAAGGGAGAGGAGGCGCTTTTAACGGCTGATGGCTGGTTCGACACCGGTGATATCGGGAACTTGGACGGGGACGGCTATTTACAGATCACCGATCGCGCCAAGGATGTCATTAAGTCCGGCGGCGAGTGGATCAGCTCCGTTGATCTTGAAAACGAGGCCATGAGTTTTCCGGCGATCGCTCATGCGGCTGTCATCGGCATCCCTCATGCCAAATGGCAGGAGCGCCCATTGTTGGTCTGTGTGCCCGCTGATCGGGATAATCCTCCAACCCTGGAGGCGGTCAACGCGTTTTTAGAGGATAGGGTGCCTAAATTCTGGCTTCTGGATGCGCTGGAAATCGTTGAGAGTTTGCCTCTGGGCGCGACGGGGAAAGTCCAAAAAAGTGCTCTGCGAGAGCAATTCAAGGGATATAACCTTGGCGGCTGAATAGGCTTGTATGCGGAAGTGGTCAAGAATGGGACCGTAAGGCCTTAAAACGGATTTTGCCCCACATTAAAGAATTTGTTACATCCTTCCCCCAATAAGTAAGAAGGGGCCCGCTTCCATGGGGGGAACGGGAACGTACAAGGAACAACCAGAATGGCGCTCCTTGGCCGTGCTTCATTTGAAGTTCAGGTCTATCAGGACGGACGTTGGGCCATCAATCAAGTGATGCCAACGGAGGAATCCGCGCGCCATAAGGCAACCCAGCTCTTGTTGCTCAAAACAACGGGCGGCGTTCGGATCATCAAGGAAACCAAGTTTTCTTCAAGCAATACGCGCGAGTCCGAAATTTTCTGCCAAATGAAGGCGGTAGATAAGGACGAAGATTTCTCGGTGACGCCGGTCAAAGAGGCACCCCTCTGCGAGAAGATGTCCGACTATTATCAAACAGCAGCCCGCAACACGATGGCGCGGCTTTTCACAAAGTATCTCGAAAAACACGAGATGACGCCGCTGGAACTGCTGCACAGTCACAAAAATCTCAAGCGCGCGCTAAACCTAGACACGATGGTTCCGTCTGCGGTCGATAAGATCGCCGTTCTACATGCGCGGGCAACCGGCGAAGACGCGCGTAAACGCAAGGACGTCATATTCCAGGCCGTTGATCGTATTGCCGCCCGGGCCCGTGAAGTTGATACGACGCCGCTGCCTGAATTAAAGAACAGCACCCTCGACGACCTGCTGAGAAAGATCGACGCCAAGTATTCCGACGAAGAAGAGCGCCAGTTTATGGCGACCGTTGCATTCGTGCGCACCTCCGTTAGTTGGACCGGCTGGCTCGCAAAAATGTACGAGCTTCTGCCGATGGCGAAGTCTCAGCAAGACGAACGCGCGCGCGCGATGATTGACGAGATGCTTGCAGATATCTTTGTTGCGAAGACAATTGTTAAAGATGTGATCGGTGTCTCGAAGCATCTCGGCGATGCACTTATGCGGATGCTCGATTTGCTGGAAGGCAAGTGTGTGCCGACCAAATTCGCGGCAACGGAATTGGTGGAATTGCTGAACTACTTATTTGGCAATGACTTGCTGCCTAAGTCGCGTGCGGTTTTGGTTGAACGGGTTGGCCGCGACCTTGCCAGCCCGGTTCGGTTGACCAATAGCGAGAGCAAGTTGGACGATAAGGCCTTCTTCGATGAAATCCTTGAGCGGGTCGTCACCGATCAAGGGGTTGTCGGCGGCAGTTCCATTTCGGTTGGCTTGACGGAGCGTTGGGCACGCCTGAACAACATTGGCGGAGCCTTAGGGCGCAAAAAGTCTATGGAAGGTGTGCGCGACAAGCTGTCATCGGGGGCGCGGAAGTTTGTTTATCTTCTCGACATGTTTGACCCTGACTCTGCGGCTGATTTTAGGGGCGCTGTTGAGGGGCAGGTTCGCGAGCTGGCTTCACAGCTCAACTCTATCAATAAAATTGCACCGCATGCGCGCACAGAAAAGGGCCGCTTGCAAGAAGCCGCTGCGATTCAAAGATTGGTCTTAGACTCCCGTCTTCTCAGCAATACCAAAGATCCTATCGCCAGTAAGTTCGACGAAATCGTCTCCGACTATATTATCTCTAACGGAGTTATCGAGCGTCTAGACGACAAGCGTCTGCCGTTTCGTGATCGAGCCACTCGTCTCGTAACGTTCTGTTCGTCGGGAGTGCTGACGGTGGGACGCGCCACGACGATTGCAAGGGATAGCATTGTGTCTTATCTGCGCCGCAAGGATTTTATCGCGGAATTTACGTGCGATATTCCGGATGCGGCTGGCAAAGAGCAGGCCATCAAAGAGTTTTACGGATTGCTTGCCAAGACCGGATTTAAAGTTAACTAAAGCCGATGGTCTGATGCTTCCGACTGGCCTGACGGGATCTGGTGACGCTGTCTAATTTGATGTGGCACTCCCTTGATCCGCAGCGGACACAGAGTGAAACACTTGTTACATTCCGTGAATTGACCGTTTGCGAGATATAAGGTTTAGACAGCATCCGCCATGCAACAGCCGACACAATCATCCGCCTCCGCGCCGACCTTGCGCCCCACGCCCAGTGATACTCCGGGCTTGGCAAAGCGACTTGCGGATTTTGCGACCCTTACGGACTCTCTGGATTATGCCGCCAGGGGCGTTGCCGGCCTCAATTTTTACTCTGCACGCGGCGCTCTGAATACCGTGCTGACCTATCGTGACCTTTGCGAGCAGGCGCAAAGCCATGGCCGCCGGATTATTGCGGCTGGTGTTAGGCCGGGCGAGCGTATCGCCCTTCTGGCCGCGACATCGCCGGAATTCTTGATCCTGTTTTTTGCTTGTCAGTATGCCGGGGTTATTCCTGTGCCGATGCCGCTGCCGACCGCATTTGGGCGGCGCGAAGCCTATATCGACCAAATCAAAGGGCAAATGTCGTCGTCGCAGGCGCGCATGGCCCTTGGGCCAAAAGAATTTATGCCGTTTGTTGAAGAGGCCGGCGCAGACCTCGGGTTGATGGTGATCGGATCATTGGAAGACGTTGCGGCATTGCCGGAAGGAGCGGGCACCCTGCAACCCGGGGGCGCCAATGATTTGTCGTATATCCAATACAGTTCGGGCTCCACACGGTTTCCCAAAGGCGTGATGGTGACGCACGCTAACTTAATGAATAACTGCAGTGCGATGAACGGGTTCGGCGTTGCCAATCGCGACAACGAACGGGGTATGTCCTGGCTTCCGTTTTTCCATGACATGGGGCTTGTGGGCTTTGTGCTCGGTGCCGTCACAAGCCAGTCTTCTATGGACTATCTGGCGACTGAAGACTTTGCGCGGCGACCTTTGACGTGGCTCAAGGTTCTGAGCGAGAACGGCGGCGCGTTATCATATGCGCCATCTTTCGGGTACGAACTTTGTGCGCGTCGCGTTGCCGCTATGGCTGAAGGCGCGCTTGACCTTGATCTGTCCAAATGGCGTGTGGCCGGGATCGGCGGCGAGATGATTAAGCCCAAAGTCATGCAGGCGTTTGCCGAGGCATTCAAACCGTACGGCTTTTCAGACACAGCGTTCTGCGCCAGCTACGGTTTAGCTGAATGTGTTCTGGCCGTCAGCTTTGCCGAGGGCGGCAAAGGCATGAAGTTGGATCATGTCGATAAACAGGCTCTTGAAGACCACCGCGCTGTTCCCATCAGCGATGATGGATCCCACGACGGACGCACATTTGTCAGTTGTGGTAAAATTATTCCCGACCATGAAGCGGAAATTCGCGACGAGGTCGGAAACGTCCTCTCGGAACGACTTGTCGGCCGGGTTTTCGTGCGGGGCCCCAGCGTTATGCGCGGCTACTTCGATGACTCGGAAGCTACGGCGGAGGCGATCATCGACGGGTGGCTCGATACCGGCGATCTGGGGTACTGGATCGATGAAGACTTGGTGATCGTCGGTCGTGCGAAAGACATGATGATCATCAATGGACGCAATGTGTGGCCTCAGGACATCGAGTGGACTGTTGAGCGTATAGACGGGCTACGGTCCGGCGATGGCGCCGCCATTGTGTTGACAGGCGCCGATGGTGCTGAAATTCCAAGCATACTTGTCCAATGCCGGGCATCCGACGTTGTCGAACGTGCACGTATTGCGGAGGAAGTGGCGGCGCGGGTGCAGGAAGCGGTCGGCATTCTGTGCGACGTGATTTTGGTGCCGGCGCGTAGTTTGCCAAAGACGACATCAGGCAAATTAGCTCGGGGCCGTGCAAAAACCATGTTCGAATCGGGTGAAATCACACGGCTTGATGTCGGCGCCCCGGCGGGCTGAAGCAATGAACCCGTCCACTGTTGCGGTTACCGGAGCGACAGGATTTATTGGTCGCCATCTTCTGCGGACGTTGACTGAAGCCGGACATCATGTGCGCGCATTAACGCGCAGCAGCCCTCCCAGCGACATAGTTCTGCCGGACGGCCAAGTGACCTGGATTGCGGGATCTCTTTCCCAAAAAGAATCGCTCAAAACCCTCACCCAAGGGTCGGACGCGGTCGTGCATTGCGCTGGCGCGATAAAAGCCTTGAGCCGAGAAACCTTTCTCGAAATGAACGGAACGGGCACGGCCAATCTTATCGAGGCAGCTTCCGAGCGATCAAACCCTCCGCGTTTCATTCACCTGTCATCGCTGGCGGCGCGCGAGCCTCGTTTATCTCCCTACGCTGCTAGTAAACGCTTAGGCGAGCAGATGGCCTGGGGGGCGCGCAGCAAACTCCCGGTGACTATTCTTCGGCCGCCCGCTGTTTATGGTCCCGGAGATATGGAGACTTTGCGAATATTCAAAATGGCGGAATGGGGTTTTGTTCCCGCACCTATGGTTGCCGGAGCACGGACGTCATTGGCGCACGTGAGTGATGTTGTCGGGGCGGTGGTGGCGGCCCTCGCGTTGGAGGTGCCGCCGGATGCGCCTGTTGAATTCGACGATGGACATCCGGGGGGCTACACATGGGCCGAAATTGCCTCGGCGGCCGGCGCGGCTCTACATACCACACCACGGCTGGTTCCCGTGTCGGCGGCAGTTTTATACCTTGCCGGCGCTGCGGGAAGCCTGGGCGCCGCCCTATCTCGCCGCCCAACTGTTCTCAGTTGGGGCAAGGTGCCCGAACTGCTCCATCCCGATTGGATGGCTGGACCCTGTGACCTCCCGGGCTATAACCCACTGTGGAATATAGAGAAAGGCTTCAAGGATGCCGTGAACTGGTATGCCTCACGGGGACTGTTAACAAGTAACGGCTAAGTTGATTTGTCATATTTCCGTCATTCCCCCACTACTTTCAATGAGTTGCGCGGAATGATCGAGGAATCGGCGTTCGTGCGACCGGGGTAGGTAAACGGGAACGGTCTGTATATGAGCGCGCATAAGCCAGGTGAGCCATCACCAGAGACCATGGCAGCGCTCATTGAAATTATTGGGCCGTTCAACAAGACCGGTGCGGAACTCAAACCGGAAACACGGTTCAGCGAAGATCTGAACTTTGATTCCTTGGTGGTTATGGAGTTCATCGCGGTAGTCGAAGATCATTTCGATATATCCGTGCCGCTCAACATCCTCCCCGACATTGCGACGCTTAATCATATGGGCCTTGCGATTGAGAAAATTGTGAGTGACGACGCTTCCTAAGTACGAAGAACAAGAACTGGGGACGACTATGGCTGATTTGCTTGACCGTTTTGCGCCGCTGATGGCGCAGCGTGATGCGCTGTTTAACGAAAATGGCGCCGATCCATTTCAGGTGAAAATGGATGAAGTGTTGTCGCAGACCGAAGCCGTCATCGAAGGTCGTCGTACAATTTTGGTCGGCACGAACAATTACCTCGGCCTGACTTTTGCTCCAGAGGCGCTTGATGCCGCGCATGCCGCGCTTGATGCGTACGGCACCGGTACAACGGGCAGCCGGGTTGCCAATGGCACATACGGCGGCCACAAAGAACTAGAGCAGGCGCTTTGTGATTTTTATGGCATGAAACATGCCATGGTATTTTCCACCGGATTCCTGGCGAATCTCGGTATTCTCTCCACCTTGATGGGGCCTGAAGATTACATCCTGATGGATGCCGACTGTCATGCTTCAATTTATGACGGTGTGCGCGGAAGCCAGGCCCAAATCATTCGTTTCAAACACAATGATGCTGCCGACCTGGATAAGCGTCTTGCCCGTTTGGCGGGTAAGCCGGGCAATAAGCTGATTGTCGTCGAAGGCATTTACTCGATGCTGGGTGACCGGGCGCCGTTGAAAGAGATCGTCGCGGTCAAAAAGAAATATGAAAACGTATTCTTGCTCTCCGACGAAGCGCATTCGCTGGGCGTGCTCGGCAAATACGGTCGCGGTTTGCCCGAAGAAGTGGGCTGTGAAGAAGATGTGGACTTTATTGTCGGCACTTTTTCCAAGTCAGTCGGCACCGTCGGCGGTTTTTGTGTCTCTAATCACCCGCAGTTCGATACGTTGCGGCTGGTTTGCCGGGCGTACGTTTTTACAGCCTCGTTACCGCCGTCAGTGGTGGCGTCGGCAACTGTAAACCTCGGACTCGTCCAGAAAGGCGGCGCGCTTCGCAAACGATTGATGCGCAATGCCAAGAAGCTGCAAACAGGCTTGTCCGCGCTGGGCCTTCAAGTCGCCAGCGAAGATAGCCCGGTGGTAGCTGTGGTCGCGCCCGACCCACAAACCGCTGCCGTGTTCTGGCGCGGTCTGATCGAAGCGGGCGTGTACGTAAATCTCGCCTTGCCGCCTGCAACCCCGTTTGGATACTCGTTGCTTCGCGCCAGCCTTTGCGCCGCCCATACCGAAGAGCAGATTGATGACGTTATAGCGATTTTCGCTGATGTGGCTTCGCGTCTGGGTCTGATTGCCCCTGCGGAACCGCAGCGCACCGCTGTTGGCTAAATCAGCGCACACCGCCCTGTCGCAGCGTTCTAAGAAATAGCTTTAGCCCGGTGAGCAACGGGCGTTGGCGTTCGGCGTCCGTGAGTTCAATTTTGACTCCCGAATGGCGTTCGATTTTCCATACTGCATAATCAAGACCGCCGCTGAACGTGAATGCGGCTTTGATGAGACGCAAAGCGTTCAGCGTCTTGCCTTGAATGCGGCGCAGGCGCCAGTTTCGTGCCTCTCGGGCGCTTTGTTGCGGCGTGTAGGTTTGATGAAACGCGCCGTCGGCATCGTGCGGACCAAGCACAGCGTCGGTCACGGCGGTATAGCGTAGCAAGTCAGCATCGACCAACTCGGCGGCTTTTGAATCCTGTTCCGGCCGCAGTTCGGCGCCATACGTTTGCGTAAATGCGCGCACCCACAAATCCCGTTCAGAGAAGGTTTCGTCCATTAGGGGGAGCGCGCGGACCATCATTGTCGATACGGCGTTTGCAAGGGCATCAATCACCCGGCGTCGCACCTCACCATTCCGCGCAAATAAAATAGAGGTGGGTTGTGCGAAGCGCGCCCAGAGGCTGGACGTAAATGTTTCAGGGCCCGTACCGTGCAAAAACTGCCCAACGGAAATCACCGCAACCTTTGCTCTGACAATTCGGTCTTCAAAGGGCATTTCAAGGTAATAAACGTTGGGCGGCAACAGCCGGGCAAAAAATGCGGACGTGCGGCTATTGAGGGCTCGCGTGTAGCTATCGACGAGCACATAAAAATCAAGCATCAGGTCGATATCTGTCTTTTGCCTAAGGCATGATCCATAAAACAGAACGGCGGCCGTTGATGGTCCGTATCGCCGCTTAAGCTCCTCGCAAAAGGCATCTGCCGCCGGAAAGGCAGGGCTGTTTGCCTCTGCCTCAATAATTGCGTTTAAATCCGTCATGTCGATGCGTGCTTTGGAAATTGTATAAATCTGAGGCGCTTGCTTCCGTCTATGGTCAATGTTTCATCCGCGCGCGCTTCGTACAACTCTCCATCCAGAGTGTACGCCCCGGAGAAGTTTAAGGTGAGGCGTTCAGCCGTGCGCACCGTACGTCCCGGTCCCGGCCCTACGCGTCTGGTGAAGAGACTTCCCATCGCCCGGAGTGTCGTGGGCGCGCCTGTGCGAAGACTCAAGTAAGTCAAGGGACCGCTTGCAGAGTTAGCTGTATCGGGCGCAGGCCGAAGACCCAGCAAAAGTAGATCAAGCGCCGTAACAGCAATGACAAAAAATTGGCCGCTTTCAGCTAAGTCGTTATCACCAGCGACGGTGATGGAACGGTTGTTTTGCCGAGTGAATATGCTTCGCCATAACAGTAGACTGATGGCGGCCGTGTGACTGAGGGCGTTCGGCATCTTAAGCGGATAGATATGACTGCGGCAAAATTGAATACCGTCCACCACTTCCGCTGCACCGAAGAAAGCGCCGTATAGCGGCGGATGCGCGCCACCGCGATGAACACCTAATACCGGTCGTTCTACGACGTGCTCGGAAATCTCATTTCTATTGCGGCAGTCAAGAACGGTGCGCAATGCATCCTCGGGTTTGCCGACCAAACTCCATCCGGCCGCCGTCATGTTGGTTTTGCCCGCTGGAAGCAGGGCGAGGGCAGGAAGGCGGGGGTATGCTTGGTGGTTAAGCAGACCCGCGAAAACGAGGTCAGCCGTTCCATCGCCGCCATTGACCACAACCGTTTCCGCGCCCATGGCCGCGCACTGCTCAAGGATGTCGGGGATTTCGTCAACGCGGCTCATTTTGAAATGGGCGACGTCTTTTTCGCCCACCAAAAGAGGTTCGACCCACGAACCGCGCCGAATATTCCCAGTGCTCATGGCATTGGTGATGATGGCTAGTGGCCGCGTCACAGGGCCAGAGCCCACGATTTGGGTTTGTAGTCGGTCATTTAGAGAGTTTTCCGCATTTCAGGAACTTTGTAACTAATTGAAAAACCTTAACTCTAGCCTTATGACAGGCGTCTCGCGTAAACTCAGACCTAGACGGCGGAGCGCTGGACCGGTAAGGGCGGCGCACATTATCGGGTAGGATATCACAAGGGTACGGACGCTCCGCCATATTGGTGGGGGCCGCACCCGGCGGCAAACCATGATCAAGTCCATCGACTTCTATCTATTGCGCCAAATCGCGCCGGTTCTCGCCGTCACGCTTTTCATTGCGGCTGTGATCCTGTGCATGGAACGCCTTATGCGTCTGCTTGATATTGCAGTAGGTAACGGCGTGTCGACTTTGGTCGTCTTCCAAATGCTGTTCTACCTCATTCCGCACTACATAGGGCTTGCCTTGCCGGTTGCGCTGTTTCTCGGAGTGCTGCTGGCCTTTCGCCGGATGTCCTTGCAGTCGGAGTTGGACGCTATCCATTCCTGCGGTATCGGGATCGGTCGGTTTATTCGATCCGCGGTTGTTTTGGCTGGTGTTATGATGGCGATCAATCTCGCGCTGACGGGTTATATCCAACCCTATACGCGTTACGCTTTTCGCGTCATCGAATTTAATATCACCTCGGGTGTCATCGAGCAGGGCATCGGCGAGGGCGTGTTTATGGAACTGCCCAACGGCTACACCCTGCGCGTCGAACAATCGCGCGGCGCGGGCCGCGAACTTTACGGTGTCTTTGCGCACCGGCAAGAAGAGAGCGGGCATATCACCACGCTGGCGGCAAAACGCGGCGAGCTTTTGCCGGGGGCCTTAGACGGCACGGTGTCATTGCGCCTTTATGACGGGAACCGAACCGATTGGGATCCTGAAACCAAGCGAACCAAAACCCTTCAATTCCAGGTGTTCGATTGGCCGCTTAATCTGGCCGATCTTGTCCGATTTCGCGGACGCGGCGGCGATGAGCGAGAACTTACAATCATGGAACTGCTGCGGACCTATAGCGAAAACCTCGCGGCCGGAATCAGCAGCTTGACCAAGGCGCCGGACACCGCTTCCGGCGCCAATCCAGAGGATCAGGTTCCGCCCTCTGCGGTGGCGTCCGAGTTTCATTTCCGTGTGGTGTTTTCGCTATCGATGCTTTTCCTGCCATTGCTCGCAGCACCTTTTGGCATCATGGCACATAGGTCGAGCAAGTCCTTTGGATTGGTCGCTGGGCTCTTGACGTTGGTGAGTTATCACAAGGTTCTCGAATTCACCGAAGCTTATGCCCACAATACCGGAGCGCCGGCCGGCCTTCTATTATGGTCGATCTTCGGGCTTTTCGCCTTCGCAACGACTTATTTGTTTGTGCGCACCGGTTTGCAGGCAGGGGCTCCCCCTGTGCAGCGCCTTGAGGCCCATTGGAGCGCGTTCATGGACTGGATCGGATCCTTCTTCCGCTTTAGGCGGCGGTTGCCGAGCCCGCGCGTCCCATGATTTTGTCCCGGTATCTCATGAAGGCGTTTCTGGTGCGCTTTACGGCGTTGCTGGTCGGGCTTGTCTTGTTTTTGCAAACGCTCGATCTACTCGCGGTCGCTAACGAGATTATGGCGGGCGCGCCGATAGAATCGCTCGGCCGTTACGTGATGCTGCGAATGCCGTCTCTGGTTGAGACGGTTGCGCCGTTGGCCGGGTTGTTGGGGGCGCTGACCGCTTTGGTGGTTATGGCAATGAACAGCGAGATTCTTGCCATGCGCGCGGCTGGGCGTTCTGTTCTGGGACTGATGGGCGGACTGGTTGGGGTTGGGCTGGCGCTGTCCATCCTGTTGTTCGCGTTCTCTGAGTTTGTTGTGGTGCGCGCCAATGCCGAATTGGAAGACTGGCGCGGATCGGGGTATGGCGCGGGGACTGAGGAAGTGACGGACGAGAATAGTTGGGTGATGGAAGGCAATACCATCATTCGTGTTGGTCACGTTATGCGCGGCGGCACTATTCTGCATGATGTTCGGTTATTCAAACAAAGAGACAGCAGCAACGTCACCGACATCATCAACATTCGTTTGGCGATTTGGGAAAACGATAAATGGACTACGGTTGAGATGCGGCGCGTCGGCGGTGCAGAGGGCGACAATGAGCCTCTGGTCTGGGACACCCATCTAAAGCCTGAACACTTTGTAAGATTCGCCAATCATCCCAACGAATTGTCCTTGAATGCTCTTCAGCAGTACATTGGTAACGTGGCGATCGGCTCGCGCCCGATTTATTTTTACGATACGTGGTTGCAGCAAAAAATCGCCGGCCCCATCGTGCTGGCGCTGATGCCCCTGCTGGCCGGGATCGCGGCTTTTGCCCACCACCGCCAGGGCGGCTCGGTCATGACTATCGTCTGGGGCATAAGCATTGGTTTTACGTTCATTATTGTGGACAATATTTTGATCGCCATGGGCCAATTCGGCTCCTTGCCACCGCTGATGGCAGCCTGGTTACCGCTGGCCTTGTTCGGGACCATCGGCGTTTGGATTATCTTTAACTTTGAGCACACTGGCGTTCGCGGCTAGGCGGGCCTATATAGCGCTATTAGGGCGCGAAACCGCGCGCCAAGCGCCGAAAATGGGGTAAGAATCCGTGAGTCTTTCGTCACCAAAACTCGGATTTTGGAGCGACCGGGAATACCACTTAGATCGTATGGACCTTGCAGGTCTGACGGCAGCGTATTTTCAGTACTACGCCATAGCGGCCTATATCGTTGTTGCACTCCTGTCCGGCGGTGTGGCCATTTTCGCCATTGCTCAAGGGGCTGCGGCGATTCTGCCGGTTGCCGCCTCGGTCGTTGCGACCATCTTTATTTACCCTGTGGTCTGGTATCTGCTTCACCGCAACATCTTGCATAGCCGTTGGATGTGGAAATCACCTCTTACGGCAAGCACGTGGAAACGCATTCACTATGACCATCACAGCGATCCGAACAATCTGAAGGTACTTTTCGGCGCGTTGTACACGACCCTACCGACCGTCGCCCTCGCAACGGTTCCTGTTGGGTACGCTTTGGCGGGCTGGGTGGGTGCGTTAGCCGCCCTGTGTACCGGTGTTGTCCAAACCTGCTTCTACGAGTATTTCCATTGCATTCAGCATTTGGGTTATGTGCCGAAGTGGAACTGGGTGCGTCAGATTAAGAAATTTCACATGGCGCATCATTTTCACAATGAGTCTGGAAATTACGGCATCACCAATCTGTGGTGGGACAAAGTGCTGGGCACTTTTTACGAAGGCCCCAAGGATAGGCCGCGTTCACCGACGGTTTTTAACCTTGGCTACGATGAAGAGGTTGCAAAAAGTTATCCTTATGTTGCCCGGCTGACGCCGAACTGGCCTTACAACACCAATCCCGTGCACCGGAAACGCGAAGAGGCTGCAGAAAATGCGGCCGCCGATTCTGCACCCGCCGGTTAAGTTGGGGCATGGCAGATTTTAAAATTCGCCGCGTTGCTTCAGGCGCTGATTACAACCTTTTCATCGATGCGGCCCGTGCATGCCAAGGACACGATCCTCATTGGGTCTCCCCGATGCGGTTCATGGAGCGTGATCGATTAAACCCCAAGAAAAATCCCTGGTTTAATCACGGCGAGGCGGCGTTTTGGGTTGCCGAATGTGACGGCAAGATTGCGGGTCGCATTTCTGCTCAAGTGGATCATAGTCATATTGAATTGCGCAAAGACGCCACCGGTTTTTTCGGATTCTTTGAATGCGTCGATGACCAAGAAGTCGCGGACCAACTTTTCGCGGCGGCGATGGCATGGCTTAGGGAAAAGGGCATGCAACGCTGTCTTGGTCCGTTCAGCCTTAACATCAACGATGAATCAGGCCTGTTGGTTGAGGGCTTCAATTGTCCGCCGCGCATGCTGATGGGGCATGCGCAGCCGTACTACGGCGGGCTGGTGGAAAGCGCGGGCTTTACCAAATCGGTCGATATGTTTGCCTATCTCACGCCGATGGATACGGGCTTGCCGTTCAAGCAAATTAAATGGTTGAAACGGGCGCTGGACAGAGATCCGAAGCTGGCCGTGCGGCCGCTGGATACGCGCCGTATCGACGAAGAAATCGCAACCATTGTGCGTATTTTTAATGCCGCATGGGCGGAAAACTGGGGATTTATTCCTCTTACCGAAGCCGATGTGGCGCACATGGCCGCTGAAATGAAACTTATCTTGATCCCTGAGCTGGTGTCGTTCGCCACCGTAAACGGCGAGCCGAAGGCCATGTGCGTGGCGCTCCCCGATCTCAACGAAATGGTGCGCGACCTTAACGGAAAACTACTGCCCACCGGTTGGGCCAAGCTCGTTTGGCGGCTAGTGAATCGACGCAGCTACGTTTCGGGGACGCGGGTGCCTTTCATGGGCGTAATGCCGGAGTATAAGAATAAACCCATGGGCTCTATACTTGCACTGCTGACCGTAGGTGCTGTACGCGAGGCCTCGCTCAAACTCCGTATGCCTGTTTGTGAAATGAGTTGGGTACTGGAGAACAACACACAAACCCGCCACTCAATCGAACAGATTGGTGGGCGAACCTATAAAACCTACCGTATGTATGAGAAGTCTATCTGATGCTTGGACTCTTTATTCGCCTTTTTATCGCAGCCATGATTCTTGCGGGCGTGGTGTTGCTGTTCGCGGTTTCTTTTGTGGCGGCGATTATCATTGCGCCCATCATTTTCATTCTGATTTACTTTTTTGGACGCCGCAGCGGTCTCCGGGTGTGGACTGTGCAAACAGGTCCAGTGCCGCGCGGCGGTAGAAATCCAGCGCAAGGTCCGGTCATTGACCATGACCCCAATGATTTGCCTAAGGACACTTCGGCCGGCGAACGCAAAGACGACTAAGTCCCGCGCTGTCACTATACTGCGTGCGGCTGAGTATTTCGTTCCACTTCAATCGTGACATGACTCAGGGCGATGATATCGCCTAAAAGATTTTTGTAGTGCGCTGGCGGACGCGGTTCGTCGGTGACGATTGTTATCATCGCGGCTAAATGCCCCGGCCCTACGCGCCATACATGCAAATCAGCAATCCGATTATCCGCATCGCTTTCTATGGCGGTACGCACCGTGGCCGCTATGCGTCCAGGCGGGTCTGCATCCAACAATACTCGGCTTGTCGATACGGCGAGGCCCCAGGCCCAGCGTAAAATGATGGCGGCGCCGACAAGGCCCATGGCGGGGTCCATCCATGCCGCCCCCCAGAACCTTCCAGCAAGCAAAGCCACAATCGCCAGCACCGATGTCAGGGCATCGGTCAGCACATGAACGTAAGCCGCGCGAAGATTATGATCATCCGTGTGGTTATGTTCGTGATGTTGGTGCCCGTCTTTGAGAAGCCATGCGCTGATAAGATTTACGAGCAATCCGAGCACGGCGACAATCAGCGCCTCGTCGAAAGCAATGTTGACCGGACTCATCAGACGTTCGGTGGATTCAACCGCCATCAGGCCCGCGACCACCGCCAAGAAAAGCGCGCTGGCGAAGCCCGCGAGATCACCCACCTTGCCGGTGCCGAATGTGTAAACTCCGCTGTCTGCATGTCGCCGGGCATAGGCATAAGCAAATACGGCAATCCCCATGGCGGCGGCGTGACTGCCCATGTGCCAGCCGTCGGCCAGAAGCGCCATAGAGCCGAACAAGGTTCCGGCGGCGATTTCCGCAGCCATCGTCACCAGGGTTAAAGCGAGGACCGCCTGGGTCCGGCGCATGTTGCTTGCGTGACTATCCGCCAAAAAGCCGTGGGACTTGTGCCAAGGGCTTAGATCGTCCTGCATGGCTGTTCTGCTCCATTTCGCCGGTCTGCACCCTAAATATAAGCTCAAGTTTTGCCGAGGCTACCCGTGATCGTTGAAGTTTTGTGCCTCGGTTCGAGAACACTTACATAAAGGTTCCCTCATATCTTATGCTAAGGGCATCTTACCGGCGGAAGGATATTGATATGCGATCAATGCTACGATCTTTGTTGGCTGTGGCTGTATTGTCCGTTGCCGGTGTTGCGGTTGCGCAGGACGGTTATACCTATATCGCTCAATCGTTTGGCGGTATCGGCAAGGCCTACATGGACCGCGAGATCGCCAGCGTGATGACTCATGAGGGTGCGCCGTGGCTAGAGCGGCCGCAACGCGAGCAGCAGGAACGTACCGATAAACTTATTGATCTGCTCAACCTCAAACCCACGGATTATGTGGCCGATATCGGGGCTGGTTCGGGATACTTCTCATTCCGCATGAGCAAGCTGGTGCCCAAGGGATTTGTTTTTGCGGTCGATATTCAGCCTGAGATGCTTGCGCTCATCAAAGACAAGATCGCGACCGGCGAGGGCGACAACGTCATCCCGGTTCACGGCAGCACTGCGGGCCCAAAGCTGAAAGAAAACACCATCGATCTCATGCTGCTGGTGGATGCGTATCACGAGTTTTCTCTGCCGCGAGAAATGGGGCAGGGTATGTACAAGGCCCTAAAACCTGGTGGCCGCATTGCTCTCGTCGAGTATCGGGCCGAGGATGCTTCGGTGCCGATTAAAGAACTTCACAAAATGACGGAAGCCCAGGCAAGGCTGGAAATGGCCGCTGTTGGCCTTGAGTGGGTCAGCACCGACAGCACCAGTCTGCCGTGGCAACATTTAATGATCTTTCGCAAACCACCGGCTGATTAATCGATCCAGCCATTGACACCTCCAAGGCCGGGGATTACCAAATCTGCAGCAACGGTGCCAAGGCGTTCGAATGAGCGCTGCGGCTAATAGGGAATCCGGTTTAAATCCGGAACTGCCCCCGCAACTGTCAGCGGTGAGCCGCCTGTCCAACAAAGCCACTGGGACTCCGCAACGGGACCTGGGAAGGCGGATAGGCCGCATCGACCCGCAAGTCAGGAGACCTGCCGTCGCGAGCGTCACCTATCCATTGGCCGGGGTGAGCCAGTGGTACGGCCAATCTGTTCGCGGTGACGCGCGTTTCGCACATCGCGACGGATTGGGCCGGTCTCTTTTTCCGCATGTCCATTCGTCATTGCACAACCGGCGTCGTGTTTCGCTCGCGCGGCTGGCGGCGCCTTGAAGGAGATGGACATGTCGTGTTCACCAGTACGCGCTGTAACGCGCGCAATGTTGATATCAACCACTTTGTTACCCCCTACTGGCGTGGCCGTGGCGGCTGACGGAAGCCCTGTTTTGTCGCTTGAAGAGATCGTCATTACGGCCAGCCGGACGAATCAGCCTCTCAAATCAGTCGGCAGCGCTATCGACATTTTTACCGCCGATGACATCGCGGCCCGGCCGCGCTTTGAACTTTCCGATCTCCTACGCGAACTTCCCGGCGTGTCGGTCAACCGATCCGGCCAACTGGGCGCACAAACACAAGTGCGTCTGCGCGGGGCCGAGGCCAATCATACCTTGGTGCTGATCAACGGCATCGAGGTGGGCGATCCCGTTACCGGCGGTGAGTTCGATTTCGGTAATTTGCTGACGGAAGGAGTCGAGCGCATCGAGGTGCTGCGTGGGCCGCAAAGCGCGCTCTACGGAGCGCAAGCGATTGGCGGCGTCATCAACATTATTACCACCCAAGGCGCGGGGACGCCGGTCTATCAGGCCAAAGCCGAAGGTGGATCGTTTGGTACGTACAATGTTTCCGCATCGGCCAGTGGCGGTGGTCAAGGATATGGATTTGCCGGATCAGTGGCTTACCTGGATAGCGCGGGCATATCTCAAGCCATTGGTGGTACCGAAAAGGACGGGCATCACAACCTTACTCTCAGCACCAGTGGTCGCGCCGATCTCAGCGATATTTTCAAAGTGTCCATGGCGCTGCGTTACGTGGACGCATTTGTGGAAAGTGATAGTCAGGACTTCGGATTCGGCTCGCCGACTGAAGGCTTGGTTATCGATTCCGATGAGACGCGTAATTCGAAAACGTTTTATGGAAAAGCGACAGGTACGCTTACGTTGTTCGGCGGCACCTGGGAGCATATCGCGGCGGCGGCGCTGACCGACGTGACCAACGACAATTTTTCAAGTAGCGCGTTTTCATTCGGCTCCTACGGTCAAAAAATAGATTTATCTTATCAGACCAATCTTTCCCTGGTGCCGGAAGGCGGTGTTGTTGCTCACACCCTGACCGGATACATTCAGTTCAAAGACGAAACGTTCGAGAACAAAAGCGCCTTTCCCGGACCGCAAAATCAACGCAAGTCGACACAAGATATTGGCTACGTTGCTGAATACCGGATGGATATCGCAGATCAGGTCTTTCTGTCCGGCGCGCTGCGTTACGACGACAATGATCTTTTCAAGAACGACACCACATACCGGGCATCGGCAGCTTGGCAAATTCCGAATACAGGCCTTAAGCTCAGAGCCAGCTACGGCACCGGGGTCTCCAAGCCCGGATTCTTTGAGCTGTTCGGGTTTGACCCCACCAGCTTTGTCGGCAATCCCAATCTCAACCCTGAAAAGTCCGAGGGATGGGATGTGGGCGCAGATATTGTATTTGATGACAACCGCGCATCCCTATCGCTGACCTACTTCTCGGCGGACTTGACCGACGAGATTTTTACCGACTTCGGCGTGTTTCCTTTCACCGTCCGTAACCAGGTCGGGAAGAGCACGCGCGAAGGAGTCGAGATCTCCGGCCGCTACGCACCGACGGATGCGCTCAATTTCGCGGCTAGCTATACCTATACCTCGGCGAAAGATGATGCCGGTCTACAAGAGGTGCGACGGCCTAAACACATTGCAAGTTTGTCCGGTTTCTACCGTTTCATGGAGGGGCGTGCGAATGCGGGCCTTAGTCTCGACTACAACGGCGAAAGCGAGGATGTCGTGTTCACCCCGACTATTCCGTCGGGCATGGCGACTCTCGACGATTACCTGCTCGTCACGGCTTCGGCATCGTATGATGTGACCGACCGGATTCAGATATTCGGTCGTATCGAGAACCTGCTTGATGAGCGTTATCAAGAGGTCTTCTCTTATAACACCATGGGCATAGGAGCTTACGCGGGGCTTCGTGTTCGTCTGGGAGGTTAGGCGCAGGTGACACATTCATGGACACGAGGTGTGCTGGCTCTTTTGCTGTTCGCGGCATCGCCCGCGACGGCTGAAGGTCCGCAGCGCATCGTGTCCATGAATCTTTGCACCGATCAGATGGCCTTGATGCTAGCCGGTCCGGATCGCATTGTGTCCGTCAGTTTTCTCGGTGCTGATCCTGCCGAATCAGCCCTTGCGGATATGACCGAAGGCATTTCGGTCAACCACGGCCTTGCTGAAGAAATCATTGCTGCAAAGCCCGATCTTGTTCTTGCGGGCCGATATACGACGAGTTTCGCCAAGGCCATGTTGCGGCGACTGGGGTACAAAGTGGTCGAAGTGGATAGCCCCAATACGATTGCCGGAATTCATGAGACGTTTACGCGCGTTGGCGAAGCGGTCGGCGAGCCTGGTCGCGCCGCGGCTTTGCTGGCCGAAATGGATCGGCGTCTTGCGGTGGTTGCGGCGGAAGCGCGGGGACGGCCGCGCCGTTCCGCAATTATCTATGATGCGAACGGATTTACCGTAGGTCGCCCCGGTTTGGCAGACGATGTCATGACGCTCTCGGGTCTTGTGAATAAAGCGCCTGAGCTTGGGATTGGCGCCTATGGTCAAGTGCCGCTGGAAAGTATGCTGGCGGTTAAGCCTGATATCATCGTGCACCTTTTATACCGGCCGGGTGTTCCGTCCATTTCGAGCATGTCCATGCAGCACCCGGCTCTGCGGGTCATGTTGGACGGCAGATCGCCGGTGTCCGTGCCGGGCCGATTATTTACTTGTGGTACGCCGCTGATTGCTGAAGCCGCCGAATCTATGGCGAAAGCCTTACGCCAAAGTGGGGCTTGGTAATGCACAGGGAAACATCTGATGCAATGGCTGGCGCACGCCGAGGTCACCGCGAAATCAATACCATTGCGCTGATGGCGGGCCTTGTGGCGTTGCTGTTTGCTCTTGTGTTCCTTTCCTTGTTCACCGGGCGCGGCACAGTCACCGGCGGGCTGGGAGATGTTTTCTCTCTATGGCAGCGAGATCCTGATACCGCTTGGCTCATTCTGAGCGAGGTACGCTTACCCCGTACGGTGCTTGCTGTTTTGGTGGGGGCGTCTCTGGGTCTTTCTGGTGCCGTGCTGCAGGGATTGTTGCGCAATCCATTGGCCGAACCTGCTCTGCTGGGCGCTTCCAGTTCTGCAGCCCTCGGCGCCGTCACTGTGTTTTATTTCGGCGTCGGCGGCATGTCTTATTTGCTGCCGTTCGGCGGCATGGCCGGCACCCTGATTGCCACGGCGCTGCTTCTCATTCTTGGCGGCCGTTCCCAGGACACGCTGACACTGATCCTGGCCGGTGTTGCCATTAATAGTCTCACCGCCGCGCTCACATCCCTCGCGCTTAATTTTGCGCCAAGCCCGTATGCGGCGCTTGAGATTGTATTTTGGATACTGGGTTCGTTCGCGGACCGAACGCTCGATCACGTTTATATGTCCGCGCCGCTGATGATCATCGGCTGGGGATTGTTGATATCGACGAGGCGGGCTCTTGAAGCCTTAACCCTGGGCGAAGATACCGCTGCGACCATGGGCTTTAATTTAATGTCGGTGAAGTTGCGCGCAATTGTCGGTACTGCGTTCTGTGTCGGTGCCGCAGTTGCGGTCACAGGGGTCGTCAGCTTTGTCGGTCTGGTGGTCCCGCACATTCTGCGCCCTTTAGTTGGCTATCGTCCGGGACGCCTGCTGCTGCCCAGTACGCTCGGCGGTGCGGTGCTCATGTTGGCGGCTGATATTGGCGTGCGGGCAATCTCGACATCCATGGAGCTGAAAGTTGGCGTTGTCACGGCGTTGATCGGTGCGCCGTTCTTCCTGCACTTGCTTGTTGTGCTGCGGCGGACACGGCCATGACCCAACTCAAGTCCCAACTCATGCCTTCAAAGCTTCATCTGGAAAACGTCACGGTCCGGTATGACGGCACTGATGTGGTCTCGCATGTATCTCTAGACTTCACGCCGGGCGTGTTGGTGGGTCTAATTGGCGCGAATGGCGCCGGTAAAACCACTTTGCTGCGTGCCACCGCGGGGCTCACACCGCTTGAAACCGGCGAAGTGCGGCTCGACGGTAAACCCTCAAGCAGTTGGCCGCGCGCGGTGCGGGCGCGCGCCCTGGGATATTTGGCACAGGACCGTTCGGTGCTCTGGCCCTTGACGGTCGAGCGCCTTGTTGCCCTTGGTCGCCTGCCGCATCTCGGCCCCTGGGACACGCCCGGCTTGGAAGACGCTGTCGTGGTTGATCGCGCCCTTACCGACGCCGACGTTGCTCATTTGGCTGGCCGGGCTGTCACCAGTCTATCCGGAGGTGAACTGACACGTGTACTAATCGCTAGGTTGCTTGCGGGAGAACCGTCGATTCTGCTCGCAGACGAACCGGTATCGGGACTCGACCCAGCGCACCGCCTGCAGGTTCTTCAGATATTTCGCAAGTTGGCGCATACGGGTCGCTCAGTCGTGGTGGTAATGCACGATCTCACATTGGCAGCGCGCTTCTGTGATCGATTAGTGCTGATGGCGGAGGGTCATGTTGTCGCCGATGGTTCCCCGCGCGCGGTCCTAACACCTAAGACGCTATCACGCTTTTATGGGGTGAATGCTCAGATCACCGAACACAACGGTGAACTGATGATTGTGCCGTGGGGACTTGATAAGAACTTAAACACGCCCGATTGATTTCGACGAGGGCCAGTGCCGCCAAACGCTGTTGTCAAACTTAGCATCGCCGCCACTCTCATCGCCAAAGTAGACAAGGATATCTTTGAGTATATCCACCGTATCTACCACCGATAAACTGGGCCGATTGAAGTAGCGGTTTCCGTCGGCAATGGCGACGCGTTGTTCGCGTACTGCGCGCAAACCGCGCCAGGCTGGATCATCATCCAGCACGGCCATTTCCGATGTGCTGCGCTCAACATCGAAACCGCATGGGGCAACCACAATTATATCTGGGTCCGCCGCGATGATCTGATCCATAGAAATGTAAGGGGATGGACCGCCGGTTTCTGCGAGCAGGGACAGCCCCCCGGCTGCTGTGATGAGTTCGGGGATCCAATGCCCCGCCGACATTAGCGGATCGATCCACTCGACGCACAGAATTTTGGGTCGGTTTTCAGAATGACCGGCAACCGCACTTATGTGCGTTTCCGCGTCCTTGATCAGGGCTGTCGCACGTTCTTCGCAGTTAAGCGCTTTGCCGACCGTGCGAATGTCGTTCCAAATGTCCGCAAGACATTCCGGGTGTAGCGATACAATGCGCACCGGGCGACCGACCCAGTCGCACACGGCGGCCTCTACATCTTTCAAACTTGCCGCGCACACCTCGCATTGATCTTGGGTCAAGATGACGTCAGGGGCGAGCGTGCGGAGTTGCGCGCTATCGACGTGATAAACGGCAAGTCCATCGCTCACTAATGATTTGACCGCAGTGTCGATCGCCTTGCTCGGCAGGTCTGTGTCGAACTTGGTATTAGTTAACGCGGGAAGGGCGCGTACGTCTTCAGGCGTGTCGCATTCATGGCTACGACCGACGAGTGCGGCGCGAAGTCCGAGGGCGCAGGTAATTTCGGTAGCGCTGGCAATTAAAGAAACAATACGCATGAGAGAGGGTGTGCTCGCGACTTAACGTGCGCCGCTGCGGTTATCGGTACGCAGTAGGCTATGGGGAAACCGAATGGTTGCTGTTGTCCCGCGATCAACGGTGCTGTCGATGATCAATTCCCCTCCCAGTAGGTCCATATACCGTTTGCAAATCGACAGTCCCAGTCCCGTACCTTGCCCGGACTGAGAGATCGCCGGATTGCCTTGCAGGAAAGGTTCGCCAAGACGACGGAGAAGTGCCGGTTCAATACCAGGGCCGTTGTCGGCGACGGAAATATCGAGGGCCTTCCCGGGCGCATACGATGCCGTAATACGTATTTTCCCGCCGGCGGGTGAAAACTTAACGGCGTTGGAAAGCAAATTGATCAACACTTGCCGGACAAAGCGTTCATCGCCGGTGACCTGCGGCAAATTCTCCATGGGTTCGACCTGCATGCGTACATTTTTTTGTCCGGCGACGCCTTCAATAAACGAAACGGCACTGGCGATGGCTTCGCCCATGTCTATCGCCTGTTGCTGCAAGGGTTGCACGCCTGACTCAACCTTGGCCATGTCCAAGATGTCGTTGACGATATGGAGTAAGTGTTCGCCCGAACGATGAATATGATCGGCGTAGGATACATAAGAAGGAGCGACGTCACCGCCGAGCACCTTGTTTTTGATGATTTCGGAAAAGCCCATGATGGCATTTAAGGGTGTGCGAAATTCGTGACTCATATGGGCGAGGAATCGACTCTTCGCATCGTTCGCTTCTTCTGCGACCGCTTTAGCCTGACGCAGATCGGCCTCGTTTTCTTCGGCCCGTTTTAACTGAAGAAAGATAATATAAGCGAAGCCAAGCATCACAATGATAATGCTCAGAATGGCGATGACGACGGCAGTGAGCAGAACGCGCCAGCTTGCCAAAAAGTCGCGGGCATCAAGCGTTACTGAGACAAACAAGGGCGCGTTTCCAAGCATGTACCGTATTGTAATTTCTCCAGCCGTCCAGGGTTTGACGATTTCGATCGTGTGGTCCGGACGGCTGCTTAAAATGCGGGCCTGCTCTTCTGCTTCGGGTGTGTGATCTCCGATAGTGCCGGCCCGGTTGGTGGCGATCAGAACGCCGTTACTGCTCCGTAAAGTAATTCGGCCATGTGTGCCGACGTCCAGAATTTTGTAAAACTTCTCGAAGAATTGGACGTCAATGACGGCGACAATTCTACCAAGCGGTGACCCGTCCGGCCCGGCCACCTTCATAGACACGGGCAGAAGCCAAGTGCCGACTGCGAGTTCAGGTCGCTGGTTCTTATAAATCTCTGCAATATAGAAGCCATCCACATGGCGAGATTCATACCGTACTAAACTTCTTTCAGGTCTATCGAAGTCGGGAGCCAGCGGATACGCGCGCGCGGCGGCAACACCATTATCGTTTTCATCGACAATGACGAAAGTCGCGACCTGAGGCGCTCTCGACAACTTACCGGCCATTAACTCGTGCAGGCGCAGTTGATCTTCACCGCCATGCTGACGGTCGTGCACGTACACATCTGCTATACCCTCTAAAATGCGAAAGGTTTCGCTGAAGGTTTGCTCAGCTTGAGATCCGATCGTTTTGGACTTCGTTCGTGCGTCGCGTAAGGTCGCGTCCACCGCAGCGTTGTATTGTAAGGAAAGGTGAAAGACGGCGCCCGCCAACATCACCACAGCAAGACCCGCGATCATAATGATGGTCGTGATCCTAAGGCGTCTCAGGGACGGGCGTGGCGTGGCACCACGCAGAGGCGAGGTCCGCTGTGTCACAGGCTCGGATATCCAGGGGTGATCGGACCTTGTGTCACGTGTGCTCCTTTGAACTTAGCACAGTGGTATCTCGAAGCGGCATGGCTAAGCCGGGTCGGCAGGCTTCGGCGAATACTTGGTGATAGCCATTTTCAGCGCCTTAAATAAGGCTTGCCCAATTTCCCCACCGTCGCCTTCCACTTTTTCACGCAGCACGGCCCGCATGGTGTCGATATGTGCTTTGACAATCTCTAGATTTGAATCGTCCTCACGGCATGGAGGCTTGGTGACTTCGTATAAAGATTTTCCGAACACCGTGATCAACGGGTATCCAAACGTGCCGCCCTGACCGCGAAGCTCGTGAGCAATCAAATTGATCTCTTCGAAATTGGCTGTTCGCGCTTCGCCCGATACTTGTTTTGCCTCGGTCACCTGACGCGATAGGCGGTCCAGGTATTCCTTGGCCCATCCCAAAAACCCTTCGGCTTCACGTTTAAGCTGCTGCTCGGCGTCCCCTAAAACATCGTCCGGCAATCTGAAGGGTTGCCGCTGGGCGTTGGAGCCCATTTTTTGCTTAAGGTAGTTGGGCAGCTTGAACAGCCACACATCGCTGGGCGCCGAAGGCTTCTCTACCTTGTCCTTTGAGTAGACGATCGTGGCATGTGACTCGTCGGGCTTGCGTCGTTCCATGCCGTTCGGTGGACCGGCTTTGCTGGACCGACGCCGACATGGCCCAAAATACGTTTGTGTGGTCACGAACTGGCGAGGGGCGTCGATAATGCGCTGCAGAACTTTGTAGATGTTATCGACCGAGAATGGCTTCGCCATGAAGTCGTTCACACCATGTTCACGGGCTTGCTCCACGTTTGCCCGGTCGGCCGCGCCCGACAACATGATGAACGGCATAAAGCGGCTGGGCGAGGCCTTGTCGTCCCTCAGCCATTGCAGAAGATGGAGGCCGTTGACCGGCGACATGATCAGGTCAGATATAACGATGTCGATGGGCTCGACGGCGGCACCAAAACCCTTGGCGGTCAGCTTCAGGTATTCAACGGCTTCTTTTCCGTTTTTGAATTTTTGTATCCGGGTAAAGCCCATGCGTTTGAGGCTGTTGGCCAGGATATCGAGCATGTACTCGTTATCCTCCAACACCATCAGGGAAATACGGTCCTGGCCTAAATCTGCTTTATCTTTAGCCATGGAGGGCGAATCAAATCCTATGTCCAACCTATGGGGGCTGGTGAGAAGTTCTTGGAATAATTGAGGATTACCTGAGGGGAGAGGTCGGCTCAAGCCGAACTTTACAATATCGCCTCACGCTGCTGAATAAATACAACCTTAGGTTATAGAAAGGCTGCGCGAACATCCCTTTTCATGGGTCTGCTGTGTGCGCGAAGAGTAGTTTCCCCGGTATTTTCTTCACATCTCGAAGCCGCACATCTCCGTAACGGCCTCTAGCGGGGCGCGTGGCGTGCGGTAGGTGTTCAAAGGATGGTCCGGGATCCGGTATCCTAAAGACATGCCGGCAAACAGCATGTGATCATCTGCAAGGCCAATGTGTCCGGCGACAGTGTTGGACCAGCTCGCCCAAAATTCTTGGGGGCAGGTGTCTAGTTCGCGCTCGATCGCGAGCAACATCACCGTCTGCATATACATCCCGACATCCGCCCATTGGGGTGGTCCGACACGCCGATCAAGACAGAAGAACAGCCCCACCGGCGCGCCGAAAAAATCACAATTTTTCAGGGTCAAGTCGGTTAGCCCCGATTTGTCCTTATTGTCATATCCGAGCGCGGTATAGCGTAGCGCGCCGGCTTCGCGCCGCCGTGTGCGAAGGGGTTCCCACAGTTTAGGCGGATACACGGTATACTCTGGCGTTTCACCCGCACTGCCGGCGCGAACCTTGCCCGCGACATCGGCTTTAAGTTTGGCGAGGGGGGCGCCGGCCAGCGCATAAATGCGCCATGGCTGCAAGTTGCCTCCAGATGGTGCATGTCGTGCGAGATCCAAAATTTCGCGCACGAGATGGCCCGGAACCGGGTCCGGTTTGAAAGCTCTTACGGCTTGGCGTCTTGTGACGGCATCGGAAACATTCATCTGCAAACTTTCATAGGTGTTTTGTTACCTTATCATTGTTGTGATCGCTGGGTGCCGGCTTCAGAAAAATGCGAGGTTCCCATATAGAGAAAAGCGGCACATACAGGAGTCGCTCACAGTTTAGACGTATTCGAACAGGATGTGCTCCATGATCGGTCCAATAAAGCTCGCGGCAAACCAGACGCGTCCCGCATGGTTGCTGGCCCGATAATGCCCACACTGATTCATTGGGTTGAAGACGGCGCTGAGAGGGCCGCTCCATGGTGGTCTGAAAAGGAGGCTTTGCCGCCAAAGCAGGTGATTATAGGTGACGATAGTTTGTCCGCCGATAAAGCCATCCGATTGGCCGGTCAGGGCTTTTCTATTCTGTGGCGCGGCGACTTCCAGAACGCACGCCACCTGTTGCAAGCGATGGCGCGCCGCATCGACAGACGAAACCGGCGACCGGGTGGGGTAAGCGGTGGCAGGCCACAAGAAATTTTTCATAAATATCGCCAATCGCGCCTGCAGCGCGCGCGAACTCTTGCAGCTGTGCTGATCCCTTTCGAAGACGGCTATGCGATTCCTTTACGGCGTGCACCGGACGTGGCCGATGCTCTGGCTCAAGTGCGCGGACAGGTAGACGGAGGATTCATTACGCCGTTAAGTGATGTGCTCGGCTTTGTAAGCGCCTTCGAATGGCGCAAGAAAGGTGTAGAGGTCTCCGCCTTAACTGGTTTGCAAACGCGGCGCATCCATCCGCACTACGGTGTGTTTCCGCCGACGCGTCAGGAATACGTGGGCTTGGTCGCCGATATGCCTTTCCCAGCGTTGATGGCGTCAGACAACGTGGCATTTGACATTGGAACAGGCACTGGCCTGTTGGCGGCTTTGCTTGTCCGCAGAGGTGTGGCTCGGGTCGTTGCCACCGATGTCGCGCCCCGTGCGATTGCCTGCGCCCGGGAGAACTTCGAACGGCTTGGAGTTTCCGGTTCGATTGACCTGATGCAGGCCGATTTGTTCCCGCCCGGCAAGGCCGGCTTGATTGTTTGCAACCCACCCTGGATTCCGGCACAGCCCAGTTCATCATTAGAAACGGCAATCTATGATCCACAAAACCGTATGCTCTACGGGTTTCTTGCTGGGCTTCGTGACCATCTTATACCCGGTGGGGAAGGGTGGCTTGTGCTGTCCGATTTAGCTGAACATCTCGGGCTGAGGACGCGGGAGCAATTGTTGGCTGTGATTGCCGAGTCCGGCCTCAAAGTCCTTGAACGTTCAGACTGTCATCCCGTTCACAGGAAGGCGGGCGATGCTACGAATCCGCTGCATTTTGCAAGGTCCGTTGAAATCACATCGCTCTGGCGCCTCGCCTGCACCTAAATCCACTAATCTGGCCCGGAAGGTTGTGACCTTTGCAGGCGTGCCATAAACTTATCTCCTTATCTTCTAAGGGCTGCAAACCTGCCTAGAAGGTTATCTACAAGGGGAGAGGTTCCAATGCGCGCGAATACATTACGCAAGAGTGCGTTTGCCGTCTTGTTGGGTATGTCAGTTGCGGCGATTACCGCGTGTAGTCAGCAAGGTGATGGTGATCCTCGCGAACTAGCTGCTGCTAATTGGCCGGTGGTAGGTGGCGATTGGGGTAATCGCAGGTTCTCGACACTAGATCAAATCAGCACCGCTAACATCGCCCAATTAGGGGGTGCCTGGACGCGCGAGCTAGAGGGTGGCGCGCCGCTTGGCGAGCCCATCATCGTGAAGGGGCGGATGTTTGTGACTACGGCGCTGAACGCTCATGCGCTCGATGCCGCATCGGGCGAAATTCTTTGGAGCTATACGCTGCCCGCGCCGGTGCAAGGTCTTTACAAGGGAATGGGCTCCGGCGACGGCATGGTCTTCGTTGGATTGTCCAACTCGCGGATCGTCGCGCTCAAAGAAGATACCGGCGAAGAAGTCTGGACCGGTGTGATCGGCGATCCCGATTTCGATCGCCAGGGTCAGTTTATCTCGGGTGGCCCGGACTATGTGGACGGCCTCGTGATCAGCGGACTAGCCAACGGCGATTACGGTATTCAAGGTCGGGTCGTCGCACTTGATGCTAAGACCGGTGAGCAGGTCTGGCGCTTCAATACGGTTCCTTTTGAAGGCAAGGGCAGCGAGACCTGGCCCCAGGATCACGATGATTGGAAACCGGGCGGCAGTGGCGTGTGGATGAACGGAGCCATCGATGCCGACTTGGGTCTTATTTACTTCGGTGTCGGCAATCCTATTCCGCAATGGGGCGGTGAAACGCGCGCAGGCGATAATCTCTATTCAGATTCGATTGTAGCCCTGGATATCAAAACCGGCGAAGTCCGTTGGCACTTCCAGACAACCCATCACGATATCTGGGAAGCCGATCAGGGCACTCCCCTTGTACTGTATGACGCGTCCGTGGACGGACAGTCCCGCAAGGCAATCGCGGTGATCAGCACATACGGCTACCTCTTCCAATTGGATCGGGCGACCGGCACGCCGATCTGGCCGGTGGAAGAGCGTCCGGTGCCGCAGCATGAACGCCAGATCACCTCGCCAACTCAGCCGTATCCGGTTGGCGGAGATAACATCGGCCCGGACTGCGTTCCTGAAGACATGATCCCGGTCGGGTTTAAGGCGATGTGTGTCTATGACCCGGTAGACTTCGACACGCCCAACGCCATGTATCCGATATTGTCGACGAGGGCCGCACCTATGGCTTACAGCCCTGAATCCAAAACTTTTTATGCCACGGGGGCCATCTGGCCCTATTGGCTTAGGCGCTATGAAGACGCCAAGATTTTTGTTTCCGGCACATCGGCGCCGGGCACGAAATACAAAGGATTGATCGCGGCCATGCACGGTCCCACCAACAGCTTGGTGTATGAGCATCAGGTGCCTTACCGCACCCAGCAGAATGGCGCTGGCTTCATTGCCACGGCCGGCGGTCTTTTGTTCCACGGCGAGACCGATGGATTTTTTAACGCTTATGATGCCGACAGCGGTGAGAAAATCTGGAGTTTCCAAACCGGCGCCAGTGCTAATAAAACCGCGGCAACCTACGAAATCGAGGGTAGTCAATATGTGGCGGTGGCGTCCGGCAACGGTGTATGGGCTTTCAAGATCGGAGGGACTATTGCGCAGCGTGAGGCTCCGCCGGTTCCGCCGGAGGAGGTCACATTCGCGGGGCGCATTGTGCCCACGGATACGGTGACCATCAGTCCGACGATTGAGGACACCGGTCTCGAGTTTGTCCGTGAAACCTTCGACGAATATGCGTTCGAGCCAAGACGCGTTCGCGTGGCGGTCGGCGACAAGGTGACATGGACCAACGAAGGCGAGCTCGAAAAAACCATCGCGGCACAGGATGGCTCGTGGAGCACGGGGCCAATTGCGCCGGGAAAATCCGGATCGGTCACTTTCAAGGAGCCGGGCACCTATACCTATATATCTAGAGAGTACCCGTTCATGCTCGGCGAATTGGTGGTGGACGAGTAAAGTTCGGCACCATACGTCCTGAGTGTGGCTTTGTTTTTCAGCCCGCCCCGACTGTATTCGGGGCGGGCTGATGCCATCTTGGTAGGATATTATTCCCGCGTTCGAGAGATCTTTTTGCGGTATTAATGGCAAAATGTCCTGACACCAGTCGGGTGGCTGGACACGTGGCGTTCGGGCGGTTAGGAAGGGCGCCGTCTGGGCTGGTTGCTCCCGAGTGCTTTTCAAGTCTCTCGAGCTATGTGCATCCGCAGCGATGGCCGCGCCGGCAAACTGGATCAGTGCAAAGGAACGGGCATGAGCGAAAACAATCAGTCGGCAGGATCTCGTCCGACAGGACTTTATATAGCCGCTGCAGTGGTGGTGATTGTCATTATTGGTGCGGTGGTTTTCATGGGTGGAGAGTCTTCCGACCCGGAGACCGCTCCAGAGGTCGCGCCGGCGCCCAGCGCCGAGCTCCCGGCCCCTGCGCTTGCCATCGTCACGGCCAATATACATGACGGCGTGTATACCAACGCGCAGGCCCGCCGCGGCGACCAGCTTTATACGGAACACTGCGCGTTATGCCATCTGCCGAGCATGACCGGCAAGGAGCCCGCCCCTGAACTCGCCGGCGATCTTTTTATGAGCAAATGGCTTGGGCAGTCGGTGGGAGATTTGTTTATACGCATCTCCTCAACAATGCCCGTCAGCAATCCGGGTATTTTAACTGAAGAGCAGTACACCGACCTTGTTGCCCTGTTGTTGCAGGCCAATAATTTTCCGGCCGGGGCAGAAGAGTTGAAATCTGATCAGGATTATCTGGACGGGATAAAAATTCAGTCGAACTAAAACGTAACAGGACGTAACTGGCGAGCCTGTTTCGCCCTATTGCCGTCACGTTTTGTTGCTAATTGAAGGGTTGAATACAAGTCTAACGTCGATGTGAAATGCGCAGCCAGTTGCGGCCGATGCAAACGTGACCGTATAGAGTTCAATTCAATAACTAAGAGAGTGAAAATTCATGCGTAAGTTACTTCTTCTCGCGACCGTCATGGTCTCGTTCTCAGCGACTGCGGCTCAAGCCGATGGTGATGCAGCCCTGGGCAAGCGGCAGTTCGCCCCCTGCACCTCCTGTCATACGGTGGAAGAAGGCGGCGCGAACAAAGTTGGCCCCAATCTGCACGGCATTTTTGGGCGCACGTCCGGCACCAAAGCCGACTTTGATAAATTTTCCGACGCGATTAAGGCCGCAGCGGTTGTTTGGGATGCCGAGAAGATTGACAAATACATCACCAAACCTAGCGAATTCATGCCCGGCAACAAGATGGCCTTTATTGGTCTCAAAAATCCAAAAGTGCGCGCAAACATCATTGCCTACTTGGAAGAAGCCACCAAGTAAGCTTCTGTTTTGCAAAGCTGAACGATTTGACCGGCGGCAGGAGTTATCTCTGCCGCCGGTTGACGTATGGGTGGCTCCTCCTGTGTCAAACCCGCTATAGTTTCAGCCCGCATTGATTTTGAGTGGTGTGTGGTGACCTCGGGGGGCGGGGCGCCGTTCGTGGTTTGGGAGAGCGCCGCGTGTCCGACGAATTCACCAAACTTCATCAGCGATCCTTGAGTGATCCCGATGGTTTCTGGGGAGAGGCTGCAGAGGCCGTGGATTGGACGCGGCGGTGGGACTCGGTGTTGTCTTATGACACTGAGGGAACGCCGCACTGGTTTGCCGGCGGCGAAGCGAATACCTGCTGGAATGCGCTTGATCGTCACGTTGAGAACGGCCGCGCTGATCAACTGGCGCTGATTTACGATAGTCCCGTGACCGGAACTGTGCGTCGCCTGACCTATGCGGAGCTGACGGAACAGGTCGCACGCTTTGCCGGTGTGCTCGCGGGCTTTGGCATTGCGCGCGGAGACCGTGCGCTCATTTATATGCCGCTGGTACCCGAAGCTATTGTCGCGATGCTGGCCTGCGCTCGGATCGGTGCGATTCATTCTGTTGTCTTCGGCGGATTTGCTTCCCGCGAGCTGGCCTCGCGCATTCGCGACGCGCAACCTAAAATCATCATCTCTGCGTCCTGCGGAATCGAACCCACGCGTATCGTGCCCTACAAACCGGTGATCGATGCAGCGCTTGAGTCTGATGGAGGTTCGGTCGAGACCAGCATTGTGCTCCAACGCTCCGAGTTGGAGGCCGAACTCACCGAAGGTCGCGATCATGATTGGGCTGAGTGTATGGCGACCGCAAAGCCGGTTCCTTGCGTTCCGGTCGCTGCGACCGATCCGCTGTATATTCTGTATACTTCCGGAACCACTGGGCAGCCCAAAGGCATTGTTCGTCCATCGGGCGGTCATCTTGTCGCGATGGCATGGTCCATGCGTAACTTCTATGACGTGCGGCCAGGCGAGGCGTTTTGGGCCGCGTCCGACATCGGTTGGGTGGTCGGTCATTCCTATATTGCGTACGGCCCGCTGATTGTCGGGGCCACGGCCATACTCTACGAGGGCAAGCCCGTGGGAACGCCTGACGCCGGAGCGTTTTGGCGCGTTGTGCAAGATCATAAAGTCGCGACTATGTTTACCGCGCCAACGGCCATTCGCGCGATTAAGCGCGACGATCCGGATGGCACGCTTTTGAAAAGCTACAACCTCTCTTCGCTTCGGGCTTTGTTTCTGGCCGGTGAGCGTTGCGATCCGCCGACGTCCCAGTGGATAGAGTCCCTGCTCGACATTCCAATTGTGGATCACTGGTGGCAGACTGAAACCGGTTGGCCTATTTCTGGCAACGCCCTTGGCATTCACCAGTTCCCCACCAAACATGGTGCGGTCGCCAAGCCAATCCCTGGATGGGACGTGCGCATTCTCGATACCGAAGGCAAACCGGTGAAAGACGGAGAGATCGGGGCAATCGTTTGTAAGCTGCCTTTGCCGCCGGGAATGGCCACCACATTGTGGAATGCGCCTCAACGGTACACGGAGGCGTATCTCTCACAATATGATGGCTACTATTCCACAGGCGATGCCGGTTATTTCGATGAAGACGGATACCTGCACGTCATGACTCGCACCGACGATGTGATCAATGTCGCCGGGCATCGTCTCTCCACCGGCGCGATCGAAGAAGTGATCGCCGGGCATGCCGATGTCGCGGAATGCGCGGTGGTGGGTCTTGATGATGAGATAAAAGGTCAAGTGCCTTTGGGACTGATAGTTCTTAAGATGGGTGTTGAGTATGAGCCGGACGATGTAGCTCAAACCATTGTCGCTCATGTGCGCGAGTCTATGGGCGCGGTGGTTGCGTTCAAGACGGCGGTCATTGTTCCGCGATTACCGAAAACCAGATCGGGCAAAATCCTTCGCGGCACCATTTCTAAAATCGCTAACGGCAAGCCATATTCAATGCCTGCCACTATTGAGGATCAGGACGTTTTGGAAGAAATCAAACAGACTTTTATGGATGCGGGAGTCGGCGCATTATGACCTTACCGCTAAGCGGCATTCGCATTATTGATCTGACCGCCGTTTTGATGGGGCCGTATGCCACCCAGACTCTGGGCGATATGGGGGCCGACATCATTAAGGTCGAGGCCCCGGACGGCGACATCACCCGGCAGATCGGTCCGATGCGACATCCCGGCATGGGTCCGGTGTATATGAATGCCAACCGGTCCAAACGTAGCATCGCTCTTGATCTGAAAGCGCCGGCGGGGCGTGAAGCGCTGATACGCCTTGTCAAAGGGGCCGACGTGTTTGTGTACAACATGCGGCCCAGCGCGATGAAGCGGCTGGGGCTGACCTATGAAGATATCTCCAAGATAAATCCTCAGATTATTTATGTCGGTATGTTCGGCTACAGCCAAAAAGGCCCATATGCCAATTGGCCTGCCTATGATGATCTGATTCAAGGCATATCGACTCTGCCGACCTTAATTGCCCGAGCGGGCGATGGTACGCCGCGCTATGTGCCGAACGCGGTCGCTGACCGGGTCACCGGCCTCTGGGCCGTGAATGCGATTCTGGCCGCCATTATCGGTCGCGGCAAAACCGGCAAGGGTCAGAAGATTGATGTGCCCATGTTCGAAACTATGGCCGCCTTTGTGCTCAATGATCACCTCGGCGGTTTGTCGTTTGATCCGCCGCTCGATAAGGGTGGTTATTCGCGCCAGCTTTCTCCTAACCGCCGGCCCTACAAAACGAAGGATGGCTACATTTGCACCCTGATTTATACCGACAAACATTGGCGCAGTTTTTTTGCCGCCATCGGTAAGGTCGAGACGTTCGAGACTGACCCCAGGTTTTCCTCTGTCGGCAAGCGGGCCGAACATGTCGATGAGATTTACGGCGAAATATCGGACCTCCTTCTCACCCGCACCACCGCCGAGTGGATGGAACTGCTTAAAAAGGCCGACATTCCCGTTACGCCCATGCACGATCTTGAAAGCATTCTGGACGATCCGCACTTGCAAGCCACCGGATTTTTCATCGAAGAAACTCATCCAACTGAAGGTAAGTTGGTGAAGATGCGCGTTGCCGGTGATTGGTCCGAGACTCCGCCTGAAAGCACGCGTCATGCGCCGCGTCTTGGTGAGCACAGCGCCGAGATCCTAAGTGAGGCGGGCTACGGCCCCGAAGAAATCGAAGCTCTGCGCGCCGAACATGTCATATCAACGCCGGACGATACGAATCTGCCGAAACCGGCCAAAGCCATTGCCGAGGTTTAGTTATGGATTTTAGACTCTCAGAAGATCAAGAAACGATTCGCGAAACTATTCTTGGAATCTGCAGCCGGTTTGATGATGCGTACTGGTTGAAGAAAGATAAGGAAGGCGGTTTTCCCTCCGACTTTTACGACGCCTTTGCCAAGGACGGCTGGCTCGGCATCTGTATCCCTGAAGAATACGGCGGTTCGGGCCTTGGCATTACCGAAGCCTGCATCATGATGCAGGCGGTCGTCGAATCCGGCGCGGGTATATCCGGCGCTTCGGCGATTCACATTAATATTTTTGGGCTTAACCCTGTTGTTGTGTACGCCAATGACGAGCAGCGTAAACGCATGCTGCCGCCCATCGCCAAAGGCGAGGTGAAAGCCTGCTTCGGGGTGACTGAACCCAACACCGGTCTCAACACAACCCAGCTTAAAACCCGCGCGGTGCGCAAAGGCGATAAGTACATCGTGGATGGTCAGAAGGTTTGGATTTCGACCGCGCAAGTGGCCGACAAAATTCTGTTGCTGGCCCGCACCACACCGTTGGAAGAAGTCAAAAACCCGGTCGATGGTCTGAGCCTGTTCTACACCGATCTTGATCGGGGCGGTCGTACAGCGGTCCGCGAAATTGAAAAGATGGGACGCAAGTCGGTGGACTCGAACGAGCTGTTTTTCGACGGTCTCGAAGTTCCGGTAGAAGACCGCATCGGCGAAGAAGGCAAAGGCTTTCGCTATATTTTGCATGGTCTCAATCCCGAACGCGCATTGCTTGGCGCTGAAGCGGTCGGTCTTGGCATTGCTGCGTTAAATCGCGCGACCGCCTATGCAAAAGAACGTGTTGTCTTCAACCGCCCCATCGGAATGAATCAGGGAGTTCAACACCCGCTCGCGAAAAATTGGATGGAATTGGAAGCGGCCCGCCTCATGGTGATGCAGGCGGCCTGGCAGTACGACAACGACATTCCCTGCGGCGCTGCCGCTAACGCCGCAAAATACCTCGGCGCGGAAGCCTGCCGCGAGGCCTGCCAGACCGCGATGATGACCCACGGCGGTTTCGGTTACGCCAAGGAGTATCATGTCGAGCGTTTAGTGCGCGAGTCCTTCGTGCCGTGGATCGCCCCTGTGAGCCCGAATATGATTTTGTGCTACATCGCCGAAAAAGTTTTGGGCCTGCCGAAATCGTATTGATGTATTTGTCCTTAACTCGCGGGCGGCGTTGAGCCTAACCAGCAATGGATATCTTTACGCAAGGCGCGCTCGGCGCCGCTTTCTCTCAGGCATCTGGCGTTAAAAAATGGCATGTCCGCATAGCGGGCGGACTCGGATTTTTCGCGGGCATGGCCGCCGACCTGGACGTGTTGATTCGCTCGTCCACGGACCCGCTGACTTTTCTCGAATATCATCGCCACTTTACGCACGCCTTGGCGTTTATTCCAATCGGCGGCTTGCTGTGCGCGATAATACTCCACACCCTGGGGCGGCGATGGAAATTGACGTTCCGTCAGACCTTTCTCTACTGCACGCTGGGATACGCGACTCACGGCATGTTAGACGCTGCAACGTCCTACGGCACGATGCTGTTCTGGCCGTTCAGTGACGAAAGAATATCATGGAGCATCGTTTCCATCATCGACCCGTTGCTGACCGTGCCCCTGGCCGTACTGGTGATTGTCTCGGGCCTGCGGCGAAGCCCTGTTTATGCGCGAATCGCTGTCGGTTGGGTGCTGGTCTATCTCGCGGCGGGTACGCTGCAACACCGTGCAGCAATCATGATGGCGTCTGAGGTTGCATCTGCTAGGGGACACGCGCCGATCCGAATTGAAGCAAAACCGAGCTTCGCAAACATTTTGGTATGGAAAACGATCTACGAGTTGCCGGACACATTTCATATCGACGCGGTCCGGACCGGAATAGCGCCGAAGATATTCGAAGGCACCACCGTGCCTAAACTCGATCTTGCTCGGGATCTACCCTGGCTCGACCCGGCTTCGCAGCAGGCTGTCGATATCGAACGGTTCCGTTTCTTCAGCAACGGTTTTATCGCGCAGGATCCGTTGCGCCAGAACCGCATTATCGATATTCGCTACTCTTTCATACCCAACGCAGTCAGTGCGCTGTGGTCCATAAATCTGACGCCAGGCGCCCAGCCCTCGGACCATGCACGCTACGAAACCCACCGCGAACAGGCGCGCGAAAACCTCACCGAACTTTGGAAAATGATGTCCTCAAGATAGCTCCAAATAACAGGCAAAAGGTGCTGTTGGTCAAGCAGTGCCGTGATTAACGCATATATCTCAACGCTTTGTGTTGACCTTGGAATCTGAGAATGCGATCCAGAATCAGGTGAAGGTCTGCCGCCTGCTGACGCCACGCTTACGCGGGGGCCAATGGCAATGATCAAATGCATTGATATGCCTGCCGAGCTGAACAAAATTTATGGCTGAGGAAGGTGGAGATACGAAGTGGCGATTTCCAACGATCACGATGCACTTGTTGCGCAGGCTGAAGCTCTCATTAGGGCCCATAACTATGAGGAGGCCATAACAGTTTGTGACCGTGGGCTGATGCATGACCCTAATTCGGCGGAGTGTTTATTCCAGCGTTCTGTCGCTAGGGCTCGATTAGATCAATATGAGTTTGCTCTAAGTGATCTTGAAACAGCGCTTTACATCAATCCTAATCTCAAATTTTTGGCGGACACGGACCTGTACCTGCGTGCGCGGGTTTGCCGATGGGCGAACTATGCCGAAAAGGTTGATTCAGTGCTGCAGCACGTCGACGCACATCAGGCTGTAAGGCCGTATCACATCTTGGCTATTCCCTCACTCCCCAGCCAGCAACTGAATGCAGCGTCGTCCTTTTTTCTCGATAGCAGTCCACCGGATGAAGAGACGGTGTCATCAGCGCTTCCCGCGAACGGCAAAATACGGCTTGGTTACTTTTCTGCGGACTTTTACGACCATGCCATATCCCATCTCATAAACGGGATGTTTGAGGTTCATGATCGTTCGCGATTTGAGATCATCGCATTTGCCCTGGGGGGGCGGAATGATCCAGTCCGAAACCTGATGATCGAGGTGTCGGATCAGCTGATCGACGTGTCCGGCATGTCCGATGAGCAAGTTGTCTTTTTAGCCCGGCAACTGGGCATTCACATCGGCATTGATATGAATATCTATCTTGACCGCCAGCCGAATATATTTGCACGGCGCGTCGCCCCCATCCAGGTCAACTATCTGGGGTATCCCGGCACGGCGGGCACCAATTGTTACGACTACATCATTGGAGACCGCATGGTGACGCCGCCGGAGCACAATGCATATTTTGCAGAGCGGGTTGTTACGATGCCCCATAGCTATCAAGCGACGAGTTTGAGACGCTATACAGAGTTTCGCCCATTCACCAAACATGAACTGGGGCTTCCCGAGACCGGCTTCGTGTTTTGTAGTTTCAATCTCAGCTTCAAGATCACACCGGACGTCTTCGACATTTGGATGCGCTTGCTGACAATGGTGGAGGGAAGTGTCTTGTGGTTGCTTTCGAGCAACCCGGCAGCTGAGCAGAACCTCAAACAAGAGGCGGAAAAACGAAATGTGTCGCGTGATCGGCTGATATTCGCGCCACGTATGCCATTGGCGGACCATCTAGCACGGCACCGTGCGGCGGACCTCTTTCTCGACACGTTTCACTATGGCGGACATACAACGACAAGCGACTCTTTATGGGCGGGCCTCCCGGTCATCACCCGCCTGGGCGTTGCTTTCGCTGGGCGCGTTGCTGCGAGCTTACTCTCAGCCGCAGGATTGCCTGATCTTATTGCCCAAAACAGCGGTGATTATGAAAAGCTCGCCCTTGATCTCGCAACAAGGCCCGAGACGCTTGCGCGCATTAAGAGTCGTCTCGCGTCAAACAAGCGATCATGTCCGCTCTTCGATACCGAGCGATACACCCGCAACATTGAATCGGCCTACACCGAGATGTGGAATAAGCATGAGCTAGGCCTGGGGCCTGAAAATATTACCGTTACCGAAGAAGAGGCACGATAGCTCGGCGGCTAATGAAACTTTTCTTGGCGTCTTCTTGAAACGGCCCCGGTCATGAAAATCCCGGCATTTCATAAGATTTGCATTTAAGCGAGATAGCCTTGCTATCAGCAAAGAAGACTGTGCGACCTACTTCCGCAAAAGCAAAAGGGCTCAGCGATAAAACGCTAAGCCCTTGAAATGGTGGTGGAGCCGGACGGAATCGAACCGACGACCTCTACAATGCCATTGTTATGATCTACGATTCTCCTGGATTTCTTAAGATTCCTTGATCTTCCTAAAAATGCATAATCACAGTAACTTATAATTATTTTGATCCTCCGAGATTCTTGA
>CAXBLG010000010.1:0-79126 GCA_963976395.1 uncultured Rhodospirillaceae bacterium
CCTCGGCCACCGGGTCCTGCCCGTTTCGGTAGTGCTTGATGAAGTACCCGCCCGACGGGATCACGTCGCCGCCCAGGCTCCATTCTGACCGGCCGGTGGGCCGCGGACCTAAACCGCTTTACGAGAATGATAGTCCGCCTACACCCGATGCCGATGAGACCGTAATTATTTCCTCTGAGTCGCCCGTTCCTCAAATGACTGCGCGGGAGTTCATACCCGCTACGGCAATGCCTCCTGTTTCTCAGGAGGCTGTTCCTGCTTTGGGCCAAATTCCTTTAACCGCAGCGGAAAAAAACGTTATTCGGCGCTTTGAAACGCTGCGGCGCCTTCAGGCTGAGGACTTGATTACGCAGCAGGAGTTTTCCCGCCGCCGGTCCGCGAACATTGGCGCGCTGCTTCCCTATACTCACGATCCGGCTGCAGTGGGGTTGGGGCGCTCTGTTCCCGGAACAGATGCGATTGTCGCCAGGCTAGCGGCTTTAAAACGTGCCTTTGAGATGCGGGCTATCACGGCTCAGCAACATGCGCTCGAACGCACGATGATTCTGAATGCTTTGTTGCCTGAGGTGCCCAGCCAAAGGGATGACCCCAAGCCACCGCCGGAGGACGTTCTTGCCGGGGCGGCCATGGTTGGCCAGCTTGAAGACCTGCGTCAAAGTGGGCTTATTACGGCTTCCGAGTTGAAAGCGGAGCAGGAAGCTATTGAGGCCGTGCTTAGAACAGGCACTTTTCCGACGCGTGGAAATGTGACGGCCAGCGCTCCGAGTGCGGCGCCTAGCCAACCGAGCAAAGCACCAGCGTCTGCCGCCATGCAGAAGGAGGCAGTGAGCAGCCAAATAACCGGTCCTGTTCTTCATATTGCCTCTTTCCGCTCCGAGGCTTCGGCTCTACGTGGATGGGAAGAAGTTTTGGCGGCCAACAGTGATACGTTAGGCGCGTTTCAGCCTATCGTGCGCCGCGTTGATCTTGGTCCTGACCAAGGCATTTTCTACCGTTTAATGGCTGGTACTTTTGCGTCTGTTGCGGACGCGGAGGCAACGTGCATCAAATTGAAGCAGAACAATCAGTTTTGCCGTGCGAGCGCCGACGGTAGTTAACCGCCGGCGCCCGGTATAGGCGTTTCAAGTTCTTTGAGCGCTCTCTTCAGTAATTAATTTTGAACGCGCAAGCCGAAGAGTTTTAGTTCACGGGCTTTTGAAACAACAATGTAAAGCGGTCGCTTTCGCCAATTGCGGCGTATTTGCTACGGTCCTCGTCGCCAGCGCGAAAGGAAGGAGGCAGGGTCCAAACGCCGCCGGGATAGTCTTTCGTGTCTTTTGTGTTGGCGTTCACTTCGGACTTTGCAACGAGCTTAAACCCAGCATCCTCTGCGAGGCCAATGGCATAATCCTCGCGTACATAGCCGGACTTTGCCTTCGGGTCCTGCGGTTCATCCGTTGAAGCGCGGTGCTCAACAACGCCAAGATACCCGCCGGGCTTCAGTGTATCGAACATTGTTGCAAACATTGCTTGCTGTGATCCTCCCGACATCCAGTTATGGATGTTGCGGAAGGTAAGAACGAGGTCCATGGAGTTCGATTTGGCGGACCCCGAAAGTTTTGCATCAGGGGCCAAGGATACAATTTCGACCTTGCCATAGCTTTCCGGATTTCCGGCTAGCATTTCCTTGAAGGAGTTTAGGGAGTTGCTGTAGTACGCTGGCCCACCTTCGGCTGGAAAATGAGCAGCAACATAATTGCCATTCTCTGAGAGGAAGGGCGCCAGAATCTCTGTCCACCAGCCACCGGCCGGCCAAATTTCCATAACAGCCATATCGTCGCTAAGACCAAAAAACTTGAGCACTTCAAACGGGTGCCTATATTGGTCACGAGCCGAATTGCTCTCGTTACGCTGGTTTCCGGCGATTACGCTCTTCAATTTGGTCTCGTCCGCAGCGCTCATATCTGCAGATGCGTTTGTCATCGGCATGGCCAAAGTGATCAGCGCGGCGCTGATACCTAATAGCTTACGTGCCTTATTAATACCCATGGATAGTCCTCTCCATTTTGCTGCTGAATTCGTCACAACCATATCGAATATCGTCGATTGGCAGTTCTTATACTCTATCCGAGATGAAGGCGTGGTTGAAGACATCCTCTGTTGTTTCTTATTCCACAGTCCGTCTAGATTAGCTGTTACAACATACCAGGTTCTCTGATGACCGGACTGGCGCGATACTTGACATATGTCTGATGTTCTATTTTTCCCGCCTTTGCCCGACCGTAGCCGGCTGTTAGATCAGCTGTTTCGGAGTGTTTGGCATTTTCTACCGGCCGTCGACAAACTCGGAGTGCTTATTTATCCCTATGCAGGGGATGATTTCGCGCTGCTAGATTCTAAGCAAATTCTCTCGATGGCAAAAGCGTATCTGAGTCGCGATTTCGATCCGGCGATTGCCGACTATGCGCAGTTGTATGAGCAAAAAGTCGTCTTTCTCAAGGCGCCCGAGTTGGATATTTCGCCCCATATCTTGACGCATGGGCAGAATCTTAAGGGCATTATCGTTTGGGATGTTAGCAACGAACACGTTGTCTCGGCCGCAAAAAAAATAGCGGAGCAAACGGGAGCCGAACTTATTTGGGCGGACCCTTTTGCGGTTCATCAGGAGACTCTCGTTGTCATTCGATTTGTGTATCAGTTTTTTGCGCAATCGGAGTTGGAATGTTTAGCCAATCAGTCCTACAAGAATTTCACGAATTATATTACTAAATGGAAAGGTCTGCCGATCAGTGCATATGGCAATGGCCCGACTCTTCAGACAATTATCGATTCTGGTCAGCATCCCGGCGCAAGACTAAGGGCTGTTTGCAATTCGACGATCACCGACCCAGCGGCTCTTGAGCATTTGAAACCTGAGATGTTGTTTTGCGGAGACCCGGTACAGCATTGTGGACCGTCTTTATATGCGGGGCAGTTCCGACAGCATCTTGCGCAAGCGATGAACGAGCCAGATCGACTGTTAGTAACTCAGTTGGGTTACGTTCCATATTTTAGACATGTGGTTCCATCAGCAGCGCGTGATCGCGTTATTGGGATTGGAAATGACCGTCGGCCAAAATTTAACATTGATGTGACGAAGGAATTTATTACCGCTTCAACGGCCAATATTTTTACGATGCTTGTTCTTCCCGTAGTGTTCTCAATTTCGAATGAGGTTGAGGTATATGGGTGCGACGGAATGTCATTTCAAACCGCCACACGACCTTGGTCTCATGCCCATGAAGAGGATTACATGGGTAAGATGGCGGTAACGCACCGTGTCCATCCAGGTTTCTGGACCCGAAACTACGAGGAAGAATTCTGGAGTTACTGCAATGACATGGAAGAGATCATCGGCCAAGCCGAGCGCTCAGGCGTGAGCGTGAAATCAATCACGCCGTCGTATGTACCTGCGCTGGCGAAGCGGCATAGTCTTGCGTCCGGTTGAAAAGCCCAATTCTCAACCATCCAAACTTTTCCGAACCATTTCGTAGACATCCCCCGACAGCTTAGGTGCAGCTACAATGCGCTCAAGCTGCGATTTGATTTGGGTTTGGCGGGCCGGTGCAAATCGTTTCCAGCGTCCAAATGGAGCCACCAATCTCGCAGCCATCAAAGGATTGAAGGTATCAATTTCAAGAACCTGATCGGCTAAGAAGCTGTAGCCGGAGCCATCTACGGCGTGAAAATTGACAGGGTTCAAATTCGTGAAAGCGCCAATAACGGCACGAGCTTTATTGGGATTTTTGAGATCAAACGCCGGATGAACGAGCAGACGTTTTACTGTTTCTAAGGCTCCGGGTAGGGGGGCGCTAGCTTGAACAGAGAACCATTTGTTTATGACAAGGTGCTCGTTTTCGAATCGGTCGTATAGATCTTGCAGCGCCTGTGATCGCTGAGGTGTATCGCTTGAATTTAAAATATTCAGAGCATCCATTCTCTCGGTCATATTATCCGCGTCGTCGAACAGAGTTTTAACGAGCTCTGCAATCTCGTCCTTTTCCTGGGCGGCCATATATCCCAATGCCACGCGCTTGAGCATACGAAGTCCCATGCCGGCGGCGTCTGGAACATAGGGCGCGTTATCCCTTAACCCGTCGTAAAGTCCTTGAAATAGATCGCTGTGTTGATTCGCGATGACTTTTCGCGTGAATTTGCGTGCGTGATGAAGATTTAAAGGGTCTTCCTGGTCCATGCGTGTGGATATGTAGTCTTCGGTGGGTAGCCCTAATAGCGATGCTTTAAAGGCGTTGTCGAGGCTGTCGTCGTTGATGACTGCTCCAACAGTATTCAAGAATGTTGACTCAATACCAAGAGTCTCCCCTGCGGATATTTGTCCCACCACCCCTAATATGATGTTGGTTGAATATTCCTGACTTACCGCCCAACGATTAAATGGATCGGAGTCATGAGCCACGATAAAAGCTTGATCAGCGGGTGTTTGATTTGAGGTCAACGTTACCGGAGCTGAGAAGTTTCTATTGATAGAAAGACGGGGCATTTTGGAGCTTATATTTTCAAAGACAAACTCATGCTTTGGATTCTTTAAATCAAGAACTGCTGTTTGAACCGGATTTCCTGATTTTGAACTTTTTAATTGCAGTGGGATGTCATTTCCCATTTCATCTAATAGGCCGACGGCCAGGGGAATATGAAACGGTTCTTTGGTCGGCTGTTCGGGCGTCGGTGCGCAACTTTGCTGTACGGTAAGCGTGTAGGTCTTGGCCGTTGCATCGATAGCGCCTTCTATATTGATGTGTGGCGTCCCCGCTTGGCTGTACCATAGTTTGAATTGAGAAAGGTCAATTGCCGAAACCTCTTCCATTGCTGAAACAAAATCATCACATGTGGCGGCTTGGCCGTCGTGCCGAGAAAAATATAAATCCATGCCTTTGCGGAAATTGTCTTTGCCGATTACCGTCTGCATCATGCGGATAACCTCGGCGCCTTTTTGGTAAACCGTTGCTGTATAGAAGTTGTTGATTTCTATGTAGCGATCCGGCCGAATGGGATGCGCAAGCGGTCCGGCATCTTCTCTGAATTGTGATACGCGTAATACATCTACGTCGTCTATGCGTTTATTGGCACGGTTTCGTACATCACTGGTAAACTCTTGATCCCGAAAGACAGTTAGGCCTTCTTTTAGGCTTAACTGAAACCAATCGCGACATGTCACGCGATTACCGCTCCAGTTATGAAAATACTCATGAGCAATGATTGACTCTATGAGGTAGTAATCCATATCAGTCGCGGTTTCAGGGTCGGCGAGTATAAACCGATCATTGAAGATGTTCAGACCCTTATTCTCCATCGCGCCCATGTTGAAGTCACTTACTGCGACGATGTTAAATACATCGAGATCGTATTCCCGACCGTATGCAGTCTCATCCCACCTCATAGCTCGCTTAAGGGCTTCCATGGCATATTGAGCTCGGGTTTCGTTTCCTTTTTCTACGTAGATGCAAAGTCGGATTTCTTTGCCCGACATGGTTCTGAACGTGTCTGCTACATGCGCTAAATCTCCAGCGACGAGGGCAAATAGATAGGATGGCTTTGGAAAAGGGTCGTGCCAAGTTGCAAAATGTAGGCCGCCTTCTAGATCACCATGTTCGCCAGGATTGCCATTCGAAAGTAGGACGGGGCACTCAATTTTGGGAGCGACAATCGTCGTGCGGTACGTCGCCATAACATCTGGGCGGTCGACAAAAAATGTGATGCGGCGGAATCCTTCCGGCTCGCATTGCGTGCAGTAGACCGTGCTTGAGCGATATAGCCCTTCGAGAGCCTTGTTGCTCTCGGGGGAGATTTCCACTTCTGTATCCAAAGTGAAGGAGGCGGGCGGCGCAGAAATGATCAGTAATTTGTCCGACAAACTATAGTCATCTGCGGTCAGCTGCCGTCCGTTAAGGGCCACGCTGTTCAGCTTAAGGTTTTCGCCGGTCAGTTCGAGCGGTGCTGCAGCCGGAATTCCTTCTGCCCGCTTGATTTTTAACTGGGCGCGTACAGTCGTTTGCGTCGGGTTTAGGGTGAACGTTAAATCAACAGCTTCGATGCGGTAAGGCGGCGGGGTATAGTCCGCTAAATAGGTCACTTTAGGCTTGTCTGCCGAGGGATTTTGCATGTTCATAATGGTTAATGAGCCCCTGATTAAGGTTCAGCCTAGTGCGAGGCCGAATGCCGCTAGCGCCTGACTATTTTGGCTACGGTGAGACTTCTTGCCAGAACATTTTATTAACCGCCGGTCAATAGGTTAAGGTGTTCAGGGGTAAGCCCAGCTACCTAAGCATGAGGAGATAGATGCAATGCGCGTTGTAGCATTTGTGCCGGCTAAAGGCGAAAGCAGCCGCATTCGCAATAAAAATACGGCTATTCTCGACGGCGACCACTTGTTTAAACGCAAGCTGTTACAGCTACTGGAATGCCCAGAAATTGATTCTGTATACTTGGATACAGAATCCGACCGGCTCGTTGAATTGGTGTCGGACCTTCCGGTTAAGATATTGAAGCGCGATCCACAACTTGCATCGAATAAAACAGATGGCCACGAACTGTTTGCAAATGAATGTGCACGCGTAAACGCTGATATCTACATTCAATGCCTTTGCACAAGTCCATTTATAACGGGAGAGACAGTTGGTCGCGCTATTCGAGCGCTTAAGGCGAGTTCAAAATCTGACTCACTGGTCGCTGTTCAAAAGCGGAAACAATACACCTGGGATCAGGGACGCCCAGTTTACGGCGAAGGCCGGATACCGAATTCGATTGATTTGCCGGATACCATAATTGAGGCGATGGGTCTCTATATGGTGAAAAAAAGCAAAGGTAAGCCCAAGCCAAACCGGCGATTCGGCGACAAGGTCCTCTATTTCGAGCTCACCGATGAGGAAGCAATAGATGTGAACTGGCCGGATGACTTGGCATTGGCGGAGAGGATTTGTGCTGGATACCGCGCTGTTCACAATGCTCAGCTTGACGCCATCCGTCCACATCTCTGTTCGTCGCTACTTGCTGATCTTTGCAAAGAAAAAGGTATAAAAACCCTTTTTCCGCCGGGATTTAGGAGGGTAAGCGGTCGATCTGTCTTGGGTGTCGCGAAAACCTTAGAGTTGAGAAAGCTTCGCAAGGGTGATGACTGGAATGGCATATACACGGCACTAGGGTCTTACAATTTTATTCGCCCCGGCGATGTCATAGTCGTGCAAAACGAGGTGAAAAATACGGCGTACTTTGGAGATCTCAACGCGAACATTGCTATCCGGTCTGGCGCAATTGGAGCTGTAGTTGATAGCTATACGAGGGACTCAGCAGAGCTAAATAGTTTGGAGTTTTCTGTATTTGCTCGCGGAATATACTGTGATGATATCAAGTATGAAGGCACCGTTCATGCGATGAACCGCCCGGTTAAAATCGGCGGCGTCACAGTTAACAATGGCGATTATATCTACGCTGATGACGACGGTGTCCTTGCAATTCCCAAAGAACAATGGCCGGCTCTTAGAGATGAGGCTATGGCGACCTTGAAAAAAGAATTTGATGTGCGGTATGCCATCATAATGGGGGAAGATGTTGGCAAGGTGATTGGAAAACATGGGGCATTTTAAAACATTTGGCGTTTATAGTTGTGACTGAGATGGCTTACGGTGGCGCGGGTGGACAGGAAGTATTTTCCGTCATTTTGCTGGCAGGGGATCGGGCCTCTGATTCTCTAGCGCAGATGGCTCCCTGCAATCGGAAAGCGCTGTTAAGTATCAACGGCCAGCCTATGATCTTGCATGTTCTCAACACACTGATCTCCACGCAAAGTGTGGGCTCGATTGCCGTTGTCGTAAATCGTGTGCGAGAAATTTCCGAACACTCATCTATTCGTGATTGGGTTTCAGAATGCGATCCTAGTGGCCGGGTGTGTTTCCTGGAAGGAGCGGGAAGTCCCGCATCTAGTGTTGTCGCGGCATTGGAGTCCTTGTCTCCTGAAGGCTCTGTCCTTGTGACAACGGCGGACAGTCCGCTTCTAACTCCATCGACTTTAGAAAAATTTTGTCGAGCGTCGCTGGCGTTGACCGACGCAGATGTCGCAGTCGGGCTGGCTACAGAGCAAGATATTCGCAAGGCATTTCCAGATGCGCGCCGAACCTTTATTCAGTTAAAAGGCGGAGGCTATAGTGGCTGTAATCTGTTTGCGCTTATGTCTGGAAGAGCTTCCAGGGCAGCTGAAATATGGCAGGATGTGGAGGGGCGCCGTAAACGCCCATGGCAGTTAATATCCTACTTTGGCTATACTACGTTATTCAAAGCGTTACTTGGTCGGCTTGATCTGCAAGCCGCCTTTAAAGCGGTATCGCGTTCAATGAGCCTGAATGTAAATGCTGTTGTATTGGACGACCCCTTGGCGGCGATGGATGTGGACCGGCCTGAACATATTTTAATTGCTGATGCTGTTCTTAGTCAGGGGAGCGGCGCGACGGCGCTGATAGGTCCGTGAACATAGCTGCTGATTTATCGACAGCTCCAGATCTCCAATACGGAGATGCCGGCGAGACGTTAAGCCCTCCTCGCATTGCATTTTTGTATAATCACGAGGCGGGCCATCAAGTACGTCATAGCGCGGCGGTAATTCCACAACTTCTAAAGAGATATCCCAGCGCAGAGATAACAATTCTGGCAACCTCTGATTCATTGCTGGATATTGTGCGCCAAGTGTCAGGGGTTGACTTTAATTACCGGTGTTCGTTTGTAAAACTCAAAATCCCAACTTGGCATAAGCCTTTTGCGCGGATTGCCGATACGATCTTGCCCTTCAGTCGGATAGACCATCTTTACAGTAACCGGTCCATTTTCACGGCTTTCGACGCGCTTGTCGTTACTGAGGGCACTAGTTTGTTCTTGAAGAAGTTAAAGGGGCTTGAACACCTCAAAATTATACGCATCGATCATGGTGGAGGTGACCGCTCGATTGGATTTCAGCCGTCGTTCGCAGGTAATGATCTAGTGCTGCTGCCCGGTGCTAAACAGCGTGACCGTTATCTTGAACTTGGGTATCTACGCGATGATCAAATCGCTGTCGTGGGGTATCCTAAGTTTGATGCTGTTAAGATTAATGCTGCCGAGCGGCCCAGATTGTTTTCTGACGACAAACCTGTTGTTTTGTACAACCCTCATCCAGAACCGCATTTATCGTCTTGGTACTCAATGGGGTTGGAAGTTTTAGAGTATTTTTACAACAGCAAAGATTACAATCTTATTTTTGCGCCTCACGTCATGCTGTTTCTTCGTCGCATTCACCTTTCATCCGAATGGTTTGCTGTTCGGTTGCGTCGCGACCTACCAAAAAAATATTTCAATTGCCCCAATATTCATATCGATACGGGAAGTGCTGCTAGTCTCAATATGACCTACACTCTGGCTGCTGACATATATATCGGTGACGCTAGCAGCCAAATATATGAATTTCTCGTACGGCCTAGGCCTTGCATATTACTCAATTCGCATCGGGCAAAGTGGCAAGGGGACCCGAACTATGCTTTCTGGAACTTTGGGCCGGTTATAGATCGTGTTGCGGATTTGGACTCTTGTCTACGAAATGCCAGCACCGACCACGCAAAATATAAACCGCTCCAAGAAGAAAAATTTAAGGCGACATTTGACCAGCAGACAAAATCGGCATCCGCGCGAGCAGCAGATGCTATCGCACAGTTCTTGAGAGTTCCGGCGGACTCTAAGGGCTTTTAGCATCCGGATTTTTGGCAGGGGTCAGTGATGTCACATTGCAGATGCGTTGTCCGACAATGACCTTGCTGACACGCGCCGGCTCGTTTGTGCCCCCAGCTTCCGTGATAAACCTTACACCACCAGAAGTATCATACTTCATGCACGCAGCATCCAATAGTGCTTCGTACCATTGGAGGTTCTTTCCTTGCACGAGAACCACGGCATTACTTACCTTGCGCCAGTCATGAACCCCTTGTAGATCACTAAATTGTATAGATTCGGCGGCTTTGGCTCCACCGATAGCCATGCTGCCCATCAATGTAGCTATCAGGACGATAGCGCGAGTGGCCGAAATATTCTTATTTCTGAAAGCGTCACGAGGAAACATGATAGCCTCCATGATTTGTTTTGCTATAGAGCTTCAAGCACGGGCGTATTGGATATTTGAGGTAGGGTTAGTCTAAGTCCTTAGCAACGTCTGCCGTTAAATATTTTGGATACTCCTGCAGCTTTTTAATGTGACAGTAATTCATCACGGCGCAATAGAGTTAGCCTTATGGGCAGACGCCGTTGCCCGTCCGCAAGTCCGCGGCCACCGACCTCATGTATACCCGCTCTTAGCGCTGCGCCAATTTGAGTTCTGCTGTTCAGACCCAGTAAATAGGTCGTGCGCCGCCCCGCACGATGACGAAAGTGAAGTAGCGCCTGAAATAACCTTTCGTCATCTATATCCAAATTCGGCGACAACTCGCCCCCCACAATGATGTGGTCAAGGGCCAGAATCTGTTCGTGAGGGGACATAGGATCGGTTGAAAAAGCTATGTCCCGCACAAAGGGTCGGAAAGTCTCCCTAATGCCAACGAGAGCCTCTGCTCCAACAGAGCTAGGGATTTGCACGATTTCAAGGCGAAATTGAAGCAGTCGCTCACGTTGAGGTAGTTTAGAAATTGAGCTTTGGATATGGGATCGGGAATCTTCCTGCAACAAGGCAAATGGTACGGGCACCGTTAATTTTATTCTCAAGCTTGCGTTGATTGCTTCGTGAAAAATGGAGGAGGCCGTGCGAATCATGTTCAGGGCATCCGCACGATTCATGGGTGAAGCCGCGTCCTGAAATACGTTGGTGTTCTCCTCGGTAAATGCTCGGAAAAAGAAACTATCAATAGACTCTGTATCTGAACTCCATGCTGGCATGAGCATGGGTGTGAGATAGGACGACGATGCGCGTGTGGTCCGGACAGGGGGGCTTAGCCGAGAAGAGCTGAGACTAGGACGTAAATTTCTCACCGGCGGTAAAGGCATTGACGCGTCTTGAATTCTGCGTACCTTAGCGACTTCCGCCTTCAATGCGTCGACGTTGACGCTGCCATCGGGATTGATTGCGTTGCTCAAGTCCAGTTTGGCGGTAGCGGGGAATGGAGCTTCATGCGGGGCAAACTTAGCGCCCATGAGTTTGTCACCGATCGCTGTGGCAATAGAGTCCGTTAACGCTTGCGCGTGCGCTTCAGGTAAACCCGGCATAAGAAGTATCCACGTATCGTCGTCTTGAGGGATGTACGTATTGCCTCGTCCGATCATCTTTCCGATTGTTGAGTCGGCGATTAAGACTATGCGATCTTTGTATTTGTCCCATAGATCTCCGATTGAGGCTCTAAAATCGGTGAGGGCGATCACTTGGATTCTGCCACTCGCCTGCGTTTCGGTTTCATGAACGAGGTTGCTGAGCGTTAGACTTGCGATGTCATCCCAATAGGCTCGCTTTCGAGCGGTCTTGTATTCGATACCGTTGCCTATATTGAATATGCGCCGAAAGGCTCTAAGAACATGTTTCCTCGCGGGACGCGTGAACTTCTGAATACTACGGCTCACTAGCTTCGCAATGGTTGGTGCTGCCATAGGCAATATTGATCTATTGAAATGTGGGGGGACAGACCTTACTTGGAGCGCCCAAAAGGAATGCGTTCGATAGCCACCATCGGCTCATCTCGCTTGCTTTGACCAAATACGGTTAAATGGCGAGCCGATATTGATTTGCCCAGAACGGGCTGTGCTAGTTTTTCGAGAGCTGAAAACACGGCGTCCCGCTCATCAGAGTCATCAATCCGATCCGTCAGAGACATATGGAATTGAAATTCTTCCATAACGTATGGATATCCCCAATGTTCCAGCATTTGTTCTTGGTGCACGGTTAATTTGTTTTGACGATAAGACTCGATTTGTTCGTCAGTTAAAGGCTCACGAAAGGCCTCGAATGCGCGCACACATGCCGCCGAGAGTTTTTCCAAGGCGGCTGATTGACTCACAGGGGTTAGGGCGATGAACTTGCCGATAACGGCAAGTTCCAGACGCGGTATTTCTACCGGCGACAATCCACAGGCAAAAATTCGTGCAGTTCGGAGCAGAGCATCTAAGCTCATCGTTGGATTGAGCTCAAATGGTGGTTTAAACGTGCCATGAAAACCATAGCGTCGAGGGCTTTCCGTCAACTCATTCAATCTGTGTTTGCTGACGTTAGAGACCAGTGCTTGGCCGTGAGGCTCTTTGCCGTCCATATCGCGACCCAGCCATGATGTCCCTAAGACGTCCAAGTCACTATTTGGCTCAGGTGCGAAATAAACCGCGTACCGCGGAACACTTTGTTTTGCCATCGTTTTGGCTTTCCCCCGGGTGAGCCGATGATTGCGTTATTGGTCGAATGAGTCTCGTTATCGATTGCGTTAGGCGGCTCATTTCTCGTTTGATGTTGGTCAAGGACCAACAATTTATCATCTATTTGCAACGGACCAATCTATAAATGTAAGTATGACCCTTGCATGAGCAAAGGGTGACGCCGAGCATCATGCGGCTATGGACGCGCCATTATCAAGCGTTTGGGCAAGGCTCACAAGATCGCATGGTGCGTCGCCAGTTTGCCCGACTCTGGATAGTGTTTGTCGCCACAAACGTGCGCCTGCGCATCCATGATATAAGCCCGATAAATGTCGGAAAATGTGATGGGGACGAACGCCTCGGCGAATCATGACTTCCGCATACGAGACGTATTTATCTACGATCTCTGCACGTGCAGGGATCGCACACTGATCCAAGAAAAAAAGGTGATCTACTTCGGCCAGCATGAAAGGGGTGTTGTAGGATGATCGTCCAAGCATAACGCCATCAATCGACACGCCGTGAGTGTTCGATAAAACTTTCTGCGCTGCATCCAGTGTTTGCAATCCACCGTTCAAAATGATTTTGAGATTGGGATAGCTGTTTTTCAATCTGTAGACCCGCTCATAATCAAGCGGCGGAATCTCGCGGTTTTCCTTTGGACTTAATCCCTTCAACCATGCTTTACGGGCGTGAATAATGAAGGTTCGGCACCCAGCAGCCGCAACTGTATAGATAAAAGAATCTAGATGATGATCTGCATCGAGATTATCGATACCGATACGGGTTTTAACTGTGATCGGACGCGATGAGGCATCGGACATTGCTTTGACGCAATCCGCCACGAGTTCGGGCTCGGCCATCAAACAGGCCCCAAAGCGACCAGATGTCACGCGATTGCTGGGACAACCCACGTTTAGGTTGACTTCATCGTACCCCCAAATCTCAGCCATTCGGGTAGCCTCCGCGAGTTCTTGAGGGGCGCTACCGCCCAGCTGCAGAGCGATCGGATGTTCTGTCTCGTCAAAATCCAAAAATCGGTGTGCCGATTTCCCCCGGGCGAGCGCCGATGCTGTAACCATTTCCGTGTAAAGCAACGTACGTTTGGAGAGTAGTCGCAGCAGATATCGGCAGTGGCGGTCCGTGTACTCCATCATGGGCGCCACGCAGAAACGGTGGCTTACAGCACACTGCTTTGGCGAAGACGAGAGGGGGGGCGCTGTGATCATGTTCGTGGTGTTTTGACGTCAAAAAAGGAGCCATTGTCCTAGAGGTTGTCGCCGAGCTTGACAATATGTTCTTTATTTGTTCTATAGACAATCGGAACATAAAGGGAACAAATGGAGGGACTAAGTATGTCGGCTAAGATATTTTTTAAGGAAGCGGCGGCCCTGCTTGGACTATTTGCAACGCTTTATTTGTGGTCGGTGGTGGCGCTAGCGCTCAATACGTAAGGATCAGGCTGTTCTTGGGTGTGGTCATTCAGAAATGGCATTGCCAAAAATAAGCTGAGGGTGGGTTGTTGTTAATAACTCGTTAATAGTTGAAATCGTTTAATAATTTTGAGGTTATCTCGATGTTGAAAGTGTCGGGAAATTTGACTCTCATAGTCAGCAGAGCCTATATCTGACGTGTAAAGAGTCATCAAAACTCGACTTTTAATCTAAGGACGCCGTCGTTATGAGCACGGCTCATGTTGCCAATGCAGGGATTGCGAGCGGGGCCATTCGGGTCGCGCATCGATTACCTTTGGCTACCGTCCAAGAAAATGTCGAACCGGTATCCGGGGCATTCGCGGCGCCGGCTCGGGATCAGTCGCCGCGTTTCTACGATGATGGTCAAGAATTTGATACTCGCCGCAGGACTGCCCCATACGGACCCTTCCAGGACCGTGTCGTTAGCTTTGGGGGCGTGCTTGTCTCACGTGAGGTGGGAACCGCAATTATGCACGCTCAGGCTGCCACAGCGGCCCGAACCGCTCTTCCTCTGGCGGCTGAAGCGGAACGTAACGTTGCCGTTTACGAATTCAATCAAGCGTTAATGGGCACGGCACAAGTTATGACCGGTATTGGCTTAAGTCGTTAGGCGCAGCGTCACCTTTTACGCCAAGACCCGTCTGCGTCCATTACGTACCAGCCATTTTGAACAGCTTTTTCGATCTGGCGCTGGCCTGCAACGGCCTGCACGGCTTCCACGCGTGTCCCTTCTTTTTCGGCGAGGGCGCGATAGCTTTCCAAACGGGCATTGTTAACGCTTTCGATCAGCGACAGAATATTAGCAGGCACACTACTACTAACGGCGCCAATCAGTCCGTCCGGCCGTTCGCCGATCACACCAGCATTGCGCGCATCATCTAATTCGTTCGCGACGCCCGGTGTTACCACAAACATTAAGCCGAACAATGCTGCGAGCGCAATAAATACGGCGCGCTGTAAAACAATCCGGCGTGTGATATTTGATCGCATATTCATTTGTCCTCTCTCACGCTTGCGCTCGATTAAAATATATCGGGGTTGTTTTCCACCACTTCCTCAACGCCTTTCTCAAGCTTTATGCGCACTTCCTGCTCAATTTTGACGTTGAGGTTAATAACGATGGGCTTGTCCGGCACCTCGAGCCTAACGGTCGGTGTGCAGGAGGAAAGCAAAACAGCGAAGGCAAGAGCCGTTACGCTGCTGATTAAACTCCAAGCCAATGTTTGCCGCCAATTGGGCGCTGACACCATACCCTCCTGCTTCATCAATCTTACTGCTTCATTTCACGATTCTGCCCTAACTTACAAAGTATGCCAATGGCAGTTTAGTGATCATAGTTTCCCCATCAAACGCGGCAACCATAAGGCGTTGTTTAGGAGTTTGATCTTACTGCTGGCGCAAACCGCGCTGCATGGTGTCGGGTATGCGATAGCCAGCAAGACCTTGGGTAATCATTTCTAAAAATTTGCCATTCAGGGCCAAGTTAAAAGAGACAGGATACCCATCATAGAGGTCAGGATTTCGGCCTTGAAAAGCCAAGGAGACATCTAGCTCATCCAATGCGTTCCCATTTGCCGTAACGGCTAAACTGTCATATCTGAAATTATTCAACGCTTGTAGAAGTAAGTTTCCACCGCTGGCACTTTCAAAACCGGGGGGCGATTGCGCTGGCCGGTACTGTAAATAGCCGGGAGCAATAGATGATAATTGTCCGCCGTTGAGCCTTATTTCAGCCGGCGAAAACTGTATGGGGATCGTTCCTGAAAGGAGGCCGTTGAACACCAACCCATCTATATCCGCCATCGCTGCCAAATTGGAAACGTCGATCGCATTCACATTTAGGACGAATGTACCCGTAAGGTCGTCCAGTGGGATGATCACATTTTCCACACTGGCGTCTCCTCCCGCGACACTCACCTTGATTTTTTTAATGTAGGCAGTTCGGTCGCCGGGCCAGGCAATCTCTGCATTAAGATCGGTGAGGGGTATGCCGACTTCAATATTGTTCACTTTAACGTGTTGCGTACCCAGAGCACGTGGTGGCCAGAGAGAGTCTAAAGTTACGGTCGTTGATAGGCCTGAGACGGCAACAAGCGAGGACGTAAGGCGCGTGTTCTCAAGCTCTAATTCGCCTGAGTGCGTGAAACCGTTTTCCTCCCACTTAATATTTGCGCTAAGGCTGGCTGTCCCTCCGAGATCGGTCACTGGAAAGAAGGCGGATAGCATTGATGTGTCAATGGCTCCTCCTGATCCCAGGCGCGCGTTCGCAATACTAAATGTCGCCTGTCCATTCGACCCATCTGCGGCAGCTTGGATACTAAAATCGGCAAACCTGGTTCTGTTCCGGGCTTGAAGCCCACCTGTCGCCGAGAGTCTGCCTGCGTCGATATGGAAAGTCGATATCGCCCGCAAATCAAGCTGCTGAGCAGGGCTTTGTAGCTCGACGTCACCCGCCTTGACTAATCGCAGGTCGGCTGTACCGCTTATGACACTACCGTTGAACAGGAGGTTGATCGCGACTTGATCTATTTTCCCCAAATCGTGTTCTGCCCCGACTTCGGCGACACTCAGCTTGATTTGAGGGTAGCCTTCCCTAAGGGGCGCAGACCCGCTTGCCCGTACCTGGGGTATGTTTAGATGGATTGTGTGGAGGTCTTCCGACGCCGTGATATTGGCGAGAACAGCAGAAACCGAAGAGCTGAGGTCGAACTCAAAAGTTGATTGATCATCATCGCCAAAAACAAGTGATGCTGTTTGAGGCGCGGATGAGGTTTTTGAGAGAAGGCGGAACGTAGTCGTATCCGGGACCGAGATGGCTTGTGTCATAGCCGCATCTCTAATTCGCATCTGCCCGGCGAGTGCGTGAAAATTGAGACGATTATTCTCAAGTTGGATATTTGAAGTGAAATTGCCCGCCAATTGCTTGATGTGGGCATCGCCAAAAGACAAATTTTGTGCGTTGAAGGTCAGGCTGGCGTGGCTTAAGGACTCAAAAGTTGGGCCGATGATGTTGGTCAATTCTAACTTGCCGCCTATGAGCGCGTGACCTAACGGCAAGTCAAAAATTTCGGTCGTTGCAGTATCAATGGCAAATTTTTGCAGGATACCGCTATCGTCGACCGTAACGCTTCCTCGTAGCGCGAGTGAAAGCCCCATTGATCCAACCGTCGCTGTGCCTTTGATGTCGGCGCGACCCTCTGAGGTGTTTTCATGCCTTTGAATAAAAAAGGCGCCTGAGTCTCCCCCTAAAATATCCACGACAAATTTGCCGTCGGCGATTGCGCTTACATCCTTAGGCAAGAGCTCTCGCACACTTGCGGGAAAAGACGGGGCCTCAATATGAACTGGTTGTGAAATCAGAATTTCGAGAGTTTCATTTTCAAGTTCAATATCTAGAGATCCCGTTGCTTTCACACCGTCTAAAATACTTGCTGCCGTAGATTCGCTAACATCAAAGACGACCGATCCTCTACCTGATGAACGGAGAAGATCGTCTGAATGAACGAGGCCACGCCAATTGGCGGTTATAGTTGCGCCCAACCCCGCCGCGGTGCTGTTTAGATTTAAATCCCAGGTGTCATTTGAATTGACAGCCTCGACATCGAATGCGGCCCTGAAAGTATCTGGGCCTCTTTTCAGATCAATGACCACGCCGGAGGCGTGAACATGGGAGATCTCGGGAAAAGCCATTGGGGCCGAGCTTTCGGCCTCTGGGTCAAAAATCACAAAGTTGCCAAGAGATACACCTGCCTCATCCCAGGTGAGTTTTCCGCGGGTGCTCATTATTTCCAGTGTGTCTAAACGACCGTCCAATAGCTCGCGCCAACTGTAGATCGCTTCAACGCGGCTAATTTTTAAGGCGTCTTGCGCCAAGGATATATTGTTGATTGTCAGACCCGACAGATCGAGCCTGGAAATGGTTAGCTTTGCCGGTCCAAGTCCCTGCTGCGTTATGACGCGCGAGGCAATTTGCTCCGCTATCCATAAGCGTGAGGCATAAGCCGCCGCCAAAGCTAATATGAGTGTAAGAAGCAAAAGGCCGATGGCTAATGCGCACCGCCGAAGTATCACACGGCTTCGGCTGCGGGTGGGCTCATGGGGGGGAGAAGGGGGCACAGGATACATTGTCATCAGGTATTGATTTGCGGCAAACTCGGCGCAATCAGCGGCGCCCGCCGATTTGGCGCCAGCCTGGAATTCCAGACTAGGGAATGGAAGCTTAGGGATGCACCCGACTGCTGTCGAATCTTGCTTTGAAATCGCGCTCTGGATGCTGGATCGTGCAATCGATGATGGTGAACATTTGCAGCCTCAAAAAATGCATCGGATGATGTTTTTGTCACATGCCTATTACGGGGCTTTGCAGGGTGGAGCCAAACTCATGCCGGCAACATTTATAGCCGCCGACGAAGGGCCGATTGAGCCGACAATCTTTAAGGCATTCGCCAGAGGGCGCCCCTTGATTGATGTTTCCTCTATAAGCGAGATTCCCCGCCATATTCTTGACAGCGTTTGGCGACAGTTTGGGGCTCATTCGGTGGACTATCTTAACAAGCTGATTCGCGGTCATGCGCCTTATGCCGACGCTTTTGCGGCTGGCCCCGGAACTGAAATCGGATTTGAAACGATGGTAGAGTTCTATGGGGCCGAAGGTCTCTCGCGGCGGCGCTCTCGGGCTAAAGCGGCGCAATCGGATGTGCCGGCGGCCAGCCGCGTGCTTCGTCCCAAGGTAATGAGGAACCATGCTGGCAAGCCAGTTAACGTCAATCGCTGGATGCCCAAACGTGTGGATTAAGTCTCTAGCCGGTTTCACGAGGCGGGCTGCGATATGGGCGTGTGCCCTTGCGGTTATATCGTCTCTGGCCATAGCACCTGCTGCGAATGTTTATGCTCAGGGCTTACGACCTTACGAGCCGTTAGATCCTGCGAAAGCCCAAACCCTTCCGACAACACCGCTAACCATTGAAAGTAAAGGCTCAAGTTATCAGTTTTCTGTCGAACTTGCGGATACCCCAGCCGAGCACGCTATTGGCCTTATGCATCGCAATTATTTGGCTCCGGACCACGGAATGTTGTTCGACTATAAAAGCCCTCAACGGTTGCGGTTCTGGATGCGAAACACATTCATTTCCTTGGATATGCTCTTCATTCGCGGCGATGGCGAAGTCGCCTTTATTGCCGAAAGCACTATCCCGCACTCTGAGCGCACCATAGGACCGCGCGAGCTTGCTCAGGCGGTTTTGGAAGTCCCCGCGGGCACCGTGGCCCGTCTTGGTCTTAAAATAGGGGATGTTGTGCGCCATCCCATATTCGGGAATCTCTCGTCACCCTGACGCGGTAGGGGAAGGCTTAACGCTTGCGAGCGAGCGTAAGGCCATCGCCGATAGGCACGAGGCTCAGGGTAACCCTCTCGTCGGCAGCCAGCTTCTCGTTGAATTTACGAATAGCGACTGTGTCCTCCTCCTGATTGGAAGAGTCTGCAACCGCGCCGTTCCACAACACATTGTCTATGGCGATAAGCCCACCCGGTCGCACAAGTGTCAGGGCGTATTCATAGTAGGTGCTGTAGCCGGTTTTATCGGCGTCTATGAACGCGAAGTCGTAGGAGGCGGAGTCTCCGGCTCCGACCATGGCTTCAAGGCTTTCAGCAGCCGGTGCAAGCCGAAGGTCTATCCGGCCAGTCAGTCCAGCGGCTTTCCAGTGGCGCTGGGCGATGGAAGTGTATTCCTCGCTGACGTCCAGGGCGACGACCCGGCCGTCGGTTCCCATCGCCTTGGCCACGCACATGGCGCTATAGCCGGTAAAAACGCCCACTTCGAAGGATTTTTTAGCGCCGATCAACTCAATGAGAAGCGCCATAAACTGCCCCTGTTCGGGCGAAATTTGCATGCGGGCCGCCGGATGAGATGCTGTCTCTGCCCGTAGTCTGTGCAGGTCGTCATCCTCACGGACGCCCACCCGCCGGATATAGCTGAGAAGACTTTCGGTAAGGCCGGTGGTTTCGCGGGACATGAGCATCCTCCTAGATCAAATTTGATGAGACAGTGCCAGGGAGGCTGTTGGCCGTCAAACCTGTGCGGTTTATGGGTTCTAGGGCCTTTCTGATGCCTTGTCGGATGACCAGAAACCCCTTAGGTTCTGCCCGCCGAAGTTCGGCAAGCGGTGTCGGGGCGTAGCTCAGCCTGGTAGAGTGCTAGCTTTGGGAGCTAGATGTCGGAGGTTCGAATCCTCTCGCCCCGACCAGCCGCGTGCTTCTATTATGGGCCATATTAGAACGGATGTAAGATGATGGGATCAGTCAGAATCTTTAAGCCGGCCAAGACGGCCATGCAATCGGGCCGGGCCAATACAAAGCGCTGGTTGCTGGAGTTTGATCCGGCGGACAGGCTGGAAGCTGATGCCCTTATGGGATGGGCCGGATCACACGACACCAATAGACAACTCAGGCTGTGGTTTGCATCCAAGGAAGAGGCCGTGGCGTTTGCCGAGCGCAAAGGGCTAACGTACCGTGTTGAAGAGCCCAATCTTCGCGCGATTAAACCCAGAGTCTACGCCGATAACTTTGCCTTCAAGCGCGTTTCCTAAGCGGATACTGCGCTTCTCAGGCCCCGTAGCTCAGCTGGATAGAGCAACAGCCTTCTAAGCTGTGGGTCGCAGGTTCGAATCCTGCCGGGGTCGCCATCACCTTATTTTGCCGTGCAGAATGCTGAGCGCCTATAAGGTCGCGCAGCTTACTTCCGTAGAGAGTCAGGGATTGTGGGCTGGCAAATACAACCGAGACAATTCCGAATCCTAGCGACGAATATTTTCTGAAGAATTTAACTCAGGGTAGTTTATCCATATGAGTCATTGGCTCATTAGGTTTGTTGTGGTCGTTCAGATTGACTAGGCTAAGGCTAACCCCCTAGGTTGCTTTTTGATGCGCATGTTGTTAGGGGGCAAGAAAGTTGCCGGAGATTGTTAAGGTCGCCATCGTCGGTTCAGGACCGGCGGGGGCGAGTGCTGCCGCGCATGCCGCCAAGCTCGGTATGGCCCATGTTCTGCTTGAGCGCACCGACCATGCTTCAGACACGATATATAAGTACCAGAAGGGCAAGTTTGTCATGGCAACGCCTGACATTCTGCCCTTGCGCTCAGACCTGCAATTTCAAGCCGGCAAGCGTGAAGTGATTCTAGGGGCTTGGGACCAGGGCCTAGAAGATCATCAGGTTAATATCCGTTTCAACGCCGATGTTGAGGCGATTAGCAATAAGGACGGTGTATTTACCCTGTCCATCCGCGGCGGAGATCCCGTCTTAGCCGAGAACGTAGTGCTCTCTATCGGCTTGCAGGGAAATATAAACAAGTTGCGTTGTAAAGGCGCTGACCTGCCGTTTGTCCAGTATCAACTTGACGATCCGGATGAATATGAAGCGGAGACCATCGTAGTAATCGGAGCGGGCGATGCTGCGATTGAGAACGCCGTCGCTTTATCCCGCCTCAATACCGTCATCATCATAAATCGGCGCGGCGAGTTCGCCCGTGCGAAGCAAAGCAACTTATCGCTCATTACCGACGCGATCTCTAGGGGCGATGTGCAATGTTATTACAACGCTTCACCTTCGCTCATCGAGCCGGGAATGATCGTCCTTGAAACAGAGGACGGCGAAGCCAAGGTGCCGTGTGATCGGATTATAGCTCGTCTCGGAGCATCGCCCCCACGCAAGTTCGTTGAAAGTTGTGGCATTGAATTTCCAAGTTCCGATGCGGGGGCTTTGCCCGAAGTCTCGGAAACGTACGAGTCAAACGTACCGGGTCTATACATTATTGGTGCGCTGGGCGGTTATCCGCTGATCAAGCAAGCGCTCAATCAAGGATATGAGGTTGTTGAATACATAGCGGGCAACGCCATCGCTCCAGCGGATCAACCGATTTTGGAAGAGCGGTTCTCTGGTATGGGCGACGTCAAGGTGAATGAGGTTCTGGCCGCCATACGCAAATCGATTCCAATTTTCGCTGGTTTGAATCCGCTGCTGCTTCGCGAGACGATGCTTGAATCTAAGGTCCACGTTCTTAAAGAAGGAGAGATTGTCTTTCAGCGGAACGATTACTCGGACACGTTCTTTACAGTCTTTCGTGGCACTGTTGGCATTCAGATAAACCCGGCAGATCCGACACAAATGGTCACTCTTGGCGAAGGTGAGTTTTTTGGCGAAATGGGTCTTATCTCTGGCCGGCGGCGCACAGCAACGGTCGTAGCGGCAGTTGACTGCGTGCTTTTCGAGACGACGCGGCGCACGATGTTAAAACTCATTCAGTCGGTTGATGATGTTCGTCGCGCTATGGATAAAACAGCGATCCTTCGTCAAGTGCAGATGTACCTAACACCGGGGGTGCCGGCCGAAGACCTTCAGTCTCTTGTTGAGACTGCGGAAATTCACCGCTTCAAAGCAGGTGAGGTTCTATTCGAAGAGGGGGATGAGGGCGACCACATGCACCTCATACGAGCCGGATCCTGCACAATATCCAAGCGGATCGGTGGCAAGGATGTTGTCTTGAATTACGTGCCATCCGGCAACTATGTCGGTGAAATGGCGTTATTATCGGATATGCCGAGGTCCGCGACAGTTCGTGCCGCGCACAACGTGGAGTCAATTTGTATCACCGGCCAATCATTCAAGGCATTGATGCAGTCGAATGAAAGTGTTCGTACGGCAGTCGAATCTAAATTCCGCGAACGCATTCGAAGCAATGAACAAATGGAGGGCCGTCCCGAGGCCGGAAATATAATTCAGTTTCTGGTAGAGCAGGGAGTCGGTGAGGGCACTGACGTTTTATTGATCGACGAGAGTTTGTGCGTTCACTGTGATAATTGTGAAAAAGCCTGCGCCGAAACGCACGATGGTATTTCGCGCTTAGATCGTGGCGCGGGACCTTCTTTTGCCACCATTCACGTACCGACTTCGTGTCGCCACTGCCAACACCCTCATTGCATGGCAGATTGTCCGCCGAATGCAATCCATCGAGCGCCCGACGGCGAAGTGTTCATCGATGATAGTTGCATTGGCTGCGGCAACTGCCAACGAAATTGCCCATACGGTGTGATTCAGATGGCGTCACCACCTGAGGAAAAATTCGATCTGTTCGGTTGGTTGATGTTTGGTAAAGGTCCGGGTCCGGGAGATAAAACCCACCTATCTAACGACAAAAGCACTGGTGCCGGCGGAGATGTTATCAAACGCGCAGTGAAGTGCGATATGTGCAAAGGCATAGACGGTGGTGCCGCATGTGTCCGGGCCTGTCCTACGGGAGCCGCTGCTCGTGTCAGTCCCGAAGACTTTATGTCTTTAGCGATGTTGGGGCGGTAGAGCCACTATGGCGCACGAATCTATTCTAATCTATCGCAAGTTCCGCTATTTGAAGTGGGCACTTCTACTCGTAGCAATTTCCAGCGTGCTGTATATTGCGCACGCACCGGTTGGAAGTCCGAACGGCGGTACGTGGTTGGGATACACATTAGGCACGATTAGTGCTGGCCTTATGGTGTGGCTCGCATGGTTTGGTATTCGTAAGCGTTCGTACAAAGGGTCAAGCGGCCGCCTCGAAGACTGGCTGTCGGCCCATGTGTACTTAGGGCTGGCGCTACTGATTGTCGCTACTTTGCATAGCGGTTTTCAATTTGGATGGAATATCCATACTCTTCTATACGCTTTGATGATGGGAGTGGCGCTGAGTGGGGCTGTCGGCCTTTATTTTTACAGCCGTTTTCCACGTTTGCTTTCGCAAAATCGCGGAGGCCTTTCAGCAGAAGTCATGCTTAGTCAAATCGCGGACCTTGATCGCGATATACGTACACTGGCAATGACACTGGACGATCAAACCAACAACGTCGTTTACGAGTCTATTAAAAACACCCGTATCGGCAACGACTTTTTACGGCAGTTGTCAGGCACAGACCCTCAGTGTCCCACGTCCGCGGCCCGACATTATGTTGAACGAGCCGGGGGGCAGGGACTGTCCACCGCTCGCAGAGATCTTCTCGCGCGGCTGGTAAAGAAAGAAGGGTTATTGCGGCGTTTACGCCGGGATATCCAATTGCGGCTCGGACTGCAGGTTTGGCTATATGTCCATGTTCCGCTGACATTTGCGATGCTTGCGGCGTTAATCGCGCACGTCGTAACCGTCTTTTACTATTGGTAGGCCGCTGTGAAAGTTCTCGTCAAATACATTACACGTAAGACGAGCGGGGGCACCGCTGTTCGCGAAGAAAACTTTGATTCTGAAGTTGTAGCGTTCGGCCGCGCTACAACATGTGATGTTGAGTTGCCGGACTCTCGCGTTCTCCTGCAGCACGCTCAAATCGTCCGGCGATCTGAAAGTCTCTACATAGAGGCGCTTGCAGGTGAGACGGTTTCTGTTAATGGCCATCTGGTTAAGACCCGCCGAATACACGAAGGCGACGAACTGCGTATCGGACCTTATGTTATCATCTTAGAGACCCCTGAGACTCAGGCTGAGATCACACTTTCCGTCGAGATGACGGCGCCGCAAGATGATGAACTCGCAAGCCTGCTGGCTCGGTCAAAATTGCGCACCGATGAGGTTGGTATTTCCAAAAGACAATTGTCGTGGATGATGTTCGTCGCGGTACTCGCTGCGATACTGATTATACCTATGGTCGCAACTTGGTTTAGCGGAAGCGGGCGTATCGATATTTCGGCGATGGATCGAAGTGCGCTCACTCATGCGCCGACCACGTTGTGGAATACCGGCGAACTTTCTTCATCGCACAGATTTTTTGGTAATAGTTGTGAAGTGTGCCACGTCCAACCTTTCGTGCCGGTTCAGGACGGAACTTGCACCTCGTGCCATCCAAAAATCTCTCACCATGCCGACCCCCATATGTTTGCGTTCGCCTCATTTGGAGATACCGCCTGCCAAAGTTGCCATAAGGAACATCAAGGCAAAGAATCTATCGCACGGGACGACCAGGCATTCTGTGCCGACTGTCACCAAGATTTGTCGAGCCATGCGGCGGAAACAACTCTGTTGAATGTGACTGACTTTGCTTTGGATCACCCGGGTTTTCGTCCGTCGGTAGCTAAAAACGTGGCCGCGCATGTGATGGACCGCAAGCTCGCGATGAGTGATACGCCGACTCCTACCGAGAATTCGGGTTTGATTTTTAATCACGAAGATCATGTGCGCGCAGACGGGGTTGAGCATCCGGAAAAAGGTAATATCCAACTCGAATGCAGCAATTGCCACGTTAGCGACGACGGTGGTGTATCGATGTTGCCCATATCTTTTGAAAGTCATTGTCACGACTGTCATGCGCTGCGGTTCGATACGCAGTTTCCGGACCGCGAGATGGTGCACGGTGATCCCTTGGCGGTCTTCAGCCAGATCAGCGATGTTTATGAAGCTGTGGCCATGCGCGGCGGTTATCAAGAGCCCGAGGCGCCGGCAATTCTGCGACGCCGGCCGAACACGACGCTAACGGCGCCCGAAAAGGAGGCGGCACAAAATTGGGCGCTATCCAAAACTCAAGAGGTGATGAATGGTCGTTTTGGTAGAGGCATTTGCGAAGAGTGCCATAAGGTAGTCGATGACTCATCGTCGCCGGTCTGGCGTGTAGAACCGGTGTATATTGCTACACAGTGGTTTCCTAAAGCGACGTTTACGCACAAAAAGCATAATTCCGTAGATTGTGGAACGTGCCACGCGGCTAAAACATCTATTTCGTCAGCAGACGTGCTAATGCCCACAATAGAAACCTGTCGGTCGTGCCACGGCGGTGAGTACGCCACAGATCTCGTCCCCAGTACATGCGTCGATTGCCATCGATTCCATCAAATTGGTCTTGAATTGATGCAACAAAACAGCTCTTCGGCTCCGTCGCTTGAGGCTGCGGCCCCGGAGGACGGTCAGTGAAAGAGCTTGCCTCTATTCTAGCTATGGCAATGTGTATGGTCGGTACGACTGTCGCAAGTGAGCCTCGTCAACTTTCAACGGCGGGAACAGATTTTGGACGGGTGAGTGTTGACGCCTTAGAGTCCGCGTTGTCGTTGTCGGTAGAGACGGACGACCTTGAGGTAGTGGAAACCTATGTGGTTGCACGTTTTCAAAACAATGCGCCACGAAAGAGAACCACGAGCGGGTTTTGGGTGCCTTGGAATGGGCAGACAGACACGTTGACAGACCTCTCGCTACAACCATCTGCTGATGGAGTTATCGAATTTCCGTTGATAGAAGAAGACTTATCCTCACAATTTCTTCCCATCACTTTCACGGTGATCGTGCGCACATCAACGGATGTGCGCTGGGGTTATCTAGTTGTAGACCAATGAAATTTGTCTCGTCGTTTGCCCTGCGAATTCTGGCCATCCTTGCCCTCTCGCCATGTGCAGTTTCTGCGCAATCTCTATTGGTTGAGGACGTTGATCGCATTATCGGCCAGGCTGTGGCGGAGGCTCGTGCGCGTTCGATTGATAACGCGGTTATTTCGGTATCTGATCGCGTTGGAAATATCCTCGGCGTCTATGCGATGGACCCGCAGAATCTACCTATGGTCCGCATTGATTCCGGTCGCGGTATCCCCGTGGGCAATGGACTCGATGGGCTGGAACTCGATATTGCGCCACTTGCCGCCATCACCAAGGCGATTACCGGTGCTTATCTGTCGTCTTCGGGAAATGCCTTCTCGACCCGCACTGCCAGCCAAATCGTTCAGGAAAACTTTAATCCCGGTGAAGACGGGCAGCCTTCAGGGCCCTTGTTCGGTGTTCAGTTCAGCCAACTCCCTTGCTCCGACCTTATGCGTTTTGGAGAGACGTTGGGTCCAGGGCCGCGTCGCTCACCGCTTGGACTGTCCGCCGACCCGGGCGGAATGCCGCTTTATAAGAATGGTGCGGTGGTTGGTGGTATTGGTGTGTTCGCCGACGGTGTTTACGGCCTTGATCGTAATTTGTCTGATTACGACCGAGATATCGAAGAACTGATTGCTGTTGCCGGACAGCAGGGCTTTGAACCGCCGCGCGATATCATCGGTCACCGCATTACAGTCGAAGGAAAGTTCTTTCGCTATGCAGATATTGACGCACGCTTCCTCATGGCGACAGGAGCGCAAACGTCTCTTGTAGCAGACAATTATATTGCGGTGCCGGGGTATATGCCCGGTGGCGGTGCCCGGGGAGGGCGGGAGTATGGCTCCGTCCTATCGGGAATGCGCCCGGACAACGACATGGATGTGCCGGGTGTAGAAGTCTTTGTTCTTGATGATGGCTTAGGTGGTAATCGTTATGCGGCGCGCGACAGTTTGGCTCCATCTGCTGCGGCTGGTGGTCTGACCGCCTTTGAGGTCCGCACGATTCTCTCGGAAGCTTTGGGTGTTGCCCTCAGGGCGCGCGCTCAAATTCGAAGGCCCCTGGGCAGTCACGCTCAGGTGAGCGCGTCCATCGTTGATGCTGAGGGCAACATTCTCGCGATAGCCCGCACGCCCGATGCACCTATTTTTGGCACTGATGTGTCCCTTCAGAAGGCGCGGACAGCCACATTCGCCTCCCGGGCGACAACAGCGGCTGAGTTGCGCGCTGTGTCTTCCGTTGAACTCATACCTGATGTTCTAACTGTCCCTGCACTCGGCACGTATGTCGATGCTGTTCAAAGCTTCGTTGGGCCAACGGCCTTGGCCGACGGCACGGCATTCGCTGATCGTTCTGGGGGCAATCTGTCGCGTCCCTTTTATCCCGATGGCATCAACGGCCGAGCGAACGGTCCGCTATCAAAGCCTTTTACCGTTTGGAGCCCCTTTAACGTTGGTCTGCAGCTTGATTTAGTTCTCCCCGATATTGTGGCTCGACTGGACGGTAGTCCGCCGCCGCCTCAAGGTTGCACCGCTCTGCCGCAATCAACCGCAGCTCCGGGGCCGCTTCCGACCCGCCTTGCCAACGGTCTGCAAATATTTCCCGGCAGCGTTCCGATTTTTCGCGGGGAGACATTGATTGGCGGAATAGGCGTGTCCGGTGACGGCATAGATCAGGATGATATGATCTCGTTCCTTGGCCTTCATAACGCGGGAGAAAGTCTGGGCACGGGGGTTGGAAATGCACCACCGGAGCGTCGGGCAGACACCCTTAAAGTTAAAGGCGTAAATCTTCGCTACGTGAATTGTCCGTTTGCGCCATTCCTAGACTCAAGAGAGCAAGCCGTATGTGCCGGAAAATAACGTATATCCCGGCCCTCCTATCGGCTCTGATGGCGGTGTTGCCCGTCTCATATGCTTGGGCGGATGATGAGGTAGAACCTGATCAGGTAGCGCAAGAACGCCGCCGTCCAGGTGAAGAGGTGCGGCCACTCCCTGAAATCGACCCCTCGGCAGTAGCTCCGCCTGCACGTAACCTTCCACGCGAAACATTGCCGGTGCCTGATCGCTGGCGTTTGGTCGAAGCAATTGGCGTTACCGAGCGCTGGTGGGATCCCTATAATCAAAATACCTTGAAGGCAGATCGCCCGCTGTTTGACGACTGGTTCGTCAATCTGTCCGTAATCTCCGATACGGTGTTTGAACTGCGCGGCATTCCGACGCCCGTGGGTCCACAGGGCGGAGTGTCTGGTGGGGCTATAGATTTGTTTGGTCAGATCGACCAGCAAATCTTTAATCAAAATCTCATTACGTCCGTATCGTTCATTAAAGGCGACACTGCTTATAAACCACCCGATTGGGAAGTGCGCGTGACGCCGGTTTTCAACTACAATCGTGTGACGGTGGATGAAAACAGGGCGCTCCGCATTGACCCTTCCTTGGGCACCAAGCGCACAGATGGACACATCGCATTGCAGGAAGCCTTTGTGGATTACCATATCCGCAATGTCTCAGAGCGTTATGACTTCGATTCACTCCGTGTTGGCATCCAGCCCGTTACGCTCGATTTCAGAGGTTTTTTATTTCAGGACCAGCAACTGGGCGTACGCCTCTTCGGCACCCGTGACAATAATATTTGGCAATACAATGTGGGCTGGTTTCAGCGCATGGAGAAGGACACTAATTCCGGCTTGAACGACGCCGGTAAACGCCTGCGCGATGACCACATCTTTTTTGCGAACGTCTACCGTCAGGACTTTCCGGTTCATGGTTATACGGTTCAAGGTATTGTCGCTCACAACTTAAACCGGGAAGGCAACGACGGCCTGTTCTTTAATAAGAACGGATTTCTGGAGCGCCCGGCTTCTATCGCCAATGAGCGCGGAACAGATTACGACGTCACGTATATTGGATTTAATGGGGACGGACATTTCGGGCGTCTCAATCTCACTCATTCTTTTTACTATGCGATCGGACGAGTTGAGGCGAACCCGTTCACATCATTTTTTCAAAATGAGAAGGCCACCATCGGCGCGTGGTTTGCCGCGTTAGAACCGTCTATAGATTTCGATTGGATACGACTGCGCGGCCAATTTTTGTATGCCAGCGGCGACAAAGACCCGTTCGACAATAAAGCCGGCGGTTTCGACTCTATTTTTGAGAACCCACAATTCGCAGGCGCGGATACCAGCTATTGGATTCGTCAGCCGGTTCCGTTGATCGGTGGCGGCGGAGTGGCTCTATCGGGTCGAAACGGCCTTCTCAATTCTCTGCGCTCATCGAAAGAGCAAGGGCAGTCCAATTTCTTCAATCCCGGCACCGTCATATATGGGGTTGGCGCGGATATGGACGTGTTGCCGGAGCTGCGCGTTTTTGCCAACGTCAATCACGTCGGTCTTGCGAACAAAGGCGTTGTGGAAGTGTTGAGGCAACAGTCGCTGGACAGTAAGTCTATAGGCTGGGACGTCTCGCTCTCCGCGCTTTATCGTCCCGCCTTTATCCAGAACGTCGTGTTTCGGGCCTCGGGCGCTGTGTTGTTTGGCGGCGGAGCTTTCGACTCATTGTTCGCCACCAAGCGTAAGGGCGATACCTTCTACTCTGCCTTGTTTAATTTGATTTTGACTTATTGAGTTTGATGAAAACATTCACGTTGAAACGTTTGAGTTTGGTAGCGATTGCCGTTGTTGTGGCTGGCGTCTCGTATGCAGCCTCCGAGGGAGAGACGCCGCGCCATATTGAATACCCCGAGTATGCACCCGCCCCGCGTTTCCAAACTTGGGACGAAGCCGACCCAAAAAGTTCTGGCTGCCACAGTTGTCATACCGAAACTGACCGCAAGACGATGCACGCCAGCGAAGCGGTGGTGCTTGGCTGCGTTGATTGCCATGGCGGCGATGCAAGTGTGTTCGTCCCGGCAGGGGCAGAAAAGCCGGACGAGCCTTACCGCGAGGCGATGGAACGAGCGCACGTTCAACCCTTGTACCCTGAAACGTGGCACTACCCACACAGCGCTAATCCCGAGCGCAGCTACACACTCCTCAACAAAGAAAGTCCGGAGTTCGTAAGGTTCGTCAACCCTTCGGACTATCGAGTTGCGCGCGAATCCTGCGGCGCGTGTCACCTGTCGATCATTCAGGCGGCCGAACGCAGCCTTATGGCGACAGGGGCGATGCTTTGGGGCGGAGCGTCCTACAACAACGGCATTTTGCCCTACAAAAATTATTTACTGGGATCGGCCTACACTCGCGACGGAGAGCCCGCGACCATAAAGAGTCCCGGTAAAATCGAACCGTGGATGACGCGGGAACGCGGTGTGTTGCCCGAACTTGTCCCCATGCCCAAATGGGAAGTTATCCCTCCCGGCGATGTGTTTCGCGTGTTCGAGCGAGGCGGCCGGAATATCAACAATATTTTCCCCGAAATTGCTCTGCCGAATATCGGTACGCTTGTCGGTAGTCTCCAGAAGTTGGAAGAGCCGGGCCGGCCCGATATTCGTCAGTCCAATCGCGGGCCAGGAACGGGTCTGCGCATTGCGGTTCCCGTCATCAACATTCACAAGACTCGGCTCAATGATCCGTTCACATGGTTCATGGGCACCAGCGACCAGCCGGGAGATTTTCGCTCGTCCGGATGCGCAGCTTGCCACGTGGTCTACGCGAACGACCGCGACCCTTATCACTCGGGGCCCTACGCCAAGTTCGGTCATATGGGGGAAACGGCTACCGTCGATCCCACCATTCCGAAGAATGAACCCGGTCATCCCATCCGGCACGAATTCACACGCTCAATCCCCACCAGCCAATGCATGATTTGTCACATGCACCAACCGAACGTGTTCGTGAACTCCATGCTTGGTTACACCATGTGGGATTACGAGGCGGATGCACCGGCGATGTGGCCGGATGAGCAGCAATACCCAACAGCGGAGGAAATGCGGGCGATCCTGGACCGCAATCCGGAAGAGGCTGCGGTGCGCGGCAAGTGGGCCGATATCGAATTCACCAAAAAAGTGTCTGAGCTAAATCCGACCCTCAAAAACACTCAGTTCGCCGATTATCATGGCCATGGCTGGAATTTCCGCGCTGTCTTCAAAAAAGACCGCAAAGGTAACCTCTTGGATGAGAACGGCGTAATTGTTGACCCGGATGACCCGGAAAAATTTGCCAAGGCCGTACATATGCGCTCGATCCATATCGAAGTCGGTATGCACTGTGTTGATTGCCATTTTTCTCAGGATGCTCATGGGTCTGGATACATCCATGGTGAAGTGGCGAATGCCATCGAAATTCGCTGCGTCGATTGCCACGGTTCGGCAAAAGATTATCCGTCCCTCAGAACCTCAGGTCCGGCCGCGCGTCCGGAAGGGTTTGATTTGTCCGTTTTGCGCAATTCCGACGGCCAGCGCCGGTTCGAATGGAAAGGGTCCGAATGCGATCTGCCCGATGTACCGGGACGTGATTGTAAATTGACCCAACGTTCGGCAGTAACGCCTGGCCTTGAATGGGAAATGAGTCTGGTGAAGGACTCGGTTGATAAAACGTCCAGCCACTACAACTCTAAGGCTGCGCGCGCTAAACTGATGAGCAAGGATACGAAGTCGCTCAAATGGGGGCCGGGTGTTGCTTATGAGGATATGGCTCACAAGACCGATGAAATGGAGTGTTTCACCTGCCATCTGTCCTGGACCACCTCTTGCGCGGGATGTCATCTGCCGATTCAGGCAAACTGGAAGACGGAAAGCCATCACTACGAAGGTGGCGAGACGCGAAATTACGCTACCTATAATCCGCAGGTGGTACGCGATCAGATGTTCCAACTCGGTGTTCATCAAACCACGAAGGGTAACACCATCGCACCGGTGCGCTCCTCGTCGGCATTGATCCTGTCATCAACAAACATCAATCGTGAAAAAATCTACATCCAGCAACCGCCCATCTCCGCGTCCGGCTACTCCAGCCAAGCCTTCGCGCCTCATTTTCCACATACTGTGCGCAAGACCGAAACTAAAACCTGCAGTGATTGCCACTTGTCGGAGGACAAGGACAACAACGCAATCATGGCGCAGTTGCTTTTACAGGGCACAAATTTTGTCAACTTTGTCGGATACAACGCCTGGGTTGGCGGGGCCGGTGGTCTTGAAGCGGTGCGCGTTACTGAGTGGGACGAACCCCAGGCCGTCATCGGTAGCTATCTTCAAAAGCATGCCTACCCCGATTGGTACCGCGAACATGAGGAGCGGGGTCAAAAGCTTTACGAAAGCTATACGCATGGCGGCGGCGAGGTCGGCTGTCTGCAACTTCGCGGTGAGTACTTGTACGTTGCCGAAGGCAGAGGCGGGTTTCGCGCCTACGATGTGGCGTCTATCGCCAATAAAGGGGTTTCACAGCGCGTGATTACGGCGCCTTTCAGCCCGCTTGGCCACGACACTCATGTAAGTAGCCCGGACGCAACCTGTGTAGCGTTGCCGACCAACCAACCCATAGCCCCTAGCCGCATGAACAAGGATGAAGCTTCTTTTGATCTCATGACAAAAGACAATCAGGAGCAGCCAATTCATCCATTGTATTCGTACGCCTATGTCACCGACCGCAAGGAAGGGTTGATTGTCGTCAACATCGATACGCTGTCTGATGGCGAGCCTCGTAATAACTATTTTGAACGCGCAGTTACGTTTAATCCAAATGGCGCGCTCACCGGCTCTCGGCACATTACAGTGGCTGGAACCACGGCCTATATTGCGGGGGATTTCGGAGTTGCTGTGGTGAGTCTGGAGAACCCGACGGCTCCGGAACTTATCACCACAATCGCCATTGAAGACGCTCGCGCAACTGCGGCTCAGTTCCGCTACCTCTTTGTCACCAGCAGCCAAGGTTTGCACGTGGTCGATGTCACATCGCCTCGCGCGCCGCGTCTTGTTGAAGGCGCAAGCGTTGAGCTCTCAGATGCTCGCCGCGTCTATGTTGCCCGCACTTACGCTTATGTCGCAGCCGGAGCCGATGGACTGGTCATTGTCGATATTGAAAAACCTGAATCGCCACGCATTTATGAGCGCTTCACCGCCGATGGAAAACTGACCGATGCGAGCGATGTCGTCGTCGGGTCCACTAACGCGTCATTGTTCGCCTACGTTGCAGACGGTAAGGCGGGACTTAAGGTGATCCAACTCACATCGCCGGACAGCCAGCCGCGTTTCTACGGTTTTAGCCCCGAACCAAAGCCCGAGCTGATTGCATGGTGGCCGACATCCTGGCCCGCCAAAGCATTATCAAAGGGGCTTGATCGCGACCGGGCAGTGGATGAAACCGGCAATCAGATCGCGGTGTTCGGCCGGTTGGGTGCGCGGCCGATGACCCTCGAAGAAAGCCAGAGGTTGTTTGTGAACGAAAAGGGTGAACCCTGGTTTGCCGGAGATAAGGTCGATGAAGATGCCTTCGATCCCGGTACACCCATACACCGATTGCCGGATCTGCCGCAGCAAGATGCGCCATCGCACTAAGGTGCGGACTTCACAGTGCCGCGATAGCCTGCTGCAGGGCTTGTAAATCAGCAAGGAATTGGCGCGGGTCGTACTTGCCATCATCTTTTATGGTTTCAAAGCACGCGTCCAACACGCGGGTAAGCTCTGCATGACGGGTGCGGGATAAAATGCCGTCGTCGGCCATAGCTTGAAAAATTGCGGACATTGCCATCGTTGCCTGCTCAGCTGCGGCATAATCCACATATTCTCCCTGCAGTCCTTCTTCAAGAACGCCTGCGATCAACGCCTTCATGTCGGTGGCCGTGAACGTATGCTGGGCGAAGCGCTCAATGAGCACGCTGGTTTCTGCCCGCAGTGCTGTGGCGGCGCTAAGGACGGATGAGTGTCCTTCAAGAGACGCCTTATGTAACGCCGTTGTCTTGGCGGCAATTCGTTTGGCCGCAGCGGCATCAAGGCGTTTTGTGAGCACGCTCAGCATAATAAGATTAGCATCATAGATACGTGGGACACCTGGGCCGATTCCGTGGCTTTCGCGGGGGGCCCAACGCACGTTTGACATCGGGTGGTGGCAGGCGTGGCAGTCGAAAAACACGAGTTCGGGAAAGATACCGTCTTGATTCCGTTTGGGATCAAGCATGGCGTCTAAAAGCGAGTCAACGGCAATGGCTTGGCCCACCGCCCATATTTGAACGCTGCTGATGCCCGGTTTGCGTTCGCGGTAATCTGCATCGATTTCAAAGTGACCAGGTTGTGTCCAGCTGTAGGTATCAAGCTCGAAGGCGAGGCGAGGGTGCCCGGCTCCCATAATGCGGTGGGTAATAAAGCGGTCCTTCGTGCCGAAGTGGCAGGACAGGCACAGTTTCGCGCGTTCTACCGGTTTTTCTGTTGGGTAGAGTCCCGCGGCCAAATTGGTTTGGTGATCTGCCTTGCCTGAAATATGAACCCCGAGCCAATTTACTGCCCCGCCGTGACAGGCCTCACATCCAACACCGTCCGAAATCTGAAAGCCTTTGGCGCGGCGATCGATCGGCACATTGTCGGCATGGCAATCCAGACACATGTCCGCCTCATGGGCATTCGGCAGACCTAAGTTGAAGGCGATGCGCTTAGAGTCCTCGCTCAGCAAGGTTTGATAGGCGCTGGAATGCGGGTCTTTCTCTTCCCAGGTGATGAATTCCTTTTGCGCCACTGTGGAATTTTGCCAGGGTTCCAGAGCTCCGTGGCAACTCGACCCGGCGCAAGAGGCAACACCTAGATGAGGCGTGTTTTCTGTGAATGGTAGAGGAGGAGACTGCTGCGCCAAAGCTCCGGTAACAATGACAAAACAAGGAACAATCGCCGCTAGAATTTTAAAAGTTCTCACAGAGCCTCTCATATCAATATGTCGTCTTTGCATCGGTGATCTTGATGAAGGTCGAGGCCGATGGCGAGAATTGTGAAGTGCTGTCATAGAAAAAAATTTGATAGTATCCCGGTGTTACATCCGGATCTGCTTCGACTTGAGCGCGTCCGGTGTTTCCTTCCACGGATACTTTAAGTCGTGGATCGGGGCTTACGGCGGACGTGATGCCGGAAGGCAGCGATATAACTTCGGTTGTGCCTATCGCCAGCCTCTGCATTGAGGTTGCATCGTCAATCAGTGCGCCAGTGATCAAGTCGAGATCACCGGTTGGTGCGCGGTCCGTCAGCGCGCTTAGGAAAAAGGCCAAAGCTTCGGGCGCCGACGAGGCGACAATCGACAAACCATCCTCAAGCCGGATCGTCCATGCCCCCAATCTAGCCTGAGCGATGATAGGGCGCTGAAACTCGACGCCGACGTGCTGGGCTAGAATGAGGCTCTGGCGGACCTGTGCGGCCCACCGGCGATCAGCAGGCGCCGCGCGGTCGTCAGGCCGCAAGATATAGCGGCCATTTGTATTGTGTATGAAAACTTCCGCGCCAGTGGGGGCGTCGAAGGCCCATGCACCGGCCGCGTTTTTTAGGTCGGCGGCGAATTCGAGGAAGTCATTTGCTTTGGTGCTGGATAGAGGGGAGACGCAAAGGCCAGCCAATATCATCATGAACCAAAGGCCGCCTCTCCGCGTCACGCTAAATTCCCCATTTCTGAATATTTGGCCACTTTGTGGCGTTATCATTTCTGCCATTCTAACCCTTAATGCCGCTGGCTCAACGGCATAAGTCATCAGTAGAGGCAGCGCTGTCCTCAGGGTTGATTCGATGGGGTGCCGATAGAACTTGAGGGTGATGCCATAGAAAGCCGGAATAACTTTTACTTGGATGTGCACAAAAAAACCGGGCGGACCGTAAGGTCCGCCCGGAGTTCATTCAACTCTAAACTATTCGCAGCTTAGAAGTCGTAGCGCAGTCTAATGCCGAACATCCGCGGCACTTGCGGCGCCTGAGAGGTTATGGCCAAGGGTCCGTTACAGTAACAGCCGCCGTCATTCTGCTCATTCTTGGTTACGTTAGTAACAAAGATCGCGCCGCTGACGCCGTCATAACCCAGGATATCAGACCAGTTCAGGGTCAGGTCCAAGTTGTAGTAGGAGGGGTTGCAATCAACAACCCGAGCCCGCTTGCCGTCCGCCGACAACGGACCGTACCCATTTGCCGCTGTACGGAATCTCTCGCACACGAGGCCGGTATTGGGATCGGTCGGATCGGTCGGAATGCGTGGCTTAGCGGTATTGAACATCTCGCCGGTCCAGGTCAGGTTCGCGTTCAGGGCGAGATCACCCTGGGCCGCGTCCAATGGGAAGTGATAGGTGCCGCGCAGGGTCCACTTCCATTTTGGCGTGAAGCTGAACGGTGTGCTCGATAGATCGTTGGTTTGGCCGGTGATCGGATCAAGCTGGATGTAATCGGTGTAAGACGAGTTGGTATAGGCGACCATACCGCCGATTTCGAACCAATCCACCGGAACAACAGTGATGTCGGCTTCAACGCCCTTGACGATACCCTTCGCCGCATTTTCAGTCACGACGATCAGCCCGGGTTGAGTGTCAAACTCATCGGTTAAGGCCAATTTGGTGGCGTTGACTTTAATGTTGTCGAACCAGCCGTAGTAAGCACTTGCGTTGGTCCGAACCAGCCAGTCACCCAAATTGAAAGTGGCCTTGGTGCCAATTTCGAGGTTGTTCAGCACGTCAGGTGCATAGGTCTCCTGGTTGAACACGTTCTGCAAACCACCCGAGCCGAAGCCGCGTGAGTTGTTCACGAAGAACATCACATCGGGCGACCACTGGTATTGAATCTGAGCCGTGTAGCTAAGATTCGAGAAGCGGCCAATACCAGCAGGTGAGTTCGCTCCGCCGGACTTGCCAAGCACCGCTAGGGTGGTTGGATTTAAGGACCAACGCTCGGACTTCACGGTTTCCCAGGATTGCCGGGCGCCAAGTGTCAGGCTTAAGCCTTCGAGCATTTGACCCAAATCGATATTGCCCTGGGCATAAATGGCACGTGAACGCTCGGAAGTCTTAGAAATGGCCGCCGACTCCGAAACGTCGAAGTTGTTTGACCAGACTACCTTGGGCTCGTTGTGCTCCAAACGGTGGAACGTGCCGATGGTCAGATCCACAATGTCGAAGAGATCGGTGACGTTAATCTGAATCTCATCGCTCACAGCGGGGCCGGAGTGTGTCGGCGTGCTGTTTTTGGGGCTGCCGCCGTCAAACAGATCCATCCGTGTGCCGTCGGTATCTCCGGGCTGACTGAAGCTCTTTGTTTTTGCCCAGCCGAAAATATTCTTGATCTGAACGTTGTCCGTGATGCTCCAGGTCGTGGTGTTGGAGATGAACATCGTGCGGCTGTAGTTACGAATACATCCACCGTTTCCGACCAATTGAGTGCCAAGGGGAGTGACGCAGTCTGTGGACAGGCCATCAACCTTGTACTTACCGAGGGCGAGTTCGTCGGCCAGCAGTTTATCCCGTGCCGCGTCGAAACCGGCAAAGTTCCCACCAAAAACGCTAAAGTCACCCGTTTCGAACGCATAGGCCGCTGCTTGGCCGGCTACGGCGCCGCCATACCCGGCGGTGAAGTTGATGTCATCGAGTGTAAAGATGCTCGGGTTGCCGGTCGATTTCGAGTACTCGAAGAGTGTGGTGGATTCGATATCATCCGTGAAGCGCACCGTCAGCGACGGGCGAACGATATGGTATTTTTGCTCAGCGTAGTTCTGACCATTTCTGACGTTCTGGATGTAGCCTTCACGGTTAAACTGGGTGGCAGCCACGCGAAAAAGCACGCGATCTTCGATCAGCGGCACGTCAACGGCCAGCTCAGCGGTTACACGGCCATAATTACCGGCAGAAACGCCAACAGATCCCCCAAACACTTCGCCCGGCAGGCGCGGAGTATAAACGATGGCGCCGGCGTTGGACGCCTGGCCAAAGAGGGTGCCTTGCGGGCCTTTCAAGACCTGCACATTGCCGATGTCAAATGCGTTGCTAAATCCGCCCGCGCTCTTCGGCACGTCGGCGAAATAGGTTGGGGTACCGTTACCGATACCGCGCATAAAGATGAATGAGGTGTTGCCGGGCGAACAGCAGATGTTCAAACCGCCGATGTTCTTGGTCAATGACCAGATATCGCGGATATCCTGCTTTTCCAATGTCTCCGGTGTGAACGCTTGAATGGCGATAGGCACACGCTGGATGTTTTCTTCAACGCGACGCGCTGTAACGGTGATCTCTTCAAGACCGACAACGGCCTGTGCCTGTTGCCCTTGGGCAAGGGCGGGCGTCGACGATGCGAGCGCAAGCGCCAAAGCGCTGGTAGTGCCCACGAGAGCTGAACGATAACTGATGGACGTCATGGAAGTCCTCCCTTTGAGTCCGTTAAAACAAGAGTTGGCTTGCCAGCAAAGGCGGCCTATGGCCGTACAATCGCCAAGCAGTAATTTGCGTTTGTTAGGTGAAGCCTCCCCCATCGGCCTGGATGTTGCGTGAGCTTAAGCTCAGCGGAAACGTCCTTGCCACTCCCACGGTTTTACGCGGTAATTTTTGGGGGTCAAAGGCTTATTAAGCAAGGGAAGTTACTGTGTATCCCTTTTTAAGGTATTATTAAGTATCGCTACACCATAAGTTGTATTTGACTTAATTTTGTGGCGGGTGCGACCTCGGATTCTTCCGAGGAATAAATTTATACTTATCTGTTATATATAAATAATTCACTGTCCGCTCAGACTGTTTTATGGGTTCAAACCGCCCCCTGTGGCTGGCGGGCAACAGCTAGTCGGAAAAGAAAGCTAAGGTCTTAAGGTAAGGAATAGGAAAGCATGATTCATGCGTTCAGGCGTGAAATTTACTCGCGTTCAGCAATAAACATGCTGATACACCGGTCATGCCAGGGCGCTGGGTGATCGGCAGCATGGAGTCCGACGTGTCCTCCGTCCGGCGGCATAACTAACGTTAGAATGTCACTGTCCTGCCACTGTCGATCGAGATACATACTCGCGGGTACCCACGGATCCGTGCGGGAATGTATGAGCAGTGTAGGTATACGGATTTTGTCTAACAAAGGTTTGGCTGAACTGCGCTGATAGTAATCCTCTGCGCTATCGAAACCGTTGTGCCGCGCGACAATTAAATCATCGAAGGCGTAGACCGAATGGATACTCGGCAGAATACGCCGCACGTCTTTGGATTGAACCCCGACCCATTGCTGGGCGTCTCGTTTCATGCTGCGCAACAGATGCCAGTGATAGACGGTGTTGCGGCGAGTCATGATCCGCTGTTGCGAGATTTTTAGATCAATCGGCGCGCAAACCGTGGCCGCGCCCAGGACATCGTCTAAGTCTTCGTTTTCCGACAGGTACTTCAGAACAACGTTGCCGCCGAGGGATACACCCACGACAAAAATCCCGTTGGTCCTAAGATTTGCAGGAAGGGCCGTTATGGCATCCCGTAAATCGACGCTCCGTCCGGCGTGATAGTGTCCCGTACATTTTCCGAGGGACGGACCGGCACCGCGCAGATTAAGGCGTACCACCGGATATCCTCGCTCTAAGTGATAGGCCGCACTGACCATAATATTCCGGCTGGTTTCGCAGCCAGTAAGCCCATGAACCAAAATCACCGTGGGCTTGCCCGTATTAACAATTGGCCGGTTCACGAGGGCCCAAAGCTTATCGCCGGATCCATCGTTCATCGGCAGAATCAGTCGCTCTGCGGGGTACGGCGAAAAGTCCGGTGATGGACGTATAAGTGTGTTGTGCAGGGTCTGCAGGTCGCCGCCGACCCACGGGCGCCGTGCGCGAAAGGGAGGAAACGCAAGGCGCGCAGGGCCCAACACCAAAGGATTTTCGCCACTTGCTTGGGTTCGCTTAATCATTATGGGCTTGGCGGTGCTTCTCAAAATGTGTCTTTGCCGAAATCCTGGATGCATTTTCAGCGCTGCACTAGACTGTATGCGAAAACAGAGGGAGAAGCAGCGATGCAATCTTTTCGCGCTTGGTTCCTAGAACAAATGGGTATGTACGCCGCGTATCATCGTGATCGGCGAAATCAGGCCACCCACCACCTTGGTGTGCCTCTCATTGTATTTTCATTGATCCTGGCGTTGACGCAGGTGCCACTGACGTACCTGGGCAGTGTACAGCTAACTGCCGCCACTGTTGCTCTCGCCGTTCTATTTTTGGGCTATGTAGTCGCCGCTCCACTTGTGGGTATCGTGACAGCCTTATTCTATTCAGCAGTATATGGCTTGGCCGTGCAATTGGCTGATGGTTCGGACTCATCGCTGTGGTTTATAACCGGAGCTTGTTTTCTTGGCGGCTGGATCGTTCAATTTATCGGTCATGCCTTTGAAGGTCGGCGACCGGCGTTGACGGTCAACGCCGTTCAGATTTTCATGGCGCCGCCATTTCTTATCGCGGAAATCTTGTTCTCACTTGGCGCCGCGCGGGCGCTTGAAGAGCAAATTCAAATGCGAGCTGTTAAGTACCTACCCAAAGAAACGAAGGCGTGAGGCTTCACGCTATATAGTCATCAAATGCTTGATGAGCGTCGTTACCCTTGATGTGATTGCAGGTGAAATTCTATGGCTTCGGGTTTGTTCTTGGCCCTGAACGCAATACGAAGCCGCGCCATCCCTTCTAGATAGCGCGAAAGATAGATTGCGCCGACGTCTAGGGGCACAAGGCCCATGTCTGCCGCAATTGCGCTTACCCGTGTCTTTGCTTCGGTACTGTCACCGGCGAGGGACACAGTTACAGGCCCATTTGCAATTGCCGGGTTCTCCATGACTTCACGGCTAAGGGTGTTAAACGCTTTCACCACATGCGCGCCCTTCGCCCACTCCTGAATCACTTCGCCGCTGGACGTGTCCAAACCCGGTGGGGCTTCAAAGCGGCCGTTTGTAACCTTGAGGCCATTGATGGGGTCCATTAAAATTTTTCCGGACAGATCCCCCATTCCTTTTATGACGTCTTCCGTGGCGAGCCAGGGTAAGGCAAGCAACGCCATCTCAGTCTTTGCGGCTGCGTCTGCGTTGGTTTCGGCAGAAGCGCCGTGGCCGGTTTTGTTGACTAACGCTTTAACGCGATCATCGCCAGGGGTGCGCGAGCCGTAGACAATCTTGTATCCGAGAGCGGCCCATCGTTTTCCAAGAGCGCTGCCGACTTCGCCGGTTCCAATAATTGCGATTGCAGGTTTGTTGCCGGCCGCTTGAGCGGGTCGCCTCGCAACAGACGGCAGCAAGGACGTGCTTGCGGCGGCAGCCAGTAAGGCAAGGGTAGAGCGTCGCTCGATCATCAAGAATCTCCGTATGCGTGGTAAGCCGGTGCAGCGGGACACCTAGGTATTGGTGCTGGCACCTTTGCTCAAAGGCAAAGAGTCGTCCGCTCCCCATTCGACCCAACTGCCGTCATAGATGGCGGTCTTGGGGTGACCTATCAAGTAAGCGCCTAAGGCTAAAGCGCAAGCTGAAACACCAGACCCGCACGAGGTCGTCAATGGCTTGTCGAGATCAATACCGGCGGATGTAAAGGCGCTGTATATTTCTTCGCTACTCTTCCAGGTCTTTGTTTCACTGTCTAAGAGCGACAGGAACGGAAGGTTTCGGCTTTCAGGGATGTGCCCAGCGCGCAGTCCGGCGCGCGGTTCGGACTCCGTGCCCTCGAAGCGTCCCTTGGCGCGGGCATCCAGAACCTGGAACGCTTTAGCATGAGTATTCGCGAGCATGTCTTCTTTTTGGCGCAGAAAGTCGGTAGGCGGGCGCGTTTTGAATTGCTGTGCCGGTAGGGAGGGGCTGTCTTTGGAGTATGGATGTCCTTCGGCGCTCCATTTAGTGCGACCGCCGTCAAGCACCGAAACATTTTCATGACCAAATGCACGGAACATGAACCATACGCGCGCGGCTGCACAAGCGCCACCAAGGTGATCATAGATGATCACGTGGTGGTCATTGCCAATGCCCAGTGCACCGACCTTTGCTGCAAAAATATCCGCGGTAGGGAATGCGTGTTCTTTGGGTTTTGACGTGTCGGCAACGTCATTGATATCGAAAAAAATCGCGCCGGGAATATGGCCGTCTTCATATTGTTCCTTCGCGGGTGAGATGCCGCCAGGCACAAAGTAGCTGGCATCTAATATTCTTATGCTCGGGTCTTCGAGATGTGCGGCGAGCCATTCGGTCGTCACAAGAGCATCGGGGTTTGCATATGTCATGTTTGAACCTCTGCCAGAGTCATGCTTTCCATTTTGTTCGAATCTCCGCGCGGTTCAGAAAGAACCACTGCGCTGCGATAACTGTCATGGCATTCGTCAGCGCCCCACGTTTCATGAGAGATTCCAGTTCATCTTCGGTGAGTATTTTAACACGGATGTGTTCGTCTTCACCGGCTGCGCCAAATATTCCACCGGCTTTGGCTGATGAGACACGCCCAAGATACAGATAGACGCTCTCCGACAGGCCGCCAGGACTTACCAAATAACGCTGAATCGGCCAGAGACCCGTAACCGCTTGGCCGATTTCTTCCCGTGCTTCGCGGCGGGCAACCTCTTCGGGTTGTTCTCCGTCTTCAATCACTCCGGCGACCACTTCCAACTGCCAGGGGTCCGTGCCGGCGGCATGAGCGCCTATGCGGAATTGCTCGCACATTACGAATTCGCCCCGGTCAGGGTCATATGCGAGCAAACCTGCCGCATGTCCGCGTTCAAACACCTCGCGGGACAGCGTCCGCGACCAGCCGCCGTCAAACAGAGCGTGGCGCAACTTATAAGCATCGATCCGGAAATATCCCTGATAAACGGTCTGCCGTTCCAGAATCTCAACGCTGTCCTTGCCCATTTGTTCATGCATTTTATCACATCCACTCATTGCAGAGTGGCACTCTAGGACTATGATCGCACGGCGAAAAGGACTCTGCGGACTCATACTCAGGAGAATGGCAATGGCGGCGATCGAGAAAGTACAATTCCCTGGGCATGAGGGGGCCAAACTCGCTGCACGTCTCGACCGACCGGCCGGGCCGATGCAAGCTATGGCGTTGTTCGCTCACTGTTTCACGTGTTCCAAAGACATTTTCGCGGCATCGCGCATCGCGGCAGGATTGAATGCGAAAGGCATCGGTGTGCTGCGGTTCGACTTTACTGGACTTGGCGCCAGCGAAGGGGAGTTTGCGAATACAAACTTCTCGTCCAATGTTCAGGATTTACTAGCTGCCGTCGAATACTTGCGGTCGCGGGATATGCCACCTGAATTGCTTATAGGGCACTCCCTCGGCGGGGCGGCAGTTTTGGCGGCAGCGCCGGAAATAGCGGAGGCTAAGGCTGTCATCACAATTGGCGCGCCGTCCACAGCCGCACATGTCACGAAAAACTTTCATGCGAGCCTAGACGAGATAATGAAAAATGGCGCGGCGGAAGTGACCTTGGCAGGTCGTAAATTCAATATTTCCAAACAATTCATAGATGACGTCGACGATCACAACTTCCTGCCGAATATTGGACACATGAAGAAAGCGCTTTTGGTGTGCCACGCGCCGCTCGATGAAACAGTTGGTATCGCTAATGCGACAGATATATTTATTGCGGCGCGACACCCCAAGAGCTTTTTGTCGCTTGATCACGCAGACCATCTGCTAAGCAGACGCGAAGATGCAGTCTATGTTGCCGAGGTGGTCGCTGCATGGTCCTCACGCTATTTTGAATCTCATGTAGCGGTGTCGACTCAGGACAATGAAAAGCAAGACGAACTTGCCGACGGTGTTGTCGAGGTGGCCGAAGCCGGTAACGGAAAATTCACTCAGCGCGTGCGGGTTGGAAAGCACGTATTGACGGCCGACGAACCGCCGGGAGTTGGCGGTGATGATCGTGGTCCAGCCCCTCATGACTTTGTTCTCGCCGGGCTTGGTGCTTGCACCGCCATGACGGTGCGCATGTATGCTGACCACAAAAAAATTCCGCTCGACAAGGTTTCCGTGCAATTGAGTCGTGGGAAAATAAAGGCGGAGGACTGCGAGGATTGCTTAACAAAAGAAGGTGAGGTCGAAGAAATTACACGTAGCATCACGTTGTCTGGAGATTTGGACGAAGCAACGCGGACCCGCTTGTTGGAGATCGCTAATAAATGCCCTGTTCACCGTTCGCTCAGTGGTGAAATCAAGATTCGATCATCCTTGATAAAATGAGTCCAAGCGCAGTTATTTTGTTGGCAGCGTTGGTTTACATGCTCTCCCGGGTCTGTACCCGCACGCCGTCGGCGACCTGATCGTTTGGATGCACGATTACCCATTCACCTTCTTCAAGACCTCCGGTCACTTCTGCGTTCAAGTTATTGCGCTCGCCAATGGTAATGAGGCGAAGGATTGCTGTTCCTCCGTCTGCATCCCCATCGCTGACGAACACAGCCCAGTCTTCTCCCTGGCGGAATAACGCGCCAAGTGGAATTTGTAGAACATCAGGTCGTTCGCGAATCACGATCCGGGTAATCACCCGGTAGCCATGTCCTAACGTGCCCCATTTTTCCGGCGGCGAGAGAAAATCAGTAATCACATTAACGCGCTGCTCTTCAACGCCCAGAGCGGAAATCTTGGTGAACCCAAACGGCTCCACGCGTAGGACTTGGCCGTCTAGAGTATAGGGGCCGCCCCACTCATCAATAATAACGGGGTCGCCTTTTTTGATTTTCACGGCGTCCGCCGACAAGAGGTCGGTCACGATTTCTAAATTTGTCGGGTCTCCAACTTCAAGCAGGGGGGAGCCCGTGGGCAAGACGGCTTCGCTTTGCTGCATGCGCCTTAGAACCCGTCCGCTCACCGGCGCTCGAACAGAAATATAAGTTACGTCGGGGTTTTTTTCGCCTATGGAATTCCCCGCCGACTCAATGGCGGCGCGGGATGTTTCCAAATTTTGGCGTCTTTGAATCACGGTTGCAGCTGCTTGATCTACGGCCGCTTGCGCCGTCTTGACCGTCAGTCGCGCTCGGTCAAGGGTGACCGTGGAGATCGTCGACTCTTTGTAGAGCATTTCCGCACGCGCAAGTTCTGCTTTGGCAAAATCTAGTTCGGCTTTTGCTTTGGCTTGTTCGGCAAGTGCAAGGCTAACCCCAGCCTGAGCCTCCGACCTCGAACGAACATCAAGCAGAGAGGGGTCTTGGGGTTGGAAAAAGGCGAGTATGGTTTCGCCAGCGATCACTTCGTCGCCGACCTCTAGGTCGATACGTTCGACACGGCCTGCCACGGGCGCGGAAACCACATAAACATTTTTGACCCGTGTCTCACCTTCATCGTCAATAGTTACTGTCAGATCGTGGCGTATGACTTGCGCCAAGTCCGCCGGCACCGGTTGAGTTCGCATAGACCAAAGGACCACGAGAACCACCACCGCGCTGATCCCGACAATCGTGATTTTGCGGCGATTCCAAGAAGTAATCACAGTGCGCACTCGATCAACAATTCTAACTGACTCAGTCATTGACTACTCTCGTGTTTTCAACACAGAAACCAAATCTAATTTGTATACCCGTTGCCGGACCATGAGGCCGCAAATGATGGCCGATACTGCAACGACCGTCACGGAAAACCCGTAGGTTGAATCGGCGATGATGAGTGGAAAGCTGTACATATCGGTGTTTAGGCTGGGAGACATCAGTAATGCGATACCATACCCCAGCACACACCCGACCGGCAAAGCGATCAGCGTTTGAATTCCCAATTCACCGAGTAGGATGTAGGTCACTTCAGCGCGTGTAAATCCAAGCACCCGCAAACTGGCGAGCGCTCGCGCGCGTTCCGATAGAGCAATACGCGAGCTATTGTAGGTTACGCCAAAGGCGATGAGTGTGGCAAAGGCAACAAAGATTCCGACCATGACATACATGGTGCTTTCCATGGTGGTCTGGAAACTGTCCAATGCCGCAGTGGTAAGCGACACCCCAGCAACCGCCGGCATGTTTTTGATGCGATGATACAAAGCGTCAACTTTGTTTCTGTCGGCCAAAATGTGCACACCAGTTACCGTCGGTCCTTCAAGCATCAATCGATTGATGGCCTCCAGGTTCATGTAAGCCGTCAGCCCCATGTATTCTTCAACGATTCTCGTTACAGGAAGATCTTTCACAGGCCTACGCTCCTGCATAACCTCAACCCGCACCATGTCACCGATACCCACGCCTAGTTTTCTCGCTAAATGTTCAGAAAGAGCTAGACCGCCGGGCGGGGGTTCCACCGGATTTATACTGGTATCCAGCAATCTATTGAGATTGGCGTGGGAAACGATGCCGGTGATGGCCGTGCGTTCGGTAAGCGTGCCTTTGTGCATCCGCACTGAAACTGAGCGCACAGGTTGTGTAGCCAATACACCGGGGAGGTGACGTACTTCCTCAACCACCGTAGATGCACGGGGCTCTACGAAGGATACGGTCAATGTTTGACGTTCTTTCTCGAAAAATATGACGGAAATAACGTGCTGTACCGTATCCATGAAGAACAATGACGAGACCAAAATCGCGACAGCAAATGCAATGCCGATGATCGTTAAACCCGTGCGCGCTGGCCAGCGGGTGACATGCCGAAAAATCATCCGAGTTGGTTGGCTAATTTTGAACTTGGTGAAGACGGCGCTAAATCCTGTGCGTTTGAAGGTCGTGGGCATCGGGGGTGACATTGCAACCGCGGGGGACAAGCGCACAGCTTGGCGTACCGCGCCAAGCCCTCCAACGGCTCCGGCCAAGGCACTCACCAGTCCAGCGGTCAAAAACACACTTGGCTCTACCCGGTATGCAAGCAGAGGAAATTTAAAATACTCATTGTAAAGGTCCATCACGGCTTGGCCGATCCAATTTCCTGCGACCAAGCCCATCAAAAGACCGGCACCGACCAGCACAATGATCAGTTTTAAGTACTGTCGTCCAACTTCCCAATCGGTGTATCCAAACGCTTTTAATAAGCCAATCTGTTCGCGCTCGGTGGTAACAATACGCGTAATGACGATGTTCAACAAAAAAGCAGCAACGGCTAGAAAGATTGGCGGCATTAATCCGCCCATGGCTTCAAGTTGTGTGAGCTCGTTGATTAGAAAAAAGTGCGACATCTGATCTTTACGCGCGTAGGCGCCGAGGCCGCCGTAGGGCTTTAAGATGTCGTCCAAGCGTTCGAGGACATACTCCGGCCGTGCGTCGCGCCGCAGAGTAGCCGCGACATCGTTGAATGCCTCATCCAAGTCAAAGGCCGCTGCCAGCGCTTCCCGACCCATCCACAAGACGCCGAACCGTTTATCATCAGGCATCAGTTCGCCTGGCGCCATGGCATAAATATATTCCGGTGTGAGGGCGATTCCGACGATGTTGAGTTTTCGTTTCTTGCCGTTGATCGTAGCGGACACTGTATCGTTCAAAGTTAAGTCGTTTGCTTCGGCGAATGGTTCGCTGATGATGACCTCAGATGGCCTCCCGCGTTCTACGAGGCGACCGCGCCGCAGATCGATACCGTTGATGGTCGGGTTACGGCCTTCAGGAACGGAAATCAGGCGGCCTGTTGCGGGCTCTGCCATGTCAGCGAGGTCAAGGGGGACACTAACGACAATGCGGGTTTCAAGAGTGGCGACTCCGTCTATGGCTCTTAGCCTTGTCTCGAGACTATTGGGCGCGCGTTTCAAGGACGCGAAAACATCGGCAAATCGGTAATGCTCATAAAACGCGTCCATACTCAGGGTCAGTGCAGCAACGCTGCCGAAGATCGCCACCATCAGGGCAATACCTGCCGCAACCACTGATGCGATGGCCAAGCCTTGACTCTTCAGCCGCCACAGGTCGCGCAAAAGCTTTCGGTTTAGAGAACTGATCTTCACCGACATGGACCAAGTTAGCGCATGATGTGCGAGTGAACTCATTGTTTTGGCCTCACCACGTCAGATCTTCTGGTGGGCGGCGATTTTCATTGCGCTCGACGCTCACAATATGACCGTCGGCGAAACGAATGACCCTGTCCGCCATTTCGGCAATTCCAGCGTTATGGGTGATTACAGCAGTGGTTGTGTTGAGTTCCGCGTTGGCGCGCGCAAGGGCTTGGAGCACAACAATGCCGGTTTTGCTATCGAGCGCACCCGTGGGTTCGTCACACAGCAATACGGAGGGCTTCTTTGCTACGGCGCGGGCAATGGCAACACGCTGCTGTTCACCGCCGGACATTTGAGCTGGGAAGTGGTCCATACGGTGACCTAATCCGACCATCTCTAAGGCCTCATCGGGTGTCATCGGGTTCTGCGCGATTTCGGTAACTAGAGCCACATTCTCGCGGGCTGTCAGGCTAGGGATGAGATTGTAAAATTGAAATACGAAGCCAATATGGTCACGGCGAAACAGGGTAAGTTCTTCCGGGTTGAAGGCTGTCACTTCGCGTCCACGGAAATAGAGTGTGCCCGCACTCGGTTGATCCAATCCGCCCAGGATGTTCAAAAGCGTGGACTTGCCGCTGCCCGATGGACCTAAAAGGACCACCAACTCTCCTTCATAAAGAGAAAGATCGACACCCCGCAAGGCATGCACTTTGGTCTCCCCGGTTTCATAAACCTTGGAAATACCTTCAGCACGAAAGGTCTCGTCGCCAGTATGGTGCGCGGCTCCTTCACTATGTGAATCGAAAGAATGGTCCGGTGGCGTCATGATCTCAAATCTGCCTGAACGAAACATCTAATGGAGAATATGTCCGACAATTCGAGCCGGTACATTGACGTGCCTCAATAGTTAGCATGACCACGCGGCTAGTCCTATTATTACGAGCGATTTTGGATGTAATCCAGCTATGCACTAGCAAAGCACACCAGTTACAGTTCGGGCATTGACAAATGTGGGCTCACGTCCAATCACTTCCGCGAAAATAAATACTTGGAGAAGAGGGGAGATAAATATGGGTTTGGGTCTATACATTGAAGACTGTGAGATTGGAAAGACTTACAAAACCAACGGCAGGACAATCGATCAAAGTGATATTTCGCTATTTGCGGGCCTTGTCGGTGATTTTTCCACTATTCATACTGACGAGCAGTATGCGCGGACCATGCCTCACGGCACACGTATCGCCCACGGCCCCCTGACATCGTCCTGTGCTATAGGGTTGTTCGCTCAGGTGGGGCTCGTTGACGGCACCGTGATTGCCCTTCTCAATTTCAACTTCGATATGAAATCTGTTGTGCGTGGCGGTGATACTATTCATGCCCTGATCACCATAGCTGAAGCGCGGGTGACGTCGAAGAAGAACTCGGGCGTCGTGAAATTCGCCTTTGATGTTCGCAATCAAAACGATGAAACTGTTCAGCTTGGCAGCATGACGGTCTTAGTTAAATCTCGCGCAGCAGAGCAGGGCGTTCTCGTCTAATGTCTATTCCGATTATACCCGAGGAATTTCGTACGGCATTTGACGCCCTTGAAGCATCGGCACGCACGTATCCCAAGAATATCTTCCTGTGTGTACCAAATGGCATGCCCGAAGATAGAAAATCCGAGGTAAGCGTTACCGAATACGACTTTGGAACAGTGTTTGAACGGGTGCTGGCGTTGCGCTCGGTGTTCGAGCGATCCGGTATAAGTCACGGCCACCGGGTCGCGCTATTGCTGGGAAATCGCGCCGAATACATCTTCTGCTTTTTCGCATTGAATAGCCTCGGAGCGTGGGTGGTTCCAATCAATCCTGAAAATACAGCCGACGAGATGCAGTACCAAATATCTCATTCGGATGTTGATATTGCGATTACAACCGATGCGCGGTTAGTTGGTTTTAAAGGCATCATCGAACGACATGACCCGCAGGTAGAAGTCTACCCTGTAGAGAATTTGCCGGAGACACTTAGGGTTCGCTCTCGTGACCTCAATCCAGGCGCTCCCGATCGTGATTCGATTGCGACCGTGCTATATACATCGGGTACGACCGGTAAGCCGAAAGGGTGTCTGATTTCCAATCAGTACGGTCTTAACGCTGGTGTGTGGTATCTCTCCCGCGAAGGGCATCAAACCTTAGAGATTGGTCGGGACCGGTTATTCAATCCGTTCCCGGTTCACCACATGAACGCGGGCATCGTTAGCTTGATGGCGATGGTGTTTTCAGCCAACTGCCTAGTGTTGTGGGACCGTTTTCATCCCAAGACCTGGTGGCGCGATGTTGTCGCGACAGGCTCTACGGCGGTCCATTATATGGGTCTTATTCCGCCGGTTCTCGTTAAGCAGGATCCGGTACCCGAAGAGCGTCAGCACAAGGTGAAGTTCGCATTTGGAGCAGGTGTGGATCCAGACATTCATGTGGAGTTCGAGAAAAGATTCGGCATTCCGCTTATTGAAGTATTCGGAATGACTGAAACCGGCCGCACAATCTCCAATAGCATCGAGCCTCGTTATATTACGACGCGAGCTTTCGGAAAGGCGCGGGATGGTCTTGAGGTTTTGATCGCTGACGACAACGACAAGCCTTTGCCGGTCGATACTCCGGGAAATTTCCTTATCCGGTTTGCCGGGCCGAACCCGCGCCTTGGGTTCTTCTCTGGCTATCTTAATGACGACGAGGCAACCGAAGACGCTTGGCGCGGCGGTTGGTTTCACACCGGAGATGTGTGCAAGCAAGGCTCCGATGGAATGCTTTATTTCGTCGACCGTAAGAAGAACATAATCCGCCGCAGCGGCGAGAATATTGCGGCAGCTGAGGTAGAGGCTGCGATTGCCGCGCATACGAGCGTGCATACGGTGGCATGTCTGCCGATCCCAGATGACATGCGGGATGAAGAGGTTATGGCCTGTATCGTGCTGCAGCCGGGTTCCAAGGCTGATCAGGAGACGGCGGATTCAATCTTCGAGCAATGCTATGAGCAGCTTTCGTACTTTAAAACACCAGGTTGGATTGTGTTTCGCGACAATTTGCCGACGACCTATACGGCAAAAATTCAAAAGTCTCTTATTTTTGGTCCGGATGAGGAGCCGACCGACACACCACGGTCATTCGATTTTAGGGATCGAAAACGCCGGCCCTCTGCAACTACGGTTTGAGCGGCTCTTTTTTTAGTCAGCGGCAACCACTTTATTGCGCCCACCGTGCTTGGCTCTGTAAAGCGCTTCGTCGGCCTCTTGAGTCACATCAAGAACCGATTGAAATCGCGGGTAAGACGCTACGCCGCAGCTGAACGTTACGCTGAAAACGCCTTTCTCTGATTCGTATTTCATCTCACTTGCAGCTTCACGCAGCTTGTCCATGAGTTCTTTGGCCTTCGCTGTGTCTGTATTGGGCATAACAACAGCAAACTCTTCGCCACCGTAGCGGCCCACGTAGTCAACGCGTCGCAATCGATTCCGGAGGAGGTGCGTGATCCGCATGATGACGTGATCACCAATCACATGTCCGTACGTATCGTTGACAGATTTAAAGTGATCTATGTCCACCATCGCGAATGACACAGGATGTCCGGCTCGGCTGGCAAGATTCATTTCGCGTTCGAGATTGCGCAGGATGTTGGAATGGTTCAGCAAGCCCGTAAGGCTATCTCGGTCCGTGAGTTTTTTCAGATCGCGATAACGGTTTGCACGGCTCATCACGGCGGAAATAAGTTGTCCGGGCTGCAGCGGCTTGGGCAAAAAGTCATCCGCTCCTAAATGACGGGCTTTAAGTTGTAAATCGAGGCGTGATTCCGTGGACAAGAAGAGAATTGGGACGGTCGTATATCCGGGGAATTGCCTCACAATTTGAGCGAGTTCCAAACCGGTGCACTCGGGCATGTATAGATCCATGATTATAAGGTCCGGATCGAATCCCGACAGGGTCTCAAGCAACTTAGAGGGAAGTTGAATAACTCGAGTTTCCATACCGGCATGCTCGAGCGTCGCCTGATAGAAGGCGGCTAGCGGGCCGTCGTCTTCGGCAATCACAATGCGATAGGGGCGTTCCTGTTTGAGTTCGCTAAGTGTGTTTAACCGCTCGAATAGGTCGTCTGTGCTGAAGGGTTTGGTCAGAAAGACTGTTGCGCCTGCTCGCACGGCCTTCAATCGGTCGCCGAAGCCTGACTGTGAAGACGCAAGAATGAGCGGTAGGTGCGACAAACCCAGGTCTTGACGAATCAGGTGCAGGTGCGTGTCGCCCTGTGAAATATCCGCATAGACGGCGCCATCAGTCCGCTGAGTAATTTCGCCTGGAATATCCTTGGCTGTTTTGATGACGTGACAACGGTATCCAAAATTAGTTAACGCGTCCGCAATCGTTGCAGAGTCATCATCACCCGCACTCAGGATGAACACCTGAAATGCATCTAGAACATCGCGGCCTCTCGCGGTTTGATCCTCAAAACTATCCAGACTGATGATCTGCCTTGGTGCTTGAGCCGCTTTTTCCAGCGTATCAATCAGAACGTCAATTTGATCAATTTCCTCGCGTGTCAGTGGTTGATTTTGCTCAGCGATCAGTCGAAACAGGCCGTCCAGCGGGGACGCCATTTTGCTTATAAGGGGAAAGCCAAAGCTTTTTCCCGCGCCGGCAAGGGTGTGCACAATGTCGTGAATTTTAACGAGAGCATCTCGGGCTTCATCGCGCGAGGGCGCGGAAGGCACCAATGACCAGATTCGTCGGACTTCGTTAATTCTCGCGTCTAACGTGCTGCCGAATTCCAGACTCAGTGCGTTCAGGCGTTCAATCAATTCGGCGGATTTCGCGCCTCGATCTTTGGCGTTGTCCGTGGCTGCCGTCATATCCTTCAGCCCCTCGGCCAAAATATTGATTTATCAGCAGCTATTGCAGTGTGCCGCTCTACACGTAACAGTGGCCTGCCGCTCACGCGGCGTCAATATCCGGGTCTCGCTGTGGCGGTCATGTCGCGGCTCGCGTGGCGGTATTTCAGCCGTCTCGAGCGCCATTGTCCTTCGTAACCTTCTTTTTATGTCTATCGGAGAATATGGTAGGGAAACTAAGGATTCACCAAGGCCTATGCCCGAGAAACAAAAGCCGCAACGTGCCATAGATATTTTCTTCGAGCTTCCGCTTAACAAGTGGGATTTGTTCGACAGCAAAACCTTGGCGAGATCTAAAATCGTGCTGTTGCACGATCTTAAGCCCGTGGTGGATATGTTTAATGACGACGGTATAGGCATCGGCGTCCGCACAGCGGCAGAAGTCATCAGCGAAATTGGCCTCAATACCCATGACCGGCAGCGGCTTGTTGCTTTGCTGGGCGCGCGAAGCTTTGATGTCTATTCAGTGCGCGCGGCGCTCAATGACTACATCGGTGACGATGAACTCGACCAAATTCAAATTCCGCCGAAGGAACAAGAGCGGCTCCAAACTTATATGAATAATTATTCCCGTGGACTTTTGAAGGTGATTCTCGACGGGACAGAAGTGAAAGTAACCAGCCGCTCATCACTATCAGGTATTCTCGACGGAGCGAACCGCGGCACAGTGCTTAAGAATTTAATCGATATAGCCGACAGGTTACGAATCGAACCCACCGAGATCGTTGTTTATATCTCGAAACTCAGCGAGATCATTCTTGCTATTTCATACTATCAGCGCGTCTATGATGCATTGCAGAAAGAACTGAAAGAGCTTCTTGTCGAGATCAGAAAACTCAATGCCCAGGATACTCTCAACATTCGTTATCCAGGCATCAAGGACGAGACTCATGAAGCCCTTGTGGCGGGTCGCGACTGCATTGTTATTCTAAATAATTACTTCAATCAGTTTCAAAAAGTTGAAAAGTTTTTCGACGATATAACGCCGGAAAAGTTCCGGTCTTTGCGCCAAAATGTTGAAATTCATTATCGGGCCATAGGCATGATTGTGTGCTTTTGGCAAATCAAGATAAATGAATGGCGAACGCGCTATTGGGACAATCGAGGCCGACGCAAGGATTCGACGTGGGAGCAGCGATACAACTTTTTCAAAGATACAGTGTATCACAACCTTTACACCATTGATGACAACTTGGAACTCATCAAAACTGCGAAGTTGGAGTTTGCGGAAGCCGAAGACGCAGGTGCCGCGAAATCAACGGAAGGGAGTGAAGGTGATGCTCAGACCCCGGCCCCGGCCCCGGAGACCCCAGCGCCCTCTACAGATTCCGTATCCGAAGAGTCTAGCTAGTCATCTGACGACACTGTTTGATGTGATCTTCTTGGGTAACTGTTTCGATCGCTAGCGGATTGGCGGCTCTTACAGTATCGATAGCGTTAATGGGCTCTGCGCCCATTTCCACCAATAACCGTGCAGCCATCAGTCCTGCGCGTCCCCGACCACCTCGGCAGTGCACGACAATGCGCGCGCCATTTTCTAAGTCAGCACGTACAATTGGTCCGTATTTTTTCCAGGCGGCTTCGAACACCGCGTCAGGTGCTCCGAAATCTGCAATCGGCAAGTGTAACCAGTTTATCGACCGTTCATGTGCAGCGGTTTTCATGACTTCAGCGGGTACGGCGGCTTCCGCAAGTTCGGCGGTTTCCATAAGTGTAATTAAAGTGCTCGCCCCGAACGCTTTGATAGCGTCCATGTCTGTCGCGAGATCGCGGTTCCAGGGACCGGTGACGGCATACGGCTGTCGTTTGCCGGGACAGAGAGTCATGCCGATACATCCGCCGCCAGACGTTGAAAGTGCATGTATCTCCAGCGGATGTGTTTGGCTGGTTTTCTCGGCCGAAGGGCCGCTCGCGATTGGTTTATTGGGGTCGGCTTCGGTCACAGGATTTTAAGAACATTTTCGGGGGGGCGGCCAATGGCGGCTTTGCCGTTGTTAATTACTATGGGGCGTTCGATGATAATAGGATGTTTTACCATAGCAGCGATCAGTGCTTTGTCGTCTAGGGACGTTGGGTCAATACCGGCATCGGCGGCTTCTTTTTTGCGTGCAATATCACCGGCAGCTACGTCCAGCATCTGTACGATTGCTGTCAACTCTGAAGCAGACGGAGGCGTATTGAGATATTCAACGATTTCCGGCTTCAGGCCGCGCTCCTCAAGAAGCGTCAATGTTTGGCGTGATTTGGAACAACGAGGATTATGATAAATTTTCAAAGTCATGACTATTTCAGCTTTATTTTTGATACGGCTCTGGAATCGGGCTGCGGATTGTGCCGTCCATCGCTGTTGGCCTCAAGCAGAAACCGGCCTCAAGCAGAAACCCAGGAGGGGTTGTTTAAGGCTTATTCGCGGAGCTGAAAGCAGACATATGTGCCCCCGGGACAGCCTTTCTGGCTGAGCCCCCGGGGGTGTGGTCACCTAGTAAAGCAGATTGTGGGGATCGAAAATTCCACCTCAGCTGACGGGCTGCGGTGACTGGGTACAGATCGCCTATTCTTTTATGACGCCGCGAACTTCAACCAGTTGCGAAGCAATGGCCTCGTTCAACTCGTTATGGGCGGCTTCAAATTCCTGAATGCGGACGCGAAGGCCGCGCAACTCTTCCAATTCCGCATCGGTCATGGGTTTGCGGTTGGAGGCGATGGCGAGCGTAATGCCGATATATCGGGCTTTCAGATCGGCCAGCATTTTGGCCATATCGATCATTTCATGGGGATCGATAATATCGACCTGACGTTTAAGGGAACGGCGCATCTCATCCTCAATGATGTGGCTGATATGTCGGGTAAACTGACTCGCGGTCAGTACGGCTGGTGCGCCGTGCGATTTTTCCGAGAAGAAAGACGGGGCGCTTTCAGACTTGGCATCACCCTGACGGCGGCGGACAGCGATAAAATCGATCACAGACATGGTACGGTTTCCTTATGGCCTTATGGGCCGCTTATGCGGCTCTCATGTCATTACAGAAGCAACAACCGTGCCAATTTTGCCCATAGATAGAAAGTATATAAATATCAGATAGTTAGGTAGAATTTGCGCCGAGCGGAGCGGTGTAGAGCGCAGTCAATGCTGCCGGGTTGGGATGCTCACTAGGAAAGCTCTGCCCGTTCGAAAAAGCTGGATTTCACAGATCCTACGCACCACATGTTTTCGACGCTCTTTGCCGCTCCTGGGTCGCTTTCCGTGATGAAAAAACCAAGCTAAGGTTCCGTTTAGATAATTTAGCTTCTTGGAGCGCAGTAATCGCTGTCAAGTTTCGTGAGCCCGCACTCTGTGCGGGAAAGAATAGGGGAGAGGCTGTTCATGCAAAGAGGTCACTGGGGATCACGTCTGGGCTTTATTCTCGCGGCCACAGGATCTGCGGTGGGACTAGGCAACGTTTGGAAGTTCCCTTACACCGTCGGCAACAACGGTGGTGGCGCCTTTCTCATCGTGTATTTGGCGATTGTTCTCACAATTGGCGTCAGCGTGATGCTCGCGGAATTTGCCATCGGCCGCGCTGCCGAACGCAGTCCTGTGGGCGCTTTCACCAAACTTAAAGGCGGATACTGGCCCGCCGCAGGGTTCCTGGGAGTAATTGCCAGCTTCGCGATATTGTCTTTCTATAGCGTCGTCGGTGGCTGGACGATTGCTTATATCTTTAAATCCGCAAGTGGACTTTTCGCGACAGCTGATGCCGACACTCTTGGCGGTCTGTTCGGCGGATTCATTTCCAGCACGGTAGAACCAATAGTTTATCATGCGATCTTCATGGCGCTCACGATGGGCGTGGTGCTCGGCGGTGTTCACAAGGGAATTGAACGGACCTGCACGGTTCTATTGCCGATGTTGTTCATTATCCTTGTGGTCCTGGCGATAAGGTCTGTCACTCTGCCTGGGGCGATGCAAGGTCTTGCCTTCTACCTCGTCCCCGATTTTTCTAAGATCAATGCAGATGTTGTTGGCAATGCCCTTGGTCAGGCATTTTTCTCGCTCTCCCTGGGCATGGGCGCGTTGATCACTTACGGATCTTATCTCTCACATAAAGAGAATTTATCACGTGCGGCAATCTGGGTGACCTTGGCGGATATGTCCGTTGCCTTTATTTCCGGACTTGTAATCCTGCCTGCTGTTTTCGCTTTCGGCTTTGACCCAACAGAAGGACCGGGCTTGGTCTTTATTACCCTACCGGCTGTATTTGGGCAGATGCCGGCGGGCGTTATCTTTGCTGTTCTATTTTTTATGCTGCTGACGATTGCCGCGCTGACGTCTTCTGTCTCGCTGCTTGAGGTTGTTATAGCGTACCTCATTGACGAACGGAAAATGCGCCGCACGCCTGCCGCCATCGGTGCGGGCACATTGATTTTCATCGTAGGTATTGCGTGTTCACTGTCCATGGGTGTGTGGAGTGGTTTCACGATTGCGGGCAAAAACATTTTTGATTTCCTGGACTACACCTCCGCCAACGTCTTGCTGCCGATGGGCGGTATCGCCATATCTCTATTTGTGGGTTGGGTTATCTTGCCGCGTGCGACGCAAGAGGCGACAAGCCAAGGGACGCAGCCTTTTGTCTGGGTCAAGGGGTGGCAGTTCATCTGCCGTTATGTGGCGCCGATAGCTATAACGTGGATTCTGATATCCGGAATTTAGAAATAGACACTGTTACTTTTTTTACAGCGCTCTGGACGATGTTGCCGTATTCATGTCCAGTGGTACTCATGGACAAGATTTAGGTAATGACGGAATCCTCAACATTTCGAGGCGATGATACGGGCGCTGATCTGATTATCGAGGGCGTTACTGGGATAGACCCTGCCGCAGATGAAGGCGCACGTCGCCAGTTTCGAGACACCCTAGGTCAATTTGCGACAGGTGTTACCATTATGACGACAGTGGCGTCGTCCGGTGCATATATCGGCATCACTGTCAGCTCGTTTAATTCACTTTCCCTCGATCCACCTTTGATTTTGTGGAGCATTGCCGATACATCGTCCTGTCATGGATATTTTAAGGTTGGAGATTCGTTCGGGGTCAATGTTCTCGCCGAGGATCAGGAATCACTTGCCGTCAATTTTTCAAAGACAGGCGGTGATAAATTTCAGGGCGTACAGATATCGACCGGGCTGAGCGGCGTTCCTTTGATCGGCGGGTGCGTGGTTTATTTCGAATGCTGCGTCGAGGCACGCTATCCAGGTGGTGATCACGATATCATCGTCGGTCGTGTTCGGCGGATATTCAATGTTGGCAAAGCGCCGCTTTTATTTCATGGCGGGGCCCTCCGAACCCTTGGCGATCAAGTGGACAGAATAGTCGAGTCTTAGTTCTTATTGCGCCGTTTAAATGGTGCCTTAAGAAAGGACTTCATACCGCGCCAAAGGGCCGATTGCATGGCGGCGCCGGACAGGGACTCAAGCTGCAAGCCTACATCTGTGACTTCGTCTTCGTTCATTTCGCGTACCACCAGCACAGCGCCGCCGATAGGCAGATGATCACCTATTGCAGGTGTTTCATCAAACCGCTGGGCGAAAAGTTCGGCAATGGTCATATCTGCAATTTCGGCCTCCACGGGCAGGCCGTAAAAGGTACTTACGTCCTTTAATTTTACAGACCCGTTAAAACTAAACTCGCCGAAGAAAGGCTCATTGGAAATTAAAAGCTCCGAGTGGGCGGTAAACAGTTGGTCCAGCCGGGTCACACGATTTGGCGGCGAAAGATAATAGGCGTAGTCCCCGGACTGGAGAGCGCCTGCTTCGGCCGAGGTTATAATGGCTTGCTCTCGAACGACAAAAGCGGGACGGGCCCATGGCGGTACCGGAGCGCCATTCATGATCGCGCTGTCGGGCAATACCGGATACCCAACCATCTCCAGTTCCAATTGACCCGGAAGGTCTACCTCGGACCGATGAACTGGTGCGGTTTGCCGCGGCAATGCCAAATCCAGCTTTCGTGCCGACCAGGTTAGGGTCCAGCCTTGGACAAGCAGCGACAGCAACACCACAACGAAGGCAACGTTGAAGTAAAGGTCCGCATGTTCCACTCCTGAAAGAGTTGGAATCGCCGCAAGAAAAATGCTGACGGCACCTCGTAAGCCGACCCAGGCAGTGAAAACTTTCTCTTGGGGTGAGAAGCCGAAGGGTGTGAGGCACAACCAAACAGCAGCTGGTCGAGCAATTAGCAGTAAGAACAAAGCCACCCCGGCGGCGGGTAGCGCATAGGTGAGCAACGAACTCGGATTAACCAGAAGGCCGAGGACAAGGAACATGACAATTTGCGCAAGCCAGGTCGCGGCATCATTGACGGTTATAATTGTGGCAGACGCCCGCAGGGGTCTGTTCCCGAGGACCACTCCTGCGATATAAACTGCGAGAAAGCCGCTACCCAACAAAAGTGATGTGGCTGAATAAATCAGCACTGCGGCGGCTATGGCAAGAAGAGGGTGCAATCCACCCGGCAGGTTCACGCGGTTCAGAAACCAGGATACCAAAAATCCGCCGCTCACGCCCCCGACAGTGCCAACAGCAATCTGCAAGCCGAGCAATTTAGCAATGTCTAAGGCCTGTTCGCCGTTAGTCATTGCAGCTGGGGCGGCAAGGGCGACTTGCACCAATATCAAGGTCAGGAAGACCGCCACCGGGTCATTGGTGGCAGACTCCATTTCAATGGTTGCCCCAACCCTACGTTTTAATTGGAGGCCTCCTGCATGGATTAGAAAAAACACGGCGGCGGCATCTGTGGAGGCGACAACTGCGCCGAGAAGAAGGCCGTGCAGTGGCGGAACGTCGAATATTAGGGTTGCTGCGGTGCCGGTCAGGGCGGTTGTTATAATAACGCCTACAGTGGATAGCAGAAGCGCTGGGCCTACTGCGCCGCGTAAACGGCCCAGATTAGTGCGCAGGCCTCCGTCAAAAAGGATAACCGCAAGGGCAAGAGAGCCGATGAGATAGGTGAGGCCATAATCGTCGAACGTGATCTGGCCGGGACCTTCTTCTCCGGCAAGCATCCCAATAACGAGAAATATCAGAAGCAGCGGTGCGCCGAAGCGCGTGGCGATCAGGCTGGATAGAATGCCAAGCAATACCAACAAAGATCCGAATAGAAGCAAACCGTTTACGAAATCAATGCTTTCCATTATCCGGTCTGTAGTCCTTGTTTTTCGCGGTTTTCTATCCTTCTTTTTACTTGTAGCGCATAAGTTGTGGCTTTGCCTATTGGGCTGCCGACCAAGGAGGCAATTTTCCGGCCGTCATCAAGCCGAACATGGTCGTCATATCTTTCAGCACCGGTCCGGTCATTTTGTGTTTTTGGATTGAAGACCAGTATTTTTTCAGTTTGGGCCGCTTGCCGATGATGTCCGCCATTTCGTACCAACCACCTGCGGCGGTCGTAAATAGCAGCACGGGAGCCACGACGCAGTCCGCAAGAGAGAATCGCGCGCCTGCTGCGAATGAACCTTTCACCAGAACATGCTCCAGCGCATCCAGGCCCTTCTCTAAGTCTTGGAATGCAGCGTTGATATCGACAGGTTCTTTGGCGGTTCCACGCTTGTTTTGCACGATTTTTATAGCTGGGAGCAGAACATACTCGTTCGCGACGGCCGCGATCAGCCGCGTTTGACCCGCCGCTGCAGCGGCCGCCGGAACAAGTTTTTTGGTTTTGGACTTAGCGTCCAGGTATTCAAGGATGACCGAGGACTCATACAAAGTCGTTGTGCCGTCTTTGAGGACCGGCACTTTGGCGAAAGGATTGAGCTTGTAGTAGGCGGGGGTCTTGATGCCGCCCTTTGGCATCAGCAGTTCATACTTAAACCCCTTTGTTTTTGCAGCCAGAATGAGGGCCGCTACGTAGGGAGAAATAATTCTGCCGTAGATGGTTATTGTCTTCGCCATGTCGTCATCCGCCTCGGTTTTTTTGAGCTCTATTTCTGTTGCATGTAGGCCTTCATGGCCTCGCCCATCTCATCCATGACGCCGCCGAGCAGTTTTTGTTTCTGCGCTTTGGCATAATAGCGTTTCAGTTTCGGACGTTTGCCCAGGACGGGCTCGGAACTGACTTGCGGTATGATTGCATGAAGGAAGAACAGCGCAGGCGCGACATAACAGTCAGCGATGGTGAAGCGCGCCCCGGCGGCGAATGGCTTGGCAACCATTAACTTTTCCGCTGCGTCCAAGGCCTGTGTAAGGGCGGCCAGCTTCTCATCCACGACCTTTTGGTCGCGCTTGGCCGGATCGGTCTGGGCGAATAGGCCGAACATGGCGGGCTGTACATATTCGGCAAAAATCGCGCCGATCAGACGGGCTTGGGCAGCAGCCTTTACGGCTGCGGGGACAATGGGCTTCTTCTTATATTTGGCATTCATATATTCCAGGATGACGCCGGATTCAAAAAGGACGGTCGGTCCATCCTTAATGGTTGGCATCTTGCCCATGGGGTTCATTTTGAGAAAGGCGGGAGACTTAATCCCACCCTTTGGCAGCAGCAATTTGTGGGGAATGCCTTTGTAGCGGGCAGCGAGTACAACTCGCGCAGCAAAGGGTGAAAGTATCGAGCCGTAAATGTCCATGTGTAGTCCTCGTTAGAAAATGATTCGCCCTGTATAGCTAGGGCGGCGGATCATAGCTGAAACTTTGGCCGATGCACGTGGTAAGTCTTGAGTTCGTCTAGGCGTCGCGCTGTCCCTTGCTCAAGCCTTCCAGTGTGGCTTGATCCAGAATCACGTGCCGGTGTGGGAACGGAATCCCGATATTGTTTTCTTTAAGCAGATCCCAAAGCGCCAGAAATATTTGTCCCTTGATGTTTGTCACGCCTTCTTCTGGATCATTGATCCAGAATCTCAATACAAAATCTATGGAACTATCGCCGAAAGCAGTGAGATGGCACACGGGCTCGGGGTCGTTTGCCACCCGTTTGGGGCTTTTGGCGGCTTGCACAGCAATGCGCCGTACTGCATGGGGATCGCTATTGTACGCCACGCCAAACTTGATCTCCATACGGACCTTTCGGTCGCTATGAGACCAGTTGATGACTTGATTGACCACGAAGTCATCATTGGGAATCAAAATTTCTTTATTGTCGCGGGTAATGACTCCGACGTAGCGGGCGGTCATTTCTCTGACCCAGCCGAAGGTTTGGCCAACCTCAATGACGTCCCCGGGTTTGACTGACTTATCGAGTAGTAGGAACAGTCCGCTGAGCAGGTTTGACACCTGCTTCTGAAGGCCGATGCCGATGCCGACGCCCAGGGCGCCGCTAAATACCGCCAGGGCCGCAAAATTGATGCCCATGGTGGGTAGGGCCACCATCACCGCGATAACGACCAAAGCGCCGCGCGATAGCTTAATAATCAGAACACGACCTCGTGGCGTGACCCCCGACATGCCCATGAGGCTGCGTTCAATCGCATGCGTGATCGCCAGCGCCACCCAGATGAGCAACACCAACAAAGTAAGTCCGCCCAAAAGATCGAGCATGCTGACATTTGCGGACCCCATGGAGAATGTAAATCCGCGTAGGGTGTCCATGGTTGGGGTGAGCAGGCCTAGAATATTTAAAGCCGCGATGGTCCAGGCGATTGCCGCAACCACGCGGGCCAGGACTCGATTAGCTATTATCAAGGAGCTAATCGCGATAATGACCCAGGCGGTGACGAGGCTGGCGACAATCTCCATCAGCCCGGATGCAGCAATGGCCGGAATTTTCTCAAAAACGCCGGCAGTGACCCAAACTAGAAGAATGAAAGTCAATCCGCCGGTCTCGCGGATGATGGCTGCGCTAATTGATTGCAATAGCCCGGGCAGGTTGCTTCGCCGAACCCAACCGTCGAGGAGAGGGCGCAGTTTGCGGTGTGCGCCGTAAGCCAACAGAAAGATGAGGATCAGCGCCGTGATCTGCGCGATCATCGGCCACGTCGTTACGTGATCTAATGTCCAGGCGGCAGCGTCCTTAAGCCAACTGGAAAGCTGTGCGGCGATGTCTTCTTGGTTCATATGTTCGCCTTCACTTTCCTTGAACGCTTCAGCTTTTACGCAAGCGCTTCTTTGAATAGATCAAGCGTTCGTTCATGCGCGAGTTTAGCCGCGTCTGCTTTGTAGTGGGTCTTGTCTGACTCACGGCAAAACCCGTGATTTGCGCCTTCGTAGGCATAAATATTGATCTGTTCGTGGTCTTTTAAGCCACCTTCAACCTTTGCTTGAGCCTCCGGCGGGACAAACCCGTCGCTACGAGCGATATGCAAAATTGTCGGAGTCTTGATCTTGTCCGCTTCACCCAAAAGAGTATCGATGCCAACACCATAATAGGCTGAACTCGCATCAGTATCCGTTCGCGCTGCGGTAAGATATGACAATAGGCCACCAAGACAAAAGCCGAGATTGCCGACCTTGCCATTGCATCCTGGCATCTTGCGGAGTGTTGAAATCGTAGCCTGAATATCTTCAACGCCTGTATCGACGTTAAACTGGCCGAACAGTTCAAGACCCTTATTGAACTCGTCTTCCTTTGTCGGGTCCAATTGAATGCCTGGGTCCAAACGCCAAAACAGATCAGGTGCCAGCGCCATATATCCTTGACCAGCCAGCCAATCGGTAACGTTGCGTAGCCATTGGTTTACACCGAAGACTTCTTGAATCACGATAACGCCGGGGCCACTACCGCCGGTCGGAGTGGCGAGATAGCCCATGAAAGTTCCGTCTTTACCTGCGATAGAGATTTCCTTGCCGGTCATGCTTTGCGTCTCTCCTCCTCGTGAAGTATTGCACACGTGCTGGGAAGACATAGTTGTAGATAAAATAAGGCTTTAAGGCTAGTGGGCGGGCATATCTTTACCCAATTCAAACCTTTTACGACCAGGGTATATAAGGTGTGATGGCGTAGAATGGGCTTGTAGAGCCGCCGCCTCGAATCTGGGGCTGACGCCCATACGAATTGGAATGGGATACCATATGGACTCGTCTAAGCGGATGATTGTCGGGATCAGCGGAGCATCCGGCATTGTCTACGGAATTCGCCTTCTTCAAGTGCTGAAGAAGTTGGGTCTGGAGACTCATCTGGTTATGTCTAAATCGGCCGAAGTGACCTTGGCGCATGAGAGCAATATGAAGGTCTCCGCGGTGAAAGCGTTGGCGAGTGTGACATATGCCAACACCGACATTGGCGCTGCAATTTCCTCAGGCTCGTTCAAAACTCGGGGCATGATTGTTGCGCCGTGTTCTATTCGCACTGTTTCTGAAATTGCGACCGGCGTGACGTCCTCCCTTTTGTCTCGGGCTGCGGATGTCGTGTTGAAGGAGCGGCGGCGCCTCGTGCTCATGGTACGTGAAAGCCCGCTGCATACTGGCCATTTGCGTACTCTCACAACCGCATCAGAAATTGGTGCGATCATTGCGCCGCCGGTGCCCGGATTTTATGCTAAACCGAAAAGCCTAGATGATGTTGTGGACCATACGATCGGTCGCATTCTTGATCTATTTGAAATTGATGCCGGATTGGTTAAACGCTGGGGAGAGAGACGGGCCGCGAGATCGCCCCGGTCCGGGAGTAAGAACAAATGAGTGATAAACCGCCTCTCACGGCCAAAGACAATCCTTTGTGGGATTTCGTGACCACGACCTATAAGGAACCTGGCGTGGAAAAGGCATGCTTAGCTTTGCAAAGCCGTCTTGGCGCCGATGTAAATATGGTGATGTTTTGTATTTGGCTAGCCTATCGTGGGGCCGGCAGTGCGAATTTGGCCCGCTACTTGGGAGCGGCACTAAAGCTTTCACGCAGCTGGCAACATACCATGGTCGAGCCGTTACGCACGGCGCGCAACAACCTCAAGGATCACATTGAGAGTACGGGTATGAGTGGGCCTGCGCAGGAGGCTGCTGTTGCTTTGCGCGAGCGTATTATGGCGTGTGAGCTGGAAATGGAACACATGGAGACGCTTGCATTGTATGCGCTGGCTCCGGAGGGCGAAGATCGAGGGATCGGCACATCGCCCGTTGAATGTAAGGACGACGCGCGCAACAATCTCACCGTCTATTTTGCGGCGATGGGGGTCAAAGTTGATCCATTGGGCGAAACCCACGTCATGCGCATTCTGACGGCTGTGTTTGGGTCCTAAGAATTCAGCCGGACACTACCTGCGCCACACTCCGCCTTGGACTCAATGGGGCCAAGCTATTTGCGTATCCTAGGCGAAATCCGAATATCACCTGCGTATCCGCATAACCCGCGATTTCCGTCAGTGCAGCAGCGGATGGGGACGGTCGCGACAACGCTTGATCGCGGTCCGCCATTTCCATCATTTGATTCAAGGGCTGCATGGCGAGATTGTTCAGTGTTCCACTGAGATGCAGGCGTTGCCATAAGCGACCAGAATCTACGAGAGCGACGCGGTCGCGGGCATCAGGAACGGCAATGAGTCCGAACAGCGGCGCGGTCGGTAATTGAATCTCCCGCGTCATCTGTAGCCACTTTTCGTGCTGCTTCTCGGCGACGAGGCCTGTTGGCAACATTAGTGCCAGGCGTGTCATGATCGGTGACAACCCGGCTGTAGATGTCGTGATGCCGTCGCGTGTTTGATTGACGGTCTTTAAATCGTGACGCAGCCATTTCGCGCTGGCGGACATCATCTCTGGGTCAGCAATCAGGGCTTCCGTCGCCTCTAGCGTGCCTTGCGTGAATGCGGCTCCCGCTGCGCCATCCGCGCCTAGCCATATCAGCCGCGCACTGGTCAACTTGGTTTGCGCATAGAGCCGGTCAAGCACTGCATCGGGTATTCGTTTATCTCTTAGATAAGGCCCGCGGTGGGTGTGCCGCTTGCTGATGAATTTAGCCTCTGGCCGTTCTTTACGCTCGCCCGTGAAAACGGTCATGCGCGCGATGTGATTGGATGCGGCTCCGGCCGGAAACAGGTTGAGAATGGGCGTGAACCCAAGCGAATCCGCACCGAGCACCATGTTCTCTACTGCGCATCCCAAACTCAGCATCATCTCACGGCCGAATGGGTCGAGTACGCCCAAGTTGCGTGCGGTATCGGCGTGTAGGTCGATAATGTTGTCGGTAATAGTAAAGAGCCAAGGCTGGCTATTGTGTGGGCTCGCCGCCAGAATCGCGGCGCCGACAATGCCCGATAAACCTTCTGCCGTGCCGTCGTCCCAGTCTCTCCATGGATCGAACGCGGAACCGGCACCCAAATTTCCACCCGCGCCGGATTGCCAGAGACGTGCAGTGCCGCCGACCGCCGTGATGGCGACAACTCCGCCCATCGCACGCAAGGTCGTTCCTAAAGCGGTTCGCCGTCCAATATTCTTCTTGTGCTGCAGTTTACTGCTGCTGTCCTTCGCCACCCGAACCCCCATTCGCCCGACATGTTCAAGAGTGCATGGACCTTTAGGTGTTGTCTACCGCGGGGTGTAGTTTTGCGTTTGCAATGGACTTCCACGCATGTGCGAAATATCTGGGCAAGGATGGACACCAAAGATCGGATTTACAAAGAGATCAGGCGTGGGTCATCGCTGTGTTAAAGAACAGATCAATCTGCATGTCGTTGAAATGTAAAATTGCCTTGTAAGCATGGGATGTCACCTCCATTGTGTCGCGGCTTGATGATCGGGGGAGTGATGTTTGAGACAGATCAAGCCAAAGCGTTCTTTGATGCGTGGCTTAAGCTTAGAGATGGCAACGAAATCCCTCATTTTCGAGGACTCTTTAGTGGACTTCCGCCGAAGTTAGTTCCTCAATTGATGATCATTGAGGAAAGTGACGATGGTCGCTTCCCGATCCGGTTTATGGGCACGGAAAGCGTGGAGGACTGGGGCAGTGATTTAACCCAAACCGATAGCTTGCAGGCCTTGTCACCTGAGTTCTCGGAAGCAGCGAAAATCAATCTTAAAACGGTTTTAGATCTCCCCTGCGGAATACGCGGTATTACGATCGGAATTACGTCCGCTGGTCGGAAACGTGAAACGGAATACGTGCTTTTGCCGGCCGGCACGGACGCAGGAAAGATGCGGCGTTTCGTCGCCTTTAACAGCGCACTCGGCGATGTATCGTATGTTCAGCCCGTTGGTAAGATTGTGGAAATATCTCCTTGCACGTGGATCGACATCGGATACGGCGTTCCGAAGGAGCGACCCCGTGTCTAGGAGCACGTGATCGGCGGGAATGTTGCTGTCCTCGTGTGGACGTCTGTAGGGCCCTGACCAGACATCGCATCACTGAGTACCCGCCCTTGGAGTCGACTGCCCGGAGCTCTGCAGTCCATCCACACACTGGGTAATAATGATTCTCATCTGACATCAACCCTAGAAATTGTGAGGGATGGGACACTCATCCCCCAACATGTTGTGTCAAAAGTCCGATGCAGATTTCTTGGGAAGGTCGTTGGCGACCCCCCGGTTTTATGGTGTGTTAGCCATAGGTGCACACAATAAAAACCGGGCTGGCCCTGCGCTGCCCCAGGTTTCTGGGACGCACCGCAACAACCGCCCTCTCCCCTGTTGAGGGCGGTTGTTGTCGTTTTGGGCCTTGGTTTGGCAGGCCCCAAGAGCAGGGATTACCTAGCCAAATTCAAGGGGAAGAGGAATGGGCGAGGATATTATGCGCCAGTCGGCCTGGGTCGGCATTTGGGTTATGTATCTGGCTGGATTGAACCTCATCGGATGCGTCCTGTTTGCATGGAAACATGTGGAGGCGCGCTGGGGGCTCGGCTTGTTTCTGCTCAGCGCGATCGCCATGAGCCAACTTTACGATGCGATGGGCTATGTGCGTTTGCTTGGTATTACTCACATTGTCGTGTGGACGCCGCTACTTATTTATCTTTGGCGGCGGCGTGAAATCATCAAAATAAAACCTGTTCCGTCACGGACATTTTTCGCGGTTCTCTTTCTTACCAATCTCATTTCACTTGCGTTCGACTATGCCGATCTCGCCCGTTACATCGGCGGCGAACGTGCGCCGTACTAGTCTCCAAGAAGTAGATCATTCTCGCCAATCGGATTGAATGAAATTGCAGTTAGGTGATTTACCGCTGGCAATTGGACCGATGCTGGCTACACTCATTAGAAATTATTTGTGCATAATTCCCGTTATTATAGATATGGGGGCTATCCATGTCGGTGCGGTGTCTATTGCTCCTCGTGGTTTTGATAAGTGGCGTGTGTCACTCGAGCGTGCGCGCCCAAAACGTCTCGTCACTTACGAGATTCGACATTTCCGACACGCCAGGTATTGCGTTCAATGCAACTATCGGAGCGGATGGTAATCTCTGGTTTTCCAAGGCCAACACAATCACACGCATGTCGGCGGCGGGTGATGCGACTATTTTTTCACTGCCTTCCTCAGATGCGAACCCCAGAAATTTGATGCTCGGTGTAGACGGGAAGATTTGGTTTTCGCAAAGTGCTGTTGTCTCCGGTGTATACTCCAACAAAATCGGTTCAATTACTTCAAGCGGTGTCATAGCCGAATACGATCTGCCGCAAACAGAATCCGGAGTGCGCGCTCTCGCCATTGGACCCTCTGGAGATCTATGGGTTAGCTATGATTTTAACCAAACCCTAAATCGGGTTTCTGTATCCGGCGCGATATCAGACGTATTATTGCCAGTTGAGATTCTAAATAGCGTTGGCCAGGTGTCGGTGGGGAATATGGCATTCGATGCCTTGGGGTATCTCTGGCTTTCCCACGGCAATAAAATGCTTACACGTATGACGGCGGACGGTAGCAGCCACACCACATTCGATTCGCAGCTGTCTACCTTGAATAGCTTAATTCGAGGACCGGATGGCAACATATGGGCGTCAGATGTCGTAGGGCGAATTGGAGTATTTAACTCACAGGGATTGGTGTCGGAAATCGAGTCCTATGATGATCAAATCGCTGGCCCCAATTCAAATTATACTAAATTTTTGACTCTGGGCGCGGATGGAAACGTTTGGTTTCTCGAACATAGATCAAGTACCAATCTCAAGGGGTATTGGGTTGGACGGATCACGGCGAGCCTTGCGATTACGCGGTATGCCGTTGCCGAACCAAATACACAAACGATGGTGTGGGCTGGATTGCCCTGGATCGCCGTTGGAGCTGATGGAAATGTTTGGATTGGCGAGAGAGATACGCTCGGAATCAGCAATGGAGGCGCAAGTAATATCATCCGCCTAAATGTGCCGAACAACGAAATCCGGTGGGGGGCTGTCTTTTCATCCGCACAGACAGGTTCCCGATCGTTTCTCCGTTTTTTCAATGAAGGTACTGTCGCGGGTTCCGTCACCGTGCGATTGGCTGATGCCTCAACCGGTATGTTCATCAAGCAATGGACGAGCCCTGCCATTCCGGGGGGTGCAGCAGTCCAATACGATATCCAACAAATCGAAGAAAATGTCGGTCAAATTAGTAATTTGCCGCCGTATTACTCGGTCACCGTTGAACCGCAAATCGCGGGGTCGTTTCAACATGTTCTGTGGAGGGCCGCCGACGGCACATTGACGAATCTCAGCACCTGCGATTCGAACGTGACCGCACCCCAGCGAAAGCTGTTTGGCGTGCATTCATCTTTATTGGGAAACCTAGGCTATCCAAGTTCAATCGCCATACGAACAATATCTCAAACCTACCCACGTAGTTTGCGGATTTATGATGCTCGCAACGGAAACCTTCTGGGAACGTATCAATTGCCGTATGTCCATGCTCAGAGTGAACTTTTGCTTCCTGTTTCGCAGATTGAAGCGGAAAGCGGCATCGTTCCCACGGGTGACATGTATCACTACATCGTGGAACTTCCTGCGGATTCTTTTGATGGTAGGGGAGCGTACTTGCAGAATCTTGTAGAAAATCAACAAGCAGGTGTTTTGACGGACATGACGACCGTATGTTCTCTCGGCACTGATGCTGTGCCGGTGCAAGCGGAGAATATGCAAATCGGGAGCGTATTCTCCACGGTACATCCAAGTTCGCGATCCTTTCTTCGATTTTATAACAGTGGAGATGTTAGTGGGAATGTACGGTTGGAATTGGCGAATGGAGACTTAACGTACAATTCAAGCCCATCCGAAATTGGTCCGGCTTTTGCCGTTATCTATGATTCGGACGATCTGTTGCCGGGCACAGCGGTCCAGATTGGGGTTGGCGAAATCGAGGACGCCAGAATAAGCTCAAATCCAAAAGCACCGTATTTTGCGGGATACTTACACCGGTTTGCTTCAGAGAATGGCGGGTACATTCATAGCGGATACTACCAAAACGTCTTATGGCGCGCCGCTGATGGTACATTGACCAACCTCAGCACCTGTGGTGCGGGTGTAACCGCCGACCCTGACCTTCTTTTGGGTGTTCATACATCTCTTCTAGACGTTGGATATCCGAGTACCGTGGTTGTTAATAATACCGGAGTTGCGCCGATGTCTGTAGAACTAGGACTCATTGATCCTAGTACCGGTATTAAACTCGGTACTTTTTCTACGGACGTTATTCCCGCGAATGCGAAAGCATTTGTCTCAGTGAGTGATATGGAGGCGGCGCTTGGCATTGAGCCATCGGCAAATATGTATCATTATATTGTAAAATCGGAGAGTGTGTTTTCGGGGTTTCTGCAGCACTTGGTTTTCAATCAGCAGGCCGGTGTTATAACCGATATGACGGCACTATGCAGGTTGCCGTTGCTTGCGCAGAATTGACAAAAAAATGGGCGGTGCTTGCGCACCGCCCCAAGTTTCAGGGACGCACCCTATAAACCAAACTCAATTTGATGAGTTGGTCAACCTTTAGATCGCAATTACAGCACCGCAAGCATGCAGGCGACGAGCGGGTGTCGCACCACATCGCTGTGAGTAAGTTTTACAATTGCGATATCGTTCAATGTGTTCAGCCTGTCGGCAATGTCGGCAAGGCCCGAAACGCCGGGCAAGAGATCGGTCTGATCCGGATCGCCGGTTATCACCATGGTCGAGTGCCAACCTAGGCGCGTTAGCAACATTTTGATCTGACCGTACGTGCAGTTCTGCGCCTCGTCTATGACTACAAACGCGTTGTTGAGTGTACGTCCGCGCATATAAGCGATCGGCGCGATCTCAATGGTGCCGTCGGCCATATATTGGCGCAAACGCTTGCCGCCCATACGCTCTCCCAGGGCGTCATACAGGGGGCGCAGGTAGGGCGACATTTTTTCTTCCATTGTCCCGGGGAGGTACCCGAGGGATTCGCCGGCCTCAATTGCAGGCCGCGACAGCACAATGCGATCAATCTGCCCATCGTCCAGGGCTTTCACGGCGGCGGCGATGGCCAAATAAGTTTTTCCTGTACCCGCTGGCCCCAAGGCGACGGTGAGGGGGCTGCTCTCGATGGCGTCCATCAACTGCTGCTGACCCTCGCTGCGCGGTTTGACATGGCGGATAAAGCTTTGGTCGCGGTGTGCCTCGACGGGGTCCCAACTGCCGGGCATGGCATGAAGTTGAAAATTTTCAGGTGATTCGTGGGTGTTACTAAATTGTTTTCTGGAACGTGCTGATGACCGCTTGCCCATATCGTTGACATGCTCCTGTAAGGTGAACGTACGCAACAGTCCGCGCCGACGGGTGTCGGGCGACAGGTTCTCGGGGCCTCCTTTCGATGGGTTGGGGGTTTGTAAAGGTGATTGATGAATCAGCGCCCGATGAAACGGGGCTTAAAACACAAACGCCCCCCAAGGCGGGAGGCGTACAAAGAGGTGTCGGCGGGGTGGGCTCACCGAAGCCCTTGAAGTTATATCTGTCGTCGCGCGCCCTCTGGGTGAGAGGCATTGCGATACATCCCCTAAAGTTCTGAAAAAAGTGTCTCAAATAAATGTGTCTTTGTCACCTTATTTTGTGTGTCAGAGATGTGAAACCACAACAATTTGTATTAACAGGCATAGTGGGCGATGCGCCCGATAGGCTGAACCTGCGTAGATCGAAGCCTAAATTTTGGCCCTCTCAAGAGAAATTGCGGCTCCTGTTAGATAATGCTTTGAAAACTAGAATGCGTATCAAAACTGGCCCCTCCTTAGGTTTTCGCCTACACAGCGGTATACGCCGCCATTCAACGTCGCCAAGGTTCCATGGGCTTTAATCTTCCCGTCAGAAAAGCATCGTTGCTGTCGGCCTTTGACAGTTTGTTCGAAGAGCGGCGAGCGAACGATACCCGCTCTATTCCGCGCGTTGAGGACATCGACAAAACGCCGCGCCGGGTGTCGCCCATTCTTTACTTACCGGTGGAAGTGAAGGCTCGCGAATTTCATGCAAAAGCGCTTATTGCACGCGCGGCGGCGGAGAAGGGTTTGCGCGTTCTCTTCGGGGCCAAGTGGCCGCTGACCATGAACATCGACCGGCTTCCTCCCGGCATCTTTTTATTCAAAACCATGCACCAGTTCGATGCTAACAGTATGGTTGAATGTATCAGCAACGGGCATTTAGTTGCGGTGCTTGATGAGGAAATGTTCGGCATCTCAGCATCTGGAACGTACATAAAGTCCACGGTGCACCCCCATGCGGTCGGCTGTGCCGATCTGATTTGTGCTCAGGGACCGGATTACGCAAAGCGCTTTCCGTACCAGGCGAATATTGCGGTTACCGGCACGCCGCGCGTCGAAACGTATAAACAATCGCAGGGCGATGATATTTTGGTGTGCTTGCAATCCGGCAATATCAACAATCATGGCCGCTCGTTTACAGAAATGGTGCAAGAGACCATGGCGCTGTCGGCGTTTCCTTTGAGCACGATTGAGGGGGCGGCGTGGGCCGGAATTATGCGAGAGGCAATTGCCCATGAATGCGATGTGCTGCCGCTGGTGAGCGAGACTATTGACGCCTTGGCGGCAGCGTTTCCTGAGCGGCGGATTGTAGTGCGACCGCACCCTGTTGAGAATCCCGCCAATTGGACGTTTAGCGCGCCTAACATTGTTGTCGATACCCGGAACAATATTATCGAGTCCCTTGAAGCGGCATCAGTCGCCGTGTTTGTGAGCGGCTGCACCACGGGGCTGGATGCGTATCTTGCGAAAGTCCCCGCAGTACGTTTGGGCCGTGGCGGGGTCGGTATTTCGGCAAACATGCATACCGAGGTGAATACACCGGCCGAAGCGGTGGACGCTGTGCGCCGTGCTGTGCCATGGGATGGCAGTATCGACGGTCATCTCGCGCCGCTGACTCTGACCGAATGTCTGCTTGATCTATACAAAAAGAATGCGGGCGAGGCCGGAACCCTCTCGTTTTCGCTCCGCGCTATTGAGCCCAATGAGACCGACACCTTCATCCGTCGCAAGTTTCCGGACACGTCTCTTGAAGAAGTAATAAAGTTGGTTGGCCGGCCCGTGCAGCAAATTGCCTGGAACCTATTTTTGATTTAGCGCGCGGCCGTTTGGCAATTTGCTAAAACCAAAACCGAATGCCGGCGACAAACGACACGGCGCTTGGATTATCACCGGCGGTGCGGGCAAAATCCGCAGTGTCGCCGACGGCCCTTGACCATGACACGCCGATATAGGGTGCGAACTCGCGCTTGAATTCGTAGCGAAGACGCATTCCAATGTCGGCCGAGGATAGGCCAGACCCAACGCCAAGCTCCGGGACATCCTGCAGAGCAAAGCTCAACTCCGCGCGCGGTTGCGCAATCAACCGCTGTGTGAGCAGCAGTTCATATTCCAGTTCAATACGCGCCGATACGTCTCCCTTGTTGCTGACAAACGCGGCGGCATCCACTTCGAATAAGTATGGAGAGAGCCCTTGCACACCGATCACGCCATAGGTGCGGTCTGGTCCGGGTCCGAAGTCTTGACGCACGCCGGTTTGCAGGTCGAAAAACGGCAGGATGGCGCGGCTATACAGGGCTTGTACTTCAGCCTCCTCGACCTCGCCATCGTCCAGCAAAATTTCGCCTTCGGTCTTTACCCAAAGCTTGTTGATATCACCGCCGTACCAACCCTGCGCGTCCCACAGCATGTGCGGGTCACCGTCGCCCGAGCCATACTCAAGGCGATCTCCTTGAACATAGACAAAGTTTTCTCCGCCGTGATGCATGTGCGCGTGGTTGCGTGCGGCCTCCATCTCAGGAGAGATTTCGCGCCCGGGCACGTCATAACCGCTCAGGTCGTGCTGGGCGAATGCTATGCCGGAATATAGAAAAACAACGCTGGCAATAGTGCCTTTGAGTGCGGACCACATCACTTGACCTCCGCGTGATCGCCGTGATCGTGATGGTCATGTTTCATGTCGTTGTGATTGTTGTGGTGTCCCGCGCGTTCGCGCACCGACACCACGCGCATCATGCCGGCGTGCATATGGTAGAGAAGGTGGCAGTGAAACGCCCAGTCACCAACCGCATCGGCCGTGATATCCACCGACAGTTTCTCACCAGGTTTGACGGTAATGGTATGTTTGCGCGGTTTGTGAGCGTTCTCGCCGCCGGTTACAACATCGAAGAACATGCCATGCAGGTGGATGGGGTGCGCCATCATGGTGTCGTTCACCAGAGTCAGGCGCAACCGCTCGCCCTCGTGAAATATTATAGGTCCATTCACTTCCGAGAACTTCACCCCATCGAACGACCACATGTAACGTTCCATATTGCTGGTCAGATGCAGTTCCATCTCGCGTTCAGGCGGCCGTATATCTGGATTGGGTGTAAGGCTCGCGAGGTCGGTATAAACCAGCACCCGATGCGGAACGTTCTCTAGGCCCAGCCCGCGCTCGCCCAAACGGTTCGTCGGCATCATGGCTTCGCTCGCCACCCCCGGCCCGCCGGGATGGTTATGTTTCTCCATCTCCATAGAGCCGACGCTCATATCCATCATCCCGTCCATGGCCCCGTGGTCCATGCCGCCATGTTCCATTTGGCCATGATCCATTTGACTGTGGTCCATGTGTTTTTCAGCGGGGGCGTTCGCCGATTGCATTTGTGCCTTGGCGGCCATTTCCATGATGTTTGTTGAACTTTGATGGCTCGAGTGGTCATGAGCGGGTTCGGCAGGTGCAGAATGATCGTGGGCTCCTTCACCATGGTCCATGTGCTCCATTTCGCTAGGCTTCATTTCGTCATGGTTCATGCTTCCTTGATCCATGCCTTCATGATCCGCGCCTTGAGTTCCCATTGACCCGTGGTCCATGCCGCCATGGTCCATGCCGCCATGGTCCATGCCCATGTCTTTCATGGTCAACAACGGGCGCTCGCGCAGGGGAGGGATGGGGGCCTCCATGCCCGGCCGTGTCGCCAAGGTGGCGCGGCCATAGCCGCTGCGGTCCATGGCCTCGCTCATAATCGTAAAGGCACGGTCCTCCATCGGCTGAACCACAACGTCAAAAGTTTCGGCGACACCAATCTGGAATTCGTCGGTTTCAACCGGGCGCACATTTAGACCGTCGGCTTGCACGACGGTCATGGGCAGGCCCGGAATGCGCACATTGAAAATGCTCATGGCGGCTGTGTTGATAAAGCGAAGTCGCACCCGTTCACCCGGTTTGAACAGCGCCGTCCAGTTATCGCGTGGGCCATGGCCATTGACGAGGTAGGAGTAGGTTTCGCCGGTTACATCAAGAATATCCGTCCGCATCATACGCATACGGTCCCACGCCATTTTTTCGTCTAAAGCAGCGCGGAATCCTTTCTCGCGCACATCGCGAAAGAAATCGCTGAGTGTGAGTTTCTGATAATTAAATCCGTCCCCATGCTTTTTTAGTTTAGCGAAGATTGTGTATGGATCCTCAAACGTCCAATCAGAGAGCACCACCACATACTCCCGGTCATACACCACGGGGTCGGGGCCCTTGGGCTCAATAATCAGCGGACCGTAGTGTCCCGCCTGTTCCTGCAATCCAGAATGACTGTGATACCAGTAGGTGCCTGCTTGTTTGATGGGGAAGTGATATGTAAATGTCTCGCCCGGTTTGATGCCGGGATAGGTAACGCCCGGCACACCGTCCATTTGATACGGCAGCAAAATGCCATGCCAATGAATGGAGGTATCTTCGTCCAGGTAATTGGTTACACGTAAGGTGAGTTCGTCGCCCTCGCGCCAGCGCAGTAACGGCGCGGGCACCTGGCCGTTGACGGTTATGGCGCTTCCGCGCTGTCCGTCTACTGAGAATGGTGTCCGCGCGATGTTTAAGTCGAAATCGGTGCCGGACAATGACGTCAGTCCCGACATATCATTGGCCTGTGCGCTACGGGCCCAAGGGGGAAGGCCTATATTCAAGGCGGCTAGGCCGCCCAACACAGTACTGCCTCCCAAAAACGACCGGCGTGGTATCATGGGGCTCGCCTCCAATGCGGATAGAGTCTATACTCTATACCCCATAGGGGTATTTGGTCAACAGAGCTGCAACGGGAATAGACTATGAATCACATTTGCGAGACACATAAGGACGCAACCCTTAAGCGTCTCAACCGCATTGCGGGTCAAGTGAACGGTGTCGCGCGCATGATTGACGAGGGTCGTTACTGCATCGACATTCTTAACCAGATTCAGGCGGTCAAGGCGGCATTAGGGAAGGTCGAGGATCAGGTGTTGCGCGATCACGCAGCCTCGTGCGTTGAAGCCGCCATAAAAACCGGCGATGCAGGTGATCAGCGTGAAAAGTTCAACGAACTGGTCGAACTGTTTGGCAAGGTAAAACGCTAAGAAGGATTCGAAGTGTCCGTTAAGATTCCCACCACCGTCTCCGAAACGGCCGAGCTGTTGCGTAGCGGCAATTATATCGCTGGGCGTGACCTTGCCACAGCATTATTTCTCGCTCTTAAATTGCAACGTCCGCTGTTCTTGGAAGGGGAAGCCGGTGTCGGAAAGACCGAAATCGCTAAGGTGCTTTCAGCCACCCTTGGGCGCGATCTTTTGCGCCTGCAATGTTACGAGGGCCTTGATGTCGCGTCGGCCGTATATGAGTGGAATTATCCACGTCAGATGATGGCTATCCGCCTCGCCGAGGCGGCGGACACGGCGCCTGTGGCCGCCGACATCTATACCGAGGACTATCTTATCAAGCGCCCTCTATTGGCCGCTTTGGAGTCACATGCCTCTGGCCCGCCCGTCCTTCTCATTGATGAACTCGATCGCACGGATGAGCCGTTCGAAGCTTTCCTGCTTGAAATTCTGTCAGACTATCAAGTGTCCATTCCTGAACTCGGAACGATTTCAGCGGAAGCACCGCCCATAGTCATAATCACGTCCAACCGGACGCGTGAAATTCACGATGCTCTGAAGCGCCGCTGTCTTTACCATTGGGTTGATTATCCGACGGCGGAACGCGAGCGCGCTATTCTGAATACCCGCGTACCCGAAGCCGGAGAAAAACTTAGTGCCCAGGTTGTGCATTTCGTTCAGACCTTGCGGGGTATGGATTTGTTCAAAGCTCCGGGTATTGCAGAGACTCTCGACTGGTCCCAGGCGCTTCTGGCTTTAGGGGCAAAGGAACTCGATGTTGAGACGGTGGAGTCTACCTTAGGAGTGGTCCTCAAATATCAGGACGACATTTCACGAGTGCGCGGTGAGCTAGAAACCTCTGTCGATGCTGCTCGCATCGCCGCGCAGTAACCGCGCACCTCGCCAATTTCGCGCAAATTTTCTCTATACTTTTTGCATCCGCAATCGCAGGGCGTTGCCGATCACGCTGACCGAAGATAGCGACATCGCAGCCGCTGCGACGATTGGTGAGAGCAAAATACCGAACGCGGGGTAAAGCACGCCTGCTGCTATCGGCACGCCCACTGCATTGTAAGCAAAGGCGAAGAAAAGGTTCTGGCGGATATTGCGCATGGTGGCCTCCGACAGGCGTCGCGCCCTCACGATACCCATGAGATCTCCTTTGACCAGCGTGATGCCTGCGCTCTCCATAGCAACATCTGTTCCTGTTCCCATTGCGATACCGACGTCGGCGGCGGCTAGGGCAGGGGCGTCGTTAACGCCGTCACCAGCCATCGCTACGACGCGACCTTCTCGCCGAAGTTTCTTCACGACTTCGCTCTTTTGATCGGGCAGTACGTCGGACTCGATGTCTTTGAGGCCAAGTTGGTCGGCTACAGCTCTTGCGGTAACGAGGTTATCTCCCGTGAGCATGACAATATGCATGCCCTCGGCTTGAAGCGCCTGCACGGCTTCTGCCGTTGTTTCCTTAATGGGGTCTGCAATGGCGAGGATGGCGGCTAGGGTGTTGTCTATGCCCATAAAGATGGCCGTGGCCCCGGTGCGACGTAGGCTATCTGCTTCATTGACGAAGCTGTCTGTATCAAGGCCTCGCTCAGCGAGAAATGCGGCATTGCCTAACACGATATGTTTGCTTTCAACTACTCCGATCGCGCCTTTGCCGGTCGGCGAATCAAATTCATCGACTTGGGGAAGGGCAATGCCGCGCTCCAAAGCGGCGGTCACAATCGCTTGGGCTAGGGGATGTTCGCTTGCACGCTCGACACCGGCCGCAAATTTAAGAATGTCATGCTCACTAAAACCACCGGCGGTCAGAATTTTTGTAACTTTGGGTTTGCCTTCCGTCACGGTGCCGGTTTTGTCGATCACAAGCGTATCGACTTTCTCAAGGCGTTCGAGGGCCTCTGCATTTTTTATCAACACGCCAAGCTGCGCGCCACGCCCCACGCCGACCATAATCGACATGGGGGTTGCGAGGCCCAGCGCACAGGGACAGGCAATGATGAGTACGGCTACGGCTGCCACTAAGGCATATGCAAAGCGTGGGTCCGAGCCGACCATAGTCCAAACGCTAAATGCTATCAGTGCAACGGCAACAACGGCTGGCACGAACCATGCCGCGACTGTATCGGCAAGTCGCTGAATGGGTGCGCGGCTGCGCTGGGCGTCGGCCACCATCTGCACAATCCGCGCCAGCATCGTTTCACCGCCGACTTTCTCAGCCTTCACGACCAAGCTTCCGGATTGATTCATCGTTCCGCCGATCACCGCATCGTTTTTAGACTTGCTGACCGGCATCGATTCGCCCGTTACCATGCTCTCGTCGAGGGCGGACCGCCCTTCGGTCACCACACCGTCTATCGGCACTTGCTCGCCCGGACGGACGCGAACATGGTCGCCGATCTTGATGTCTTCCAGAGGGACTTCTTCCTCAATGCCATCACTTTTAATGCGGCGCGCCGTTTTCGGAACTAAATTCAATAAGGCTTTAATTGCGCCGGAGGTTTGTTCGCGGGCGCGCAGCTCAAGGACCTGCCCAAGAAGAACGAGAACAGTGATGACCGCTGCGGCTTCAAAGTAAACGGCAACTGTTCCGTCT
>CAXBLG010000011.1:0-67281 GCA_963976395.1 uncultured Rhodospirillaceae bacterium
CGATTGACGCTAAGGAGACACGATGCGCTCGTAGCAAAACTACAAAAACGACTATAAAAGCGGCGCGATTTTATTGTTTTTTGGATTTTGCAGATTTGCGGCGCTTATCAAGATCATCGGCAATGGTTTGGCGAACAACTTCGTGGCCTATGCCACGCCCATTCTCATATTCATCTGAACGATTCAACTTGATCCAATCCTGAATGATTGTCGTCGCGGCCTTCTTAGGAGCTTCCAGATCGATCAATTCTGCTCCTATACATGCCTCATAGGCTTCCAGGATTAGCTCGCGCTTTGAGGGCCGCCCTTTCCGGGGCGATATAACTGGCTCCGGCAGGCGCTCTGGTGCGCTTTCCACCGCTTGCTCAAGCCAAAGACGGGGAAATACGCGTATCTCGTCTATTCGCAGACCCAGTCCTTCCACACGACACTCTTCCCAATCAAGATTGTAGGTTAATAGATCAGAAGGCACTCGACGCGGATTGTCATCAATTCTTCGCGGATAGACGAAACCGAGCGCGACAAGTTCATTGTCCAAAATACACTTTTGTAGCTTGTGCCGAAGATGACTTTGTGTTTCGCGATATCTCTTATGTTCTTCCTCTGATGCAAAGATCGGGCTTTTGCGTTCCCTCGGTCCACCCCCGAGTTCAACGTAGGCAGCCGCCAGCAAGTGAAATCCCTTCTTGCGATTAAACTTCGACTGGTACCATAGGGAGTCGTGAGAGCTATCGGCGCGATAATAGGCTACCGAAATAGGTACCGCTCGATTCCAAAGATCAAAAAGCGGAAACTCTTCGTCACGTAATGCCAATACGTTAGGTGGCGAAGTCATCAGAGCGAGCCCTACTCAATTTCAAATCAGGTACCAAACTTCCATGTGCCCGCTAATATTTCAAACTACGCAAAATTTCAAATCGCATACCAAATTTCAAAGTATTCGCTAAAATTTTAATCCACCTATACGTGGCGGAATTCCTCGGTTTATCCAGTATGTCCGATCAATTCACCCGAATTATTCAAATTAGCCGCACCTATAGGTATGCCTGGGCGCGCCGAAATTTTCGGGCAATCAGAATTGAAATTAGGCTGCGCCGAAATACCAAGCAATCCGTCTTCAAGCCCCTCGGCAACCACGTCTGCCGCCGCACGTACCGGCTCATCGGCTAAATGGGCATAGCGCATAGTCGTTTGAATTTGAGTGTGACCTAGAATTTTGCCAAGCATGGGAATCGACAATCCCGCTAGAATCGCGTTCGAGGCGTAAGTATGGCGCAGATCGTGAAGCCGAACGTCCTCCAATTCAGCCGACTTCCTGACCCTTCTCCAAGGCTTTTCAAGGTTGTTTATAGCCTGTCCCTCCACCTCTCCCACGATAACGTAGGGGTTATCCGGTACCCGTGACAGTGATTCCAGCACTCGGCGGGCACCTGCCGGGAGTGGAACCATTCGCCTGCCCGTCTTGCTATCCGGCAGGTCAATGTGGGTTTTCTTCACGTATTCCCATTTTAGGAATTGAATTTCCGAACGTCGGCACCCGGTCAGAACCAGCAATCGAATGGCCGGCACCACGTAAGGTGTTTCGCTGCCCGATTCCTCCGCTTCAGCCAATACATCACCTAAACTGCCCAATTCCTCACGGGACAGAAAGCGCTCTTTCCGCTTTTCGGCGTTCCGCTTGACATGGCGGCAAGGATTGGACCCGTCAGGTCGAAATCCCCAAACCTCCGCCATATTGAACATCTTGGAAAGCACACTGAGGATACGATTGGCCTGATAAGGCGTATCTCGGCGGCGATGGTGCAACTCGGCCACGTCGGCGCGGGCTACATCTACGATTTTGTACGTTCCTAGGGCAGGTCGAATACCTGCCTCAATAATGGTGCGGTAATCGCGCGCCGTTGACGGTTTCAATTTAACGTCTACATGGTCTTTCAAGAACCTGTCGCAAACTTCTCCGACAGTCGGCGCGCCCCTGTGTTTGCTTATGGCTTCGGCTGGGTTCTGACCACCCGCTACATTGCCGAGAAGGGTCTTGGCGCGGTCGCGGGCTTCATCCACGGCTAAGGTGCCGTAGCGGCAAATCTTCACCCGGCGCGTCCGGCCTCCTGCCCGGTACTGAATCATAAAGGTCTTCGCACCCTTGGGTGACACCCTCACCCCAAAGCCGCGCAACTCACTGTCCCATTCGAAGTAGTCGGACGATTTCAAAGGCAGCGCGTCCACAACTCGTTTGGTCAATTTACCCAAGGTATTTCCCCCATAAAAAAATTTGGAAGCAATTTGGAAGCACCCGCGAGCGATTCGAGGCGCAACTCAGCGTACTTCATGTACGGGGATAGTCGCGAATCAGTCAATGAAAACAATGTTTTGAGACTGTTGGGAGTAACTCAGAGTAAGCCGTGAAAGTGACCTGTAGGATTTTTGTAATCAGGGGGTCACGGGTTCGACTCCTGTCGCCGGCACCATTTTTCCCCGTCTTAGTGCGAAACACCCATCGCCATACGGCATTCAATCTGCAACGCCTCGGTCGCGGCAACCAACTCTGCGCGTGCGTCGTCTTGCTCGGATTCAGCCCGCGTCTTTGCCTTCACAAAATTGGATGCAAGCCGCTCTACGTGAGCCGCCGCCTCGCCCACCGTATTCAATTGAAACATGCCCGCAGTGCCGGCCAACGTGTGCGCCTTGTTGGAGAGGGCCTCCACAACCGCCTGCATACTCTCCCCGGCCTTCAACCGGGCGGCTAATTTCTCGAGATCACCGGCCGTAGCGCCAAGACTTTTCTGAAAGTCCTTCTTCACACCCGCGATGCGCGCCCGGCCCCGCCCGGCACCGGCGTGATCCAAAGCCCCATCGAGCAAACGCCGAATTTGCTGTTCAATCGCCGAAGGGTCGAACGGCTTGGAGATAACACCGGCGGGCTGAAGGTCCGCCACTTTGCCAAGACTCTCCGGGTCGCTATGCGCCGTTAGAAAAATGACCGGCGGCAGCGGTCTTAAAATTTCACGCAACGCTTCCCACGTTTCGCGCCCATCCAGCCCCGGCATGAGAAGATCAAGCACAACAAGCCCCGGCGTAAAATCGCGCGCGGCCCGAATGGCGGCTGCGCCGGTATCAAAAGTTTGTACCGTTGCAACCCCAGATACGGACAGAGCCGTCTTCACCACCTCCCGCACAAAGGGGTCATCGTCGACCACCATGATATTTGCCGGCAGCGGCCGCACGCCGTGTCTGCCGGACTCTTCATTTTTGGGGGCTAGCCGCTTCAATTCGCTGATATATCCTCGTCTAAAGCTCTCGCAAACTGACTCCGCAAGGCCGGTTTCTAAATTAGCCGCCCAACTCGCCTAGGGATAGAATATTTCATCACAGGTTGTATAATTACCGGGATTGGAAATTCTAGGGTCAAAATACAAACGGCCGAGTACATAGGATCCATGCTGAATACACCGTCAAAAACTGAGGACTTGGCCACGCCGCCGCACATCGTTGTGGTGGAAGACGACCCATATATGCGCGAAGTCCTGGAGATCTATCTGACGGGCGAAGGGTACCGTGTCACCGTAACGACCGATGGCCAGGAGATGCGCAACGTCCTGGCAAGCACGCCCGCACAATTGGTGCTTATGGACCTGCGCTTGCCGGGCGAGGACGGCTTTGTACTCACGCGCTTTCTGCGCGAACAATACAAACTCGGCATCATCATTCTAACCACGCGCAACGACACGGTGGACCGGGTTGTCGGACTTGAATGCGGCGCCGACGACTATGTGACCAAGCCCTTCGAGGAGCGCGAGCTCTTGGCGCGTATTCGCAGCGTTCTAAGGCGCAGCGGTGAGATTGCGACCAACGGCGAGTCTCAGCAAAGTTCTCTGCAAAACAATGCCAACCGCACAGCGTCCCAGTTGACGTTTCATGGATGCACCCTCGACGAAAAAACCGGCCACATACGTAGGCCCGGTGGGCATGTGGTCGAACTCACCGGCAACGAGTGCCGCCTGCTCGCATATCTCGTGCGCACCATGGGCAGCGTCCAAAGCCGTGAAGAACTTATGGCCGATGTTTTGATGCGGGTGTGGGATCCGATGGACCGCAGCATCGACGTTCTCATTACTCGTTTACGACATAAGATAGAGGACGATCCGAAATCGCCCGTTATCATCAAAACAATTCGGAACAAGGGATACATGCTTGCCGAGGAATCCGAAGCAGCATCGTCCTACAACGCCGCCTGATTATTAGCCCCACTCAATTATGTGCGGTTCCATGCCGCGACTTCGTCAAGCGCTTGACGCGCAAGATTTTGAACCCGCGGTCCCTCAACATTGACTTGTTGCATGTCGTTGACACGCAGCGCGACCTCTAGCGCCGACGCCGCTTGCGACAACTGATGTGCACCGGCAATACCAGCACTGCCTTTTAAGCGATGAACAGCCTCCATGGCGTACTTGCGATCTGCATTATTAAGCGCATCGCTTAATTCCCGGGCGGCCTCCTCAATGACGAGTATCCACTGCGCTAAAATCGCGCTCAGACGAGCGTCGTCGTCTCCATAAAGAGACTTCAAAGTTTTGAGATCGACGGTTTGAGAGTCGCTTGATTTATCATCGAACTGTGCCGAAGCCATCGCACCGCCCGCATCATCACTTACGGGGCCGACTTCTCGCGTCACGCCAACCTCGTCCGGCACTTCCGCAGCCAAAGACACGTCAAGCCAACGTTCCATCGCTTCTTTCAAAACCCTAATCTCAATGGGCTTAGCAAGATAATCATCCATTCCCGCAGCCTTACATCGAGAGGCTTCGCCTGGAAGCACGTTGGCCGTTACGGCAATGATTGGAAGGTGCCCGCCTGTCTTCTGTTCATGTTCGCGCACCCGGCGTGTGAGTTCAAATCCATCCATGCCGGGCATGTGGCAATCGCACAGCAAAAGAACATAACGACGTTCTTCAATCATTTGCAGAGCTACTGTTCCAGTTCCGGCGACATCGCACGGCAATCCCAAGATTGCGAGTTGCTGTCGCAGAACCTGCTGATTCACCGGATTGTCTTCCGCAATCAGAATAACGCGCCCCTCCGCCCGAGCCGCGTCCGACGCATCGGGGCTTGGGCTGACACCACGAGCATGGTGCGTAACGAGTGGCCCCTCGCCCGCACCACGAGCAAAACTCCGCGTATCCAAAACAGCGTCCATCAACGCTGCGCGGTGCATCGGATAAGCCCGCACAGTACGCACTCCATGCTGTATGAGCGAGCGCGCTCCGCCGATGGCATGAGGATGCAACCAAACAATATGCGGACGACTGCTCCGATTCACTTTCTGCAAGGCTTCGGATACCGCTCCCACCTCCAATTGCTCGGAATCCGGGCCAATAACGACAACCGGCGGCGGGGTGTCCGATAGACCGTAATCCGTGCCGCCAAGATCACTCAAACTGCCCGCCACCTTCAGCGTTATTCCAACCTCCCGCATATAGCGCATGGCTATTTGAATAGCTGGCTCGTCCGAATTAACGACAATAGCGGTCACGTCTGGCGCGCCGGACCCGCTCGGCTTGCGGCTATCCCCGCGGGCCGAAAGATCGAACGGCACATCGACACTAAACCGTGCCCCTCGTCCCGAGATGTTTTCGGCCCGAATAACGCCGCCCATGGCTTCAACAAGATTTCGGCATATGGCAAGCCCGAGTCCGACTCCCCCTTCGCCACGGGCGCTCACATTTTTGATCTGCGAAAACGGCTGGAACAGAAATGTCTTCAGATTCTCAGGAATTCCGACACCAGAATCTTCAACAGCAAAGCGAACTGTCGCGCGCACGTCCGAGGCTTCCACCAACGCAACGGACAGCGCGACACGGCCGGTGTCGGTAAATTTGATGGCATTGGAAGCAAGATTCAGAAGAACTTGTCGTACCCGAAGAGGATCACACTTCACGTGGGGAATTTGGATATCGGTCTCGCAAGTCAGGACCAATCCCTTGGCATCGGCTTGATTGGCCAAAAACTCGGCGCAGTCCTCAACCAATTCGGCAAGGTTGGTGGATTTCAGTTCAAATTCAACCGACGTGGCTTCAAGGCGCGCAAGGTCGAGGACATCGTTAATAATACGCATAAGAGCCGCGGAAGACTCTTCAGCTGTGGCAATTATCCTGCGCTGCTCATCGGTAAGTGAGGTGCTCGACAAAATTTCGAGCATCCCAAGAACGCCCGAGAGCGGCGTGCGAATTTCATGACTCATCGCCGCCCACACGTGCGCCGTTCCAAGATGAGCCCCGGCGCCCGACTCCGCTCCGGCAGCACCCATTCGTTCGCTCTCGTTCTCGTTCTCCTCAGTGCCGCTCATATATCCTCGCCGATCCACGTCTCAGCATAGGCGTCAACGCCCCAAGACGCCAAGGCACCCGCAACTCTTAATCCGAAAGGTGTCGTCCAAAGCCAATAAAGCACCATAAATAGCGGCGACGCAGTAGCGCAAAAAAGCTTGCCCGGCGACACGCGGCAACGAATTTGCTATCTAAAGCGTCTGGAGAATTTAAATGCGCGATATGAGCGAACCACAACGCCCCGCCCGTAATGTTTTGGGTGGCTCTTTGATCACCTGCTCGGCGAAGCCGATAACCGGTTTTTTTCGTGATGGCTGCTGCAATACAGGGCCGACCGATATAGGTTCACACACGGTCTGCGTTGTGATGACCGCAGAGTTTCTATCCTTCAGCAAACGTGCGGGCAACGACTTATCCACGCCTATGCCGGAGTATGGTTTTCCGGGGTTAAAGCCTGGGGACAGGTGGTGCCTCTGTGCCCCGCGGTGGCAACAAGCTTTTGAAGCGGGCATGGCGCCCAAGGTTGTGCTGGCCGCCACTCACGAAGGCGCACTCGAGCACACCGATCTCGTGGATTTGAAACAACACGCCTTGGATTTAAATTAAGACTAAGGGCCTAGAGGCCAAAAACCGATAGCGGCACGTGCTTGTCGATCACCACCGCCAGAAACACACCGGCCAGATACTGCATGGAAAACAGGAAATTCCGGCGGGCCAAATCTTTCGACGGATCGCGCACCAGTTTCCAGTTCAGCCATAGGAAACGTGCGCCGAACCCCGTCGAAACGACGGCGTAGAGCCAACCAAGCTCGCCAAACACCACCGGCAGCAAAGCCGAGCCCACTAGGACCACGGTATTGGCGAATATCCATTTAGCGCACACTGCATCGCCGGCGATTACCGGAAGCATGGGCACCCCAGCCTTCGCGTAGTCGTCTTTAATCAAAATCGCGAGCGCCCAGAAATGAGAGGGCGTCCACAAAAATAGGGTAATGGCCATCAGGGCCGGTAAGAGCCAGATACTCGGGTCTACCGCCGCAGCTCCGGCCAATACGGCAAAACTTCCTGCCGCGCCGCCGATGATGATGTTGGTCCAATGCAGCCGCTTCAGCCACACCGTATAGACAATGCCGTACACAAACGCGCCAAGAAACAGATGCAGAGCCACAACCCAGTTAAACGCCAGCAGTGCAATGACACAGCCCGATAGCAACAATGTGCCCGCAAACCACAGCGCACGATTGGCATCCTGCACCGTGCCGGTAACCAGCGGCCGGTTGGCCGTGCGCGGCATCAGCCCGTCTATATCTCGGTCGTAGAATTGGTTAAAAACGGCAGACCCGGATGAGCCCAGCAGCATCGCCACAAAGAGAATCACCAGCTGCCAAGCATCGACATGCTGGGCGACGGCTGCGTAGCCCGCCATGGCGCTCACGGCGATCAAAAAGCCGATCCGGAGCTTCATAAGCTCGATGTAACTGCGGAATTGCATGGGCTCTTTCTGCTTAATTCCCGAATGCGCTTATTCGGCGCCGGCTCCGATCTCAGAATCGGAGGCTCTCACGGGGCTTGCGGTATCACCTCCGCCGCCCATTGCCAACAGCATTCGCCCCGCCAGCACCACGAATATGACACCGCCAATGACCGCGATGACGCCTCCCAGGCCCATCATGGACATGGTCACAACCTTCCAACTGCTATCCAAGCCCTGCGCCGCCCCCGCCGTTTTGCGAACCACGCCGTCTAGCCCGGCCAGGTAAAGGCCCAGGGAATGCAAGAATTGTCCCCCGCCAAGCAGCAGATACATGGCGGTCCGCAGACCTCTCCGGGGTGAGCGGAGCCCAATCAAGGGCAGAAACAGCGCAAAATAAAGCGCAATAAAACCAAGGGTCACCGCAATCAGCATCGCGTGATAGTGGCTTGGGGTACGCGTATCCACGGATCCTTCGAAAAATCCAAGAACCCCGCCAAAAGCAAATAAACCAAGGGCGGCGGCCATGCCTATGGCCTCGGGTGCCCCGTGCAGCAGATCGGCACGGCGCTTGTATAGGAGAGAAACGACACTCCCCAGCAGAACGGCCGATGGCACCGGCAATGCAAACCAGTACATATAGGTGAACGCCATTCGCTGGGTTGGATCACCGCCCTGATAGGTGAGGTAAAGCAACGGCCCAACTGCCGCGCCGGCCACCATGATCAGGACTAGGCCCTTGAACCACGATTCCTTAATCGGCGTTTCGCCCAATGTAATGCGCGAGAGCATGTAAAAAGCGCACAACATAAGGACGGTGTTGGCGAATTGCAGAACATGCCCGCCGCCCCACATAACGTACTCATTCGTTCCGACAGCACCAGCATTCAGAGGAATAGTGAGTGCGGCTGCAGCCACACAAACTAAGCTGATGAGATAGATGACCCCCGCCGCTGCGACCCCGAATGCAGACGCCTCCACTTCGCGCATGCGCACTATAAGCGCCAGAAGACGGAGCACCGGCAGAGCTAGGCTCAAGGCGAGCATCGCAAGGCCAGCATAAAACAAGGGATGGATGAGCACCGGGATATAGTTGTTCAGGGACGGTTCGCCTAAATCGGCAACCGCAGGCGCCAACATCATCAAAAGGCTTAAACTCGCCACATAAACTGCTGTTTTACCAGTGATTATTCCAATAGCGCCCATTTCTGATCCGCGCCGGTCTGCACACTGCGCGGTCGCGAGCACCGTCATTGCGCCATGAACCCCCATGTACCAAACCACAAAGGCAAAAGTGACGTGCGCAACCAGACCTTTTTGGAAGAAGGTTTCCCCGATCCATGGGAGAAATAGCTCGGAGCCCGGCACCCGCGCCAAAGCCAATAGTAGAGCCATGAAACCGGCCAAGCCGAGGGCCGCTAGAGGCAGAATCACCCAGCCCCGAAGTTCACTTGCTAGATGAGGCGTTAACTTTCCGGCGATTGTGCCGTCCACGGCAACATCGACCGGCGGCGGCATCGCCCGCGCGAAGATTTCTTTATCGTCCATTAAACCGGTCCAAAGTTCCGAGCCCGTTCTGGCGGCTGGCCACGACTGAAATCTCCCGAGACCAGATCACGGATTGGCGGGATAAACATGATAAAGGATGACATAAATCAGCACACCGGTCACCGTAACGTAAAGCCAGATGGGCAAGGTCCAGCGCGCGATCGTCTTGTGGCGGTCAAACCTCCCATGCAGCGCCCGCCAAGCCGTCACGACAACCATTGGCGTCACGATGGTCGCCAAAATCACATGGCTTACAAGCATTGTGTAATACACCGGCACGGTCCATCCGGTGCCCGGAAACACAAAGATCGGCGCCGAGAAATGGTAAATAAGGTAAAAAACAAGGAATACCGCCGAAACCGCGATGGCCGAAAGCATGACCTTCTTGTGAGCCTCGCGGCGACCGCTGCGAATCATCATAAAGCCGATGAGCAGTAAGATCGTAGAAACCGTGTTTAAAACGGCATTCACATGAGGAAGTATCTCTGCTGCGGTCATGACCTAAGACTTCTCAAGAGCGTATTTAGGGGCGGGTGGCGTCAAGCACAGAGCGCCACAAAATGGGATCTTAAAGTGAATTCTGAAGAAGGACGCCTTTAAAGTGAAATCTTAAGGCCCCTTGATCGCCGTCTTTAAAATAAAACTGACGTACATGAACAAGGACACAGACGCGACGGCAATGCCGAAAAGGATCAAGCGCAAGCGCTGAGCTTTGTCGCGTGAAGTCGGCTGGTTGTTGTCACTATTTTGCACGGCACACCTTGCAATAAGCGGGTCAATAAACTGACCCTAGCTACTCAGGCCAGGAGAAAGGCATTTGGTGCAGCTTATGTAGCCGAGGCTGAGCGCTCAGGAAACCCCTTCCGGACCCTGTTCACACCCGCCTTCGCGGCTTTACGGGCTGGAAGCGTTCGGTTAGTCTCCCGCCGGGGCAGATGAGGTTGGCCTTAAGCGGGCGGTTAAGGTCCGGGGCTGCGGCTCAAAAAATTGAAAAACCTCGTAAATATCGGTTGAACCCCCTGGCCGGGCCGCTTAAACGATTGGCCGCCTACGGGCTACAATGGAGACTAAGTGTGAGTCGTGTGATTCTGGCGATTGCCGCCGCCCTTTCGAGCATCTTTTATGCCCTTCCCGGCTTTGCTGCTGACTACGCGCAAATGCCTACCCCGTCATTTCCAAAGGAATGGCAGCTGGGTTTCCAAACTCCGGTAACGCCGGTCGCCGAGCGTTTGATGGATTTTCACACTCTGCTGATGTGGGTGATTACCGCCATTACGGTGTTTGTGCTGATCCTGCTGCTGATCTGCATCTTCCGTTACAATGAAAAGGCCAACCCGGTTCCGGCTAAGTGGTCGCATAATACTCTTATTGAAGTGATCTGGACGGCTGTGCCGGTTTTGATCCTGGTCGCAATCGCTATTCCTTCTTACCGCCTTCTCTATTTCATGGACCGCGTCGAAGAAGCCGATATGACCATCAAAGTCACCGGCAACCAGTGGTTCTGGTCTTATGAATTGCCGGAATACGACATTTCCTTCGACTCATTGCCACTTCCCGACGATCAGATCGACTACGAAGCAGGCCAGCATCGCCAGCTTGAAACCGACACCCACGTTGTGCTGCCGGTGGACACCACGATCCGCATCCTTTTCACGTCTAACGACGTGATCCATGCCTGGGCGGTCCCTGCATTTGGCGTAAAACTCGACAATATGCCGGGCCGAATCAATGAAACCTGGACCCACGTAACTCAGGTAGGCCGCTACTATGGCCAATGTTCCGAGTTGTGCGGTGTTGAGCATTCGTTGATGCCCATCGTTGTTGACGTGGTCAGCAAGGAAGAGTTCCAGCGATACGTCGAACAGCAGCAGGCGGGAATTAACTCCGCCTCGGATACACAAGTCGCCATCGCCCGCTAATTAATTAAGTGCGGTCACAAAAATTCGGAGAACAACGTCCATGAGCGCTGCAACTCACGCCGATCATAGTCACGACCACGGCGACCACCATCCGACCGGAATCATGCGGTGGTTGAATTCAACCAACCACAAAGACATCGGCACCATGTACTTGGTGTTCGCGGTCGTCGCCTCTTTGGTTGGCGGGGCTTTTTCCATCATGATCCGCATGGAATTGATGGAACCCGGGTTGCAGTTCATCACCGATAAGCACTTCTACAACGTGCTGGTTACCGCCCATGCCCTGCTCATGGTGTTCTTTGTCGTTATGCCGGCCGTCATAGGCGGGTTCGGCAACTGGATGATGCCATTGATGATCGGCGCGCCTGATATGGCGTTTCCGCGCATGAACAACATTTCGTTCTGGCTGATGCCGCCAGCATTGATTTTGCTGGTTCTGTCCATGGTGGCGGGCCAGGGCGCGGGCACAGGTTGGACCCTCTATCCCCCGCTTTCCGGCCTAGCCGGACAGCCGGATATGAGCGTCGACTTTGCCATTCTGTCGCTTCACTTGGCGGGTGTATCCTCCATTCTGGGTGCGACCAACTTCATCACAACAATTTTGAACATGCGCGCGCCCGGCATGACCATGCACAAAATGCCGCTGTTTGTGTGGGCAACGCTGATCACCGCCATTCTGTTGCTGCTTGCGATTCCGGTTTTGGCCGGCGCTTTGACCATGCTGTTGACCGACCGCAATTTCGGCACAGCGTTCTTTGATCCGCGCGGCGGAGGCGATCCGCTGTTGTGGCAGCATTTGTTCTGGTTCTTCGGCCACCCCGAAGTGTACATCATGATTCTGCCGGGCTTCGGCATTGTCAGCCACATCGTTGCAACCTTCTCACGCAAGCCGGTATTCGGTTACTTGGCGATGGCATACGCCATGGCCTCCATCGGCATCGTCGGCTTCGTCGTTTGGGCGCACCACATGTACACCGTGGGAATGGGCGTGAACTACCGCGCCTATTTCATTGCCGTGACCATGGCCATCGCAGTTCCGACCGGCATTAAGATATTCAGTTGGATCGCGACCATGTGGGGCGGGTCCATCTCGTTCAAAACGCCTATGCTGTGGGCTGTGGGCTTCATCTTCTTGTTTACGGTCGGCGGTGTGACGGGCGTTGTACTCGCGAATGCGGGAATGGATATCGCCATGCACGACACCTACTACGTGGTTGCGCACTTCCACTACGTGCTGTCGCTCGGTGCCGTGTTCTCGATCTTCGCCGCGTTCTACTACTGGTTCGATAAAATGACCGGCAAGCGCTATCCGGAATGGGCTGGCAAGTTCCACTTCTGGACGACCTTCATCGGCGTGAACATCACGTTCTTCCCGCAACACTTCTTGGGTCTAGCAGGTATGCCGCGCCGTTATATCGACTATCCGGATGTATTTGCCGGCTGGAATTTGGTGTCCAGCTACGGTTCCTACATTGGCGCAGCGTCCACCGTGTTCTTCCTCGTCATGACTGTTTACACAATTAAATTCGGCGAGAAATCTGTGGCTAATCCGTGGGGCGAAGGTGCCGATACATTGGAATGGACTGTGCCCTCCCCGGCCCCGTTCCATACCTTCGAAGAGCCGCCGGTAATTGGCGGATCGCATGCGGCACACCCTGCGGAGTAGGGCTTACACTGAAGTTCCTTGAGGGACATAGATGATGGACAAAGGTGAATTAAGACGACGCAATATCCGGCTGGGCACAACCGCACTCGCAGTTGTGGCCGGTATGGTGGGCTTGTCTTTCGCCTTTGTTCCTTTCTATGACGCGTTTTGCCGCGCCCTCGGCCTTGACGGAACGACCCAAATCGCCGCCACCAACACTACGACGGCGACAAACATACCCATCACCGTTCGGTTCGACGCCAACGTAGATAATGCGTTGCCCTGGGAGTTTTATCCCGTCGATGAGTCGGTGACCCTCAACGTCGGGGAAACCCAAACCATTCATTACGTGGCGAAGAATATCTCGAATGTTCCAACCACTGGCACGGCGATGTTTAACGTCACTCCGGAAAAAACCGGTTTGTACTTCAACAAAATCGACTGTTTTTGCTTTCAAGAGCAAACTCTTCAGCCGGGCGAAACCGCCGATATGGCCGTATCCTTCTTCGTGGACCCGGACATGATTGAGAACGCCACAACTAACGAAGTTCGTACTATCACATTGTCATATACTTTCTTCCGCTCTCTTGAAGACATGATGCAAGAGAGCGCCAAGGCCGACACCCAGGCGATTGCCCAGGTCAGCCTCGCTGCGCCACTTAATTAGAGAATCAAAAGGACCGTTTCCATGAGCGCCCACGCCAAACACCCCTTTCATATGGTCGATCCCAGCCCGTGGCCGGCTTTAGGCGCGTTTAGCGCCCTGATCCTAGCGATCGGCGCTGTGGTGTACTTTCACAATGTGCCGGTCCTCGGCATGGAAGACCTCGGCCTCGTACCTTTGATCCCTGGATTTGTGCTCGTCATCATGACCATGGCGTTCTGGTGGCGCGATGTGGTCAGAGAGTCCGTTGTTCAAAAAGCGCACACCGAAGAGGTCAATCACGGCCTGCGCTTTGGTATGGTGCTGTTTATCGCATCAGAAGTGATGTTCTTCGTCGCCTTCTTCTGGGCGTTCTTTCATAACTCGCTCGGGTTCTCTACCAGCACATTGCAGTGGCCTCCGGCAGGCATCACGCCCCTAGAAGCGTGGGATCTCCCCTTCTACAACACCGTCATTCTGTTGACTTCAGGCGGCACCGCAACGCGCGCGCACATATTTATTGAGGAAGGAAACAACAAAGCCGCAACTCGCTGGATTTTCATCACGGCGGCTCTAGGCGCGTTCTTTTTGGGCCTCCAGGTTTACGAATATATGCATGCCGAGTTCGGACTCGCCGATGGCATCTACCCATCAACATTCTATCTGGCGACAGGCTTCCACGGGTTCCACGTATTCGTCGGGACCGTGTTCCTGATCGTTTGCGGGTTCCGCGCCAAAAACAATCACTTCACGCCGCACAAACACGTGGGTTTCCAGGCTGCGGCTTGGTACTGGCATTTCGTGGACGTGGTCTGGCTGTTCCTGTTCGTCTGGGTCTATTGGCTTCTCGCCCTCCCGGTTCGTACATTCGGCGGCTAAGCCGAATACTAGAAAATCAAGAAGGGCCGGCCGCAAGGACCGGCCCTTTTTCTTAGCTGTACAGGAATCCTTCGCGATCACGTGATATAAACATTTAGCGAATCGACCAAGTAGCGACATGGTGCTTAACGAGCATGGCTACATTTCTAACCAAGGCATCAAGGTGCGATTGGAAGGTCAGATTATCAACGATTCTGGAAAGCTTTTCGAATACGTATGGGTGCTCGATCAAGAGCAGTAATGAGCAATAAGCCTACAATTGGGAAGAGTGATAGGGAGGCATAAATGCCTAACATGATTACCGTGGACTCAACCAACATAGAGTCAGTTAGTTACGACCCTGCATCTTTAAAATTTCATGTGCGGTTCTTAGAGAGCGGCAAAACGTATGTATTTTTCGGGGTAGAAGAAGAGAGATTTCAAAAGTTTATGCAGGCGGACTCTAAGGGTGAATATCTCAACAACGAGATCAAGACTCACTATCGCTACGAAAAAGTTGATCCTGACTCTGCGCCAAAACGAGGGATCGACACATAATTTGAAATATAACCATCTCCCGGTCGCAAGGACGGGTCCATTTTTTAGCAGCGCAGGAAGTTGTCATGTCTTCAAATAAACCGGCTGTACCCGTTTTATATGCAGGCCTAGCAGGACGATGCCCGCGTTGCGGTAAAGGGTCCTTATTTGACGGCTATATCCGGATTGCTAAAGGATGCCGTGTTTGCGGTCTTAGCTTTGAAGGCCATGATACCGGTGATGGCCCGGCCTTTTTCATTATGTTGCCGCTCTGTCTGATTACAGCGGGCCTAGCTCTGGTGATCGATCTCAAATATATGCCGCCGATGTGGCTCCATATTGTTCTATGGCCGACCTTCATCGCCCTTGCGGTCGGCCTCTCCCTTCGACCGGTCAAGGCAACGATGGTCGCCCTGCAGTACCGCCACCGCGATGTCGAAAACGCCGATCCTCCGCATTTGCTTTAAATAAAAAAAGGCGGAGGTTTCCCTCCGCCTTTTCCAGTTGATTTGAGGCTGGGCTACCGAACGATATCTTCGTCCGGTGTTGACGAGATCTTATGGATGGCAAGGTCCGAGCCCACGAACTCTTCTTCCTCCGATAGACGAATGCCCATGATGGCCTTAATGCCGCCATACACCGCGAACCCGCCGATCAATGCAATAACAATGCCCACGACTGTTCCGGCGAGCTGCGCCATGAAGGTCACGCCGCCCATACCGCCCAAGGCTTCGAGACCAAATACCCCGCACAGAATGCCGCCCAGCGCGCCGCAAAGACCATGCAACGGCCAAACGCCGAGCACATCATCGATCTTCAGTTTGTTCTGACACAGGTTGAAAGCCCACACGAACAAGAGGCCTGCAAGAGCACCTGTGACCAAAGCCCCAACCGGGTGCATCACATCCGAGCCCGCACAGACCGCGACTAACCCAGCCAGCGCACCGTTGTGCACAAAGCCCGGATCGTTCTTGCTGATAAACAGCGCTGCGAGAATACCGCCGACCATGGCCATCAGAGAGTTCGCTGCAACAAGGCCCGTGACCCCATCCAGGGATTGAGCGCTCATGACGTTGAACCCAAACCAGCCGACGCACAAAGCCCAAGCACCAAGCGCCAGGAAAGGAATGTTGGACGGCGGCATGCCGACAACACTGCCGTCCGGTTTGTAGCGGCCCTTGCGATTCCCGAGAAGAATCACAGCCGCCAGTGCAATCCAACCGCCCATGGCGTGAACAACGACGGAGCCCGCAAAATCGTGAAACTGCGCGCCGAACATGCCTTCCATCAGCGTTTGGAAACCGAAATTTCCGTTCCAGACCATGCCTTCAAAAAATGCATAAACCAGCGCGACCAGCACAAAGCTTGCAATCAGTTGAGGATAGAACTTGGCTCGCTCGGCAATCCCGCCCGAGATAATGGCGGGAATGGCGGCAGCGAACGTCAGAAGGAAGAAAAACTTCACCAGATCATAACCCTGGCCTGCAAAGCCGGTCCCCTCTCCGCCCGAGATCACCTGGGCGGACTGAAGAAAGCTGACGCCATAGGCGATGCTATAACCGATGAAAAAATATCCGATCGTGGAGGCCGCGAAGTCGGTCAGAATTTTGACCAAAGCGTTGACCTGCGCGCGTTTGCGGACAGTGCCCACTTCCAGGAACGCAAAGCCGGCGTGCATGGCAAACACCATGATCGCGCCCATAAGTACAAAAAAGACGTCACCGCCCATGGTTTTCCCTCCCCTGGGATGTTGTGCGCGCCGTTGCGCAGAAAATATTCATACCCCGGCTCCTCAGGTTCCTCCCCTGAAGCCAGGGCAAACTAAGGCAGCACCCCGAATAGTCTGGACTGCTACGCCCCCTTCATTATTCAAGAACCATGCCGGGAACCATGGGCATAAATACACAACAAAATCAGCAAGATAGCCTGACAAAAGATTAAAGGTCTGGGAAAGTGAGCATTTTCCAGGCACGTATAGCGGTTTGAAGATTAAATTTTGGGCACGTCAGCCATCTACTTTGCCGATGCAAAAACGTAGGCTCTCCGGTTCATCGAAGACTTGAACGCTATAGCCGTGGGCCCGGCAAAACGCGGGAACATCGCGGAGGGCTGCGCGGTCGGTCGCCAACAATTCGACGTCAGTGCCGGGACGCAAGCCTTTCAGCATTTTACGAAGCTTCAGCACCGGCAATGGACAGTTGAGCCCCCGGGCATCGATGAGGATGGTCTTAGCGAGTTCGGTGTGGTCTTGCGTCATGGCCCGAGCACTATACTCTGCGCCGGGGGATTTATAAGGGACTGAACTCGTGGACTCTTCTGCGGAAATTTGGGCGGCCCTCCTTGGGCTGATTATTGGCGCTGTCGTCGGTGCGGCAGCGTTCGCCTCGAACTTCTGTGCGGTGGGCGCGGTAGCGGACATCATGTTCGCCAAGGATTGGCGCCGCCTACGAGCGTGGATGCTGGCCGCCGGGATCGCGATAATCGGCGCGCAGTCCTTGGAAACTGCGGGTTTGGTGAACCTCGGTTCATCGCCTTATCTCATTCCGCGCATTTCATGGCTGTCTCTGATTCTCGGCGGTACGGCCTTCGGGTTCGGTATGAGTCTCGCGGGCGGCTGCGTCAACCGCGCGCTGGTGCGCACCGGCGCTGGCTCGCTCAAATCACTGGTCACCGTGCTGGTCATCGGCATCTTCGCAGCCATGACAGCGGCCGGAATCCTAAAACCGCTCAACGATTCCCTGAGCGACTTTGGTGACACTGTGTCATTGATGGCCCCCGGCTTTGATCGTTTCTTCGCTATTTTCCCCGGGGTGAACGCGGTGCTGGTGCGTTGGATTTTTACAGTGCTTTTCGGCGGCGGCTTGATTTGGTTTTGCCTGAAAGACAGCTGGTTTCGCGCGTCCAGAGACCAACTGACCGGCAGCTTTGTCATTGGACTGACGGTCCCAGCAGCCTGGCTGGCGGTGAGCCTTCTGACGGATCACAACGCCGAAGCGGCGAGTTACGACGCCTTGAATTTCGTGGTTCCGACCGGAGAGTTGCTCAGTGTTGCCATGATTTCAGGCTTTCCGGCAGCGATATTCGGCATTTTTACGCTGATCGGCGTGCCGGTTGGATCGTTCCTCTATGCCGCATATTCCCGCAACCTATCGCTGGAATCGTTCTCTGATCCTGCGGACTTGCCGCGCCATTTAATCGGCGGCGCGTTGATGGGGTTCGGCGGAACGCTGGCCATGGGTTGCACCTTCGGTCAGGGCCTCTCGGGCTTGTCGACTCTGTCCGTCGGCTCGGTCGTGGTGGTTGCCGCCATCTGGTTCGGCTGCGTATGGGGTATTCGCTACTTCGAGACCGGATCTGTGTGGCAAGGCCTACGACTTAGCTTACCCAAACGCCGTAAATAGAACCGTTTTGCACGCCGTTTGCGCTCCAAAATCGTATTTTTATACTCTCGCGGCATGGTTTTGTGCTTACGCTTACTGCAATAGGCCGTCCATAGCTGCCGACGCCGTGAACGGCGCCTCGTGTGCTTGAAACAGCGCTGCAATATCCAACCGATCTGCAATAGCCATTCCCTTTTCCGGCCCGGCGGCAAACAGTGCCGTCGCCCAGGCATCGGCGATCATGCAGGAAGGATGGAACACGCTGACGCTTTTTAGGTCCGCTGACGTGAGCGGCGACTTCGAAACAATATGCGGTGCTGATCCGTTGTCTCCCTGATGAAACCGATGACCGATGCCTGATGTCGCCACGGCAAGACCAACTAAGGCGACGACGAATGTTTCGGACTGAGACGACTTAGGAGACTCAATCGTCACCCACCAGGGTTGCCCGTCGGGTTTGGCGCCGCGCCCAAGAAACTCGCCGCCGATCTCGGCCAGATACGAAGTGAGCCCAAGCTGGGATAACAGCTCGCCCATTTGATCAACCGCATAGCCTTTGGCGATGGCGGAAAGATCGAGTTTTACGCCGCCAGGTTGACGAAGAGGCTGGCCCGCCGATGGCATCTGCAAGAACGACCACGGCTGATCTTCAGATTCGGGAGCAATATCATTTAGCGATGGCTGATTCGGTTTTCCGAAATGGAGACTCTCCGTCAGATGCCCAAGATACGGGTTAAAAGCGCCCGCTGATTGAGCAGCAACCTTTAGCGCGGCTTCAAGCACAAATTTGCCTTCGCTGGAAAACGAAATCCGCGCATCTTTTTCAGCGGCGTTAAATCGCGATACCGTCGAGGCTTTGTCCCAATTGCTCATCTCTTTTGAAATACGAGCGAAAACACTCTCGCATTCGACCGAAATGAGCGCGGGCGTAACATTCTCCGGCGCAAAGCATGCAACGCTCCAGCGGGTCCCCATGGTCTCGCCGGAAACGTCTACGCGCCGTGCATCCGCTGCCGGTGGGCGCATGGCCTCATCGGTTAAATTTTGTGGAACAACGACGTGGCGCACCTCTAGAGAACCCCTTAGAGGGGCAGTGCCTCGAAGATGGCAACGTAAGACATACGATGGCTCATCTTCCGCCCCTCAACCGTAATTTCGCCGCCTTGGTCGGCAGACAACCAATACCGGCCCGGTTCATCAAGAGTGAAGTGAACGACTCCTTCCGCATCAGTTTTGACAATGACTTCGTCAACAGTGTCGCGATAGCGGTCCTGTCCTTTGACGATTGTAACGTCTAAACCTACGGCCGGAGTGCCAGAGGCCAAGAACTTGAACGCAACAGACTCGCCCGCATAGACATCGTTGGGGTGAGTCACCGGGACCATTTCAAGACCATCACCGCTGGGCTTAAAGACCGTTTCGGTCGGCGCGCCGAGGGTGACGAAAGTCTCCACCCGCCGCGAAGAACGCATCAACTGCGCCCCCTCCTTCTTGTCGACTCCCGCTGCGACGAGCTCTTCCAGAGACCCACGTTGCCGACGACGTTCACCGTTCTCCGTCCACGAGGCGAAGTACCCCCCGCCTCCATTGACGATTTTATAAGTTCCTTGTTGATCGAGCTTCACATCGAAAACGGAACGAAATTTTACCGTCGCGCTATTTTCAGTGTCAGCGATAGAGCCGTTAGGCGCCATCACCTTGATGTCATCCAAAGACATGGCGACATGATTAGGAAAGAACAAATCATTCGAGATGGCGCCATCCACAGTCACCCATTGCTCATCGCCGGATAGAACAAAAGTAGACGGCATCAACCAAGCGCGGTGCGCCTGCGCGGCGCCAAAGGTGGCGGTGACTACAGCCGCCCCAAGAAAAAGTGATTGTGCGATCCGATTCATGATTTTTGTCTCCTGTCCTTTAAGGAATGAGTTTTAGTGTGATGGTGCCAAGTTCTGACGTTCCGCTGACCGTCTTCTCAAACGACTTTCCCGGCGCCCAAGTGAACGGAATGCGTACAAGTTCGCGCCCGCCAACCTCGCGTGTGGCTTCGACGTGCAGTGTGTATTCGCCTTCAGCAAGATCAGTGAGCGGGCCGGACGTGCCGGAAAATTCGAGAGCGTATTCGCCGGGGGGGCGCGTCGCGCCTGAAACACCATCGATGGGCAGATCAAGAGTACGCCCAATCCGCCGCCACCACTGACGAATATCTTTCAACCAATCGGTGCCAGCGCCTTCGCGGTTTGCTTCCTGCTGATACCAGACGCCAAGATTTACGGCGACAGAGTGATCCGGCCGCGCCACCCAAAAAGCGACATAAGGGCGGTGATATTCAGCGACACTCATCTCGGGAATTTGCAGATGGACCGCCATATCAGCCGCGGTGACCTGACCAGCCATAAGACTAAGACCCGCAATAGACAGGACAAGACGCATAAAAACTTTCCTTCAATGAATGAAAACAAGAGCGATCACTGCCGGAACCACAAAGCCCAGCACTGTGAGAGGCCATGTCGAGGCTCGCTTACCGGCATGAATTTGCAGCAGCCAGAGGCCGGTCAATGAGAAGACGACACAAGCGACAGAGAAAATGTCCAAAAACCAGAACCAGGCCGTGCCTGTATTTCGTCCTTTATGAAGATCATTGAGGTAGGCCACCGCACCTCGGCTTGTGGACTCGTAAACGACTTCTCCGGTCTCGCGGTCAATGCTGAGCCAGGCGTCACCGCCAGGACGCGGCAGGCCGACATATGCATCAATATCGGTCCATTCGACAGGGCGACCGCTTGCGGAAACGCCCAATTCCTCAGACAGCCAATCCGTAATCAACGGCGGCAGAGAAACTGTCGTCCCATCCAGCGGTTGGTCTTTAAGTAGAACGATGAGATCGGGCGTTAGCGTTCCCTCGCTTTGGGAGGAGCTTGGCGAAGATTCGATATCGCTCGCATGGTTCAAGGTAATCCCCGTGACCGCGAACATCAAAAGTCCGACCAAACACACCGCACCAGACATCCAGTGCCATGTGCGGGCCTGACGCTTCCAAAACGACTTGGTTCCGAATTCGCGTTCAGTCGGCGGACGCACGTTTGAGTCCGACGGCCAGCGACGAACAATTGGGACAGACTCAGCGGAACCAGAATCAGGCATCGGCCCACCGCCGAACTAGATTGTGATAAACGCCCGTGAGCTGAATAAGCGACGGATGATCGACTTTCGCGGCATGAAGCGATTGAATGGCCGTATCAAGGTCGAACAGCAGCGCGCGTTGGCCGTCGTCGCGCACCATACTTTGAATCCAGAAAAACGACGCAAGACGCTCGCCCCTGGTCACCGGCGCGATGCGGTGGAGGCTTGTTGACGGATAGAGCACCATGCTACCGGCCGAAAGCTTGACCGTATGCGAGCCGTAGGTATCGTCGATGATGAGTTCGCCGCCGTCGTAATCTTCAGGCTCGGACAGAAACAGCGTTGCGGAAACATCTGTCCGTACACGAAAATCGCTATCGCGCATCGGACGGATGGCATTGTCGACATGAGCATCGAATGCCTGCCCTCCCGCGTACCGATTAAAGAGCGGTGGATAGACTTTAAGCGGCAGAGCACCTGACACAAAAAGAGCGCTGCGTTGCAGGGCATCAAGAACAACATTGCCGGCTTGACGTGCTGCAGGAGAACCGTCGCGAACCTGAGCATTTCGTTTGGCCCGTGCCGCCTGAGCACCGGACGTCGCATTGCCATCAACCCATTCAGCCGCTTCGATGATTGAACGCACCTGCGCGATCTCTTCTTTCGAGAGAACATTGGAAACTTTTAATAGCATCGCTGCCGCAGCCTTTCATATGCACGGCAACAAGGTCCGCAGGAGAACCGACCCGGCGGACCTTGTTGCCGATATTATCGGTCCTAGAAGGACAGATTCACCCGTCCTGTGACGGACCTCCCAGTTGCGACCGTCGCCATATGCGTCGTGTAGACACGCTCGTAGTATCGTTTGTCGGTTAGGTTCTGAACGTTCAGCTGCACATCAATATTTTCGCTGATGTCGTAAGACGCCATCGCATCAAACCGCCAGTATCCATTAACGCTTCTTGCATTAGCGGTATCGCCAAAGCGTTCCGACACATACGTTGCACCACCACCAAGCGTGAAGGCCGGTGTAAATTCATATGACGTCCACATATTGAAACTGTGCTCGGGCGTATTCGGCATCCGGTTACCAACGATAGCCGTGTTCACCGGGCCAGCATCTACGATCTCGGAGTCCAGGTAACTATAACCGGCGAGAATGTCCCATTGCGGCGTCACGCGCCCTGAGATCGTTAGCTCGATCCCTTGGACGCGTTGCTTGCCGATGGCTTCTTGCGGCGCGCCACGGCCCGGCGCAATGGCAACATGGTCGTTCACGATTTCGGTTCGGAAAAGTGCCGCGTTGACCGACAGGTCGTTGTCGAACAACTCCCACTTAGTTCCCAGTTCATAGTTGCGGCCACGTTCAGGTTCGAGATTTTCGTTACCTGTCGAGATGTTCTCGGCCCCATCGCCCGCCGTTACGCCGGACGGACTGGCGGATGTACCAATGGACGCGTAGATACTGCCGTTACGCGCAGGTTTGAACACAACACCTGCTTGATACGTGACGAAATCGTTGTCACTGGACAGTCCAGCAGAGGTATTGGTGCTGAAATCATCCCACCGCACGCCGACATTAACGAGCCACTGTTCATTGATGGTAACCGTATCAAACAAATACAAGCCGACCGTTTCAGCTTTTGTGATTGTCGGTGTGTTGAGAGAGATAGCGCCTTGCCACGGATCGAGCGGATTGGGGTTAAATAAACTCGTACAATTATAGTTGCTAGGCGCACCCGCGCCGAACTGATCACACCCGCCGCGCGGAATTGCCACACCGCCCGGCGCTGTTTGATCGACTGAATAAGTCGCACGCCGAGTCCGCTCATCGGAATACTCGATACCGGCCGATACACTGTGTGCGAGACCTCCCGTTTCAAACAACGCCATCAAATCCGTCTGATTGACGAAGGTCTTATTGACTGAATTATTGCTTTTCACAACTCGCGCGACCAAGTCATTGACGATGTTACCGTGACTATCGTCCGGGTTGTTGGCGATGTAGGCGTTGAAGTTACGTGTGTAGCGCGTGATGTTTCGCACCGAGATGGACTCGTTGAAATCATGCTCGATCTCAACAAAGCCTGTGTCCAGTTTGGTGTCGTGAAAATCTCGATCAATCAAGCCGTAGAAGGTGTCGGGATCGATCCCGGTGACCGGTTTGCCCGTTGCAGGATCTTGAGGGTGGCCGTAATCAGTGATGCCATCGCTTTCGTAGTGGGTATAACTGCCCGTAAAGCGCGTAGGTCCATCGAGACCAGCTGTTAGGGTAGGCGCAATGCCCCAGCGATTATCATATACTTCATCTCGGCCAGGGATTCCCGCGTCGTGCCACATGACATTCAACCGTGCGGCAATTGAGTCCGTTAAAGCATGGTTCACATCCACAGTTGCGCGTTTTTGGTCGGCATTGCCGTATAAAAATGATGAGTTGATAAAATTCTCCGCGCTCGCGCGCTTCGTCACCAAATTGATGCTACCACCTGGCGCGCCGCGGCCCGCGAACATGCCACTAGAGCCTTTGGCGACTTCGACCTGGGCGATGTTGAACACATCGCGCGACTGGGCGCTTGAATCGCGCATACCATCGAGAAGAATACCGGACGTAGACTCGTAACCGCGAATGAAGGGACGGTCCGCGAATGGCTGTCCGCCTTCACCCATCGCCATTGAAATACCCGGCACAATTCGCAAGGCTTCGGTAAAAGTCGTCGCGGCTGTTTCTTGCAGAATCTCTTCGGTGAGCACCGTGATCGAACGGGGTGTGTCCACCAGCGGAGCCGTGTATTTCGGCGATTTGGGTTCAGCTTTGTAAGCCGGAGCCTCACCTTCGACGGACACAGGCCCCAACCGGGTCGGCTCTGCCCCATCCTGCGCGGAGGCCCCTCCAGCACCAAGCGCCAAAACCAAACTTATCGCGCTCCCGCACAAGAGGCGCTCGACTCCCTCAACAGAAGCCGTCCCAAACGATGTTCGCATCACATATTCCCCTTATCCGTATTGCAACTAGTAGGTATTCGCAATTAAAAGCGGCACATTACCGCTGATTTCCAAGATACCTTAAGCTAACTTGGATGTTTTAATAATGCGAGTCATTTGCGTTTGCAATAATAATATTAGAGAATGCGAGTGGTTTGGTGTTGGTCGCTGGAGACTTGGGTGATGACTGAGATACGTCCCGTAGCTTTATTGGCGGTGCCGGATATACGGCACGCTTGTACTTGTTCCAACTCGAACGAGCAGCCGGAGACAACCACTGCTGCCGCTCCACTCAGGATGTGGAGTGCACAAAGAAGTGACGCGCAATCCAAAGGACGTTTCTACGGCCTGGGACTCGCCGGCACGATCATGCTGCATTTGGCATTGGTCGTGATGTGGATTTTTCACGGCAGTCTTTTCGGCCAACCGACCAACGCGAAACCCATTACAGTCGTCAATATTGTGAGCGAAGACATCGTGGAACAGGAGCCGCAGATTCCCGAGCCCGCCTTCGAAACACCGCCGGTAAATTTGACGTTTATCCCACCCGATGTCCGTTACGTCACACCACCCCCTCCCTCGCCCCGCGCACCGACCGCCGCAATAGCGCCGATCAAATACGCACCGCCCAAGCCACAAGCGAACCAAGCCGTGATCGACAATTTCCACGGTAAATTGCTGGGTCATCTCAACCGCTTCAAACGCTACCCCGGCTCTGCCCGCTCGCGACGTCAGGAAGGCGTTACCTATGTGCGGTTCACCATGGACCGGACCGGACACATTTTATCGGCGCGCTTGGAAGAGAGTTGCGGACACAAACTCCTTGATGAGGAAAGCCTAGCCCTTCTGCGCCGGGCCGAGCCCCTTCCAATCCCGCCATCCGATGTACGCGGCGCACGTATAGAAATGATCGTGCCTGTAGAATTTTCCCTACGGCGTTGAGGCGCGGCGTATTTGGCCGAAAATATCCTTCCTCCGGACCCACATCTATTCCCGAACGACATTGGTTTGGCGTACAGTGGCGTGTACCCAGACCTCGCCAAAAGGACATCCTCATATGGTTTTACCACCCGATCAGGTTTTCTATGTTAGCCCAGCCGAGATCAAGGATTGGCGCGATGCGAATAACGCCGTGATCGTGGACGTGCGCGAGGAAAACGAATGGATGGAGTCGCATATTCCTGGCGCCATCCTGATGCCGCTTTCCACGTTCGACCCTGCAGCTATTCCCGACCCAGGCAACAAGCATTTGGTGTTTCACTGCCGTAGCGGACGGCGGTGCGGCATGGCCGCCGAGAAAGCAGTGGCTGCTGGCTACACCGGCATTATTAAACGCATGGAAGGCGGCTTCCTGGCCTGGGATGCGGCAGGCTTCGACAGCGAGCCCGGTTAAACGCGGCGCCCCATGGCCTCGCCCGCACCTTCACCCGCACCTTCAGGGGACTCAGCCCCGAAACCGGGACCGTCACTTGCTCCCGAGCAGAGCCGCCAATTTTTGGTGGTCGTGGACGAAAGCGCCGAGTTAGACGCTGCCCTACGCTATGCGTGCGGGCGAGCACGCAACACCGGCGGCAAGATCGCGCTTTTGTACGTGTACGATGTGGACCCCGACTTCATGCACTATCAGTTTGTGCAAGAGTTGGCCGATGTGGAAGCGCGCGCGGATGCGGACGGCGTTCTGCGCGTGTTTGCCCAGCGGGTTTTGAAAGAAACCGGACGCGAACCCGACCTCTATGTGCGCAAGGGTAACCGCCGCGACCAGTTGTTCAAGTTGGTGAAGGAACGACCGGAGTTATCGCTTCTCATCCTCTCGTCCGCCGTCGGCCAGAAGCCCGGCCCCTTAGTGGAAGCTGTAACAGGAAAATATGCGGGTAAAATCGGCCTACCGGTGACAATCGTTCCGGGAAAGCCTAAGGAAGAGTAGGCACGTTATTATAATCATTTTGCCGTAGATCAATTCTGCTTGGGAGTCACACCATGCCTAAAGTCGATTCACGCATTGTCGATCTGTATAACGAATATATTCACACTTCACTGTCGCGCTCTGAGTTTTTGGCGCGCGTTACCCGCATCGTCGGCGTTGCCGGCGCTGCCGCGGTACTGCCGCTGGTCGAGCCCAACTACGCGTTTGGCCGCCAGGTTGATGAAAACGATGAGCGCCTTGATGTAGGTTACATCACCTATGACGGCGTGGCTGGACCAGTGCGCGCGTATCAGGCGCGACCCAAGGGTGGTGGCAAACTTCCGGCAGTGGTGGTCATTCATGAAAACCGGGGCCTGAACAAACATATTGAGGATGTCGCTCGCCGCGCGGCCATCACCGGTTATCTAGCCGTTGCGCCGGATGGCCTAACCGTTGCCGGCGGTGCGCCGGAAGACCAGGAAGCTGCACGGGACTTGTTTGCCAAAACCGACCGCGCGCGCATCGGTGCAGATGTCATGGCCGCCGTGCCGTATCTCGCGGCGCATTCCGAGAGCACAGGCCGGGTGGGATCGGTCGGATTTTGTTATGGCGGTGGAGTGGCTTTGCGCTGCGCGATTGATGTTGAAGGCTTGAGCGCGGCGGCCGGATTTTACGGCAGCGTTCTGGGGGCAGACGACGTGGCCAAGCTAAAGGTGCCGGTGATGATGCACTTCGCCGGAGACGATCCGCGCATCAACGCAGGCATTGCCGATTTTCGCGCGGCAATGGACACGCGCAAGGTCGCCTACAGCATCCATATGTATCCCGGAACCGGCCACGGTTTTCACAATGATACAAGTCAGGCACGTTACGATGCCGAGGCGGCGAAGTTAGCTTGGAACCGAACCGTTGCTTTCTGGGACCACTATTTGAAGGGTTGAGCGCTGGTTACAGGGGAAAGAACTTCGGCAACAGCCACGAGTACATTCCCCACATAATCAACAGCAACGGCGTGCCTGTCTTGACGAAATCTTTGAACTGATACCGTGCGGCGCCCATGATCAGTAAATTGGTTTGATACCCCATCGGCGTTAGGTAACAAAGATTAGCGCCGAAAAGCACGGCGAGGACAAAGGGCTCTGCAGACACTCCAAGCTGGCTCGCGATACTAATGCCGATCGGCGTCCCCACAGCCGCAGCGGCGTTGTTCGACACAAAGTTTGTCAGGATCGCGATCAGAAGCATCAGACTGCTTAAGATTACCGCCGGGGAAAAAGAACTCACCGCCGAAACGTATTCCATCGCAAGAAATTCAGCGCCGCCGGTCGCCGTCAACGCACTCCCCAAAGCCAAACTGGCCGCGACAATTAAAATGACCTCGGTATTGAGACTTTGCCCAACGTCTTCCCACTTCATACAGGAGGTAAACAACAGGGCAAGCACACCTAATATCGCAGCGATGCTGATCGGCAACACTTGTGTTGCCGCCAACAAAACGACCGCAAACATAATCGCGAGAGCCGTGAGCGCTTTCTTGTTTCTCGGCAACGACATGGCGCCGTCGAGAACAAGAAAATCACCTGTGCTTTTCACCGACTCCAAAGCGCTTTGCGGACCTTGAACGAGCAAAACATCTCCCGCGTGGACGACCGCATCTCTTATTTCCTCGGATTTTGTTGAAACGGGAGCACTAAGCTTGCGCAAACCGAGCACGATAAGTCCCATGCGCTCAGCGAAGCGCTCGTGACCAACGGTCGAGCCCGCAAGACTCGAACTGGGGGAAACCACCAGCTCCGCCATATGGTGGCTGACAACTTCTTCTTCGAGTTGGTGGTAGTCGGGCAAATCATCGTCACCTAAGTCGTGAAGAGGAAGTTTGAGATCGTCCGATATCAGCTTCAAATTAGTGCGCGTATCACGAACCAAAAGCCGATCACCCGCTTCGATTTTCAGAGAAGGCAAGCGCATTAAATAGATGTTGTCCCCGCGCTTGATCTCAAGAACTCGTGGACGGCTGGGGCTTTTCTCCAACAGATCTTTCAGCGGCTTTCCGACAAGATCGCTATCGTCTGGAACGTACAACCAGGCATCAAACAACTGCAGACCTTGGCCTGGAGTCTTCACTTCGCGGTCACGAAGAAATCGCGGCGCAATGAGCCACAGAAACAAAAGCGCGGGAACAAACGCGATTAATGTGAGGTGAACAAAATCGAACACACCGATACGCGAAGCGCCTAGCTCACTTGCTATGGATACGACGATCACATTTGTTGAGCTTCCAATTGTTGTACCCATACCGCCGATCAAAGCGGAATAATTCATAGGCATTAGAAATTTGGAGGGCGACATCTTCGTACGCGTTGCCACGCTTGTGATAACAGCGATCATGACAATCATAAGAGGAGTGTTGTTGAGAACGCCGCTAAGTCCCGCGCACATGATTAAAGTGAGCAGCATGGTGATAAGAGGAGATACGCTCCATAGCTTTGCGATAAGCCGGGCCGCCGGTTCAAGAGCGCCGGTCAGCAGAAGACTTCGGCCCAAAATCATCAAAGCACAGATCGCGATTAGGGCTTCGTTACCAAAGGCTGAAAAAACGTTTCCAGGCCCGAATGTTCCAAATGCGCCCGCGTAAGGAAACAACGAAAACATCGTCACGAGCCCGACGATCACGCCCAGCGCCACGGTGGGCATGGGTATGCGTTCAGTGGCGAAAAGATAAAATATGACCGGCGTAGCCAACAACAAAACGATAGCGTGAAATTCGGGCAATGACGTCACCGGGGAAAAGTTCAATAAAACGAAGGCACCTTATCACCATCCATCTGCCGTCCTGAACCACATTGAACGTAACTATGAGACCCGCGAATTTTGCATCGCATGTGAAGTTGAATCCGGAATCCACCACCGTAAATTGTCGGCGCGCTTTAACTCATCTCGATTCCTAACGCCTCTTTACGGTGATCTATCCATGACCGTGCGGTCAGTCGCTAAGTTTGCTTACGCGTGAATGGTCCTTGAATGGTCTGGCCTCGTTTGGGAAAAAAGAGAACAGCATGGGTGGTCTAAGGTGTAATCAGCGGCGAATCTGGGCCGGTCTTTGCTGACCGCTTGGACAGCCCACGACTCGGCTTATGCACGCTTCGCGAGAACAAAAGGTGAAAATAGCCAATTTTTCCTTCATATTTAGGTAATTATTCGAAAATTACGTCTAAAATCACAAGGACGAGACCGCGCGAAAAGCGTACATTTCTAACAATCAAGGTTGTCTATATGTAGCGGCTCAGAGATGGGCGCTATACGCGGGATCCGGGAGGGACCGCGCGTATTTGTGAGTAGTAGTTTTTGGCGAATTCGTCCCGATTTCGAAAGGGACAATTAATGTGTGATGATGGCGTGTGCCGTCACCGCTTTGGCCGAGCAACACTTGAAGTGTGGGGAGAGAACGATGAACGGATTTAACAGACGTCGCGTCCTAAAGGGCATGTTGAACGGCGGTGCGGTGACAGTCGCCTTGCCTCTTCTCAATTGTTTCCTGAACGGAAACGGAACTGCGCTCGCCTCGGGTGCGCCGATGCCCGTGCGGTTCGGCACCTGGTCCTGGGGCCTTGGGATGAACTCACCGGTTTTCGTACCGAAAAAAACCGGCCCCAACTATGACCTGCCGGAAGAAATACAATCCCTGGCGCCAGTTCAGAAACACATCAATTTATTTACGAATTTCACCGCCTTCCGCGATGACATGCCGCTTTTGTGCCATACATCGGGATGGGTGATTCAAAGAACCGGCAGCGCTCCGAAAGACGGATCGCACATTCCAGGCGAAACCATCGACGTCACCATCGCCAATCAGATCGGCCGCACTACACGGTTCAAGTCATTGACCACCACGGCGACCGGCGACGTCAAGGACACGATCAGCTACGAAAACGGCAATACACCCAACGCGCCGGAATGGTCGCCAATGGCTTTCTACACGCGCTTGTTCGGACCGGAGTTCCCCGATCCTAACGCCGAGAACTTCACCCCCGACCCTGCCGTCATGGTGCGCAAAAGCGTTCTGTCCAGCGTGATGGACGACACCCGCGGACTGATGCGCAAAGTGGGCACTGAGGACAGAGCCCGCCTTGATCAATACTTCACCGGCCTACGCCACTTGGAGCAGCAATTCGCGCAGCGGCTGGCAAAGCCGGAGCCGATTGAGGCGTGCGTTCCAGGCGCGGCACCCGAAGAAAAATTGCAAGCCGGCAAGCAATCCGAACTGGTCGCGGCTCGTCACCGGATGATGACCGAGCTAATGGTCATGGCTCTTGCCTGTGATCAAACCCGGGTTTTCAATATGTCGTACGCGGCCCGCGGCACCTCGACCCTTAAGGTGGGTTATGAGAAACCGCACCACACCTGTACGCACGAAGAACCCCTCGACACGAGCCTTGGGTATCAACCGATCGCTTCGTGGTTTACACGGCGCGCCATGGAAGCCTGGGCCGACTGCGTGAATGCTTTTACGAAGGTCAAGGAAGGTGACGGCACGCTGCTTGATAATGTTCTCATCTACGGCAGCACCGATGTTGGCTACGCCAGAATCCATTCCTTGGACGGCATGCCGGCCTTTACCGCCGGTCGTGCAGGCGGACGCGTCAAGACCGGTCTGCACATCGATGCCGGGAACACCAGCACAGCCCGTCTCGGCTATACCGCATTGCGTGTTATGGGCGTCGACACACCGTCGTGGGGCACCAACAGCAACAACACCTCCAAGGAGATGGGGGAAATACTCGCTTAAACCGGCGCCGGTATACGGCACGGCTATATTTCAAGGAGTTCTTATGAAACGTAATCTACTCGTAAAGTTTAACCGGTCGTCTATTGCGCCCCGGGTGTTAATGGCTGCAACGATCCTCGCGACATGTGGCGCCGGCAGTGCTATTGCCGAAGGTGATGCTTCCTCAGTGACTGATGCTTCCTCCGTTATTAAAGACGGTAAAATCGGCTACGTACTTTCTTACAAGCACTGGGCCTTATACCAAACTCCGGAAGGCAAGACTGAATGCCCGCAAGGCTTCAATGATGGCCCCCGCGAGCAGTTCAAGGTTCTGTTTCCCGACGATGGGCAAAAGCGGACCCTCATGGAAACTCAAATCGCCCGTGAGAGCGAAGTTTGGCATCCGGGCCTGTCGGAAGAACCTTACGAATTTCGTGAAGTCGAAGGAAAGGTCTCACGCGGCCTCAACCTTGACGGCAAAGTCAGCGCTGATGATTTCGTCAGCCCCGAGGGTGATGAAGGGATCGACAACCAGCTTTATCGCACCATCGGCTGCGTTGCGAACTTCAGAGGCCCCGACGGCACGGCCTATCACTTTGAAAATTCTTTTATGCAAACCTATAATTTCAACCGGTTTGTGATCGAACTATCGGGTGTTGATGACATCGTCAACGATGATGACGTGACGGTGACTACTTACCGCGGGCTTGACTTCCTGCTCACTGACGCAACAGGAAAAGACTTTATTCCGGGCGGAACACAGCGCATCGACATGCGCTGGGGTAAGCCGTTCATTCAGGAGTTCAAGGGTAAGATCGTCGATGGCGTTCTGACCACCGAGGCCGCCGACGTAGATATGCCCTGGTCATCGACGTTTGCGACAAGCAGCGTTCACTCCTTGCGTGGTGTGAAGTTTGAAATGAAGATCACGCCCGATGGAGCTGAAGGTCTTATGGCCGGCTACGCTGACATCCAAGATTGGTACTATCACGCGACCACGACATGGTCGACGCATCACCAGAGCTATGGCCAGGAATCTTCCCCGTCGATATACCGGGCAATGCACCGCCTTGCCGACGGCTATCCTGATCCGAAGACCGGCAAAAACACCGCCCTTTCGATGGCTATTGATGTGAAATTTACGCAGGTCTTCATCGTCCGTCCGTCACAGGAAGTGGCCTCCGAGGATGCAAAAACAATGGACCGCGTTGCATCAGCTAAGTAACGCACTTCGTTCAAGCCATGTGGCCGAATACCGGCCGCATGGCAGCAACGAAGACCGCTCGAACGGCTCCTTGCCTTCGCAACCCGTCGTTGGAGACCATTAAAGCCGAGGGAGTTCGACATGAACGGACTGAATAGACGCCGTGTGTTGAGAGGTATGCTGAACGGCGGCGCGGTATCGGTCGCCTTACCGTTTCTCAACTGCTTTCTTAACGGTAACGGCACAGCCCTAGCTTCCGGCGCACCGATGCCAGTGCGATTTGGAACATGGTCTTGGGGCCTTGGGATGACGGAGAAAGTCTTCGTCCCCAAAAAAACCGGGGTAAACTACGACCTGCCCGAAGAAATTGCTTCTCTGAAGCCCGTTCAACAACACATCAATCTGTTCACGAACGCCAATGCTTTTCGAGATAATTACGCAAACCTGTGTCACTACACCGGCTGGGTAATTCTGCGCACCGGCGCTGCTCCGAAAGACGGCAACGATATTCCTGGCGAGACCATAGATGTGACCATCGCCAATCAGATTGGCGGCGCTAACCGCTTCAAGTCGTTGACAGCAACCGCAACAACAGAAGTGCGCAGCACCCACAGCTATCAAAACAGCACGACGCCGAATCTCCCGGACGTATCGCCGATAGACTTTTACACCCGTCTATTCGGCCCTGAGTTCCCCGACCCCAATGCCAAAAACTTCACACCCGATCCGCGCGTTATGGTTCGCAAGAGCGTCCTATCCGGCGTTATGGAGGATACGCGAGGCTTGATGCGCAAAGTCGGTTCGGAAGACAAAGCTCGGTTAGATCAATACTTCACAGGTTTGCGCCAACTTGAGCAACAATTCGAACAGCGTCTGACAAAACCCGAACCCATTGCCGCATGCCAACCCAGCGGAGCCCCTAAGGAAGTCCTTCCGCCGGGACGGGAAGCCGAGGTGCTGGCCGCCCGCCATCGTATGATGACCGAACTCATGGTCATGGCTGTGGCCTGTGATCAGACCCGTGTCTTCAACATGCATTATACAACCCGCGCCGGAGACGCGACCAAGGCCGGCTATGAAAAGCCGCACCACACGGCAACTCATGAAGAACCCATTGATGACGTGCTTGGGTATCAACCCACCGTCTCGTGGTTTACGCGACGCGCCATGGAGGCTTGGGCGGATTACGTTCAGGCTTATACTAAGATTCCGGAGGGCGACGGAACCCTACTGGACAATGTGCTGATCTACGCGACAACAGATCACGGCTACGCCCGCATTCATTCGCTTGATGGAATGCCGATGTTTACCGCCGGACGCGCCGGTGGACGCATAAAGACAGGTTTGCATGTCGATATGGGAGCCACCTCCGGCGTTCGCCTTGGCTACACAGCTTTGCGCACCATGGGCGTTGAGACCCCCTCTTGGGGCACCAAGAGCAATGCGACCTCGAAAGAGGTTGGAGAAATTCTAGTTTAGAACACCAGGTTAAGAAATACCAACGAGCGACTCTTTTTGTAAGGAATGGAAGACATGCGTCTACAGCGGAAAATTGTTGGCGGGATCGCCGTAACCGCCCTACTCACGAGCCTTGGTGCAATCGCATCAGTTCAGGCCCAGGAGTATTGGCAAGCGGCTAACGATCCAACAACCGAAGACTATGTACGGGCACCGTTGCCCAAAGGCTTTAGCGTTCAGGCTACCGAACTCGAAGGACCGGTTTTCGCCGACTCCCGCGGCATGACACTATATTCCTGGCCACTGCATAGACTGCGCAACGGTGATCTCGGAGACCGGAAAGGCGAAACGCCATCATGCATAGACAAAGTGTACACAACCAACTCCGGGCTGATGAGCCCCTATCCCGGTGGTTATGAGCTTCCTGAACTCGACACACGCCCGAGCTGCGTTGAATTGTGGCCGCCGGTTCTTGCAGAAGACGGCGCCGAGCCCGTCGGCAAGTGGACTATTGTAGAGCGCGATGACGGCTCTAAGCAGTGGGCATACGACGAATTTCCCTTGTACACCTCCGTACTGGACAGCAAGCCAGGCGACGTTATGGGTGGTACCCGGTTCGAGGCCAGAGGCGATGGCCCTGCGGTTCGCGAGCCTGTTGGCCCGCCACCGAGCGTTCCGCCGTCCATGGCAGTCGCGCAAATGACCACAGGCCGGATGGTTGTGAACCATGAGGGATACGCCGTTTATGCCTGGGAAGGCGATGAACCCAACAAATCGAATTGCGTGGGATCTTGTCTGGATTCATGGAAGCCGGTTCTCGCGCCGGAGACGGCAAATCCTCAAGGTGAATGGTCGATCACCCAGCGGTCCCCCGGCATCGGTCAGTGGACCTATCGAGGACACCCGCTTTACACCCACATCGCGGATACGCGTTACCGCGCCTTCACGGGAAGCGATGTCCCCGGCTGGCAAAATGTGTTCACACAGCGTATGCCCGCCCCGCCGCAGGAATTCACGATACAAGATGCTCGGATCGGTCATGTTCTCGCAGACTCAAATGGCCGGACGATTTACGTTTATAATTGCGGCGACGACGCCCCTGACCAACTGGCGTGCGATAACCCGAACAGCACGCAGGCTTACCGCATGGCGATTTGCGGCGGTGGAGATCCGGACGTTTGCGTGAAGACTTGGCCGTATGTGGTTGCTTCGGAAGGTGCGTCGAGCGATAGCCGGAGCTGGAGCGTTATAACCATTGATCCTAAGACCGGTCATTTTGCCGAACCGGATCAAGCGGGTGCGTTGCGGGTTTGGGCGTTTCGCGGACGGCCTGTTTACACCTTCGCCGGCGATGACCGGGTCGGAGAAACCGAAGGTGATGCCTGGGGCGAATTCTACGGATATCGCAATGGGTTTAAGGCCTTTTGGCTGAGAGACGACTTCCTCAGCAACGCCGGCTAATTATTTGGCGAGCGAAAATTCAACGGGCGCGGGATTGATTTTATCAACCCTGCGCCCGTTTTTTTATGATGATCCTTAAGAGCGGACCGCCGACCTAGAGTTCCCCCGGCGCAATAATCACCGCAAACGTCGCCAAAAGACGTGTAACGCCCTCGGTAATATGCACCGCAGATAACGTCGTTCCCGTGATTGATTGAACCTTACTGTCATCTCGTATCTTGCCGTAACGCGTCCCGGCAAACTCGCCATGCCGCGCGCCCGTGAATTGATCTCGCCAGGCCGGGTGCCTGATTTGATTGTACTGTTCCCAGCACTCCAAAATCTCAATGCCCGTGACAGCGCCAGTTTCATCCAGCCCGACTGCGTAGCTAACCCAATCGTCCTTGCCCCGAACTTGATCGATGATAAACCAGCCGCCAGTCGAAACGCGCCAAACACGGACCTTGCGATTCCACACTTTCACATCAATCTCGGAGACGATCTGGTCGATCTGGTCGTCTGTCAGTGTACGGAAGTCGTTGGTAAAGGTCGCGCCCGGAAAAAGAATGTTTTGCGCTTGATCCAGCGTAAGGTAATGAGCGCCGGCCAACGCAGGCGCGCTGGCGATCACCGCCGCCGGTACCATCAATAACTCCCAACGCATTCATACTCTCCCGAAACAATAGTCTCCATCGCGAACTACCTTTAGACGCCGAACGATTGCGTGTAAACGATCCGAGGTCGCCTGCATTTAAGCAAAGAAAATTCTACTTACGTAGCAAGTTTTATTCATTTCAGCCGTTTTTTTACACGCTTTCTTGCATGAAAATTCATTTCGCACACCCCGTTCTGCATGACGGAAATCTGTGCGAATCACATGCTACTCAGCGGCTTCAGCAGCCGTGTTGGATCGGCCGTTCGCCGCATTTCGTTTATCGCGCCATGCACGGAATCGTCCACCGGCCTCCTCACCCAACAACAATAGTGTTGGGGTCAACACCAACGTTAAAACTGTCGCAAAGGTAAGGCCGCCGGCTATGGCGCTGGATAACTCCGTCCACCACTGCGTTGATGGAGCACCGAAACTAATTGAGCGTCCGATCAAATCGATATTCATGCCCAATACCATCGGCAATAGCCCAAGTATGGTTGTCACGGAGGTCAATAGGATCGGGCGCAATCGTTCCGCTCCCGCACTAAGGATGGCGTCCATGGGGCTCAACCCCTCCTGTCGGCGAAGTTGATTGTACGTATCGATAAGTACGATGTTGTTGTTCACGACAATGCCTGCCAGAGCAATTACACCGATGCCGCCCATGACAACTCCGAATGGTTCTCCTCTAACCAGCGCCCCGATCAGAACACCCGCAGTCGAAAACACAATTGCGGAAAGAACTAAGAAGGCCTGATAAACGCTGTTAAATTGGGTAACCAAAATGATGAGCATCAGGAACATAGCCGCGACAAAAGCACTGATCAGAAAGACGGCCGCCTCTTCCTGCTCTTCAATTTGGCCGGCGAAGGTCACGGATACACCCGGCGGGAGATCAACACCCGCTAGTCTCGTTTGCAGTTCTACAATGTGATTCGTCACATTTACGGTCTTATCGACGTCCGCATCAATTTTCATGACCCGGCGACCGTTTATACGCTCGATCGTGCCGGTTTTCACACCAGGTTCTAAATTCACAAAATTGCGAATGGGCACATAACCCTGGCTGGTCGGAATTCGCAGTTGCTCTAGCTGTTCTAGCGTCCGATTTCCGGGTGGAAACCGGACACGAATATCAACCTCATCGTCGGAATCATCAGGACGATATTCCGCAACGGTCACCCCCATGGTCAGCAACTGAACGGCCTGGCCCAGCAAGGTCACGTCGGCGCCATACCGAGCCGCTTCATTGCGATCAACCTTCAACGCCCATTCTATGCCGGGGACGGGACGGCCATCTTCCACGTCAATAAATCCGCCCATGTCTTCCATGATGGCCCGCACCTGCCCGACGGCGCCAGCAAGGTCGGCACCGTCACGGCCCGTAACCTGCAATTGCAACGGCTTGCCCTGTGAAGGGCCTTGATCGGGCGTCCGAACTTCGATTTTTAATCCCGGGACAGCGGCAACGGCGGCGCGAATATCGCGAATGATGGCCTCAGCCGGGCGGCGCATATCCCAATCCACCAGTTCCAACTGCAGAACGCCGATGACATCTTCCGCCATACTTTGTGACTGCTCGGCTCCGACACGGGCATAAACATGCTCGAGCTCGGGCATATCCAGCAGGCGTTCTTCCGTCTGCCGAACAAGCACATCTTTCTCCCAGATCGAGAGGTTGCCGCGCGCCTGAACCTGAACTTGTATGAACTCTGGCTCGACTTCCGGAAAAAACGACACGCCCGGACCGAATACGCCGTAGGTCACATAAGTCCCCAGCAGCATTGCAACCGCCACACCAAAGGTGGCAAGTGGACGCATATTTAGTCGCTTCAAGGTGCGAACGTAGAGTCCCGTAAACCCGCCCAATCTCTCAGGGTTTACCGAGATCTCGCTCTGAAATGAGTCTTTCCCGCCTGCCTTGTCACTGTCTGGTGTCAAACCTGTTCTAGATGCGAGAACACTGCCAAGTACCGGAATGAAAATCAGCGCCATGAACAAAGATGCACCCAGTGTCATCATCACGGTGATGGGGATGAATTTCATGAACTCACCTACCATGCCGCTCCAAAATAACAGCGGAACGAAAACTGCAAGTGTCGTGGCCGTGGACGTAATAATGGGCCACGCCATCCGTTTGGCCGCCACTGCATAGGCTTCGCGCGGGCTATATCCGGCATCGAGTTTACGGTCTGCAAGTTCAGCCGTGACAATCGCACCATCGACAAGCATGCCCACCACAAGAATTAAACTGAACAGAACAACCATGTTCAGCGTGTATCCCATGGCAAAAATGATGGCGATGCCAGTGAGAAACGATCCTGGAATCGCGATACCCACCAAAATGGACGACCGCAAACCGAGAGCCGCGACAATCACGATCATGACAAGAATGATCGCGGCGATGACATTGTTTTCAAGGTCGCCAAGCATCATGCGGACGGGCTCAGAGCCGTCTTGGAGGTAGCCCACCGATACGGTCGCGGGCCAGTTCGGCTTTTGGGTCTCCACCAGCGCGCGCACAGCTTCGACGGTTTCGATAATATTAGCCCCGACGCGTTTTTTGACTTCCAAACTCACAGACGTTTGCCCGCCGAGCCGCGCAAAACTGTTTGGATCTTTGTAGGTCCGGCGAATTGTCGCGACATCTTCAAACGAAACGACTGTACTGCCGTCCACCTTCACAGGCATGCTTAGAATGTCTTCAATGTCCTCAATGACGCCGGGGACTTTAAGAGCGATACGCCCCGCCCCCGTATCCAACGACCCCGCAGCAACCAGCTTGTTATTCCGGCGAACTTGGCTAATCAGTGCTTCGAATGAGATATCATACGTTTCGAGCATGGTCGGATCGACGAGGATCTCGACAACCTCCTCGCGCGCGCCGCCAATATCGACACTCAAAACACCGGCCAGAGATTCGAGTTGCTCTTCCAGGCGATTGGCAAGTTCCTGCAATGTCCGTTGCGGCGCATCACCCGACAACACGACAGTAAGAATGGGAAACAATCCGAGATTAATCTCATTTACAGTCGGTTCTTCGGCCTCTTGCGGCAGTTCCGCCTTTACCCGATCCACGGATTCGCGCACATCGTTGAGGGCGACTTTCGCATCTATACTTGGGTCGAATTCAAGAGTGACCGATGCGTAGCCCTCGGCCGCCACAGCCGTCATTTCGTCAAGTCCCGTGAGAGACTGAAATTCCGTTTCGAACGGACGCACCAACAAGCGCTCTGCATCCGCTGGCGATACACCGTCGAGTGTCGTAGTCACATAGAATATGGGCACCGGCACATCCGGCGCGGCTTCTTTGGGAATGGTTGCATAGGACACAGCCCCCAAGCCAAGGATGAGCACCAACAGCAAAAGCACTGTTCGGCTTCGGCCTATAGCGGCATCAATAATTGCGTGCATGACGTGCGTAACCTTTTGTCGTCAATAGGTGCCATCGCTCCTGCACCTGAGGCACAAGCCTCAGGCTTAAGCACAACTTGGAAAACGCCGCTGATCCTGCGTTACAAGTCTCTGGCTGCTGAATTCGCCGTATCGGTGACGAGAGTCGGTCGAACAAGATCGCCCGCCGCGACAAAGCCCTGGCCCTTGGTGATCAGACGGACGCGGTCCGGCAATCCCGTCACCCACACACCTTCTGATTCAGCGCGTACAATTTCGACGTTATGGAAGCGAACGATGTCCTGATCATCCACACTTTTGACGCCGAGCGTACCGTCCGCATCCAGCGAAAATATTGCAGGCGAGACAAAGTGAGCCGCGACGTCACCAACAGGAACCTGCACTTTCGCACTGGTCCCGGACGGGATTGCGCCATCGGCGTTATCCACTTCAATTTCCACACGAAACGTATGGGTGGCCTTGTCGGCCTGCACAGACACGTAGCGAATGGTTCCTGCACGTTCCTGACCAGTGACAAAGGACACATTGGCAGACAATCCGGGCGCAAGCAGCTTTACGTTTTGCTGAGCGACCTGCGCTTCGACAATCAGCGGGTTATTATCAACCACCCGGGCAACTTCCGTGCCCACGGCAAGATATTCACCGACCTCAACGTCCAACGCATCCAAGACGCCGCCGAACGGCGCTTTGATGGAGGTGTTGCTGACCTCTTCCTCAATTTCCTTCACGCGAGCTCGGGCTGCTTGCAGCGCGGCGAACATTTCGCGCACGCGAGCCTTGGTCGCAAACCCACTGTCTGCCAGTTTTTCAGTTGCTTCGTTGTCGCGTTCGCGTTGTGCCAATTCGGCTCGGGCCTCTTCAAGACGCGCCGTACGATCTCCAAGTTCCAACCGTACAATCGTCGCCCCGGCGCCAACGCGTGCGCCCATGGGCACGGGCAACGCCTCGACTCGTCCGGCGGTTTCCACACGCAAGGGAAGCACCCTTTCCGGATTTACCTCTGCCGGGCTGCTGATAAACCGCGTGACGCTCTTAGCTTGAAACTCACGAACAGCCACAGATGTCGCAGCATTAGCGAGCGCTTGTTCGGACACAGGCACGACGACATTCGCCGACGGGGTAAACAACCCGCTGATCATCCAAATCGCGAGCAAAACAATTACGCCGCCCGCATAACGGAGAGATTTCTGCTTTTGTCCAAGACGACTTATCGAAGCGCGTAGAAGCGATAAGAATGTATCCTTCTTCCCCGCGCTGTGCGTTTCTTCTGAAGGGCTGATCAAACCTTCGTAAGGGCGATCACCTTCTTTGTGCGTCTCTTTTTCTCGAACGATGTGATTCATCTAAGTCGTACTTTCTGCCAAACTCTTATCTCTGCTCGTCATAGACCGCTGGTTTACTGGACCTTTAGTCTTTCTCGGCAAAGCGCTTTACGAGTGTCTCGTACATGCCGCCCACCGCATTGAAATATGCAAATAGTTCATCTAACCGCTTTCCGGCTTTTTCATGACGCCGACCGAGGGTGGTTTGGGCCTGCTGGACCACGGCTTTGGATTTCGCCAGCCGATCCGACGCCCCCTGCAAAAACCGAAGATATGGGTTGGCAGCAATCTGGAAGTAATCCTGACGTTCACCAGGCCGTGTCAGGCGTTCGATCACACCCAAGGTTTGCAATAGCCGCGTATTGGTGCTGATACTCGCGCGGCTGACCTGCAGACGCTCGGACAGTGCCGAAAAGCCGACAGGCTCATCCTCGACAATCAGCAGTCCAATGATTCGGCCCGCAATCCGGGGCAAACCCTCGCCCTCGGTCAGCAGGCCCATGTCTTCGACAAACTGGGTCAACTCATGGTCGTAATTCTTTGTCATGTGGTTTACCTAAGTAGTTCATATTGTTTCGTCAAGACTGAACGAAACATAACACCCCTGCATGGAGTGCATGGCTCAAACTATTGTGAAACAATGCGTAACTGAGATAATTCCTGCTTACAAACCCGCCGATATTTATCTTAGTTTCTGGAAAGTTGGGGATTAGACGAAATATAGATTCTCGTAATAGTTGAATGCATATAATTATATTGCACTGCAACGAGATCAAACGTCCGTTAGGCGCATTTTAGATATTGCCCACGCCTAAAACAGGGATACTGCGGCCCTGACCGTAAGTGCCAGCAGAACCAACGAGGCAAGCGTGAAAACGGCAAAACGGAGTTTTACGATGTTCACCGTTGCCTGCACCAGGCTGTGAACGATCCGCAGTCCTACATATGTCCACGCCAACGCCAGGGTGGCGCCGTCACTTGCACCGATTACAGCGAGCGTTAGAGCCACAGCGTAAAACAACGTCGGCTGTTCCATGAGATGATTGTAGTTATCCGCTTTCCAGCGGGTTGGTGCCGGGATCAATGTCTGTAGTTCCGAGGCTGGGCGATTTGGATCAAGGCTGATCTTGTATTTGACGATGGCAGGAATACGCGTCGCATACAGCCACGCCCACATCACAAATGACCAGAGAACGAGAGCGATGACCGGCGCAAGAATTGGATTAGCGTTCATGGTGGGTACCTTTCTGGTGGCGCGAATAGACTTTGCGAACCTCTGCCCAAGGAGCAAGCTCAAATAATGAAAGCCAGGGTGTGTCGAAATGAATGGGCCCCCTGTTCTCGGCAGATGCTGTGCGTTCAAGAACCGCCGCAGCGTTAGCTTAAAATCCAGAGCCTGGCTGAGTTAGAAACTCGATCTCCTCGGGTGTACTTTCACGGCCGAGAATTTTATTGCGGTGGGGAAAACGCCCAAAGCGCTGGATGATTTTGTGGTGCTGCACGGCATATACGTAGTAGCCGTCCTTCATCTCAAATTCTGGCATGGTCTTGATCAGATCAAGACAGCGCTTTTGCATGATGATGTCTTCACTATGCTCAAAAGGCATGTAGTAAAAAATACGGTGGTGCGGAGGCGCCACCGTGTCGAATCCTTGTGTAATGGCGCTCTGTGCTACGGCAAGGGCTTTCTCGTCGGTCGCAAAAGCGCGTGCATCATCCCGAAATAAATTGCGCGGAAATTGATCGAGGGTAATCACCAACGCGAGACTGGTTGGTCCCGAGAGCTCCCAATCATCGTAGAAGCCATTGCGCGCGTTTTCGTAGTCCTTGCCATGCTGTTCACGGATGGACGCATCGAAGGCTGCATCCTTCTTGAACCAAATTCCGCGAGGTCCCGCATGATCAGATGTCCCAGGAACCCCTAGCCAAAAATCAAGGATGGACTGAGCAGCATCAAGATCGGGTATTGGACGGTCTGTCATGGGAAACAGTATGACCCAACTTGGCGGATTTCGGCGATATTTCGCATAAACCGCATGTTGCCCAAATTTTCGTTTCGATACTAAACTATGCGTTGTGACCATGGGGGGAACATGAAAGACGGCGGCATAGGCACTCGGGATACCGAAGTGCTGGTCAAAGATTGGCCGGCATCCTGCACTGCCTTCTATACTCATTGGTTGGCTCAGCGAGACGGTGAATTGATGCCGACCGCAGCGAGAAGTCTGGACGACATGCTGGCGCGCCTCGCGCCGCATATCTACATCATTGACGTGACCGAAAACGAGAGCCTCGTCCGGTTTCAAGGGACCGCGCTTGTGGCGGGATGGGGTGTGGATATCACGGGCAAAGACGTCTGCGTATTTCGCTCAAAGAAACTGCGGCAATCGGTATTGACTCTTATGAAAGGAATAACGCGGCAGCCCTGCGGATACTACTGTCGTAGCGTTTATACATCAGCCACGGGACGTAATGTCGTTGCCTACATTATTCGCCTCCCTCTTTCCGTAAAGCCTGGACGGCCACCGCGCGTTATTAACTACAAGCACGAGAGCGAAACCCTGGAGCCGGGTGATACGTCTTGGGTGAATTATAAAACCACCCATCAAGATTGGATCGACATTGGCGCCGGCACCCCCACACTGCCGCCGGTTGAGTTGGTGGAATAGCAGAAGACGGTCCGTCATCATCCGAAACACTAAGGTTAACCCCGGACAGTGGGGGGAAATTGGTCTCGACTGCCCGGGGCCGGATCAGGACTAAAAAAGATGGGGGAGGTCCATCTGCGCTGTCCTGATCAACTTCTAACCTTATTCAGAAACTCGTTATTCAAACGACCTACAATGCAAATTCCGTCGCACCGAAACAGCTTTCGGCCGTATAAGAGAAACTCAATTTACGGAAGTGATCTCTTCATCCTCGGAGATGAGGACGCCGACCTTAAAAAGGCAGCACGCTCGGATTCGGGAAGTTCGCGCGCAATTTCAAGCACTAGACTTTGCGCGTTTTTCTGAACAACAGCAGTGACCTCAGCCAGTTCATCAAACACCGCCTCTATTTTGTCGACATTCTCAGGGGACTCGGACAAAAGCGCTAGAAGTTCCTTCCGCTTTTCGCGAACAACACGATAATCTTGCCGTGCTTCATCTTTATACTTGCGCATAATCTCGCGCACTGTATCGCGGGAGGCTGGGCTTAATGCAGAAACACCAGCCATGATGTTTAGATCACCTTCCCGGGATGCCTTGCCATGCTCACCACCACGCGGCGCACCCATTATATTGGGAGGCATTTCACCTGAACGACTGGTAAAGTGGCCGCGCGCAAACCGGTGCTCGGGCATCAGCCTGCCAATGATGAAACCGGCTAGCAATAGATTGACGACAACCGAAACAACGACGGCGACACCTAGATATTTGGTCCAGTTCATGGCTGATCTTCCGTAGTTATATAAAGTGCACCCATGGCAAATTCGCCCATGGCGACCGTAACTTCCTCGTCCATACCGATTGTATCCGCTGCGACGTTCGTGGTTTCCACAGGCACATTGCTGACCTGCCCGGCGGCAATACCCGCAACCAGCGCGACCGCCGCAATACTCGCGGGTTGCCAGACCGCTCGAAACGGCCACAGGCCCAAAGCAAACCCTTTCCGGCCAGAGGCAACGGAGCGGGTTGGTATTGTCAGAACAGCATTAATCAGAGTCTGAGAAGGGGCCGGGATTTCACATACATCGAGCAAATCATCAAATGCCCGCTCTTCGTCGGCAAGCTTGGACACAGACTCATCGGAGAGCATAACCGCAAGAGGACGCTCTGCTTCAGGCCAGCGATCCGATGAAGATCCATAGGCGCGAATTAACGCGCGGACGCGCCTTAAATCATTCTCGTGATTGTCCATTACCCTACTCCTGCCTAAGCACTTTCTTTGCTCAACACGCATTTTAAATTTCGGCGCCCGCGAGCCAATAGAGATTCAAGAGCCTCTATCGATACTTTCATTATGCCCGCTGCTTCAGCACCACTGAGTTCGCCAAAATGCACCAACATGATCGCCGTACGTTGACGATCCGGGAGCTGCCCGACCGCGTCTGTGACTTGCGCTCTGCTCCGTGCCAATGACAGAGCTTCGAGAGGGGTCGGCATTCCAGAATCAATGCCATCATCCAACTCTTCGGATGCATTTGTTTTCCGGCGACGGATCGCGTCAATCGCTAGGTTACGCACAACCCGGTAAAGCCAAGTGGCTATGCGCGCCTCAGGCTTCCATTGGGGAGCTATTTTCCAAAGACGTAAGAACGCCTCCTGAGTTACATCTTCCGCCGCGCTATCCTGCAAGCTCATACGATATGCAAGACCGCGCATAGCCGATAAATGCGATTCAACAATTTCACGCCACGCGGACTGATCACCTGCGGCCGCGCGCTGCATAAGCGCCGCGTCATCAGCGATCGCGCCAGCTTGCGCCTCGGGATACACGCGACTTTGAGCAGGCGACATGCCCTCTAACTGCCTGTAATTTAACCGATCAATCTTGGACAATTTCACAGCAGTATAAATCCCGCAAGCGGCGATGCCCGGTGCTTTCAAGGTTTTAACGTCTAAGCTCCTGAATTCCGTCGCAGTTGCAATCAAGACTTTCCGGGGCAGTTTTCAGCGCCGCCCCCCACTTCCCTTTCATGACAAGCCTGTAAGCGACGGAGAGCATGAAACACCCCGTTTGAAGGACATGGATGCGGATTCCCCCGAACCCGTACCACGCTAAAACAACAAAGGATTACCTATTATGCGTACACGTAAACACTTCAGCCATTCTAAGGCGCGCAAACTGACCTTCGCCGCCGCTACCGGCAGCGTCATCGGCCTTGCCGCTCTGGGCGCCTCTTACATTCACGCCGCACAAGCGGCAGAACCCTCCCGAGCAGAAAGAGCTATTGAGCGACACCATGACGGTGCTTCCAAGCACATGCGCGGAGGCATGCAGCACCGGCGGGGCGGCGGACCCGGCGATTTCGGGCAACACATCGAAGGGCATCTCGCCTTTTTGAAAACTGAACTGCATATCACAGAGAGCCAAACCCAAGTTTGGGATCAATTTGCCGAGACGCTCCGTAGCATGAACAAAGAGGCGGCTGAAAAGCGCGAAGAGATGAAAGCCGAGCGTGAAAGTCAGGCAAAAAATCGTACTGCGCGGCGCGATCAAACCTTGATGCAACGTTTCGAACGCTCGGAGGCACGACTGGAAGCGATGATTGAACGCCAAAAGAAACTTAAGACCGCTGTCGAACCTCTCTATGCAGCCCTGTCTGACGATCAGAAGAAACTCGCGGACAAACTGCTGAGGTTTAACCGTGGCGGGCGCCGGTGAATCCCTTGAGCCAATCTCATACGCGTGTGGCAAAGCTTTCATTCCGCCACACGCGTTTTCTTCTCCTTTCCAGCATAGTTGCCCTTCCAGCATTGCTGTCGGCATGCGCCGGGCCAAGCAACTCTGGCCGGAGAAACCCTCGCGGGGACCAGGAAGACGGACGAAGACGTGGACCAGGAGGTAACCAACCACCGGAAAGGAACGGAGCCCAGGGACTCAATTTAAATGAACGCTTCAAGCGCGCTCAATCATTCTGGCAGCAAGGTGACTTTGAATCAGCAGTTCCTTTGTTCCGCGAGATCGCTCTCAACGGCAGCGGATTCGAGAATTCTCAATACATGTTGGGTGACTCCTTAGTTAGACTTGGCGAGAAGGACGGAGTATTTTCTGCAAATTACTTGGAGGGGTTATCTTGGCTGCGCCGTGCTGCCGACGCTGGCTGGCCAGAAGCCCAAGCAAAACTCATGAGCATTCACTTTTCCGGTCCAGCGCAAATGATAAATCTGAGAGAAGCTGCTTTTTGGCGGGAAGTCTATCTTCATAATATCAAGAGACAGCGCGTTGGGTTTGTTCCGACGGAAGAGGCTGTTTTAAGTGAGCTTGATGCTGCATTGACGGAGCAACAGCGCGCGGAGGCCAAAACAAGAGCTACAACATGGTCATTGAATCCCGAGATTCAGTAATCTTGGGCGACGACCGCACAAATACGGGATGAACTCACGTCAAATTCCATTGATCTGACCCTCGATTTTTGAGGCAGAACCTCCACCGACTCATCTTGAAATAACCCAGATAAGCTCCCATATGAAAACTAACCATGCGGACGGTAATCTCCTCTCCCCTGGGAGATTTCGCATGGAAGGTTGTTCCTGGAGCTACCGGGCGGCCCCTCTTTCCCCTAAGAGCGGGCCGCCTTTTTATTGGATAAAAAATGAGCCCATCAGCGCGTTCGTTTAAGGCCCAAGCTTAAAATCCGATTGAGAAGCTCCGGGTATTCAATTCCGGCATGTTCGGCAGCCGTTGCAAATTCTTCGATCTTCGCGATTTCCGGATTGGGATTCGCTTCAAGGAAGTACGGGGTGCCATCCATCCCGAGGCGAAAGTCGATACGTGCGTAACCCTCTAATTCCAGTGTGCGGTAAATGCGTTTGGCATAACGTTGAATTCGTGACTCTAGTTCAGGTGAAAGGTCTTCCGCCGGACCTTGCAGAATATCGTGGCGGTCCTGATAGTCGGGATCGTGTTTCACTTTCTCTGTTGCGATCCGGCTGCCGCCGTTTTCCAGATCACCAAATTCCAACTCCCAGATCGGCAGAACGCGCACACGATCGTTGCCGAGCACACCTACGTAGAGCTCGCGACCATCAATGAACTGCTCCGCAATAGCCGCAGTGCCTATGCGGTCGTGAATAAATGCAACGCGCTCAATAAGCTTATCTTCGGTATCGACCACTGAAGCCTGAGCAATCCCCAAGGACGCATCCTCGCTCAAGCTCTTTACAATAAGCGGAAATCCAAGCCGAGGTTTGGGCCTAATCTTTCGCTGCATCGGGAAGACCGCGAAAGCTGGAACCGGTATGCGATGGTAGTGCACTAATTTTTTTGCGAGATCTTTACCGCGTGACAGCATAAGACCGCGCGGATTGCAGCCTGTATAAGGCATGCGAAGTAGCTCAAGATAGCTCGCGACATTCTGATCGTAGGCCGCTTCACCGTGGAACTGTTCGAGGAGATTGAACACGATATCGGGTTTCCAATTCTCAATTTCGGTGCGGATGGTTTTAAGTTCGTCCTGTACGCCGAGAGGCCGCACCTCGTGGCCGTTGGCGCGCAGCGTGCTCACCACATCAAACTCGGTCTTCCAAGTATGAATCTCTTTCTTGGAATAGCCCCGAAGAGAATTCGGCGGCATAAGGTCAGGGTGTAGAAGCACCAGGACTCGAAGCTTTTTCATAGCGCAAACCATTCCCGGCGCGACGGACTATAGAGTGAATGTACCGCTTTGGCGGTCAGCAACACTGTAAAGTCCATGGCGAGTTGACGCTCAGGCCCCACGGCGCGCAGTTTCAGCTCGCGGCAACGGCCGATCATATTATCGATCACAGCATCCAAGGTCAGTTGATGTTCTCCCGTCCATTTCGCCACCATCTGCCTGATCTTAGCACGGTTTCGGCGTAAAAACTGAGATGCCGGCGGCGAGCGGTAATGCTTAGGATCGGCAGAGAAAATGCGATGCAACTCCTTATCGTAAGTTTTGGGGTACTCCACAGTGTAAAGAGCCTGCTTCTTGTCGTAGTACTCGCGCACTGTGTAGTTGAGCGTACTGAGTGGGTCTACTTTGAACTTGCGCGTAAGCTTGGGTTTTTCATCTGCGATCTCGGCCATCAGCTCATCAACATACTCAAGCTTCTTCAGCGCACCCCATCCGGCATAACGCGTTCGCCAAGCCGAACGCGGCCGCATCCACACCGCGAAGGTCTCGGCAAAATCCTCATCCGGATGACTTTGGCCGTACCACAGCGGCAAATGCTGAACAAAATTCTTGCTGGCCGGGTTTGGACGGTAAAATTTTGGGTAGCGCTGAGACGACGGACCAAACAATTTTTGCCACCGGCGGCGGCGATGCAATCCGTATGCATGTTGAATCGCATGACCGGCTTCGTGACGAAGAATGCGCATACACTCTTGCTCGGTTCCGCCCTCAACCACAAACATCTTCGATTTCTCTAAGCGCGAGAGTCTGGGATGCGCGAGGTAGAAGGGAATGGCGATGCCGGGCGTGTTTTCCGGAGCAAACCATTCGTCGGAAAGCCATACGTGCGGTTTGATGGCGATATGACGGTGTTCAAGTTCTTCGTAAAGTTCGTCCAGACAATCCTCAAGCCATGTCCCCTCGACAGTGACTTTGAGATCTTTGAGTCGCATCTGAAGCAGGCGTTCATCGGAGTAGGTCGACCAGGGAAATCGGCGCGGCATTAGGGCTCCAACGACACTCATCATCATGAACGGCGGAAGGCAAATTTATTTGATGATGTCATGGCCCATTACCCACATCAAGATGCGGGACCAGGCCAGGATCACCCGGCCTAGTGCTCCCGACATGCTGCGGAACTAGCGCCCCCCTGGCTGGTGGGTGAGCTTTGAATTCACGCGCTTTCAGGTAGCGACTGAAGCGCAAGGTGTATGCGTTGGGGCATGCTATCTCCCGATGCCGCGACCTCGTCCGGTGCCGCAGCCTCCATGCCCTCTTCCTCGGCGACCGCCATTTCCCGAATATCGTAATCCCAGCGGGAAAGGATCGCCGCCTTTGCATCGTCTGAAATACCGCACTGCCGGAGTGCGGAAAGCCTCAGACAGATTCTCCAATGCAGCCTTCAAACAATTTTCGCTGTTCGGCTTGTCATTCTTGCCTCCTAGATGCTCGCATACGTTGAAAGTTCCGGTAAAACCGCCTAAAATTTGATATTGATTAAAGCATAAACGCGAGGACTCCAATTCATTTTGCTGGAAGTCTTTTCATGAACTTGAATCCTATTTCATCAGTTGTCGCCCTCTTCATTTTCACAATGAGTTGGGCTTATGCTGCTCCTCCATCGAGCAACGATACAACTCATTACAAAGCTCTGCACACTGACATCACGATAGATGCGAGCGGCAAGTATATTATCAAATCACACATTGAACTTGAGGCATTGAATGAGGCCGCTGCGCGCGATATTGGCCAGGCCGCGCAAACTTACCGAGATACTATAGACGAGCTGTATATCAAGGAAGCTTATACACTTAAGAGAGACGGTCAGCGCCTTAAAGTAAATTCCTCGGGAATATTTGACCAAATGCCGCAAGGGACTCCACAGGTTCCTTTGTTCAACGATCTTCGTCAAAAAATCATTGTCTTTCCCGACGTACAGGCGAACGATACGATCGTCTACACAACGGAACTACATACAAAAACACCCTTTTTCCCTGAAGCTTTTTTCGACTATCACCTCTTTTGGCCTACGGTGTCCTATGGCGATATACGGGTAACAATTACTGCGCCAAGCAAGATGGAATTGTATTTCGACACGCTTGGTGCGGAGGTAGAGAGCGTCACTTTAGGAAACAAGACTATATATAAGTGGCATTACAATCCTCCGCCCACGATTTTTCAGGAGGATGTGGTCGCCATTTTCTCAGTCCTCGAAATTCCGAGACTCCTAATTTCCACGTTCCGAAATTATGATGAATTGGCACACGCCTACGCTGAGTTAGCCCTACCCAAAGCTCGCATCACGCCGCAAATTGAAGCTATGGCTGCCGAAATCACTTCGAACGTCACTGACCGGCACCAGCAAGCTAAAATGATATATAAATGGGTCAGTCGAAACATTCGCTACGTAAGCGTCGGACTCGGCGTAGGCAGTATCGTGCCACACGCAGCTGAACTGACTCTGACCAACAGGTATGGCGACTGCAAGGACAAAGCAACGCTTCTTGCTGCGCTACTAGCCGCGAAGGGAATAGAGAGCGAGCTTGTACTTATAAATTCTGGAAACAGCTACGGTTTATCACCTGTGCCAGGACTTTTAGAACTCAATCATGCCATAAATTGGCTGCCGGAATTTGATGTGTACCTCGACACTACAGCGGAAGTAGCACCCTACGGCACACTTCCTTTCGACCAATACGGAAAACCAGCTATTCATGTTGTCGCGTCTGGACAGGCAACACGGCAAGTTCCGGTACTAGAGAAAGGAGCAGCCGCTTTCCGCATAACTACCATGGCGCAAATGGACTGGAATGGGCGCTTTGCAGGATCAACCTCAATATCTGCTAGCGGTCCATATTCGATTACCTTGCGCGATGTCGGCTTGGCCATAGAATCCACTGGGCTAGAGCGCACAGCAACCGCGTACTTTGAAGGAAGAGGTCTAAGCGGCTTTGGAGAGTATGAACTAGCACCCGCTAACGATGTTTCCCCAGAGTACACCATAAATGGGCGTTTTGATGTCGAGTTATACGATAACATTTCGAACGGGAAACGATTCCCCATATATCCAGGTTATAGATTTTTAGGCCAAACCGGCAACGGCTTACTCGGCGATATGTACGCTGCGCAGCTAGCAGATACAAAACCAACACCTTGTGTAAGCGGAAAACAATTTGAAGAACTGTCTTTGTCGCCTCCTCCAGGCATGGTCATCGGCGACCTGCCGGAAGGTATAGTAATAGAAAATGACTACCTCAAGTACCGGAGCTACTGGGAGCGAAATGGTAGAATCGTAAAGGTAACACGTGAGTTTGAAAGCGATATCGATGAACCACTTTGCTCGGGCTCAACTCGACGTCAAGTCGCCGGCGCACTTAATGAAATTCGCAAAGACTACGAAAATTATATTTGGTTGAAAGCCATCACGAATACTACTTCTACAGCAAGCACACCAGACTACGAACTGAATGAATTAACAAAATTAGTCGACGGCGCTCCGAAAAACGCTGTTGCATATGCCAACAAAGGTTTCGCTTTAGCGAAACATGGCGAGATCAATTCCGCGATAGTAGAATTCACTAACGCGATCAGACTTAATCCAAGATATGTGAGCGCTTTGATTGAAAGAGGTCGCGCGTATGCCACCTTGGGTGATGCCGATCCCTCGTATTACGAAGTCGCAGCAACCGACTTCTCTAGTGCCCTTGAGGCAAAATCCAATTCTATAGAAGCATACCGACTGCGCGGCATCGCATATGCCAGACTCGGAAAGTATGACAACGCCATAGATGATTTCACATCTGCTCTATCCATAGATCCACAGAATGCATCAATTTATCTAAGCCGCGCCCCTCTACACTGCGAACTGCCTATTGCAGATGTATCGCCCGCGACAGCTTGCGTAGACCATATCCTGGCCGACTTAAATATTGCGTTATCAATTAACCCAGATGAACCACGCGGATACGTCATGCGTGCACTCTTATATCTTGAGCAAGATAACATCGCCGGCGCAGGCAAGGATTTAGACAAAGCGAAAAGCTTGAATGCGACCGGATCCGAATTTCAGAAAACCCAAGCACGATACATGTTAATAAACAACAATGCTGAAGATGCGTTAGAAGTCATTGAAGCTCTTCTAGATGATCAGCCTACCAATCCAGAATATCTATACATGAAAGCGGGAGCGAACTTTTTGCTACAACGCTATGAGCAGGCTTTATCCAACTTAGACGCGGCCCTCACTTTCAGCAAAGACTCTGTTCCTTCACATGTTTTGCGTGCTGAAATATATGGTCGTCAGCGCAAATATTCTGCATCTATTGCCGAATACAATAAAGCCATCGCGCTTCAATCCAGCAATGCAACTCTTTATGAATCCAGAGGCGTCGCCTATCACGCCAACAAAGAGTATGAAAAAGCCATCAGCGACTATAAACGTGCGCTTGAACTAGATCCAAGAAGGCCAAATACATCCGAATTCATAGAAGACGCAAAGAGATCTCTTCAGGAAGACTAGCCCACTCGAACAGGCCAGTTGTCACATCACGCCGGGATACGCTCCGCCGTCGAGAAGGATGTTCTGCCCGGTCATGTAGCCCGAGTGGGCACTGGCGATAAACGCACACCATGCACCAAATTCGTCAGGATCACCGGAGCGGCGGGTCGGATTGGCCGCCGCGCGTTCGGCTTCCACATCACTTGCGGTTACATTACGTGATGCGGCAACGCTTTCCAGATACTGCTGCAAACGCTTGGTGTGAAAAAAGCCGGGCAGAAGATTATTCACCGTTATGCCGTATTGAGCAACTTCACGGGAGATCGTGCCCATATATCCAGTGAGTCCGGCGCGCGCGCTGGTCGATAATCCGATCAGGGGCATTGGCATTTTGACGGCCTGAGATGTGATATTGATGATCCGGCCCCAGCGCTGCTCCATCATTGAATCCATCACCGCATTCGTCATGAACACTGCATACAGCATGTTGCCGCGCAATGCCTTGAGCCATGTTTCTTCGTCCCAGGTACGAAAGTCGCCCGGCGGTGGTCCGCCCGCATTGTTGACAAGAATGTCGGGCTTCGGACATTTTGCAAGGACAACTGCGCGGCCCTCTTCGGTGGTGACATCGCCCGGCGCGAGTATCACTTTACCTCCGGTTTCCTTCTCGATTTCCGACGCTGTTCCTTTGAGTTTCGCCTCATCCCGGCCATTGATAGCCACGATTACACCGCATTTGGACAGCGCCAAGGCGCATGCCTTGCCTAAGCCTTCGCTTGAACCACTCACCAGCGCCGTGCGGCCGGCGATGCCCATGTCAAAACCCTGAGTCATTGCGTCCCAAACTCCCTACCGTTGATTCAGCTCTTTTACAGCGCCACTAAAAATTACTCTACGTACAAAACCACCGGCGCCAAGCCTTCAGCAGTGAAAATATACTCTTCGCCCCCCTTGGGAAAAACCGGCGGCATGAGGCTACCCGTCATCACCAATTGCCCCGCCTTTAGATATTTGCCTCGTTTCCCTAAATGGCCCGCAAGCCAAACCACCATGTCCAAGGTATGACCGATAGCATTGCGTGTTGAGCCCTCACCAATTTGAGTCCCATTGCATGTGAGCGTACCCTTCCGTGCGGACAAATCGAGCGCCGCACCTCCGGGTTCGCCCAAGACAACAGCCTCATTCCAACTGTTGTCAGCAATCAACGAAATGGCGTTCATGACGCCGTAGTCCGCCGCACGGTCGTCAATCAACTCGTAAGCCGCGTGAATTGCGCTTAAGCTTGCCGCCACATCAGAACGCGAGCATTCGGCCCTCAGATCCTCTCCGAGGACAACGCAAATCTCGCTCTCAATGCCTAGCCGTCCATAGTCTGCAAGTTTGATTGTAAACGGTGAGTTGTGTACGCGGGTTGATAAAACCTCACCTTCTGTCGGCTCTTCGATCTTCATCATCTCTTGTAGCTTCAGCGCCGTAAGACCGATTTTGTAGCCACAGATATCCGTATTGTATTTTTTCAGCTGCCTGGCAACAAATGCATCCTTGACGATATAAGCGTCCTCAAAGGTTCGTATCCGATTATGAAGCGGTGTGAAAACCGATTTCGCTTCGTGCTGAGCCATGAGCCCGTCGGCGAGCGAAGTGACGTCGTTTTGAGAAATCATGGAAGTCCTAGTCATCTTTGCCACAACAGCAGCGGTGCCCGCACGATGGCACAAAGCGCGCGGTACTGACCACCTGCTTACACACTTTAACACGCCGCCTAACTCGCGTTGATTTCAAGAAATTCCTGGACTTGTGATCGCGGGCACGCGAGGCATAAACGGCCAGAGCTTGACCTCCGTCACAACCGACACCGCCGCAGTCACCACTTTGGACAGAACTTCCACTTCGTAAACGGGCACCCACAAGATCCCGATCGAAATGGCATGATTAATTTCGCATCAGACAATGAACGCACCAAGGAGATACAAATTCCCTACGTGGGGAAAATAGGGACGCTTCGGCTACGACCATGGCCCGAAAAAATCCGGATGCCATAAGATGCATATACCGTGCGGCATTTAACGACTGTTGTCGAAGCAAGTGGAAAACGACTGAAGTATTGACGTTCTCTCTTTCTGGGGAGGGTCACGACCCCACCCTAAGAACAATCTTTGATTGTTTGTTTAATACAACACCCCGATAAGTGTCATGAGTTGAAACGTGATATTAGTCTTGGAGGGATGAGAGTGTTTCGCGGCTCTGGGCAGGGAATGGATTGTTACAGCATTTCACCGGAGCCTTCATTGACTCAAGCGACTCATTTGGAAAACCGCTGATAGAACATCTACCGTATGGTTGAAGCGTGAGAGGGCAGATCTTCCTCTGCAGACGAAATCTCCTAACAAAAGCGCCATGGACTCGAAACCATACACGCTTTCAGCTTTGCATTTTTGTGACGATTTCCGGTAAAACTCACCTGCAACCGTCTTAAAGGCGAGTTCAACATCGCCGGCGCGCGTGGGGCTTATCAACAGTAAAGCGACATCCGAATGTCAGGTTCCAACATTGACATCAGCGAGCCGATTACGGCCGCGACAGCTGCCGGAACAATTTTGCCGCGCACGGGAGATGTGCGCGCGCTCGTGGAAGATATGGGCCATTGGCGTCAGTCCCCGGTCGCCGGAACGCACGTTGTGCTGATCGATTTCGCCGGCGCCGTACCACAAGCTCAACACACCACCGAAATGCTGGACCACGCATTGACCAGCCTGCGAACTCTTGCCGGGACGCGTCAGTTCAAAGTTTATCAAATCGCGCCGTCGGAATACGCGGTAATGGCGAATGCGCCGGGACAATCGGCTCTGACTTTGATCCGCGACCTAAAGGTTTCCATGCTGCGCGTCGTTGAACGACATTGTCCCGCAAGCTTCGGCGCCATCAACCAAAACCGCTTCCTAACAATGTTCGATCTTATCACGAACTTCCGCGGCGCGGCCGAGCGAGTGGCGAAGTATGCCGCCCTTATGCAGGACGCCTCCGAGGCTGACTTAGATCAGAAAAAAGCGCCAAGGGCGCTGTCTGCCAAAGACCTGCAAAACGTGATGCAGGCTTATCAGAAATTTGGTTCGGAAAAGTTTCTGAGGGCGTTTCTCCGCGATCAGGTCGTTGCCCAGTTCATCTCAGGACGCGGATTTCAAGCGGACATGCATGAGTACTTCGTCAGTATGGATTTGCTGCGCAAGCCTTTGTTTATTGACGTAGAGATGCGGGCGTCTGGCCATCTATTTAAGGACTTCACGCGCGTCCTTGATCAAATTGTGCTGAATTCGTTTGAGCACCTACAGACTTCTCAGTTCCCCTTCTCTATCAACTGTAACGTCAGCACGGTTTTTACGGCCTCTTTTGCAGACTTTATGGATAATGCCGACAAAACCCTGCTTAAACGCATGTCCTTCGAGTTCCGGCAAGCAGACATCGTGGAACACTTCGACGAATTCGAAGTGGCAAAGGGTGTCATTCATGCCATGGGTGCCAGCATTGGCGTGGATCACATATTCCCGCAAACGCTCGGGCTGGTCGATCTGGACTACATCGGCGCCAAATACGCCAAAGTCCATTGGCACAATGATGCGGAAAAAATTCTACGAGAGCGCGAAAAAGCTTTTAAATATATGAAAAGCTGCGGAGTTGAACCCATCCTCATTCGGGTGAACAGTGCAGACGGCGTGAAAGTCGGAACCGAGCTTGGTGTCGAGAAATTCCAGGGATTTTATATCGACGACACGTTGCACAAGAAAGCCGCATAACTTCGGCGACTGCACTCAGACCAACAATTCCTTTGAAGCCGCCGCAGGCCTTGCTCACTGTGGTCTCAGCCTTTTACTGGATATCAGCCATTGTCGTGGGCGGGGCGACAGTCATCACCAATCTAGTGCTGTTCGGCACAACCGACGGCGCAGTAAATCCGCCTATCTTTGTATTCCTCGGCGGCAACCTGATAGCCGTCTTTTCTCTCGGTCTAGGGGCAGTGCTCGCAGCGCGTGCTCGCACGGGGCGCTTCCGCAGCTGTCACGATTATCCTGCTTTCTTAAGGTATGGTTTAGCTTAACCGCGCCCACGGCCAGCAATGAGATCATCTATCGCCCGTGCGATTTCGCTCGCCGCATTGAGAGGCGGATGCGTCCAATCGTCGAAGCGGCCCGTAAATGGCCGGGCCAGACCCAGGTCGTAGAGTTCTTGATGCAATCGCCGGTGCTTTCGCACCGTCATGTCAGCGGGCGCATAGATATAGACCGGAGCCGGGGTCGCACAGGCTTCAGAACACATGGACACGGAATCACCAGTCGCGACAATAGCGTCCGCAAGCGCTAGAAATCCCATGTAAGGGTTATCACCGCCCCGACTCCAAAAGAACGCCCGTCGCGGTTCTGGGACGGCACTGTCCAACGCTTGTTCGGACCCAATGCCGGTGCGTCGCGACGTGGTCAGTAAAACCGAACCTCCAACTTCTGCCGCCATCCTGTGTACGGCCCTGCCAAGTTCGGCCGCACGATCTGGCGGAAACGCTTGGCTATGAGTCGCCCCACCCATCAACAATGCAATGAACGGCCGCGGCATGCCTCCAACTTGGATTTTCCACTGCTCAGCCGCGAGGTCAAGGCGCACAGCGCTAACCCGGTGAGGCGCGCCGGTAATCCGCATGACATTCGGCGCATCCCCTGCGGGCGGCAATTTATCGTGGTTGGGGACAACGATGAGATCAAAGTCCTGTGCGCCGTAGCCCGGATGCATGAGATGAACGAGGAGTACCGATTTTCCTGCCCGCCGCCTAATCCAACGGGCGATAGGCGCCGTGCGCCGTCCCGCGGAAATCACAACATCGGGCGCAGCGCCAGGCAGGGATGCCACGAAGTCCATGCGCGATTCGGGTGCCAAACCATAGGCATGCGCACCAAGGACTGCCGACGGCAGTATGGCCAACGGATTGTACCGGATGTCTTTGACCATGAACGGTCGAATCAAAGCTTCGGCCACCCCCAATACTTGTGCAGTATTGCCGGCTCGATCGTCCGTTAAAGCCCAAATGAGAGGCGCTGAGGCCATAAACACCCTCGTAATGTTTTCCACAGTCCTACACCATAGCAGGCGATGCGGTCATGAGCGTTGTACGACGTGCCTGGACCGATTAAAACCGGCGCACATCAAGCCTCTTTCCACAGGACACCACTATGCCGACTTCTGCTTCTCCCGCCCGCAACGCTCGTCAGAAGGCCGCCGGCCAGACGGTCGCTAAAATTCTGTTGGACATTAAAGCGGTGAACTTCCGCCCCGAAGAGCCCTACACATTGACCGCCGGGTGGGCGAGTCCCGTGTATATCGATTGCCGCAAGATTATCTCCTTTCCCGAAGCGCGCCAAACCATCACAGCGCTGGCCAAGGCGGAAATCGAGGAAAATATCGGACGCGATGCCATCGATGCTGTTGCCGGGGGCGAAACCGCAGGCATTCCCTATGCGGCCTGGATCTCCGATGCATTGATGTTGCCCATGCAATATGTACGCAAAAAACCCAAAGGCTTCGGGCGTATGGCACAAATAGAAGGTGTACTAGACGAAGGTCAGCGGGTGGTGCTGGTCGAGGATCTTGCCAGCGACGGTGGATCGAAACTTTTATTCGTCAACGCACTGCGGGATGCCGGCGCAATATGCGAACATTGCTTTGTCGTATTTTTCTATGGCGCGTTTCCAGGTGCCATCGAAAGCTTGGAGAAAGAAAACATTTCCTTGGACTACCTTTGTACTTGGGCCGATGTGCTGGACGCTGCGGAAGCCGGAAAATATTTTCCAGAGGACGCCATATCGGGTGTACGTGATTTTCTGAAAGACCCGCTGGCGTGGTCGGCCGCACGCGGCGGCAGAAACGCCTAGCGTTTAAAAGGAAAAGCACTGCGATGAAGCACTTTTTGCTTTTTTATGATCTCGCTGACGATTATCTCGAAAGACGTCCAGAATTCCGCAGCGTACATTTGGAAAAAGCGTGGGCTGCCGAGAAAAAAGGGGAGTTGCTTTTAGCCGGTGCCCTATCGGATCCCGTGGACGGCGCCCTCCTCTGCTTTAAAGGCGCGGACAAAAGCGTCGCCGAGAATTTTGCTAAAACAGACCCATATGTAACCAATGGGCTTATCAAATCTTGGCGTGTGCGCGAGTGGTCCACCGTTGTTGGTGAAACAGCCGCAAACCCCGTACATCCTTAATATCTACTTTCGGAAACCGCAGAGTTATTGGGCAGAAAGCAATTCGGCGCCCGCGATCGGCAGCGCAATCTTCACCCGAAGGCCGCCCTCCTCTCGGTTCATCAAAAACAGATCCCCGCCCATGCTACGGATGGCATTACGCGAGATAGTTAGTCCCAGCCCCGTTCCACCTGTTTCGCGCGACCGGGATTTCTCAAGCCGCGTAAACGGTTCGAAAACACGCTCGCGATCACTCTCTTCAATGCCTGGGCCGTTATCATCTATGAGAATGAAAACTTCTTTGTCGACGGGTTGAAACGTAACGTAAGCGCACTGCCCGTATTTCACGGCGTTATCGACAATGTTGTTGACCGCCCGCTTAAGCGCAATTGGACGGGCAAGCAGTTCGAAGCTATCTGGGCCACTGTAGGTGACATCGTTTCCAGCAGCGGTTTGATCCGCGCATAACGAGGCTAGAACCGCCGCCACGTCTATATAGCTGACAGGTTCATTCGCGGCGTCATCTCGTGCAAAAGCCAGCGTCGCCGAAATCATGGATTCCATTTCAGCTAAGTCACTGAGCATTCTTTCGCGCTCGCGGTCATCTTCAACAAATTCAGCTCGAAGGCGTAGGCGCGTAATTGGCGTGCGCAGATCGTGCGATATTGCAGCGAGCATATGGGTGCGGTCTTGAATAAACCGTTTCACGCGAGTCTGCATGGTATTGAACGCCCGCGCCGCGCGCCGCACTTCCGACGGGCCTTCTTCAGAAAGCGGCTCGGCATTCACGTCAACGCCTAAGCGTTCAGCAGCCGTGGCAAAGACCAACAAAGGACCGGTCGCTCGGCGTACGCCCCAGAGCGCAACACCGCCTATAATAACGGACACTAAGGTTAGCCAAAAGACCGGCGGAAACTGTTCCGTCGGCTCATCAAGTGTAAGCCGCACACGAGTATTGAACCACGTTTGATTGCTGACTTTAATCGAAACAGTAAAGAGGCCCTGTTCATTCGCGTTAAAAAAGCTACCAGGCCCGCTTGGCTCGACATCAATAGCTTGAGAATCCTCACCCTGTTCCGTGAAATCACTATCAGGAAATCCCCGCTGTGCGATACGAGTGTCTGCACGAATTTCCGTGCCTCTCGGAAACTCGCTGCGCAGCTTTGCGAGAACCACACGAGAACTAAGCTGATCGTCAGACTCTGGAACGATAGGCCGCGGGGTCAGCAGCAAAGTCATCGCCGGTGAGCTTAGTCGTTCTATCAGCGCGACTTGCTCATCTTGTGGTACCGTCTCGATCAATCGTTTGAGGGCAATGATCTGTTCGGCCGCCTGAGATGCCGAGGCCGCCGCAGCGATCTCTTCACGGAAAACAAAATAGAAAAATAATGATGTGACGTTGATAAGAACAATGACCGTCAACAGAACCGAGAAAACCCAGCCTCTAAGGCTATCGGGCATCAACCGTTTCATATGCCAGTGACTTCCGGGGTAAACATATACCCCCCGCCTCTTACCGTTTTGATATACGTCGGGCTCTTTGGATCGGCCTCCAACTTACGCCGCAACCGTCCAACCTGGACATCGATTGATCGATCAAAGGGAATTGCCGCCCGACCGCGCGCCATATCCAACAACTGGTCTCGGTTCAAAACCCGCCGGGGGTGATCTACAAAGGCAATCAACAGATCGTATTCACCGGCCGTCAGCCCCACATCAACTCCGTCTTTCCTGAGCGTGCGGGTGGTAGGGTCCAACTCAAAACCGACGAATTTCAACTTTTCGGTTCTTCCGCCGCCCGCGTCCGGCACACTTGAGGATGTGGCACGACGCAGTACCGCCTTGATGCGCGCGGCCAGTTCGCGCGGGTTAAATGGTTTGGCTATATAGTCGTCCGCGCCGACTTCCAGGCCGATAATCCGGTCCACGTCCTCGCCCATAGCGGTTAGCATGATGATGGGCATTTCAGATTCAGAGCGGACATGCCGACATAACGACAATCCGTCTTCACCGGGAAGCATCAGGTCAAGAACAAGCAGGTCGAATGACCAATCCTGCATCGCCTGACGCATTTCGCGACCGTCTTTGGCCGTAGTGACTCTGAAATCATGCTTAGTGAGAAACCGATTTAACAAATCGCGAATCTCAGCGTCATCATCAACGATCAGAATATGAGGTTTCGGTGGTTCGGTTGGCGTGGACACGACGGGACCGCCTTTTGCTTTTGTGTCGCCGCATTTGCGGACCCTTGTTTTATATACGCGCAGAGCCCCGCTCACCAATAATTAGGCAACAAATTCAGGCAGATAATGGCAACAGGCTGTAAGTAACAGCCTGTTTGTTACATTTTGTTACATTTTGAAGCCTTCGTGGATACAGCAGACATGCGGCCGACATCGCGTTGTTACAAACGTCAATCATCATAAAGACCATCAACCGGCACTAAAGCCGGAGCAACAAATGAAGGAGATACATATGGCCTTATTCGTCATTTCCTGCGCCGCTGCGACAATTATGGTGACTTTATCGGCCATGATTGGTGCGACCGGCACCTAATACAACACGCTTGCAATCCAATAATCACAGTTAGATTTCAACGGCCCAGGGTTGCACACGGGTCCCCCGACCCGAATGTCCCCTCACCCAAAGCCCTAGGCCGACAGCCGGGCGGTTCCCCCAAGGACCGCTCGGCTTTATTTATGGGTTGAGCCTTATACTTGCACACCTCCAAATACCCTTACCGTCGTTGCGGCTCTAATTTACGCGCTATAGAATAGCCCTCGCGTTTGAGGGAGGCGCACGCATAAGCGCGCGTTATGGGAACGCATAGGGAGGGGCAATGAATCGGTATCTAATTTCAGCACTCTATACTTCGACATGTCTTGCCATTTTTGGAACAGGCACGCCAACTTTGGCCGCGAGCGCGGCGATCAGCATCGATAGTGATGACATTGCAGGCGTGGTGACGGGTCCGAGCGGTCCAGAAGCCGGCGCCTGGGTCATCGCGGAAACCGATGGGCTTGAGACACGTATGATCAAGATCGTCGTCACCGACGATCAAGGCCGTTTCGTGCTGCCGGATATGCCGGACAGCACCTACAATATTTGGACGCGGGCGTACGGTCGGGTAGACTCCGATACCGTGGATGCAAAACCCGGTAACGCGAATGTTGCCCTAAAGCTGAAGGCCGCGCCAAACGAAGTTGAGGCGGCGCAGATTTATCCGGCGAACTACTGGTTTTCGCTGATTGAGCCGCCGCCGGTGAGTGAGTTTCCTGGCACAGGTCCAAGCGGCAATGGCATCAATCCGGGCTTTTCCAACCAGCAGTACTGGATGGCGCATCTGAAGGAACAGTGCCACTACTGCCATCAACTCGGCACCAAGTCCACGCGCGACGTTGCGGGCGCCAATAAAGTTGAAGCCTGGAACGAGCGTCTGAAAATGGCCCGCCCGGAAGGTGACCCGACCGTAGCAGTTCACGGCGCGGCCTTTTCCTCCACCATGCAAAACAACATGACCCGCTTCGGTCGTCAGCGCGGCCTCGGCATGTTCGCCGACTGGTCCGAGCGGATCGAAAATGGTGCGATACCTTCACAACCGCCGCGCCCGACCGGCCTTGAACAGAATGTGGTCATTACATTGTGGGATTGGGCCAGCGAACATTTCGTTCATGACGAAGCGACGTCCGACAAGCGCGACCCGACAGTCAATGCCAACGGTCCCGTTTACGGCGTGGACAGCTTGGCGGCGAACCTCGCTATTCTTGATCCAGTATCCCATACGACTGAAATCGTCCCCATCCCCAACATGGAAGGCACCGGCCAGCTTATGAACACGCTGTCCGTGCACAACCCGATGCTTGATCAAAAGGGCCGGGTTTGGATGACAATGTTGGGCGGAGAAGGCGCCGGTTGGGATGTCTGCGACGATCCCAATAACAAATACGCGAACTACTATCCCAACCAAGCGAAGACGACGCGGCGTATTTCCATGTACGATCCGGAAACCAAAGACGTTACGGTCATACCTGTGTGCTTCAGCACGCACCACATCAACTGGATGTACGATGACGACAATACCGTTGTTTTCAGCGGCGACTCCTCGGCGGTAGGTTGGCTTAACACCCGCGTTTGGGATGAAACCAAAGACGCGGAAAAAGCCATCGGCTGGTGTCCGTTCGTGATTGATACCAATGGCGACGGCAAGATCGACCCTGACCGCGAAAAGTGGAATCAGCCCGAGGGTGTGAACGTTGTTAAAGGCGACGACAACATGGATACCCGCATCGCCGGATTTCCTTACGGTCTGAACATCAATCCGGTCGATGACAGTATATGGTACGCCAAACACTCGCCATCGGTCCCCAGCGGCCTTGTCCGTGTTGAGAGGGGCTCAAATGCACCTGAAACCTGCAAGACAGAATACTGGGAGCCACCGAAGAACCCGGATGGCACCTACATGGCTTGGAATGCCCGCGGTGTGGATATGGATTCCAACGGCATTGCCTGGGTCGCCTTCGGCAGCGGTCAGCTTGGGAAGTTCGACCGCTCCATGTGCAAGGTGAAGAACGGCCCGAATGCGCTAGGACAACAATGCCCCGAAGGATGGACGTTCTATGACACCCCCGGCCCGAAGGTTGCGGGCCAGGACTACGGCAGTGCCGACTGGCACTATCTGACCTGGGTGGATCTTCACAATACTTTCGGCCTTGGCCGCGACGTGCCGATCCTGCCCGGTTCAAACTCCGACTCCCTCCTGGCCTTCCTGCCGGACAAGGAAGAATGGGTTGTGTTGCGCGTCCCCTACCCCATGGGCTTCTACGCCCGCGGGCTTGATGGCCGCATTGACGATGTTAAAGCCGGTTGGAAAGGCCGCGGACTGTGGTCCAACTATGCGGAAGTGCCGCTCTGGCATCAGGAAGACGGATTTGGCGCCTACAGCAAAATGGTCCAGTTCCAACTCAGACCTGAACCCTTGGCGCACTAATATATAAGACCTCGCGCGCAGGCCGCCGGAACACCTCCGGCGGCCTGTCGCATTTCTGGGATACGATGGCGTAAAGCCCGCAGGACCGCGATGACCGCATCTTTGATCGACATGCTTACCCGCGCCTACGATGGCATGGACACGCGCGATGATCTCGACGGCGGAGAAGTGGTCAAGGCGTTCACGGATACCTTTGCCGTGATCCAGGCCGGGTGGGGCGAGCCGGTGACACGCAACATGCGCCGCGCCTACCCGAACGTGGACTCACTGCACACCACGGCAAACGGGACTGTCGATCCCGAGCACGCAGCCTTGGTATGGGGCACAGCCGCCCATGCCCTAGATTACGATGACGTACACACCACCAGCGTCAATCATCCAAGCGCGGTGATCGTCCCCGCCATCGAAGCGATTGTCCGCAGCGAAAATCTGCCGAGAGACCGAGTATGGCGAGCATATCTACTGGGCCTCGCTGTCAACATCGCCTTGGGAGAGGCTCTTGGCTTCGATCATTACGTTAAAGGGTGGCACGCCACTTCGACCATTGGCCCGCTGTCCTCGGCGGCTGCCATTGCTTATCTCATGGACCTGGATGAGCGCGCGTTCCGTTCGGCTCTATCCCTCGCCGCAGCACAGTCTGGCGGAATGCAGCGCAACTTCGGCGAGATGGCCAAGCCCGTGCAGGCCGGTCTTGCTGCAGCCGCCGGTGTGCGAGCAGCCCGACTGGCCGCAAACGGAATCGGCGCGGCCGCAGATGCTTTTGGCGAGAAAGGCTTTATCGATCTCTACACGGGCGCAACTCCCGGCAAACCCCTAGGCGACATTGTGCTCACCCCCGATGCTTCCACGTTGTCACGCAAACTCTACGCCTGCTGTTATCAGGCTCACCGCCCCATCACGGTGGCCCTTGATGCTCGAAAACAGATCGACCCCAATCTTTTGGCCGACCCCGGCGTAACCGTGGAGGTGCACGTTCCCTTCGGCGGAACCGGCCCCCTCCGCGTTCTGGTGCCCACCACCGGCTTGGAGGGAAAGTTCTCGGGCCCTTATGCGGTTGCCGCGGCGCTGACCGATGGCCATGTCAGTCTCCGCGCCTTTGAAGACGACAGTGTGATGCGGCCCGAACTTCAGAGACTCTCAACGCGCGTCACGCTGATTGAAGATGCATTGGACGGTCCGTTGCCCGAAGGCATCAACCACGGTGCGGTGCGCCTCGCCATCAAGCGCGGCGACAAAGTCATTGCGTCTTCGCAAGGCGCGCATTTTCCGGGCTCGCCGCAACAGCCCATGACGAATGCAGAATTGGAAACCAAAGTGCATGATTGCGTTGATTACAGCGTCAGCAAAGGCGAATCATCCGTGACTGCAAATGAGTTGCTGGCGAATGCCACGAGCGGTGTCCCCATAAGCTAGCCCGTAAGCTAGTATGTATTGATTAGGATCAGCATGAGCGGACCTCTTACAGGTATCACGGTTATTGAACTCGGCCACAGCGTCGCAGCACCTTACGCTGGCCTGACGTTCGCGTCGCTTGGCGCCGACGTGATCAAGATAGAGCGCCCTGGAAAAGGCGACGATGCACGCGCCTGGGGCCCACCCTTCGCGGACGGCTCATCCACTATGTTCAATTGCCTGAACCGGCATAAAAAATCCGTAGAGATTGACCTTAAAACGCCGGAAGGAATCGCGAAGGTCCGCGGCCTAGCCGATAGTGCCGATGTGTTTCTGCAAAACCTGCGCCCCGGCCAGGCCGAAACCATGGGACTAGGGGCCGATGTGCTGCGCGCCTCCAACCCCCGGCTGATTTACGCAAGCATTTCGGCCTTCGGAGACAGCGGACCCCTGAAGGACCGACCCGGTTATGATCCACTCATGCAAGCCTTCGCCGGCCTTATGAGCGTAACCGGCGAAGAAGGCCGGCCTTCAATCCGCTCAGGGACATCGATGGTCGATATGGGGTCGGGATTATGGGTGGTGATCGGCGTGCTGGCCGCCCTCCACACCCGCAATCAAACCGGCGAAGGGTCGATTGTCGACACTTCTCTTTATGAAACCGGACTCGGCTGGATGCTGTACCACGCACCGGCTTATGCAATTTCAAATAAGCTACCGCGCAAATTAGGCTCCGGAACCTTTGCCATCGCCCCCTACGAAGCGTTCAAGACATCCGATGGAGAGATCGTGATTGCTGCAGGCAACGACAATTTGTTCCGGAAGTTGTCCGAAGTGCTCGGCAAACCCGAATGGAAAGAGAATGCGCGGTACACGACAAATGCTGACCGAGTGATAAACCGAGAAGGACTCAGCGCCGCCATTGCGGATATCATCGCAACGGATACCGCCGCCACGTGGGCCCAGAAATTGGAAAATCAAAACATCCCCTGCGCACCGGTACAAACCATCGACCAAGTCCTCGCTCATCCACAAACGCAGGCTTTGAATATCTTGGACGCTGACCCAAACGGCTCGACGTATATCGACATTCCGGTGCGTATAAACGGCACCCGTCCACGCGGCAAAGGTAAGCCACCCAAACTTGGCGAACACAACGCCCTGAAACCCTTGGCCACAGTCGGGGCCACATCATGAACAGCTTTGCGGAAGATATGAATGATTTCTCTGATATCCGCGATGCCGTACGGCGAGTCTGCGCCAAGTTTCCGGGCGAATATTGGCGCACTTTGGAAGAGACCGAGTCTTATCCGAGCGACTTTGTCGTCGCGATGACCGAGGCTGGGTTTCTCGCCGCGCTTATTCCGGAGGCGTTCGGTGGCTCTGGCCTACCCTTGCGTGCGGCCTCGGTCATTCTTGAAGAAGTTCATGCGTCCGGCTGCAATGCCGGTGCCTGTCATGCACAGATGTACATTATGGGCACCTTGCTGCGGCATGGAAATGATGCCCAAAAATCAAAATACCTGCCGAAAATTGCCGCGGGCGAACTACGTCTTCAGGCATTTGGCGTCACCGAGCCCACCACCGGCACAGATACTACAAAACTCAAAACCCGCGCCGTACGTGATGGCGATCACTATGTCATCAACGGCCAAAAGGTATGGACATCCAGGGCGCTATATTCAGATCTTATGCTGCTGCTGGCGCGCACGACACCCCTTGAGGACGTGAAGAAGAAAACCGAGGGCTTATCGGTATTCTTGGTGGATATGAAGGCGGCGGGAGATGCACTGAGCATCAAGCCGCTCAAGGCCATGGTCAACCACAACACCACAGAAGTATTTTTTGACAACATGAAGGTGCCCGCAGAAAACCTGATTGGTCAGGAGGGCAAGGGCTTTCATCACATTCTCGACGGCATGAATGCCGAACGCCTGTTGGTCGCCTCCGAGTGCCTGGGAGACGCCCGCTGGTTTCTGGAAAAAGGCGTCGCCTACGCCAACGACCGCCATATCTTTGAACGGCCTATCGGGCAGAACCAAGGCGTGCAATTTCCGTTCGCCCGTTCCTACGCAGAGTATCGCGCAGCCGATTTGATGGTCCGCAAGGGCTGCGAGATGTTCGACGCCGGGAAACCCTGCGGTCCCGAGGCGAACATGGGCAAGATGCTGGCCTCCGAAGCCTCCTGGCACGCCGCAGAAACCTGCATGCAAAGCCACGGCGGATTCGGGTTTGCCAAAGAGTACGATGTCGAGCGCAAA
>CAXBLG010000012.1:0-64828 GCA_963976395.1 uncultured Rhodospirillaceae bacterium
GGTGCTCGGGTGTGCATCGACGTCGGCGTGCGTTGGGCCATTCATAATGGCGAACAGCGCGAACGCGGCGGTCATCCATTGCGCCTGTTGAAATCGCGTAAGCATCTCATTCCCCTTTAGCGTAGTTAGTATGGTCGAAGACCTTCGCAATAACCATATATTCATGACGGATGTTATCTATATTGCTATTATTTTGGGCTGTATATTCCGCAAAATGCCGCTAGTGTCACGCCGTAGTGATGGGAGAGGGGGTGCTGGGGGATGACACGAATGCCACCGCCTACATTGAGTGCGCGCCGGACTTTTATGGTTCGCCTAGTGCAAGGGAGCATGCTGGCGGCGGCGTGGCCGGGATATGCACTTCGCGCTGCGCAAGTGCCGGACACTGACTCTCGTATTGCAACAGCATCTATTGAAATTGAGACGGGGTTCACCGGATACCTTGCGCGTCCACAAGGAAGCGCAAAATATCCGGGCATTATTGTTATGCATGATCTGCAAGGTCTCACGCCCTACATCAAAGATGTTACGCGCCGTTTAGCGGTGGAAGGATTCATCGCCTTGGCGCCTGATTTTAGAACAGCCGCGAGTGGAGGGCCGAATGAGACGCCAGCTCGCGAACTCCTGAAAATGAATGACGTCGAAACCAGTAAGGCCGCAATGGCTGCTGCTGCAGTTTTGGTCTCGCGCGCCGAGTGCAGCGGTAAAATTGGAGCTCTTGGATTTGGATGGGGCGGGATGGCCGCGAATTATTTACCGCTTTACGATCACAGTCTTGATGCCGCAATTGGGTACTACGGGCTTCAACCGCTTTATTTTCAAGATGACAGTTACCGCGCCATGGAAACGCCTGTGCAAATGCATTTTGCCGGACGAGATACACTTACCAATGAAAGTATCGCTATCTACGAAACCAATCTGAAGGACGCAAATCAGGTGTTTGAAACGTTTATGTACGCGGGTGTGGGGCGTGGCTTCGATGACGACACCAATGCTCAGGCCTACGATAAAGCGGCTTCAGATTTGGCCTGGCTGAGGACAATGGCGTTCTTGAATAAGCATTTGAAGTAGCGCCGGAAGGGGAGAGCGATGTCCACTCGAAAACAGCCCCGGCGAATGCCCGGCCTATTGGTGGCTGCGGCGATGTATACAATCTGCGCGACGGCAATTACAGCATATGCGCAAGGCGGCAGTGTACCGTCGCTCCCGACTTGGCAACTTGTGGAACGTAGCGCAAATTCAATGCCTCTCGGAACTGTGGTGATCGCTGATACGCCCGCACTCAAAAATGCACCGCGAGAAAATACGATTGATTTGAGTCGATTTGGCTACGTTGAAGAAGAGTATTTCATTTCCGGCACGGCCAAAGTCTACGGCTCCGGTGCGGTCGCCGCTGGGTCCGCGCAGTCCTATGTCACGCGAATCATCATGCGAAGGCCCCTCGACGTCTACAAGTTCAGCGGCAGCGTTCACATGGAACCGTTCGCCGATGATACGGAGCAGGCATCGACCTGGACCAGGGCATGGTCGTATTTTGTCGAACATGGTGACGTATGGATTGGTGTGAGTGTCTCAAAGGCTAACATCGAAACCATGCATAAGACATATAATGCCGGCCGTTACGGCGCGTTGAGCGTTCCGGACGACACAATGCGCTGGGGCATCTTGGCGCAAGTCGCATGGCTCATGCGCAGTCCCGAAGGGCCACTGGCTGATCTGCATTACCATGATCAAGCGGCAATTATCCCAGGCTTGTTACGTGTCTATCTTTCAGGTTGGGCGCATACAGGGTGCGTGGTCGCGGAGTTCATTAATGGTGGACATCATCAAAATAACCGGCGTCCTAACGGGCGACCTGTCATTGATGGCTATCTTTCGGGCTCATGCCCTCAGGTCACACCGTTGAGCGTGCCGGCAGATGCTGCCGTAATGCAGATCATGAGCGAGAGCGAATACGAGGGCTCCGCGCGAGCCGTGACCCAAGCCGCGCGCCAGCCCGACGGTAGCATTCCTCTGGAGCGACGATATCGCTGGTATGATGTGGCAGGTAGCAGCCGCGCCGGATATCAGGATCAGCCTCGACTTTCCCTAGTTGCGTTTCAAATGGGGCGGATGGATCAAGTCAGTCTCAACTGCACAAATCCGGTCAGCGAGAGCACCTCAATGAATGAAGTTGCACGTGTGTCTTTGCGCAACTTGGATGAATGGATTCGAATTGGCTACCACCCGCCGGAAGGGACTGCATTCGAATTGAACGAAGACGGCACGATTAAGCGGGACGGAGACGGTAACGCTATAGGTGGTTTTAGGTCTCGCCGTACCGAGGTGCCGACATCGACGTTTGTGCCCAGCACGGACGGGAGCCAGAACGGGGCACCTGAGTCGCTCGGCGGTGCTTGCACCCAGTTTGGTCACGAGCGACCGTTCTCGTCGGAGTATGTTGAGAAGCTTCACGGTGATCGCCGCGCCTACGTTGAAAAGACAACGGATGCTCTGATCCTGTTGGTGAATAGCCGGCGTATGCTTGAGGCCGATGCCGATGCCGATGCCGATGCCACGCTCGGCCAACTGCGCGGGGCGGACCGGCGCTAGGCATAATATTGACGTGATCCTGGAAAATATCGGCCAAATCGCCTTTCGGCGCACAATTTGCGTAAAAATCTATGTAACTAATACGCGGCTTTGTGTTGAATCCTTTGAGAATCGGCGAATTGCGTGGTAAATTTCCGTCCTGACCAGCGCGCTGAGGAGGGTTTGCGGCGACGCAGATGGTTGGGCAGGAGGGGTCGTGACCACAAGCATTCTGAAATCAGCATGCGGAAGTTTTCGCGTCTACAGTTTGTGCGCGGCCGCTGCCGTCTTGATGTGCGCACCGATGGATGTGAGGGCTGAGCCTTCAGGAAAAACCAAAGGCTTCGTGCTTTCTCACTTTTGGTACGCGATGCCCTTCGAGCCCGATGATTGCCCGGAAGGACTCGCGGTCGCTTTGCCTGGGGGCATCAATCCTCCCAAGTTGTATGATGCGGGCCGGGAAGGGGATGTGCCGCCGCACTTGCGGACACGTCAGCGGGCTGTTGGTGAAATCGACCAGTGCAAATTCCCCCAAGCATTCGAAGACCCCATTATGCGGACCGGCAAGGGCCGGGTTGCCTACGGCCTGAACTTGGACGGAACAACCAGCGCGGATGATGTTGCGCCGAATACCTGCAAGCATGAGAATTACACCGGTGTTGATGGGACACCCGGCGTTGATAATCAGCTGTACCGTGTCCTGGGATGCATCAATGCGTATCGGGCCGACGCCAAATTTCAGCAACACGTTATTCGAGATTTCATCGCCAGTGCCCGTCAGGACGGTCAAGTCACGACATTGATGGAAGTGACCGGCATTGACGATGCCATGAACGATGACGAAGTCGAGGTTGGGTTTTATTCCAGCACCAATCCGACCCTTTACGATGCAGAGCGGAAAGGCGTGCCTTACGCAAGCCTTACCGTGTCGGATAATCCGCGCTGGCAAAACAAAGTGCGCGGTAAAATTGTTGACGGCGTTGTGGTGACCGAGCCCGGTGACATCCGCTTGGATCATTACCAGGGGCAAGCGTTGCCCAAGCATGTCGATATGTACATGCGTGGCGCGCGTCTGCGTCTGGAACTCCATGAAGACGGGACGGCAACCGGCGAACTCGCCGGCTATAACGACCTCGAGTCCGTTTACAACATGGAGTTTGCCCAGGCGCCGCCGGTTTTACCCAAGTCATGGGGCTACAAGTGCCCCGCAGTGTATGAGGCCATCCACAGATTGGCAGACGGCTATCCCGATCCTGAGACCGGCAAGTGCACGGCAATTTCTACCGCATATCGTATTGAAGCGGTTCCCGCGTTTTTGATTCATCAGAAAGACAGGCTGAGCGGGACTGAAACCGCGTCCGCCGAATGATATAGGGGCTGGTCAGTGACGGTTGCGACTTCCATGATCATTTTGCGGTATGCGTTGCGGTCCTGGTGGAAATGCAGCCTGAGTATATTTGCCGCTATGCTCGTAAGCAGTTGCGCTGTGCAGGAGACGGCATCCCCGCCGCCGTCGCTTACAGGTGAAGGGGGGCCGCCGAGCGTCCGCCGTCTGACGGAAGTGCAGTACCGCCAATCCATCGCCGACATTTTTGGCGCCGAAATCAAAATACCCGGTCCGTTCGAGCCTGACATCCGGCGGAATGGATTGCTGGCCGTTGGCACATCCGAAGTGGCTGTCACGCGAGCCGGATTTGAACGCTACGACGCCCTTGCACGCAATATCGCGGCTCAGGTTACAGACAAAGAAAACCGCGCGCGGCTACTGGGGTGCGTGCCCGAGAATAGCACCACGGCCGACGCAGCTTGCACAACTCAAGTTCTTAAGCATTACGGTCGGCTTTTGCATCGTCGTCCCTTGGACCCTGAGAGGCTTGCCGCCTATGTGCAAACGGCGGCTGCCGAGACCCGCCGATTAGGTGACTATTACGCAGGTCTTTCTTTTGCACTGGCCGGCATGCTGGTCGCGCCGGAATTTCTTTTTCGCATAGATTTCGCGGAACCTGATCCTGCAAATCCTGGACGCGAACGGCTTGATGGTTACTCCAAGGCATCGCGCCTGAGTTTTCTTCTTTGGAATACAACGCCGGATGACGCTTTATTGGCGGCGGCAGGGCGCGGTGAACTGGACAGCAAATCCGGATTGGCCGCGCATGTGGACCGTATGCTGACCTCGCCGCGCTTGACGGATGGTGTTCGCGCCTTTTTCTCCGATATGCTCGAGTTTGAAGATATCGAAACGGTGTCTAAAGATGGCACGATTTTTCCAAGATTTTCTCGCAGCGTTATGAACGACGCTGAAGAACAAACCCTGCGCACGATTACGGATCACCTTATTTCGAGGAACGGTGACTACCGTGATTTGTTCACGACACGCCATACGTTCATGACCCGTAATTTGGGCATTGTGTACCGCGTGCCGGTCGCGGCTGAAGAAGGCTGGGAGCCTTACGAGTTCTCAGAAGACGATGGCCGCGCCGGTTTAATGACTCAAATCAGTTTTCTGGCTTTGCACGGGCCGCCGGGCCGTAGTTCTCCAACATTACGCGGCATGGCCGTGCGCGAACTGCTGATGTGCCAACATGTGCCGTCTCCGCCGGGTAATGTGGATTTTTCTGAGTTTGAGGCCTCATCTGAGGCCAGTCCGGTGACAGTTCGTGATCGATTGACCGCCCACCGCGAAAACCCGGTTTGTGCGGGGTGTCACAAAATTATGGATCCTATTGGTCTTGCTTTGGAAAATTTCGACGGTCTTGGTCAATACCGCGAGACCGAAAATGGCTCTAAAATAGACACCAGCGGCGAATTGGATGGGTATACATATCAAGACGTTACAGGGTTAGGAGAAGCTTTGCGTGAAAGCCCGGCTACGGTGTCTTGTCTTGTTAACAATGCTTATCGATATGCAGCGGGGCGCAGCGTAAGCAACGCCGAAAAACAATGGCTCAATTGGTTGGAAGATAATTTCGCGCAGAACGGATACCGGCTGCCCAACCTCTTGCGCGAAATCGCGACAAGTGACACATTTTTTGCCGTCTCGACCGGCGGTGGCGATACAAACCACGCCGCTTTATCTGAGACCGGCGCAGACTGATTTGGGAGGACGATCATGGCTGCGACTTTTGATAGAAGAACAGCACTGCGCGGGATGTTGAGCGGGACTGCGGTAACAGTTGCACTGCCTCTACTTGATTGCTTTTTGAACACCAACGGTACGGCACTCGCTGCCGGCGGACCGCTGCCGGTACGTTTCGGAACTTGGTTCTGGGGATGCGGCGTAAATCCGCAACGCTGGGTGCCGGGGAAGGTCGGTGCCGATTACGACTTGGTGGAAGAGCTGAAGTATATTGCTCCGTTCAAAGACCAAATTAACGTCCTCAGCGGTTTTGATGTCCGCCTAGATGGCGTCACCAATGAGCCGCACATAACAGGTAACTTCGCGCTGATTACCGGAACGACGCCGAGGGATGTGAACACCCACGATGTTCCGACATTGGATATGGTCATCGCAGATGCCGTTGGAAATGATACCCGGTTTCGCTCTCTTGAAGTAACGGCAACCGGAAATCCGAAAGATACCTACAGCCGTCGCAGTTCCAGTTTGGTCAACCCGAGCGAAGCTTCGCCAGCGGCTTTTTATACGCGGTTGTTCGGCCCGGAATTCCAAGATCCCAATGCAGCGGAGTTCAGGCCCGATCCGCAGATCATGACGCGGCTTAGCGTGTTGTCGCTGGTGAAGGATGATCGCCAGAAGTTGGTTCGTCAACTCGGCGCCCGTGATCGTGAGCGCATGGACGAATATTTCACCTCATTACGTCAGACCGAACAACAGTTGGAAATGCGCCTGACGCAGCCGCCTCCGCTTGAAGCCTGCAAAATCGTATCCGACGCTCCGGAAGATCGCATACCCGAAGGTTATTTGGTGAGCGCGGTCATAGATAATCACAAGGTCATGTCTGAACTTTTGGCGATGGCTCTGGCCTGTAATCAAACCAAGGTCTTTAACATGGTTTTCTCGAACGCCTTCTCTAACCTGCATAAGGAAGGGATGATCGGCTTTCATCACGGCTTGACCCATAACGAGGCCTACGACGAGAAATTGGGCTATCAACCAGAATCGGCCTGGTTTGTTGAACGCAGCATGGAAGCCTGGGCGACATTCGTTGAAACCCTCGCAAATGTTCGTGAGGGGGACGGAAGCTTGCTCGACAACACGTTGGTGTTTGCGCATTCCGATAGTTCACTTGCGCGAACGCACTCAGTGCTCGGCATTCCAATGATGACCGCAGGCAAAGCCGGAGGGCGGGTTAAAACTGGCTATCACGTCAAAGGCGGCGGCGATTCCATAACGCGGGTGGGTCTCACGATGCAGCAGGTTATGGGGGTGCCGACCGAAACCTGGGGAACCGGATCAATGGAAACATCACTGCCGGTTTCGGAAATCCTGGTTTAGGGCTATTCGCCGCTTTTCATTTCTCTGCGCAGGGCATCAAGTTCTTGTTCGGACGCTTTGCGGTCGTACCAAGTTTCTATGTGCGATATACGCCCGTCTTCGACCTTGAAAAAATAGGCAATGTAAAAGCGCGATTTGGCGCCGTTCTTAAGGGCGCCGGTTTGCAGCACAGTTGCCACGATGGTGTCATCGGCCACAAGAAAACGAGTGAGCTCGGCGCTTTGGTTGAGGCCGGCCTCTTTCGCCGCATTTAATTCTTTACCGACGCCTGTGAGAAACTTGGTGGTATCGACGTGCCCGCCCGGATCGTAATTATGCGTGACCAGTAAGTTGTCGGCGTAAAGATCGCGGTCAAGCGGCATCTGCTGCGTGTCTTCAAATGAGGCGCGAAGGCGGTCGACAACTTTTCCAAAGCCGGGAGCCGTGTCGGCAAAGGTTGCGCTTGAACTCAGCAGCAATGCGCACACTGCCAGGGCTATATATTTTGCGGTAAAATCCATGATTCCCCCCTCGAACGTCTGTAAATCCTGCGCCCATTTTCGGCCTATGGCAATCACGGAGTAGTCCCAAAGCAAGGCAATATCAGCTACACTCAAGACAAGAATGCTGATGGGGAAGGGAGGGGATACATGTCGACATCTCTGATGCGAAACACTTCCATACTGTCTGTTGCGTGGCTTGCGTTCGCCGGTTTTTTGCTCGTGGGATGTTCTGAAGACCCTGCACCTGGTGAAGCAGGTGTTGCGTCGTCCACGGTATCCGGTCCCATTTCCGGTGGCCTCAAGGGCAGGCCTTTTACATCGGCGCTGCTTGATTTGTCGTCCTACGGCTATGTGGAAGAGGAATACTTTATCGAAGGCACGGCCAATACCTACGGTCCGGCATCTAATTCGATACTCGGGCCGGATGGCCGTTGGGATGTTGGTGTTACGGGAACACAACCGTACAAGTCCCGGTTCCTTGTGCGCCGCCCTACGGATGCCACAAAATTTAACGGCACGGTCGTAGTGGAGTGGATGCAATCCTCAGCGGGCTTCGATAAGGACGTGAATTGGAATTGGCAGCGCGATGAGTTTTTGCGCGGCGGATATGTATGGGTCGGTGTCTCGGCTCAACGCGAAGGCGTGGATGGCTCACCGACTGACCCTGTGCAGGGAGGCTTTCAAGATCTCGTGCGCTGGGATACGGAACGTTACGGCTCTCTTGGTATTCCCAGCGAAGATCTCGCCTACGACATTTTCACGCAAGTAGGGGAGGCCGTTGGTTCCGGCCGATCGACGGATTTCGTTGATCCGCTGGCCGGGTTGGAGGTGCGCGAGGTGTTGCCCATAGGCGATACGTTTGCCGCAGAACATCTAGTCACCTACTACAACGCGGTGCAGCCGCTTGCGCAGGTGTTTGATGGCTTCTTCATCGGATGGCGGCATATTAGCAGCAGCACACCATTGTCCGCCGGTATTGAAATGCCAAATGTTGTGAAGCTGAGGACAGATCTTGATGTGCCGGTCATCGTTGTGAATTCTGCCGCCGAAGCCGTCGCGCACTATCCCGCCCGCCAGCCGAACAGTGATGTTTACCGTTTGTGGGAAATTGCGGGCAGCGCACATACCAATGCATTCTGGGCGCCGCAAATGTACGCAATCATGAACCGTGACTTTGATATGCCGCTTCCGCAATGCGAGGGACAGTTTAATACCGTTCCGAATCAGTACGTCATGAATGCGGCCGTATCGCAGTTGGTGCGCTGGGTGCGCGGCCAATCATCGCCGCCAGAGTTGCCACCTCTTGATGTGGCCGGTACGCCGCTGGCACTGGTTCAAGATGAATTCGGAAATACGACCGGAGGTGTGCGGTTGCCCGAAGTCGTGGTGCCCATTGCCCGATATGAAGCGGGAGGGGATCGGAGGTGCCCAGCGGACTCCGGATACACGCACCCATTCTTAGCCGAAGTGTTGATCTCGATGTATCCTACTCACGATGATTACGTCTCAAAGTACCAGGCCGCCGTCCAGGTCGCAGTGGAGAGCGGAATTTTAGTGCCCGCCGATGCGGAGGAAGCTCTTAAAAATGCTATGTTGGCATCAGTTCCGCGTTAGGCTGAAGGGTGTTGGACGAATACCTTGAATTCTCCGGCCATCTGGGGGATATCGAATGCAGTCCGCAGATCGGCTTGCTTACACTCTGTTACAGGTAAATTAAAACATGACCATGAAACTTTATCACTGCGCTGAAACACGTTCGATGCGCACCCTATGGCTTCTGCACGAGTTAGGTGTTCCGTTCGATCTTGAAGACATGCCGTTCGATCACAAAGTTCTTCGTTCGAAAGAGTATCTCAGCGTTCATCCCTTGGGCCGTGTTCCGGCCTTGGTGGACGGCGATAAAACCTTGATGGAGTCAGGTGCCATCGCTGAGTATTTATGCGAACAATATGACAAAGAGGGCAAATTCGGCCGTCCATTAGGACACGCTGAACGTTACGATTGGCTTCAATGGATTCACTTTGCCGAAACCGTTATTATTCCGTGTCAGAATATGGTTCAGCAATATGTGTTTGTACCGCCCGAACAAAAATCTGAAATCGTCATCTATTTTGAAACACGTCGCCTTGGCAAATGTCTCGATGCCATGGAAAGAATTTTAAAAGGGCAAGAGTTCTTGCTGCCCAGTGGATTTTCTGCGGCAGACACCAGCGTTGGATTTAGCATTTACTTTTCCTCGGCCTTCGTCACTCACGACGAGCACCCCTCGGTCAAAGCTTACTTTGATAGGATTATGGCACGTCCTGCATTCAAGAAGTCCATGCCGGCGAACCAATCTGTGCCGATGGAATGGCTTCGCCCCAAGATTGGTCCATTGCTCAATCCCAACACTGGGAAATCGGTCGAGGATTAAACGGCGAAGAACGTGTACTGGATTGGCTTAATGACGTTGCGCGCGGGTTTGAAACAGGTATGTGTGACTGGTGTAGCGCTCACCTGCCTGCTCATGCCTGGAGTGACGCATGCCGAGCAAACTGTTTTGCGGATCGCTGATTATCTTCCGTCCGGACATTTCATATCGAAGTTTATGGCCGAAGTTTGGATGGGCCGTGTGGCAGAGTTGACTAATGGGGAAGTGACCTTCGATTACTTTCCAGGCGAACAACTCGGAAAAGCCAAAGACCTGCTCTCGCTGACCCAAAGTGGAGTAGTCGATGTAGGCTTGGCGGCACCATCTTATATCACCGATAAATTGCCGCTTTCAGGGGTTGCTGAATTGCCTGAAGCTTTTTCGAACTCCTGCGAAGGCACGCTGGCGTATTGGAGCCTCGTCAAACCAGGGGGCATAATTGATCAGAATGAACTTGAGCCTTTAGGTGTACGGGCGCTTTTTTCGCTGGTCTTAGCGCCCTATCAGTTCTATCTCGCGCGCGCACCGATCGATGGCGTAAATGCGGCTCAAGGGCTGAAATTGCGCGCGCCCGGAGGGCCAAAGGTCCTTATGACTCGTCGGTTGGGTGGAGTTCCGGTGCAGATGGGCGCTCCTGAGATTATGGAATCCCTATCACGCGGCACAATTGACGGGCTGTTCCTGTCCCATTCCAGTATTGCCGACTACGATCTCCATCATCACTTGAAATATGGAACCGAAGGTGAAAATTTCGGAAGCGCCGTGATCATGTATGTTATTAATCTAGATACGTGGAAAGAAACGATCCCCGAAGTGCAACAAGCCTTCACGCAAGCCGGCGAAGAAGTCGTCGAAAGCGCTTGCAAAGAGACTGACAAGGATTCAATCATCAGTCAGAAAGTTATAGAGGAGGCGGGCGTCACATTTGTTGAGTTGTCGGCGAAAGATCGCGCGTCCTTCAGGACTGTCCTTGCGGGCGTCAATCAGCAATGGGCAGAGGATCTTGATCGGCGCGGCAAGCCGGGCACCAAGGTTCTGCGCACTTTTCAGCGTTCTCTTGAAAAGCGGTCGATGCAGGGTGTTCACTCAGATGAGTATATACAGCCGATAGAATAAGCGCTTAATTACGCCGTCTTCTGCACTTCCAATTTCAGCTCTTCGATCATCCGCTCGCGCATCACGAATTTCTGTGCCTTGCCGGTGACCGTCATTGGAAATTCATCGACAAACCGCACATAGCGAGGAATTTTGTAGTGCGCGATTTGATCTTTGCAAAAAGCTTTGATTTCGTCTTCGTTGGCGCTCACTCCATATCGAAGCTTGATCCAAGCGCAAAGTTCCTCTCCGAATTTCGGGTCGGGCACCCCAAAAATTTGCACGGCCTCGATCTTCGGATGTCTATATAAGAATTCTTCAATCTCGCGGGGATAAACGTTCTCACCGCCTCGAATTACCATATCTTTTATCCGCCCGACGATGTTGAAATAGCCATGCTCATCCATGATGGCGAGGTCACCGGTGTGCATCCAGCCGCCGACGTCAATGGCCTCGGCTGTCCGCTTCGTGTCGTTCCAGTAGCCGCGCATCACTAGGTATCCGCGGGCGCACAACTCACCGCGTTCACCGACCGGCACTATGCGGTTTTCCGCATCAACAATTTTAACTTCGGTATGTGGATAGGCGACTCCTACGGTGCCGACGCGGCGTTCCATTGTCTCGTTCACGCCCGTTTGGGTAATGACAGGGCTGGTCTCGGTCATGCCGTAAGCGATGGTGACCTCCGACATATTCATTTCCGAAATCGCGCGTTTCATAATCTCAATCGGGCAAGGCGAGCCGGCCATGATGCCCGTGCGTAAAGATTTAAGCTCGTAGGTCTTGAAATCGGGTTCGCTCAACATGGCGACGAACATGGTGGGTACGCCGTAAACAGCCGTGCACTTTTCGGTCTGAATGGCCTCTAGCGTTGGTTTCGGCTCAAACGACTCTGTAGGGAAAATCATAGCCGCGCCATGGGTCATGCAGCATAGGCTCGCAGCAACCATGCCGAAACAATGATACAGCGGCACCGGAATGCACAGTCGATCATTTTCGGAAAAATTCAGCATCTCGCCGGTCTGAAAACCGTTATTGAGGATGGAATGGTGGGTGAGGGTGGCCCCTTTGGGTGAGCCTGTCGTGCCGCTGGTGAATTGGATGTTGATCGGATCATCGAATTGTAGGGACTTCGCGAAGTCTTCGATCTGTTTATGGTGACTGTCACTAGCCATCCCTGGGACGTCTTCAAAGTTATACCAGCCGCGAATGTTGTTTTGGCCAATGCGTATCAATGTTTTGAGATGGGGCAGGCGCCGCGAAGTGAGTTCACCCGGATCGCTGATTTCTACTTCCGGCGCAAGCGCACGGATCATCCCCATATAGTCGCTGGTTTTAAAGCTCTCAGCGGCGACAAGCGCTTTGCACTCCACCTTGTTCAAAACGTACTCGACTTCGGACAACCGATACGCGGGATTGATGTTGACCTGCACCAATCCGGCCTTCGCGGTGGCATATTGCGTCACCACCCACTCGGCATTGTTGGGCGACCATATGCCGATCCGATCTCCGGGTTCTAAGCCAAGCGCTAGAAACCCTGCGGCCATGGCATCGACCTGCTTTTTCAGATCCGCATAGCTCCAGCGAATGTTCTGATGGCAAACGATGACGGCGTCGCGCTCGGCCCAACGGGCGGCCACTTTATCGAAATGTACGCCTACGGTATCGCCAAGCAGCGGCGTCGCGGACGTCCCATGAACATAGCTTGTTGTGTATTTGGACATAGTGCTCCCCGTGGCCGGTTTCGCGGCGACCAATTAGTCCGGCGCATACTCCCTGCGCAGTTCACGTTTCAGGACTTTGCCGGCGCCCGACAATGGGAATGAATCACGGTAAACAACCGAACGCGGGCATTTGTAGTGCGCGATCAAACTGCGGCAGTGATCAATGATTTCCTGCTCGGATCCGTTGTTCGCACCCGGGTGAAGAATAACGCAGGCCTGCACACGCTCGCCCCACTTTTCGTCAGGAACACCGATCACGGCGCATTGAGCTACAGCTGGGTGCTGCGAAACGCAGTTTTCCACTTCTACCGAATAGATGTTCTCGCCGCCGGAAATGATCATGTCCTTGATGCGGTCGACCATAAACACAAAGCCGCCTTCATCCATGTAGCCGCCGTCGCCGGTATGCATCCAGCCGTCAATGATTGCAGCTTTTGTTTCCTCTGGTCGGTTCCAGTAGCCCAGCATGCGGTTTGCTCCGCGCGCTTTGATTTCACCGACGGTCCCGCGCGGCACGGGATTGTCATCTGAATCGACAATTTCCACTTCCACGCCGAAAGTTGCGCGACCGACAGAGCGATTGCGTCCTAGCCGGCGACCTTCTCCGTGCAGATGCTCGAACTGCAAGGTTGTGGCCAGTGGGGATAGCTCGGTCATGCCGTATGCTTGTACAAAATCGGCGCTGGGGAAGGCTTTTACCGCGCGGTCTACCAATGCCTCGGTGATGGGTGCGGCACCATAAATGATATGTGTCATGGTGCTCGTGTCGTACTTCGAGAAATCGGGATGCTCGATGAGCATCTGTACCATGGTGGGCACGAGAAGCGTTTCCGTGACCTTGTAATTCTGAATTGCCGCCAGCACGTCTTCGGGGACAAAGCCCGGTAAGCTGATTGTTTTTGCACCGCTGCAAACGCAAGAGATGTATGGCCACATGCTCGACAGATGAAAAGTCGGCAGCATGTTGATGTAAATGCCGCGTTCCCCAAAATGCCCTTCGGCCATACTTCCGATTGCCGATGCCATGATGTTGGTATGGCTCAGCATTACGCCCTTGGACCGACCGGTGGTTCCGCCGGTATAGAAAATCGTGAACAGATCGTCGCCCATGCGTCCTGCGTCCTCAATCGGCGCGGACTTACAAAGGGCAGCATAATCTTCAAATCCGTCAGGACACTTTCCATCACCTGAAAAGATCAAGGTGAGCTTGTGACCGGCTTTTCGGTAGGCCTCGGCAACCTGGGTGCCGGACTCCAGATTGGCGTCATCTATCATGAGGACGAGAGGTGTGCTGTCCTCCATGGCGTCGAGCAGTTCAGGGACGCTCCATCGGCCGTTGAGCGGCGTAACTACACTTCCGGCCCATGCGGAGGCTAATGAGATTTCTAAATAGCGATCGGAGTTGTTAACAATCAACGCAATGCGCTCGTCCATACCAAGTCCGAGCTTTGCGAGGCCGCCTGCGAGCCGCGCCGTCTTGTCATAGAGCTCAGCCCAAGTTTGCTGACGGTCGTTATACACTGTCGCAATGTCGTTCGGCCGCGTTTGCACGGTCCGGCGAAGCATGGATGAAACACCCAAGAACATCTTATCCCTCCCTGTGCCGCCGCCGGTCTGTGATCGCCGGACAGCGGTCGACTATTATTTCAGCAGCTCCCCGCTGATGATCATTTTACGTACTTCCGTGGTTCCTGCACCAATTTCCAGAAGCTTGGTGGCGCGGAACAATCGGTTAGCCTCTGACTCCCAGATATACCCGTAGCCGCCGTGAATTTGTACGGTTTCGTGTAACACTTTAGCCATGGTTTCGGCTGTGTACATGACCGAGGCTGCGGTTAAGGCATGAATGTTACCCCGGCCGCCGCCGCCGACTTCCAGATCATTCGCGGCCGCAAGGACGCGGTAATTAAAGGTCCGCATGGTCTCGACCCAGACGTACATGTCCGCGAGCTTCGATTGGATCATCTGGAAATTGGAAATCGTTTTGCCGAATTGAGTGCGGGTTTTGGCGTATTCAATGCTGATTTCCAGCGCCCGTTCGCAGATTCCAAGGCAGATCGGCGAAATCATAGCCCGCTCTAGGTCGAGCCCACTCATGACAATGGACACGCCCTTGTTTTCTTCGCCCACCATATTTTCGGCCGGCACACGGCAGTTCTCGAACACGAGTTCACCCGTCTGACTGCCGCGAAAGCCCATCTTTATCAGCTTTTGGGCCACGGAAAATCCCGGCATGTCCTTCTCGACGATAAACGCGGAAATGCCTTTTGGGCCTTTTTCCGGGTCTGTCTTGGCATAGACCAGTAGAACGTCGGCGATGGGGCCGTTGGTTATGTAGATCTTGCTGCCGTTCAGAACGTAGTGATCTCCATCCTTCTTAGCCGTTGTGCGCATCGAGCCAAGGGCGTCCGAGCCTGCGCCGGGTTCGGTCAGACCCAAGGCGCCGACCAGCTTGCCCGAACACAGTCCCGGCAGGTATTTGCGGCGTTGTGCGTCGTTGCCATTGCGATAGATATTGTTGGCGCACAGGTTGTCGTGGGCCACCCAACTCAAGGCGGCCGCATGGTTCCAGCGCGACATCGCTTGCAGCACCAAGCCGCTGGTGAACAAATCGGACCCCGCACCGCCAAACTCTTCGGGGATAGTGATGCCAAGATAGCCGTCGCCGCCCAATTTCTCGAACAGGCCGTCCGGCCAGGACTCCTCTAGGTCCATTTTTTCGGCGAGGGGATACAACTCCTGCCGTGAGTATTTGTCAGCCAAATCAAGGAACTGCTGGTGATCGTCGCCAAGATCGAATTCGGCGACAGAGTTGCGCAGAGTGGACTCGGTAGCGGTGGCTTGGCTCATGGGGCGCCTCTTCTGAAAATGCGGCTCATTTTATTATAGGCCTTATCAGCAGGCTAATAAGTGAAACTCAATATGTCCATGGAATTTGATAAAATCTCAGAAACCCCACACTAAAATGAGATCCAGCTATTAGCTAAAAGTACCAGTAAACAAGGGATTGAAATGATATTTCGCGGTGAAGACCTTGACTCCTTAAACAAAATGAGTTGCATTCATTAAGAAGCGATCAGGGCTGGGACAACCAGCCGCCAAAGGAGAATAGAGATGTCCGAAGAAGTTGTCCTTGAGGAAACGCGCGGTGCGGTGAAGTGGGTGTTTATCAACCGTCCAGAGCGCCGAAATGCCCTCAACGAAGATGTTGCCAATGGCATTATTGCTGCAATTGAAGCGGCCGAAGCCGATCCCGATTGTAGGGCGATTTTGCTGACAGGCTCGGGCGATAAAGCGTTCTGTGCGGGCGGCGATCTTAAGCCTAGCGCGACGGGGGCCCCCTTTACGGTAAATCCTGCGGATCCGCGCAATTTTGTCGTGCGCATGTTCAATCGTATGAATGACAGTACGTTGCCCATTGTCGCCCGCGTCAACGGGCCGGCGCTCGCAGGCGGCCTTGGTCTTTTGTGCGCTTGCGATATGGCGGTAGCCTCGTCGTCGGCGAAATTCGGAGCTCCTGAGTCGGGGATCGGTTTGTTCCCGGCAATGATTATGCCGTTGCTGCACCGGGTGTTGCCGCTACGTAAACTGTTCGAACTCTGCATCACCGGTGAGTTGTTTACCGCCGAGGAAGCTTTGCAGATGGACCTCATCAACTACGTCGTTTCGCCGGAGGAGTTGGACGAAAAGACAGAGTGGTTGCTGGGCCGCATCACAAACAAATCTCCGACTGCCATTCGCCTAGGCAAGATCGGCTTCCGCGCCGTGCGTGACATGACTCTACAGCAGGCATTCGACTTCGGGCAGTTGTTGCTGCCCACCATGGCGCAAACCGAAGACTGCAAGGAAGGGTTCAAAGCCTTTCAGGAAAAGCGCAAGCCCAGTTGGACAAACAAATAATCTCGCGTCTTTAGCCCGAAAGGCAAAAGCCGACACATGAAAGACGCTACCCAACCTCTACGACGACGAGTCCACCGTCTTCCGCCTGAACAGCGGATCGCGGATATTATGGAAATGGCGCGTACGGTCTTTTGCGAGAAGGGGTATAGCGAAGCCGTAATTTCCGAGATTGCCCAACGTTTGGGCGTCGTCGAAGGTACAATTTATCGTTATTTTCCCAGCAAACGCGATTTACTGATCGAAGTCGCAGGCGACTGGTACGAGCAAATGCTGTCGGACTACGACCAGCAGCTTCAAGGGCTGCGCGGTACGTGGAATCGATTGCGATTTATGGTTTGGCGTCATCTCGTGGTCATCCACGAAGAGCCGGCCATGTGTCGATTGGTCATGGGGGAACTCCGAGTTTGGCAGGAATACCGTAAAACGCCAGTCTATGAGTTGAACCGGTTGTATACTCAGCGCACACTCTCGATCATCGAGGATGGGATGGCATCGGGCGAGTTCAGATCGGATGTCCCGTTGCAAATCGTGCGCGATATGATCTACGGCGGCGTCGAACATCACACCTGGGCATATCTACGCGGAACTGGCGATTTTTCACCCGACGAAGCCGCCGACAGTATTGTTGATATCATTTACCGAGGCTTGGCCAATCCAGAAGCGGCATCCGATGTCGCGGACACTAGTGGCCAGGTGATTCATCGCTTAGAACAAGTTACTAAACGGCTCGAGCAATTAGCAAAGAGTCCAGGGACACCTTAATCAAAACTGGGTCAACCACATGTTGAAAAAAGTACTTATCGCAAATCGCGGCGAAATCGCGTGCCGCGTTATCAAGACTCTGAAGGACATGGGCATCGGTAGTGTTGCCGTGTTTCATCACGAGGACCGCGCGGCGCCCCATGTTCAAATGGCGGACGAGAGTGTTCAGCTTACGGGCGAAGTGCCGACGGCGGCATATCTGGATCAAGAACAGATCATCGCCGCGTGTAAGAAAACTGGAGCGGATGGCGTTCATCCCGGCTACGGCTTCCTTTCGGAAAACGCGGGTTTTGCTGAAACCATTGCCAAAGCCGGTATTGCCTTCATTGGTCCCAATACCGATGCCATCAAGCTCATGGGCGACAAGATCGAATCACGCGAGTTTGCCGCCAAACACGGTATTCCTATTGCGCCCAGCGCTCGTCAAACCGGCAGCCTTGAGGACTTCATCAAAGAAGCCGAGAAGATCGGCTTTCCTTTGCTGATCAAAGCCTCGGCCGGCGGCGGTGGCAAGGGTATGAAAATCGTCAACAAGAAAGACGAACTCGAAGAAAGCATCCGCGTTGCGGCCAGCGAAGCCGAGCGCTACTTCTCCGATGGCCGAGTGTATGCCGAGAAGCTTGTTGTCGAGCCGCGCCATATCGAAGTGCAGGTGCTTGGCGACGGTAAGGGCGATGTGGTTCATCTGTTTGAACGCGAATGTTCCATTCAGCGCCGCTATCAGAAGGTGGTGGAAGAATCACCTGCACCAAACATGCAGGCAAAACTGCGCGACGAAATTTGCGAATCTGCGGTTCGCCTCACCAAAGCGGCGAATTACAAAAACGCAGGAACCGTTGAGTTCATTTTAGGCGCCGACGGCAAGTTCTACTTCCTGGAAATGAATACGCGATTGCAGGTGGAACATCCGGTTACCGAGATGGTGGTTGGGGTCGATCTAGTCGCAGAACAAATCAAAATAGCTTCCGGCATGGGATTGTCGTTCAAACAATCCGATCTGAAGCAAACCGGACATGCTATCGAAGTGCGTATTTGCGCCGAACGTCCTGAAAAAGACTATCAACCAGCGACAGGCCGTGTCGGTGTGATGCACTTGCCAACAGGTGAGGGTATTCGCTTTGACGGTGGAATCAAGGAAGGTCAGGCGGTTACGCCGGCTTTCGACTCTATGCTCGCAAAACTGATTTGCTACGGTACAACCCGAGCGGATGCCGTCAGCAAAATGGAAGAGGCGCTCGGCGATTTCGTTCTGCTCGGCGTGCCAACCAACATCGACTTCCTTGGCCGCGTCATGGGCAACGATGTTTTCAAAAGCGGTAAGCTGCATACCGGCTTTTTAACGGATCACGCCGAAGGGCTTATGCCTCCAGCGCTGACCGGTGAAGAGGAAACAGCGGTCATATCAACGGCTCTGCTTGGCGATGCCGATTTCCGCGTTTCTGCATTTGAAGTTCCCGAGCCATACGCTTCCATCGGCTCCTGGCAAAATTGAGCGCATCATGCCTTATCAAATCAACATAGACGACCGCACCATCGAAGCTGACATCGTCAAACGTAAACCGCTGCTCCGCATCCGAATCGGCGACCGTGAGCACACAATCACTGAAGCCAACTGCCCAGCGTCCGGTGATTTTGAAATCATGATCGACGGTAAGGTTTATCGCGGTTGGCGTTACGCGACGGCTGAAGAAGTGTACATGCGCATCAACGGGCGCACGCATATCATCAGTGTGCCGCGCGGACCAGGAGCAGGGGCGGGCGATACCGGCTCTGCTGATGAAATACGGGCTGATATGCCGGGCACAGTTGTCAGCTTGAACTGTGCTGATGGTGATGAAGTGAAATCAGGCCAGCAACTTCTGACGGTCGAAAGTATGAAGCTGCAAATTGGTCTTGTCGCGCCGAGAGACGGGGTGATTGAGAAAGTTCATTTCGAAGCCAATGCGCCCTTTGATCGCGGCGCGACGCTCGTTTCCTTTGTGCCGCTCGAAGACGGCGACAAGTAAAGACACTTAGAAGCAAGGACCATCCATGCCTCCGTTCAAGTCACAAATCAACACGGCCTCCCAAGAGTTCCGTCAGCGTTATGCCCACAACAAAGGGCTCGCGATGGAATTTCAGAAAAAACAGTATTCCGCCCGATATGATCGCCCGCAGCGTGATCTTGACCGTCTGGCGAAACACAAGAAGCAAACCGCGCGCGACCGATTAACCAAACTGCTTGATCCGGGTACGCCGTTCCTAGAGCTATGCTCGCTCGCAGCCAATATGGCTTATGACGGCGAAGCACCCGGCGCCAGCAACATCATCGGCATCGGCATTGTCTCGGGCCGCGAAGTGATTATTCACGCCGACGATCCTTCGGTAAAAGGCGGCGCTTGGTATCCGCATACGGTGAAAAAGATTGTTCGTTGCCTCGATATCGCTATTGAAAACCGCCTGCCGGTTGTTCACTTGTGCGATTCTGCGGGCGGACAGCTTATGCACCAGTCGTTGTTGTTTCCCGACAAGCATATGGCCGGCCGTATTTTCCGTAATCAGTCGATCCTCAGCAAAATGGGTGTGAAGCAACTCTCCATCGTGCTCGGTCACTGCACGGCGGGCGGCGCATATATTCCCGGTCTCAGCGACTACAGCGTGATTGTGCGCGGTACAGGCGGTGTGTTTCTCGGCGGCCCGCCGCTCGTTAAAGCGGCGACGGGTCAGGTGATGACGGCCGATGAAATCGGCGGTTGTGACCTACACACACAGCAAAGCGGCACGGTTGATTACCCGGCATCGAACGAAGACGAGGCCATCGCGATTGGCCGCGACATTGTTGCCCAGTGGGACCGTCCGACTAAAACACGGATCGAAATGGCGCAGCCGGAAGACCCGCTTTACGACCCAGATGAATTGTACGGCATCATACCGGATGACATTAAGAAGGGCTTCGATATGCGCGAAGTGATTGCGCGTATCGTCGATGGCAGCCGCTTCCACGAATATAAACCTGCCTACGGTCCCACCTTGATTTGCGGTTATGCCTATATCTGGGGTCACAAGGTCGGCATCCTCGCCAATAACGGTATTCTGTTTAACGACAGTTCCAAAAAGGGCGGGCACTTTATGGAACTGTGCAATCAGAACAACACGCCCATAGTGTTCTTGCAAAATATCACCGGGTACATGATCGGTCGCGACTACGAAATCGCCGGCATTACAAAAGACGGCGCGAAGATGATCATGACCCAGGCCACAAGCCACGTGCCGAAGTTTACCGTCATGTGCCATGCTTCCTTTGGTGCGGGTAACTACGGCATGTGCGGCCGTGCATTTGATGGGCGGTTCCTGTTTACGTGGCCCAATCACCAAATCGGAGTCATGGGCGGCGAGCAAGCTGCGGGCACTTTGGTAGACGTGAAACGCGCGCAACTCGAACGCCAGGGTAAAGAGGTCGATCAGAAAATTCTCGACGAAGTCCGGCGGGAGACAATGGAAGCGTATGGATCGCAAATCTCTGCGTATTATTCTACTTCAGAGTTGTGGGACGATGGCATTCTCGATCCTGTTGACACGCGTAATGCGCTGGGGATCGCTATAGCTTCTTCGCTGAACGCACCGTTTGGTGATATTGGTAACGGCGTTCTGCGCTTCTAAAATTCGTCGGCGCCTAGGCCATGCGGCCCGGAGCGCGCGGCACACTTAAATAAAGATAGAAGGGGACTCTTGCATGTCCAACGACTTCACGCTTGAGCACAAAGACGAACACCCGCACACGCCGGATCCGTCGATCATCAACTTCAACGAGAGCGTTTATGTCAACGGCTTCGACCCTAAGCAGGAGGTCGGTGGTTGGATGCGCCTGGGCAACCGGGCCAATGAAGGCTATGCCGAAATGCAGGTCTGCATGTACGCACCGGGCAACCGCGTCGTTTGCATGTTTCAGCGGCCACCCATTGAGTCCAACGAGAAGTTTGGTGCTGGCGGTCTGAACTACGAAGTCATCGAGCCGTTCAAGTCGGTAAAGATGAGCTATGAGGGTGACCTAATGGTTCTCGAAGACCCGAGCCTTTTGAGGGACGCAAAAAAGCTGTTCGAGACCGCGCCACGCGCCAAGGGCTTCGTCAGCATGACGCAAACAGCGGTTTCGCCGATTCACGGCGGTAGCCCTACCCGGGACGATGTTGAGCCGTACTATGGGCGCGATTTTTCGTTGAACCACTTCAATCAGCACATGAACGTCAAAGGCACGATCCAGTTCGGCGACGAAAAATATGATATCGACGGTTATGGTTGGCGCGACCATTCCTGGGGTCCGCGTTACTGGCAGAATATCAATTTCCACCGTCTGTACCTGGCAAACTTCGACAACGGTAATGCGTTCCAGCTTCTACGCATCAACAAGGATCCGGCTAAGCCCATGCGTCGCCGTGGCGTAGTGCTGGTGGACGGCAATTACGAAGAAGTAGTTGATATCGAGGCCGTCACCCAATGGAATGATGATAAAGATCCGAAGAGCTATACCCTTGTCGTCCGAACAGAAACAGGACGCAGCGCCGTCATCAAGGGCGAGGTACTCACCGTTGCGCCGTTGCGTAATCGTCGCAAAGTCGGTGACGACTGGGTGATGTCGCGGGTCTGCGAAGCGATCACCAAATTCACATGGGATGGTGGCGTTGGCTATGGCATGACCGAGTACATAGAGCGCTTTGACGGTGAAAACCTTGCCGGATATCCGCTTTAAAGAAGGTGAGATAGCGCGATCATGGCGCAGGTTGAGACGAAATCCGCTGAAGAGGATGGCTTCGACGATATCCGCAGGGCCGTCACCCGCCGCTACGGATCGTCAGCCAAGATCGACAACATCACAGTCGCCACCTTGGGGGGATCCAGCCGTACGGTCATATTCGATCTGATCGAAAGCGGCAAAAGTCGCAGGCTTGTCTCGCGGCAAGAGACCTACACCGGCGAGGAGCAAATGTTCCTCTCTACCGCAAACCAATTCCACATTATGGATGTTGTCTTTAAGCACAACTTTCCGGTACCGGAGCCGGTGTTCGAATATGATGAAGCCGACGGTATGGGGCACGGGTTTGTCTCGGCCTTTGCCAGCGGCGAAACCATGCCGAAAAAAATCATAAATGCATCGGAGTTCGCCGATCTTCGTAGAACACTGGCGGCACGCTGTGGACAGCTGCTCGCGCAACTCCACACCATAGATCCAAGCGAGTTCTCATTTCTCGAACAGTGGCCCGACAGCGTCGATACGGTCACGGCCTTCCGCGAGCGTTACGATTTTTACGCGGAGTTGCACCCGGCCATCGAACTGGGATTCCGTTGGCTGGAACGCAATCGGGCTCCCGCAGCAACCAAACGCTTTCTGCACGGTGATTTCCGCTGCGGCAATCTCATGGTCGGTCCCACCGATATTCACGCTGTTCTCGATTGGGAATGCTCGCACCTTGGCGCGCCTATGGAAGATTTGGGGTGGCTCTGTATGCGCTCCTGGCGGTTTGATCATCCGGAGCTACCTGTCGGCGGTTTCGGCGCACGTAAAGACCTATACGAAGCCTATCAGGCTGCGGGCGGCGAGAAAGTAGACCCCGAAGTCGTTCGGTATTGGGAAATTTTCGGCCTTGTGCGCTGGGCGATCTACAACATCATGCAGGCGTATGGTCATGTTACGGGCTTTCGTCGCTCCCTCGCTTTTGCTGCCTGCGGCCGCAATACCAGCCTTGTTGAATACGATCTGCTGATGACCCTCAAGGGTCAGTACACCTAATCTGGAGCTGTGGGATGAGTCAGTATCTTCCGGACGTCCACGAACTGCTCAAGACTGTTCAGCAGTATGTTCGGGAAATGGGCGCGAAACTTAAGGGCGGCGACAAATATGACGCGCTGGTGGCCGCTTATTTACTCGGCATCTGCGAACGTGAATTGCGGCTTGGGCCGGACTTTAATCAAAATGAAAAAAATGGTCTTGCCGATTTTTTGAAAACCGGCGGGTCGGTTGAAGAATTGCAAAAGCGCCTGTGTGAAGGCATTCGTGCTGGTAAGCACGACGAAGACTGGGACGAACTACTCGATCTCGTTCTTGCGCAGACCGTGAACAATGTGGCTGTAGTGCGGCCCGACCATTTGTCGGAAATTCACCGACCCAACGAAAATTAACCAATACCCGCAAGAGCGCGCTCAGGAGAAAATTATGTCGTCACGTAAGATTGAATACACAATTGTGGATGGACTGGCGCGTATCGTCCTTTCTAACGAGGCGAATAAAAATGCGCTCGATCTTCAGGCCTGTGAGGAATTTGGCGCCGCTGCCACCGAGATTTGCAAGGATCAGTCCGTTAAAGCCATTCTGTTTCAAGCGCGCGGTTCAATATTTTCGGTCGGAGGTGACATCAACGGGTTTGTTGAGAATAAGGATCGTATCGGCGATCATATTATCGCCATGACATCCGGATTGCACGGCGGCCTTCTTAAAATACATGAGTCAAATATACCGTTCATTATCGCGGTGAATGGTGTTGCCGGCGGCGGCGGATTTAGCTTGGTGTGCAATGCCGATCTGGCCATCGCTAAACGTTCGGCAAAGCTCGTTGCAGCCTATACCAAGTCGGGCTTAACGCCGGACGGTGGCGGAACTTATTTTCTTTCCCGAATTGTCGGGCGGCAGCGCGCCTTCGATATCTTTGCGACCAACCCAACCTTAACGGCAGACCAAGCGTGCGATCTCGGGATTGTTACACGCGTAGTTGATGATGCGGATTTTGATGCGGAAGTCGAGAAACTGGCGCAAATGGTTGTGGACTCGCCTCCAGGTGCGCTTTCCGGACTGAAGAAATTGCTGCGGGACAGCCCTAACGCGACCCTGGAAAAGCAATTAGATGCCGAGGCCAACTCCATTGCGGGCCTTGCGTCGACCCCAAGTACAATGAATCGCCTCCTGGCGTTTGTGGGGCGCTCGAAGAAGTGAAAGATCCTCGCCTAGTCTTCCAAGACGCCGTCGCGCTTCACCGTGCGGGACAACTGGACAAAGCGAGGAAACTTTACGAACAGGTTCTCGTCCGGGTGCCAAATCAGGTGGACAGTCTGCACCTTCTTGGCGTCCTGGCAACGCAGCGCGGCGATTTCACCACGGCCATTAAGCTGATCAAGCGCGCCATCGACCAAAAAAAGGCGACACCGGTTGCCGAGTTTCACAACAACATAGGGGCCGCCTACAAAGGGCTGGGTAAGCGCAAGGACGCGGCTCATCATTTTGGTTTGGCCGCTCGATTAAAGCCGAGTTATGCCGAGGCCTTCAACAATTTGGGTTCTGTGCTTGAAGACGACGGCGATCTTGAAGGCGCAAAGAAAAACTTTCAGCAGGCACTTTCTCTGAAATCTGATTACGCCAAGCCTCATTGTGGATTAGGCAACATTGCGCTGGCGGAGGGACAGTTGGACGATGCTCTCAAACATTACGAGCAGGCTCTCGCCATAGATCCCAATTATGTTGAAGCCCATAGCAATCTTGGGCGGGCCTTGATTGATCTTGGCCGCCTGGACGATGCCGAGGCGCGATTTCGTGCAGCGCTCGTCATAAATCCGAACCATGCGCCGACACACTACAATCTAGGTGTAGCCTTAGAGGAGCTCGGTCGTTCAGATGACGCGCTTGCTGCCTATACTAAGGCCCTGGCGATAAACCCAGATCAGCCCGACTACCATTGGAATGCGGCCCTTATGCACTTGCTGAAGGGCGATTATGCGGTGGGGTGGCAAGAGTACGAATGGCGCTTGCGCCGCGCGCGAAAACTGGTTCGCGAAGTCGGCGGCACCCGCTGGGACGGCAGCGATCCCTCCAGCAAAACCATTCTTATTCAAACCGAGCAAGGATTTGGCGATACGTTTCAATTTATCCGTTATGCGCAACTTGTGAAACAGCGCGGCGCGCGAGTCATCGTTGAATGTCAGCCGAAAACCGAACGTCTACTGTCCGGCGCCGCGGGCGTAGATGAAATAGTTTCGCGTGACCAAGCGGTGCCTGAGTTTGACAGACACATCGAACTTCTCAGTCTGCCGCATGTGTTTTCCACCACGCTTGAAAGTATTCCCGCGCCGCCGTCGTATATGTCCGCGCTACCGGAGTTGATTGATGCATGGCGCACGCGAGTAAACACGGCCTCGGGTCTGAAAGTCGGTCTGGTTTGGCGCGGCAATCCGCTGAACACCATCAATCCGAAAAAGTCAGTACCGATAGATAAGGTCGCAGGTCTGTGCGCACTTGAAGGCGTTGCCTGGTTCAGTATTCAGCTCGATGCGGACGAGGGCGAACTTGCCTCTATCCGCGCACATGCGCTGATAGACCATTGCGGACCGCAACTCACCGATTGGGCCGAGACCGCCGCGCTGATCTCAGAACTTGATCTTGTCATCACCGTCGATACCGGTGTGGCTCATCTCGCCGGAGCCTTGGGCAAGCCGGTGTGGATCTTGTTGTCGCATATCCCGGACTGGCGCTGGATGATGGAGCGCCAGGACAGCCCTTGGTACCCCTCTGCGCGGCTCTACCGTCAGTCGGCTCCCTCAGATTGGGCGGGTGTGCTTGATCACGTTCGTCGAGATCTCGAAATTAAGGTCCAAAAAATCTAACAGACTCAGGATCTAAGCTGCTCCGGCGTGCCGGGAGATACAGACAAAACCCGTTACAAAATAATGGCTTAAAACAAGTGGGGGCTATATCCCGCAGGCTCGGATTTCCGCTACCCTAGCGGCCATACAGGTGGTGAGGGACCACCTCGTTTTGTGTGGGGGAGAGACGACGACATGCACAAGAATTTTCTTTTATTGGGGGCGGCTGCCGGATTGTCGGTAGCGCTTTTGGCTTCTTGTTCACAACAGGAAGGCCAATCAGATTTCAGCCAGCCGGCAGGCAAAGACTGGCCGCTGTCCGGCGGTGACTGGGGCAACACCCGGTTCTCCACACTTGATGAGGTCAACACCGACAACATCGGGCAATTGGGTGGCGCTTGGTATCACGCCTTTGACGCCCAGACCTCACGCTCAACACCGGTTGTCGCAGGCGGACGGATGTTCATTGCCGCCAGCACCAGCCTGATGGCGCTCGATCCGGCCACCGGCGATGCCCTGTGGACGGCCAAGTCAGATCAAGGCGGTTTTGTTACCAAAGGCGTCGCGGTCGGCGAGGGCAAAGTCTTCACCGGTATTTCCGGCGCGGGCATAGCCGCTTACAGCCAGGACACCGGCGAGCTACTTTGGACCAATCGTATTGGAGATGATCCGCCGCTGCGTGGTCAGGCGGTCTCTATGGCGCCCACCTATGCGGACGGTTTGGTCTTGGTCGGCATGGCCAACGGCGATTACGGATTTCGCGGACGCTTCGCGGCTTACGATGCAAAAACCGGAGAACAGCTTTGGCTGTTCTATTCAGTGCCCGGCGAGGGCGAGGCGGGCCACGACACTTGGCAGCAAGACAACGAAGAATGGAAGCGCGGCGGCGGCGGCATCTGGACCGTGCCGGCGGTTGATACCGAACTTGGTCTTGTCTATTTCGGCGTCGGCAACCCTGTGCCCCAATACGGCGGCGAGCTGCGCGGCGGCGACAATCTTTACACGGACTCCGTGGTCGCTCTCGATCTCAAAACCGGCGCTGTTAAGTGGCACTTCCAGACCACTCACCACGATATTTGGGAAGCCGATCTCGGCACCCCTATGATTTTGTACGATGCCGAGGTGGACGGTCAGGCGCGTAAAGGTCTGGCCGTTGTAACCACCTACGGGCACATCTTCATGCTCGACCGGGGTACGGGCGAGCCGATCTGGCCGGTCGAAGAACGTCCGGTGCCGCAGAATGCGCGCCTCAAAACGTCACCGACCCAACCGTTCCCCGTAGGCGCGGATAAGTTCGGCGGCGATGAATGCACCGAAGCGCATTTGATTCCGGAAGGCTTCGAAGCTTTATGCATGTACGAGCCGATCGACTACGATTTGCCCAACGCCATGTATCCCATCCTCACCACCCGTCAGTCTCCAATGGCATACAGCCCGATAACCAAGTACTTCTACGCGACCGGGGCCAACTGGCCGTTCTGGATGAAACGCTTCGAAGACCCTGATTATTTCGTCGCGGTGCCGACGGGGGCGGGTGTTAAATACGAAGGGCTCGTCGGGGCCATGGACAGCCGCACCAACAAACTCGCCTGGGAGCATATTGTGCCTTTCCGCACCCAGCAGAACGGCAGCGGCTTCATGGCGACCGCCGGCGGATTGCTGTTCCACGGCGAAAGCGACGGGTTGTTCAACGCGTACAGCGCTGAGACGGGAAATATCCTGTGGAAGTTCCAAACCGGCTCCAGCGCGAACAATTCCGCCTCGTCCTACGAGGCGGACGGAGACCAATATGTCGCAGTCACCTCATCCGCTGGCGTTTGGGCGTTCAAGTTGGGCGGCGCGGTTGCGGAACTTCCCGCACCGGCCACACCGCCCGAAGCTTCCTCGTTCGCGGGCCGCATTCTTCCGGTGGAAGAAATCACCATGAGTGCCATAGTCGGTGACACTGGCCTCGTGGATGAAGTGCGCCAAACCCACGATGAATATGCTTTTGGTCCAACCCGGGCCAGGATCAGTGTCGGCCAGACATTGACCTTCAAGAACCTGGGCAAGGAGCCGCACACCGCGACCGCCATCGATGGTTCGTGGACCACCGGTGTTGTTGCACCCGGTGCATCCAAGACCCTGACGTTCGATGAACCGGGCGTTTACACTTACCGCTGTGAGGAACACAAGTTCTCCTACGGCGAATTGACCGTCGACGGATAGAAGCGTTCCGACAGTCGTCTAGCTTTTGGGGCTCTGTGCTTGCGCAGAGCCCCTTTGGTTTTCGCCGAGCCGCTCGAATCTAATTCTTAGAGCGCAAAGCCGTGCACCACGAATATGCGATTGGAATATGAGTCTTAAGGAGAGGACAGAAAATATAGTCTGCCAAAGTATATTTGCACCTCACGCCTCTTCTTCGCCAAGAAAACATAAAATTTAAGTCTATAGACACTCAATGTTTCCATTGGTTGCCAATTTAATTGTGCAGCGGTCTCTCTCTGATAATGAGCAAGTGAAGTGTTGCAATTGACTCGTGATGTGGAATGGCGCCTAGATTGCGCTTGAAACCAATAGAGAGTCTTGTCGCTGAGAGTAGGACTCATCAGATCATGCTTACGACTGCTCAATAGGGGTAACGGTGTGATGCTCAATGGTTTTCGATGTCTCACAGGATTGTTTCTCACAGCCGCGCTGACGGGTACGTCAGTGTCGCCGGTTGTCGCCGATGACCTTCGCGTCGGAGCAATTTTCTCCACGGCGCAGGCCTCGTCGCAATCATTTCTTCGGTTCCACAACACGGGATCTTCCGCGAGCACAGCGACCGTAACGTTCAGAAACTCCGCGACCGGACAAGTAATTGGCCAGTGGACCAGTCCCAGCATTCCCGGCGGCGCGGAACTGCAATACGCCATTAGCACGCCCGAGGCCGCGCTGGGCGCTTTTACCAAACCGTCCTATTACGCAATTTCAGTGACACCAGAATTCAGCGGTTACTTCCAGCATGTGCTCTGGAAACCTGCCGACGGCACATTGACTAACCTCAGCACCTGCGAAACCGGCGTAACCATCGACACGCGACGCTTGGTTGGTGTGCATTCCACCGTCCTCGACAGTGGTTACCCCAGTTCCATCGTTGTCAACAATACAGGCGTAGCGGCCACCACCGTTGCGCTTGGGGTGTATGATGCACGTGACGGCGTCAAACTTGGAACCTATACCACCGCGTCGATTGCGGCGGGCGCTAACTCTATTCTACCGGTCTCCACAATCGAAACTGGTATCGGCGTTACACCGGCGAGCGACCTGTATCATTACGTCATTCGGGTTGAGGGCGCCTTTATTGGCTTCGTCCAGCATCTTGTGAATAACATTCAAGCCGGTGTCGTAACGGATATGTCCACGGCTTGCACGTTGACTGCCTCCACCGCCAGCACCACGACAGCCTTCACGGGAATCGTCGCAGGTTCCAACAATCAAAGTGGCACCTTGTCGGTGAGTTTGATGACAGCTCTTGGAACCAGCGCTTCCGCCAAGGTCGCGGTTTCTTCAAGCGCCGAGAAACAGCAGGCTGTCATAACGGCCACGGGCTCCTTCGTCATTGTCGGAGGCAGCACCATCACGTTAACTGGTACCTACGATACCGTAACGCTGGCCCTTAGTTTGGCGGGAAGCGGGTACACGTTCACCGGGAGCCTTGCAACGAGCAACGGCAATCAGGTGCTTAAAGGCACCTACACCGGGCCGAATAACTTTGCAGGCGGGTTCTCAGCCGAACGGGAGTTGCCCACCATCGAGTTCACCAGCTATTGCGGAACATTTACTGGGACTAATGGTGACGGTAGCGCCGGAAACGGTACATGGAACTTTACGATCAGCAGTACCAGTTCGGTGTCAGGACGATATGCCAACTTCACGGATGGAGAAAGCGGCGATCTTCGCGGCCAATCTTCGGGTACCACCACCATATCATTTAGCGGTGATGCAATCGCCGAACTCGATCCGACCGATGCGACATTCGAGGGGACAATCCAAAATGGGACGGTTTCCGGTACCTATGACAACGGCACCACTGAAAGCGGGGGCGGCACCTTTAGCGGTGGGGTCTGCGGAGCATAGATGCAAGTGGTCTGGATTGATCGCTAAGGCTTCAGCTTATAGCCCGTCTTGAAGATGTAGGCCGTAATCGCCATGCAAATGGCAAGGAAGGCGAGGGTCATGGAAAGGCTGACCCACACACTCACATCCGCCGAGCCGTAGAAGCTCCAACGGAATCCGCTCACCAGATAGACCACAGGATTGAACAGCGAGATTGTGCGCCATACGCCGGGCAGCAGGTCGATGGAATAGAACGCCCCGCCCAAAAACGTCAGGGGGGTGATGATCAGCGTCGGCACCATCGAGAGCTGCTCGAAGTTGCTCGCCCAAATGCCCAGGATAAATCCGAAGAGGCTGAAGGTCGTGGCGATCAATATCAGAAAAACCATCATCCATACGGGATGCTGAATATTAAGCTCTACAAAGAAAGAGGCCGTAACCAGCATGATGAGGCCCAGAATGATCGACTTTGTCGCAGCGGCTCCTACATAAGCCAGAACGGCTTCGGCATAAGAGATCGGTGCTGAAAGAAGCTCGTAAACCGTACCGGTGAACTTTGGAAAATAAATACCGAAGGAGCCGTTGAAAATGCTCTGCATGAGCAGCGTCATCATGATGAGGCCGGGTACGATAAATGCGCCGTAATCGATGCCGTCCATTTCCTGGATGCGCGAGCCGATCGCCGCGCCGAACACCACAAAATACAAGGTCGTCGTCAGAACCGGCGCCACCAGGCTTTGCCACGCCGTGCGCTTAAAGCGGGCCATTTCAAATTTGTACAGGGCCCATACGCCGTGGTGGTTGAAAACGCCCGGTGTCATAACGCTTCTCCCGCACCGCTATTGGCTTGTTCGTCGCCGTTTTCATGCACGAGGTTCACGAAGATTTCCTCCAGGGAACTTTGTTTGGTGTGCAGATCGCGGAAGGAAATACCCAAGTCCGACATTGTCCGCAGCAAAGAGGGGACGCCAGTGCGCTCGGCGTTGGCATCGAAGGTGTACTGCAACTCGTGTCCGCCGCCTTTCAACTCCAATTTCCATTCGCTTAATTCCGGCGGAACTTGAGTCATGGCTTCCTGCATACTCAACGTAAGCTGTTTTTTACCCAGCTTTTTCATGAGCGATTTTGTATCGTCCACCGCAATCAGTTCGCCTTTCGAGATCACGCCGACCCGGTCGGCCATCTCTTCGGCTTCCTCGATGTAATGGGTGGTCAGAATAATAGTGACGCCGCTTTGCTTTAGACCGCGCACCATCTCCCACATGTCGCGGCGCAACTCCACGTCCACGCCGGCTGTCGGCTCATCCAGAAACAATATGTCCGGCTCGTGTGATAGGGCCTTGGCGATCATCACCCGGCGTTTCATACCCCCGGACAGCTGAATGAGCATGCTCTCGCGTTTGTCCCACAGGGAAAGTTGCCGCAACACCTTTTCTACATAGTCGGGGTTCTTGGGACGGCCGAACAGGCCTCGGCTGTAGGTCACCGTGTTCCACACCGTTTCAAATGCGTCGGTGGTCAGCTCTTGCGGTACGAGGCCAATCTTGAAACGCGCCTGTTTGTAGTCGCGGATAATATCGTGGCCGTCGGCGGTCACTGTACCGCTGGTGGGGTTTACCAATCCGCAGGTGATGGCGATCAGGGTCGTTTTGCCCGCGCCGTTGGGGCCGAGGAGGGCGAAAATCTCACCTTTTTCAATCTCTAGGCTCACGCCCTTCAGGGCCTGTAGCCCCGAGGCATAGGTCTTGGTCAGATTGGATATCGAAATGATTGGCGGCATGGGCTGAGCTCACTTTTGAAGAGCCCGGAAGGTACACGTTTAAGGGCCGGTCCGGTCAAGAAAAGAATACCTGAGCAGACCATTCACTTTCGTATAGTAAGAGAATGGAAACGCAGGCGTTTTAGCCCTGCAAAAACCCGATTTGAGGCCTGTAAGGGCCATTTTAACCGTCCAGAAAGGAATTTAACCACCTAATGGCTGCTGGGCTTGGGCGATTACGCTTAGGTCGCAGCAATTGGGGCTGCATTTTCGGAGACATCTCATGGCTCGGATCAAGGAAGACTATCGGAGTCTGGTCGGTGCACAAAAAGCAGCGATATTGATGATGTCTTTGGCGCCGGAACAAGCCGCTAAATTGCTGTCGATGATGGAAGACGACGAGATCAAAGAACTCTCGCAGACCATGGCGAATCTGGGCTCTGTTGGTTCCAATCTCGTGGAGAGATTGTTTGTAGAGTTTTCCGATTCTATCTCCAATACCGGTTCGTTGATTGGGTCTGCCGCTACGACCGAGCGCCTTCTTTTAAAGGGTCTCGATCCAGAACGCGTGGCGGCGATCATGGAAGAAATCGCCGGCCCGGCCGGGCGCACTATGTGGGACAAACTTGGAAACGTCCATGAAACGGTTCTCACGTCTTATTTGAAAAACGAGTACCCGCAAACGGTCGCTGTGGTTCTATCTAAAATTAATGCCGACCATGCCGGCCGGGTGCTGACCCTTCTTCCCGAAGGGTTTGCCATGGAAGTTGTCATGCGCATGCTGCACATGGAAACCGTTCAAAAAGAAGTTCTCGAAGGCTTGGAAAAGACGTTGCGTGTTGAGTTCATGGCGAACATATCCAAGACAAGCCGTGTCGACAGTCACGAAATGATGGCTGAAATTTTCAATAATTTGGATCGTAATGCTGAAGCTAGATTCTTAACGGCGCTGGAAGAACGTAACCGCGAGTCAGCGGAGAAGATCAAAGCGCTCATGTTCACGTTCGAGGATTTGATCCGGCTGGACGCAGCAGGCGTTCAAACTCTTCTCCGTCATGCCGAAAAAGAGAAGCTGGCTATGGCGCTCAAGGGCGCACCCGAGGACGTCAAGGAACTGTTCTTCTCCAATATGTCCGCCCGTGCGGGCAATATGCTCAAGGAAGACATGGAAGGCCTCGGTCCGCTGCGTCTGCGAGATGTGGAAGAGGCTCAAAACGCAATCGTCGTTCTCGCCAAGGAATTGTCCAACTCGGGGCAGATCATCATTTCCGAAGGAAAAGACGACGACGAGCTCGTGTACTAGCGCGCCTCCGCTTATATTTTGGAGCCCCTCCTCAGTGGCTGAGGTCGGTTGTCAGCGATAGACGAAAGGCCCGGCGTTCAACCCGCCATACGGTCTCGTTGCGATTAGCGGTCCACGTATTCTCACCAAAAACATTGCCGACGCGGGCGCGTAGCGTTGCGGTGATCTTGCCGATGTTAAACGCATACCGCGCACCGAGATCAAAGGTGGCGTAACCAGGTGTATAAAGTCCTGTCCGCGGATTCAGCAAAGACTTGCTGTTGTAATTGATCTGACCGTCAACGGAGAGTCCCTCGACGAACGGCAGTTCGTAGGTAGCATTAATCAATCCGGTGATTGCTGAAACCCCAGTTGCACGGCCGATAAGTACGCCCTGGTCGATGAGTTCGCCGCGACGATCAGCATCAAGAAAAACGATCCCGCTAACGATGTTGATCGACGGGACGGGGTGGCCCACAAGCGACAACTCTACCCCGCGGTGGCGAGCCTGACCGATAAGCCGGTAGACATTCTGAGAGTCGATTCCGGGAGTGGGTTTTGAAACCTCAAACACCGAGCCAATGAATGTAATGTTTGGGTTCACGCGATAACGCAGGCCCAGCTCGTACTGTGTGGCAAGCACGGCAGGAAGAACTTCGTTGCGGTTTGCGGCGTTGTTGGGCGCGGTTCCCGATTCTTCCAGTCCTCGCACGGTCGTGGCAAACAAGGTGAGGTCAGGTGTCGGCGTATAGGTTGCGGCGAAATCATATAGCCAGGGCGTGTCCACATTGTTTTGCGCGGGGAGGTCCGGCGAGATAACATCTTTTTCATAGCGTGTCCGGAGTACCGCGCCTCTTACCCACACTGAGTCTAGAAGCTGTGCCTCGTAGCCGAGCCCGGCTGTTATTTGGCGTGTCTTGTCGGAGGTCGGGTCGGCATCGCTGAGCACGCCGGGAGCAGGCGTAACCGGAACGCCGCCTTCAAGGGTAATCGGCCCGAGGGGCACAGCTTCGCCGGGACGGAAGTCGCTGTGAGAGGTGCGCCAGCGCAAGGTTCCAAACAGGCGCTGGGTATTTGTGGTCCACCAATGTCCACGGGTTTCAAAGGCCACAGACCGCGCACCGTTGGGTCTGTTGCGAAAGACTGTCGCCGTGCCTACGCCGTTGGCATCTAATGTGAGCCGGGTGAAATCGTCGTGCCAGCGATCAAGGTCGGTGATGACGATGGACGATTGCACAGAGGTGACTTTGGTGGGCGTATATTTTGCGATGAGCCCGCCGGCGAGTTGGAGTTGACTGATATACCCCCAGTCAGCGGTGTATGTGCCGGGGTGCGGAAATTTGTCTGGTAAACCGGTTCCATCGAAGACCAGACCGTAGTTGCCGCCTCGTTTAGAAAAACGGTCGGCGGAGAACAGACCGCGCATTTGAAATTTGTCGTTCGGCTTCCAGGTCGGAACGAACGCGTAGTGGCGCGGGCGGCGCTCCTGACCGTCCGAACCGACATCGTTCATGATGCTGACGCCGTAGGCTGCACCGAACTCACCGTCCTGGGTGGCTGCGGACCCACGCAGAAAAAGGGCCTTGCCGCCATAGTCGCGTAAGGCGAACTCGACTTCTTCGCGTGCGCCGGGCGCTGCTTCGGCAAGGCGGTATTCAACAATGCCAGAGGGCGCGGGAAAATCGATGCCGAGGGCGTTGATGCCGACGCGGATGGTCGTCCCGTCGAGAGAGGCGCCGACAATATTGGCCGAGCGGATAAAATACGAACGGTCCAGTCGATAATTGCCGGAATCTTGGAGGCTGAAGCCGCGCACCTGCTGTTCACTGTAAAGGCCGATTTGTTCAGACCCTACCTTTTCGCCAAAAGCGTCAACGGCCTGGGCGGCGACGTTCGTGGATGATTGAGCTACAGCCTCGGCCAGCGAAAAAATACTGAATACGGATGCAATTGCGCAAAATCGTACACACAGGCGGCCGATATCTTCAAAAGGGCTCACCCGCAAACGCAGGTTAGATTCATCGATGAAACGCATAGTACCCCCCCAGGGCATAGAGACGAACCTTGTCTTCCCCAAGGTGTTCGCATGCTCTTAGTGCTTTCTCAACTTTAGCTGGTGGTGTCAATGCGCATTCCAGGCGCGGCAATCGAAATGCGCTCAACACCTATGATATTGAGCGCCCCTGCATATTAAAGTGCGAAATTCACGAATCAGGCGCAGATATATGCTGTAAAGCACCGTCGCTCATGAGGCGGCATGAATAGAAGTAAAATGCCGGAGTCCATTCCGGAATACCATCAATGTAGGATATTCATGCTTAGCGCTTTTTCCGATCACAATCGCGCGCCAAAATTCGCAAGGCTGATCCCACACTAATTATGTCGTGGTTAGTTTGGCTTGCCGAGGAATCGGAGGAAGCAATGCTCTCAATTGTTTACTTGAGTCTGCTGGCCATTTTCAATTCAGCATTGAATTAAGGCGTGTGCAAGTCTGGCAAAAGAAATAGAGTTATTCAGAAGGCGCACATATCGTGATGGGAGACCCCGCGATATTGGTGCGAGAGCGGCTCACATCGACAAATGATAAATTCTCACGGAGAAGATTCACATGAAGAAGTTTCTGCTGGCTGTAGCCTTAGTGTTTTTTTATGTCCCTATCTCTAGTGCGCAAGAACGCCCGCTATATTTGACTGGCGGGCATCTTGTTGATGTTGTGCGCGGTGAAATTTATGAGGATGTTGCTGTCGTTATCGAAGCCGGAAAGATTACCGACCTTTTCTATGATTTCTCATTTAATGAATATCGAGTGCCTGAAAATGCGCTGCATGTTGATGTTAAGGGCAAGTATTTAATACCCGGCCTTACAGATATGCACGTCCATACTCCAACCACGGTTCATGGTCTGGAAGTTGATATGGAGCATTTCTACCGGCTGCTCCTAAAAAGCGGCATTACGACCATTCGCGCCTTGGCCATAAACGGCGGGGCGTCCGATGAAAGCGCAATGTCCGGCTTGATGAAGAACAAGATTGCAATCGACGACGGAGATATGGACGGCCCGAACATTATTGTCAGCGCCTCCGGCATCATCGAGCAAGCGCCAGGGTTTCCGAGGGTGAAACGCTCGGAAATCGTAAAAAATTCCATAGAAGCCCGCAGCCTCGTGAGCGAGTACGCCTACAAAGGGGCCGAATGGATAAAATTTTATAATTTTGGGGATGCGGAGATGGTCCGGGCTGTCATTGATGAATCCCATAAGCATGGCCGCAAAGTATGGGGACATTTTGCGATGCTCGGCGCGGCCGAGGCGTCGCGCCTAGGGGTGGACAGCCTCGAACACACCGTGTCACTCGTGCAAAAGGCGCTGGATTACGAAACAAGCATCTCGATGACGGACATCGGATACTATCGCTTGTTCCGGCTCTGGACCGACGTGAACGAAGAAGAAGTCCTCAAGACCTTTGAAGTCCTGATCGAAAACGGAACCCCGATTATCCCGACACTGGCGGTTCAGAATATCTTCGTCGATCGGGAAAAGCTGGCCCGCGAAAACGCGGACCTGTTTCGCTATTATCAGCCGGAAATCTACGAAGCCCTGTCGGCCCCCGCAGCGGAAGGCGTCGAGGAACACACCGGCGGGTTTGATTTTGCCAAATACGACCCCAAAATGTGGGGCGAGAGCATCAAAGTGCAAGCGCGCATGATCGCAAAATTTGTCGAGATGGGCGGCATTATCGGCGCTGGCTCTGATTTCTCCATCGATATATTTCCTTACGCCCCAGGCTCATCGCTTCATCAAGAGCTGCAAACATTTGTAGAAGGTGGCATGACACCGCTTCAGGCTTTGCGGGCGGCGACCATCAATGCAGCTAAGATTCTAGGATGGGAGGAACGGTTTGGCTCGATCGAGATCGGAAAGCAAGGCGACGTTGTAGCGCTAAATGCCAATCCGCTTGTCGATATTAAAAACATTAGAGACATCCACACGATTGTTAAATCCGGCGAGGTGTTTCCGGTTTCTGATCTGAACAATCAACTGTTGGGAAAAAGCCAATAGCAATTACTCAGCGGTCAAAATTCTTCTGATCGAAAATCAAAAATCGATGTGACCGTTGTGGGATCTGCAAAGGATGCCGCCATTGCTAATCCTGCCGGTAAGGCGAAATGGAGTGTCGCAAGATGATCTTAGCTGATGGGCCCCAGGAAAAAATTTTCCGAAGTCTTGCGGGTACGCTGTCCCTCGATCTATCCGGCAGTGAAGGAGATTTGCACATAGTTGGCACAGACCCGGTCATGTCGAGTAAGCACCGGGTTGGCGGTGCTGTGTCCGCCGCGATTTCAGCTCAAGCAACCAGCGTTCAGAAAATATGGAAGATGCGTTCCGGTAAGGCCCAGGATATTCGCGTCGATTTGCGCCGAGCTGTGATGCCGGGATTGCGGACATGCTTTTATGTCGATCAAAATGGCCATCGGCTTGCCCTTTTTCCAGGAACCTCTTTCGCCTCCAAGGATTTTTACCGCACCAAGGATGACCGGCAGATGTTCATCCTGCGTACGCAATTATATCCTGAGAATGTCTTGCGTACGCTCGATGTACTAGGATGTACCTACGATCCGGTCTCCATATCGGCGGCCATGGCCCAGTGGAACGCAACCGAGCTCGAAGACGCTTTCGCGGATCGTCAGGTGGTTGGGGTTGTCGCCCGCAGCCGTGATGAATGGCTCACACATCCGCAGGGCGCCTGGCTTGCCCAACGACCTGTTGTCGAAATTGAAAAAATTGGGGACAGCGACCCGATCGGGTTCTCGGAAGGTGCGGACCGGCCCTTGTCGGACGTTCGGGTTCTGGATATGGCGCATGTCATCGCCGGACCCGCTGCGGCCCGCGTTCTTGCGGAGCAGGGGGCCGACGTTCTTCGGATTTCCTCGCCCCATCACTTGGACAATCATCTCGTCGGTATAGACACCAGTATTGGCAAGCGCTGTGCAAACATCGACCTCCATCGGGACAGCGATGTTGCAAAGGCCTTGGAACTCGCCGATAGCGCGGACGTCGTCGTTCAATCCTGGCGCCACGGCGCGCTTGCGAAAAAAGGATTTTCAGCGGAAGCGCTGGCGGCGCGCAATCCGGGCCTCATATACGCCTCGATAACCGCGTACGGCTCCGGCGGTCCCTGGGCCACGCGGGGTGGCTATGACCCTGTCGGAATGGTCGCCAGCGGATTGGCGATTGCCGAGGGCAGCGCTGATCAGCCCCAACTCTCACCGCTCGTCACTCTTAATGACTATTTGACCGCTTACCTAACGGCTGCGGGTGTCCTGGCTGCTTTGCTGCGGCGGGCACAGGAGGGCGGCAGTTATCACGTTAAGACCTCCCTGACCCGAACCTCCATGTGGATACAGGAGCAAGGGGCGCTTCCCCCAGAGTCGTGGCCCCAAACAGAAATCCCATTTGTGGAACAAGAAAGTGATTTTCACGATGTGGAGTCCGTATATGGGACGCTGCGTATGGCGAAGCCGGTCGCGGAATTTTCGCAGACTCCGGCTTTTTGGAGCCTGCCGCCCCAGCCCTTCGGTGCCAGCGCTCCGGCCTGGCTTTGAGGTAAACTCATTTGATAAGAAGCCACGCCAGTTGGTGCGGTATGGGGTTAAGGATTCCTCTAGGCCGGTGCTTATATTTTCGCATGAAGCAGCCTTTCGGCCTGTACCGCAGTGCTCGATTTAGAAAAAATGTTTGAAGATCGTTTTCTCCGGCGATGGCTTGGAGTAGGGTTGTGACCTTGTCGTCGCAGCGGGGGCTGCCGATAATCTGCAATCGGGATGCGTAGGGTGAATATCCGCTAAGAATGTCTATGGCATCGGCGTTGCATCGCAACTGGGGAATTGGAGAATTGAGAATGTCGTATCGTCTGTTGATGACCGGTCTCGGTCTGGCCGCCGCCCTTTCTCTTGCCGCATGTTCAGAGCCGGCTCCTCCACCCGAGCCCTACAATGTCGTCGAAGTGCCCCTGTCGCAAATTTCGCAAGACCTGGCAGATGGTAAAACTACATCCGCTGAGATCACCCAGACGTATATAGACCGGATCAATACGCTGGACGGCCCGCTGAACGGCGTCATTATGATTGCGCCGGATGCGCTTGAGCAGGCGGCGGCGTCCGATGAACGGCGTGCGGCGGGGCAGGCGATCGGCCCTCTGGACGGTGTGCCGATTCTCTTTAAAGACAACCACGATGCGGTCGGCATGCCGACAACGGCCGGCTCCTACGCTCTCACCGAGAATTATCCCGCCCAAGATTCTGAAGTGGTCAAGCGGCTGCGTGCTGCGGGCGCAGTCATACTCGGCAAAGCCAATACCTCTCAATTTGCCGGTTACCGCACCATTACGGGTATCAACGGAAGCCCGCTCGGCGGAAGTACAAATAATCCGTATGATCCTACGCGCTCTGCCGGTGGATCGAGCAACGGTTCAGGCATCTCAGCGGCCATGAGTTTCGCGGCCGGCACTGTCGGCACCGAGACGGCTGGTTCAATCGTGTTTCCCTCGTCGCTGAATGGTGTTGTCGGCATCAAATCCACCATCGCGCTGGTCTCGCGCCGCGGTATTGTACCGATCAGCCTGACCCAGGATTCTGCCGGGCCCATGACACGCACGGTTCGCGACGCCGCCATGATGCTCAATGTTATGGCCGGAACCGATCCTGCCGATCCCTGGTCGGCGGACGCGGACGCCAATAAGAAAGATTACGTCGCCGCCCTTAGCGACACGGCCTTGCAAGGCAAGCGGCTGGGCGTGCTTCGTATCAGCGCCAACTACAACGACACCGTCGAGCCGCTGTTCAACGAAGCGCTTGGCGTGCTTGCCGCGCAAGGTGCCGAGCTGGTGGAGTTGCCGACGGACTCGCTGGTCGATACCAGTGTGTATATGCGCACGACCTTGCTTCATGAATTCAAGGAAGATCTGGACAATTACCTCGCCGGCACACCCGACACAGTCACAGTGAAGTCGCTGGCCGATCTCATCGAATTCAGCAAGACACATCCTGTTGAGAGCAAACACGCCATGGATATTTGGGAGGCCGCCGTCAAAACGGAAGGTGGCCGTCAAAACCCCGAATACATGAAGGTTCTGAAAGAGGGGAAGCGCTTGGCGATGGAAGAAGGTATCGACCGTTTGCTGGAGGACTACAACCTTGATGCCTTGGTGTCCCTGCCGGGCGGACCAGCTGACGTAACTCCGCCAGACGGTACATCCTATTCGACCTTTTTGGCTGAACACGAGCCGGGAGACTTTCCGCCTTCGGCCACCAACACCGCCGCAACCGCCGGATACCCGTTACTTTCTGTTCCCATGGGCCTTGTGAACGGCTTGCCGGTTGGCCTGTCCTTTGTCGGGCCGCCATGGTCCGAGGCCTTGTTGTTGTCACTGGCCTACGATTATGAGCAGGCGTCACATGCCCGTGTGCCGCCGCCGCGCGCATTAGCTACCTCAGACCGCTGATATTACTTATCGGCACATACGGCACGCCGATCAGGCTGCTATAAGCCTGCAATAGTAAAGCGGTGCACACGCGCATATCCGCAACACCGATCCGCATTGCCTAAAGGAGCATAGCGGCACCTTAGAGCCTTATGTGTTTATTAGCGGTTTGGCTGCCACTCTCGGGCCATTCTCTGCGCTTCGGCAATCTGCTCACGTGTCATCAACTGCGCGACGGCCTCGCGGGCTTTGTATGCGGTATCCCGTAGCTCTTTTTCGGGCCCGGACGTGGCGGAGTTTGCGGCCGCCAAATTGTACCACAAGTGAGCTTGGACGTAGTCTTGAGGAACGCCTAGCCCGTCCTGGTAAGCTTTCCCAAGAACCGTCTGCGCTCTCGTATCACCTTGTGCGGCTCTGCGGTGCATGTTTTCAAATGTCGCACCACTATCGCCCTGTTCGGCGGCGACGGCTGCATCGTATATAGGTTGAGCAGGATTTGGCACGGTGACAACCGGTGGGGGTGCGGTTGCAACAGATCGTGTCGTGTCGGTGCTTTCTGGCGCGTAACCTTGCAGCTGATAATCTTCTATGCAGTTGAGCAACTTCGTATCAGCGGAAGCACCTATTCGTGCCTCAGCATTGGGAGCGCCGAAACGTTCCTCCAGAAACAGCGCGACTGGAGCATCAGCTGAAAAAGGTCCGCATTTAACCCGTTGATTGGCATCGTTTGTAAGAAAGACAACGCCTTCGCCGCCGGCACAGGCACCTAGAAAGACGCCGCTTGCCAGAAAAATTCCCCACTTCTTCATAGCCAATACCCCCTGTTTTAGTGCGTCCCTCATCGTGCCTAAATATATCCCGCGTCCGCCAACTATACACATTTTCTGCGGTTCGTCTGCGGATCAGGTAATTTTAACCTGCGAATCCTAGCCTGATCTACTCGAAATATGATGAGAGCAGATAACCTGGGGAGTCAGTTTAGGAACGTGTTTTCTTAAGTAAAAGAATAAGCGGTGCGGCCAGCAACGTCACCCACATCATAACCGTAAAATCGTTCAGATAAGCGATTGTCGCGGCTTGTCGGGTGGCTTCGCCGTTGAGGGCGATCACGCCGCTTGGAAAATGCCAATTCCAGGCTTGTGGTAAGAACGGCGGTTGAAGCGGTATACGAAATGGTGACAGATTCTCAACGATACCGGCATGACTAATTTGGGTGCTTTGTGCCAAGAGCGTGACCATTACGGAAACACCGATACCCGCACCGATATTGCGGACCAAGCTGAATATCGAAGCGCCGTCAGTTCGCCGTTCCGGCGCGAGAGTCGAGAATGTCACTGTGCTGAGTGGGACGAAAATAAAACCTAATCCAAATCCCTGAACAACGCCTGTCCATACGATATCTGAAATCGGCACATATACATTGAAGTTCGACATTTGCCAGAGTGAGAACGATGTCAATCCAATGCCGGCCAGAATAAGCAATCGGCTATCTGTCGTGTTGATGAGACGTCCGACTAAAACCATGGCAATCATGGTTCCGATTCCGCGTGGTGCCAAAATATAACCCGTGGTCAGAACTGGGTAGCCTTTCAAGTTTTGCAGAAATGGCGGCAACAATGCCATCGTTGACAGCATGATCATGCTGACCATGAAGATGAAGAAAAGTCCCGTGGTGAAATTTCGATCTTTAAATAACGCGGGGTCAACGAACGGCTTCTTATGTGTAAAAATATGCACAATAAAGGTATAAAAAAAGACGGCGGCAAGTGCCATCTCTAGGACGATTTCCGAGGAGGAAAACCAATCTTTGGATTGGCCGCGATCTAGCGCCAACTGAAAAGCGCCGACGGCAAGACTCAAAAGAGCAAAACCATAAAAATCGAAGCCGCGTGTTCGGTCTCGATCCGTTTCGGAAACGAACGTCATGATGCCGAGCATCGCTAGGATGCCAAATGGCAGATTGACGTAAAACACCCAACGCCAATTGTAGACTTCCGTAAGATAACCACCAAGGGTGGGGCCCAGGATAGGTCCGACCATGATGCCCACGCCCCAGATCGCCATGGCCGAGCCGTGTTGCTCGCGGGGATAGGTATCCAGCAGCACGGATTGGGACAAAGGAACAAGGGCGGCCCCGAAAGCCCCCTGCAACAGTCTGAAAATCACCATTTCGGGCAAAGATGTCGCAATGCCGCACAGCATTGAGGTCACCGTAAAGCCGAGTACGGCGGCCAGGAACAGTCGTTTACGCCCAAACCGTGCTGCCAAGACCCCGGTCAGCGGTGTCGCGATGGCCGCCGCGATAAGATAAGAGGTTAGCACCCAGGATATCTGGTCTTGAGTCGCAGACATGCTGCCCTGCATATGGGGCAGGGCGACGGTGGCGATGGTGGTGTCGAGTACTTGCAGCACCGTCGCCAGCATGACGGATATGGCAATCATGCCGCGCTGAAAGGGACTGCTTTCGGCAGCGGCCGGTGTCATTGCTGTTCAGATATTTCGCCGGCTCGTGCCGTCGGCGGGGCTCCAAACCATGACAGGGCCGTTCGCATGAAGTGCGGCAGTATGCGATGATGGCCGGTATCAATTTCGACAGTCGTACTCATGCCTGCACGTAGCACTGGATCTTGCGCCTTAGCCTGCAAAGATATTCGCACAGGAATGCGCTGAACAACTTTAACCCAGTTGCCGGTGGCGTTTTGCGCTGGAATAACTGAAAACTCCGAACCGGTTGCCTGATTAATACTTTCGACCGTGCCTTGCCATTCACGGTCGGGATATGTGTCAACGTGGATAGTCACTGGATTTCCAGGTTGGACATGCGTCAGATCGGTTTCTTTAAAGTTAGCATCGATCCACACGCCTTTGTCGGAAACGATACTGATCACCGGACTGCTAAAGGGACTGTTGCCGATCACTTGTTGGCCTGGCTCGGGTGCAGGCCCCGTGATACCGGCTAACGGTGCGCGTACAAAGGTGCGTTCTAAGTCTAGCGCCGCGCGGTCACGGACGGCTTCAGCCGCCGCATACAGAGGGTAACTTTCCAGGGGAAGATCAGGGTTCCCAGAAAGCTGGGCACCGACTTGCGCCAACTCCTGTTCAATGACGCGGATGCGTTGGCGAGCAACATCCAAGTCATGCCGGATTGCATCAACCTTAACGCCGGATATGGCTTTCGTTTTTAGAAGTTCAGATTGGCGCGAAAACTCAGACGAGAAAAATTCAACATCGGTTCGTGCTAACGTCAACTCTTCTAGCTTCTGTCGATAGCTGGCTTTCAGGCTATTGATTTCGTTACGGACGGTGGCTAGGTGCGCCTCCGCTTCTGCGAGGGCAATACGATACGTGCGGTCATCGATGTGAAACAAGACGTCACCTTTGGCGACATGCTGGTTTCTACGAACATTGACTTTGTCGATCAGGCCTGATGTTTCAACGGCAACCATCACCGTATCGGCTTTAATATACGCGTTATCGGTGCTGACGTAGCGCCCACCAGTTATGTAGACGAAGGCCGCGCCCGCCAGAATTACCACTGGTCCCAGCAGCATAAGGACTCGGCGCCTGTTGCGCCAATGAGGCAGGTGGTTGCCGGCATCCGCTGCTTTGGTCTCGTCTAATGAGGTGGTTGCGAGAGTTTCATTTGCGACATCTGTGATGCGCGATTGGTCAATCTTTTCTTTTTGCATTTGCGTTGACTTTCTTTGCGGTCGTCTCTGCTCGATTCATGCAACTGTCGGCATCGGCGAGATTTCTTTTTATGAGTCCAAGGCTGGCCAAAAGGGCTTGAGTGTCGTCTCCCGAGAGTCCTGTTAGGGCATGGTCCTGCGTTTCAGCGGCAATCTTCCACATACGTTCGAGCAGTGGGGCGGCCTTGTCCGTCAGGTGCAATTGGAATGCCCGCCGGTCCTCGGGATCGGGCGTACGTACAACCCAGCCCGACTCTTGGAGTTGATCTACCAGTCGGACCAAAGTCATAGGCTGGATTTCAAGGCGGTCGGCCAGGGTGGTTTGGTTGATGCCTTGCTGTCGCGAGAGAAACGCCAATGCGCGCCATTGGGACTGAGATAACCCTAGTTCCTGAGAGCGTCGGTTAAATTCACGGCGCATGAGCCGCGAGACGTCTGCCACCATGAAGCCCAAACTTTGGTCTGGATTGAGGGCCACTATATACTTCCTGTACCTTATAATAAGTAAACCCTATCATAAGTATAATCACTACGCCCCGCAAGAACCGCCCCAGAATTAGGGACGGACGGCGGAGTAGAGTCAGATACTATTGATTTCAGTTAGTTATAAGAAATCAGGGAAGCGTTAGGTGTTGAGGTGGGAGCACTGGGTGCTGCTAATGCAGCCCCGGCACAGTGATCGCTCAGATCGGAAATGAAGTGTTTTACGATCCTGAACCCGTGAATGCACGGATCTGCTTAACGGCATAATCGACCTTCATGTTGAAGAGGCGCTCTCCTAATTCAGCGCTCGAGCGGCGGCCATCGCCGACAATGCCGTTGTTTACCCGAGGCGCTTTGGGGTCAGTTTCTTCGCCGGGCCCTGGATCGCCAACTGCTGTTTTGATCAGGTCTTTGCGCACCCATGTACCGTCGCCGAGGAAGAGCATTTCAGATGTGTCCGGCAGGGCGCCGTGCAGGCCGGTAGGATATCCTTCGGCTTTGAACCAGGCGGCGAAATCGTCGTTTGCTTTGGCATAGACGTCGTCGCAATAGAACACGTGAATGCCTTGGGCCGCGTATTTCGCGTCCAGCTTTTCAGCCACGTCCTTATAGACGTTGGGTTGTCCGCCGCCGTGGTCTCCCATCAGAACGACATTTTTGAATCCGGTGACAATTGCTTGTTCGCTGATCCGCTCCAAGACCGCAGCCAAAATCTCGGGGGTCAGTCCGATGGTGCCGGGCAGGTCTGCGCTGGCTCTGTTGGGTGTGTACGGGAGCACGGGCATGGCAATTGCGTTGCCTAGTTTCAGAGCAATGGCTTTGACCGTCGGCACGCCCATAAGGTTATGCCCGCCGTTGACGTTTTGTGGCCCGCGTTGCTCGGTGCCGCCCGTGTAAAACAGTGCGGTTGTTTTTCCTGCAGCAAGTGCATCCCGGACTTCCGGCCAGGTCATCATTCCAAATTCGACCAGAGGCTCTCCGGATGCTGTCGTCGGTGCGGCCGCGTGGCTTTGGCCGGATGGTAGGGCCATCACAATCGTGCATGACAAGACGAGCGCTGTGGTCGCCGCGACTAAATTACGCATTTATGCACCTCTAGTTGTTGTCGTCCCGGGGCGAAAGGTTTTCATAATTCGGCGCGTGCGCCAAGCGTCAGAAAGGCGGATATGAGATCAACAGTTAAATCATCTAAAAGCACGCAACGTGCGCGCAAAACCGCAAAGTTTGCGCACAAAACAGCACTTTTAGTGCGCAGTGAGCACCTATTAGTGTGCAGCGTGCTCCTAAATGAGCGTGATTGGCATAGCAGACCGGCGCTGAAACCCCACAAAACCAGGGGTTTCAGCGCTCAGTTCGACTGAATCTACCGGAGTGCCTGTAAAATACTGACGTAATTGGCAACGCCAGCGCCGCCCATGTTGAAGAGACCGGCCAGCTCGGCATCCTTCACTTGGATACCGCCGGCTTCGCCGCGGACCTGCATGGCCTGCAGAACGTGCATCGATACACCGGTCGCACCAATGGGGTGACCCTTAGCCTTGAGGCCGCCGGAAGGGTTTACTGGTAGTTTGCCATCCTTATAAACCCAGCCTTCTTCGATGGCCTTGTAGCCCTCGCCCTGTTTGGTCAGGCCCATGGCCTCGTATTCCATCAGTTCGGCAACAGTGAAGCAGTCGTGCGTTTCGACAACATCCAAGTCGGACAGCTCAAGCCCCGCGCTCTCCAGCCCTTGCGTCCACGCGCGTTGCGCGCCTTCAAGGCCCGTCATGTCGCGGCGGCTCATGGGCAAGTAATCGTTCACTTGTGCCATGCCGCGCACGGCAACCGCTTTCTTCGCGGATAAGGCGACATCACTGTCGACGATTACGGCGGCCACAACACCGTCGGAAATCAGTGAGCAATCTGTGCGGCGCAGCGGTCCCGCGACGAGTGGGTTTTTCTCTGACACATCGCGGCAGAATTCAAACGTGAGCGCCTTTTGCATCTGCGCCAAAGGATTGCCCAGAGCATTTTCGTGATTCTTCACGGCAATTTTCGCAAGAGTGTCGGAGCGGTCGCCATACTTTTGAAAATACGAATTGGCGATCTGGCCGAACACGCCGGAGAAGCCGCCTTTGATGCCCGCTTCTTCCTCTGCATAACAAGCGTGCAGCAAGTTGTTACCCGCTTGTACAGAATCAAGGTGTGTCATTTTTTCGACGCCGACGACCAGAGAAATTCTGCTGTTGCGCGCCTTGATCGAGTTGACCGCAGCATGAACGGCGGCGCTGCCGGTAGCGCATGCATTTTCGATGCGTGTTGAACGCTTGAAACGAAGGTCAGGGTCGGCACCGAGTATGAGGGAGGCCGCGAAATCTTGTTCCGAAAAACCTGAATTGAAGTGGCCGATAAACATATCGTCAACGTCAGCACCGCTGATCCCCGCATCTTCAAGAGCGGCCCGCGCGGCCTTAACGATCAACTGTTCAAGACTCTCGTCGTGCAATTTTCCGAATTTGGAATGGTGCCAACCGATTAAACACGCAGTCATGGCCAATACTCCCAGAATTGAATTTCAGAGTGTGATGCTACTTTTATACTTAATGAATTAGCCGAGCATTTTCTTGCTCTATAGTCGGCGAAATCCGCATGGCACATGCCCAAAAATGCATATCGAGCTGTCTGCCGGAGCGGGCTTAGGCTCCGGGGTACCATACACTGTCGGCTTTTTCGACGCGCTCACGGACGTTGTTCTGCTGACCCAACAAAGCCTCAGGGACACGCGATCCAAAGCGTTTGAACAAGCTGCTCTGATCATTGATCTCGTTCAGGGCCGAGAGGCGGTCAATTTTCATCAGAGTGTCGAAGGTCGGCGTGTCGAGATCCATCCCATCCAACATAAGATCGGACTTTCGCGGCATATACCCGAACGGGCTTTCCACGGCATCCGCGCGGCCATGCACGCGGTCAATAATCCACGAAAGTGCGCGCATATTTTGGCCAAACCCGGGCCAGATGAACTTGCCGTTGGCATCCTTGCGGAACCAGTTGACCCGGAAAATCAGCGGTGGGTTTTTAACCTTGTCTTTCAGGCTGAGCCAATGACCCCAATAGTCGGCCATGTTGTAGCCGCAGAAGGGTAGCATCGCCATTGGGTCGCGCCGAACGGCAGCCTGGTTGTCGGCTGCTGCTGTTGCTTCCGAGCCCATGGTGGCGGCGAGGTAAACGCCGTGATCCCAACCATAGGATTGAAACACCAATGGAAAGGTGTGGCTCATCCGTCCGCCGAAAATGAAGGCGCTGATCGGCACACCTTTGGGGTCATCCCAGGCCGGGTCCAAGGTCGGACAGCTGCTGGCGGGCGCCGTGAAGCGCGCATTCGGATGTGCCGCGGGCCGACCGGAATCGGGCGTCCAGTCATTGCCTTGCCAATCAATTAAGTGCGCGGGTGTTTCGTCCGTCATGCCTTCCCACCACACGTCGCCATCATCGGTCAAAGCGACATTGGTGAAAATGGTGTTGCCTTCGATCAGCTTCATGGCGTTGGGGTTTGTCTTATTAGACGTTCCCGGCGCGACGCCGAAGTAGCCTGCCTCGGGATTGATGGCGCGGAACTGACCATCTGCGCTTGGTTTAATCCAGGCGATGTCATCGCCTACGGTCCAGGCCTTCCAGCCTTCAAAACCTTTGGGCGGGATAATCATCGCCAGGTTTGTTTTGCCGCAAGCACTGGGGAACGCCGCGCCGACATAAGTCTTCTCGCCTTGCGGCGATTCCAGTCCAAGAAGAAGCATGTGTTCGGCGAGCCATCCTTCTTCGCGCGCCATGACGGAGGCGATGCGAAGAGCGAAACATTTTTTGCCGAGGAGGGCATTGCCACCATAACCGCTTCCGTAAGACCAAATTTCGCGATCTTCCGGAAATTGAACGATGTATTTTTCGTTGGGGTTGCAGGGCCACGGCACATCTTCTTGCCCGGGCTCCAAGGGAGCGCCGACGGAATGAATACAGGGCACGAACTCGCCGCTATCGCCGAGGATGTCGAGAACCTGACTCCCCATGCGCGTCATGATGCGCATATTTACAACCGCATAGGCGGAATCAGTAATTTGAATACCAATGTGGGCAATGTCTGAGCCGAGTGGTCCCATGCTGAACGGGACAACGTACATGGTGCGTCCGCGCATACATCCAGAGAATATGCCGCGCAGGGTTTGCCGCATCTCGGTAGGGTCCGCCCAGTTGTTTGTAGGGCCGGCGTCTTCTTTGGTTTTGCTACATATAAATGTGCGGTGCTCGACGCGGGCGACGTCACCCGGATGCGACCGACATAGATACGAGCCGGGCCGCTTAGCCTCGTTGAGTTTTATAAAAGTGCCGCTGCGGACCATGTCCTCGCAGAGACGGTCATATTCTTCTTGGGTGCCGTCACACCAATGTATTTGGTCTGGCTGACACAAGGCCGCCATTTCATCTACGAGGGCGTTCAGCTTTGTGTTGCCTGCACTTTGCATGCGTACGTTGGTCTTGAGCATTTTCAAATTTAATCCCGTACGGCGGCCGGTTCGACCTGTCAAATTCTCCCATCGCGGGGGACCCGCGCACCTTTGAGCGCATGTCTTTCGCACTCCGAGGGAAGAGGTGCAAGTAAGGATTTCACCTTGCCGAAAGATGTCGCAGCTACTCGTGCCCCGGCACCTCAATTTGCTGCGGCGCACAAGGTTGTCCACAATTTTACGTATTGGGATCCGTGTAAATTGGCTCCCGGCGCTAAATCGGGGTCTTAATCCATTAGTGAAACGTAGGGAGCGCAGGTGCTTATTCTAAAGCGCGCTTCCACCGCGCTCTCCTGTTCGAATGCGAACAACCTCGGTCACAGGGGAGACAAATATTTTACCGTCGCCGATTTTGCCACTTTGTGCGGCCTGGGAGATTGCCTCGATCGCGGACTCAACTTGGCTATCCTCCAGCACAACATCGATTTTGACCTTCGGCAGCAGATCGACAACATACTCGGCGCCTCGGTAGAGCTCAGTATGACCCTTCTGGCGGCCAAAGCCCTTTACTTCATGAACGGTAAGTCCCTGGAGACCGAGGTCGTTCAGCGCCTTTTTCACGTCCTCAAGTTTGAACGGGCGGATGATGGCTTCAATTTTTTGCATTGTTTTCTTTTCCCTCAATTGCATACAGCGCCCCCCTTTGAAGGGGTTTTCATGCTGACCCTGGGCCCCCAGGCTCGTGCCGCCTCCACTCTACATGATCATTATGGGTCCGCACGAGCACGTCTGATGCAGTCATCATGACGCCTCGTAGTGAGATAATGCGAGGACCATCATTTATGATTAAAAAATAACCACATAAATTTTTGATGACTAATAAATGATCATAAAATATGTGCGGCGCAATATAGTTTCCCGGGCCTGAAAATCATTAAACTTATAACACACTGTAATATATCAATAAAATAATGACATGCGTGACTTTTTTGCAACGCAATAAGTCTGGCACGCATCTTGCGATAAAGGGGGCGTACTACTGCGTATCTTTAACCTTCCAATATGAACTCATGGGAGTATTCACGTGAAAACAAGAACAATCAGTATCCTCGCAGCAGCAGTTGCCTTCGGCGTTCCCAGCGTCGCGGCGGCTCAAGATATGACTTTGCCGGGGGAATTCTCTGGAAATGTGTCCGTCGGAACGGATTACGTTTTCCGCGGCTTCAGCCAAACACTCGAAGAGCCGACATTACAAGGCGGCTTGGATTGGGATAGCGGCGTTGGCATCTATGTCGGCATGTGGGGCTCTAACGTCAATTTCGGCGACGGTGACAACGCCCACGTCGAAATGGACTTTTATGCCGGCTACGCCGGTGAGATCGACGCGTTCTCCTATGACGTCGGATTTCTCTACTATCTGTATCCCGGTGCGGCCAATTCTCTCAATTACGACTTTTGGGAAATCTACGGCTCGGTCGGCTACGATTTCGGTCCCGCCGCTGTCTCGGCCGGTATCGCTTGGACCCCCGACAACTTCGGCGGCACGAACGATGCCGTGTACTACAGCGGTGGAATTAGCGTGCCGATTGCCGAAATTCTCAGCGTGGATGCCAACATTGGCTACTACGACTTTACCGGCGGCGGGAATTACACAGACTGGAACGTTGGCACCACGCTCAACGTCTATGACTGGTTCGATGCCGACCTTCGCTACTACGACACGGACGTTTCCGGTTGTGTGAACTCCTGTGAGTCACGCGTCGTATTCAGCGTCTCACGCAGCTTCTAGCTGAAGAGACTTCAGCTAAAGAAGTCAAAAAGAGTCGTGGGAAAATAACCAGGATTCACAAAGGAGAAGAGGGCAGAACATGAAACTGATTATTGCAGTTATAAAACCGGGAAAGCTCGAGGCAGTGAGAAACGCGCTGGTTAGCCAAGGGGCGCAGGGCATGACCGTTAGTGAAGTTAGGGGCTTCGGTCGTCAGCGCGGTCACAAGGAGCTCTACCGGGGCGCGGAATATGAGGTGGAGTATCTGCCCAAAGTAAAAATAGAACTTGTCGTCGACGATGGCGAAGCGACCAAAGCTGTTGAGGCCATTTCCGAAGCAGCAAAAGTCGGCGCCATCGGCGATGGCAAGGTCTTTGTTCTTCCCGTTGAACATGCCGTGCGTATTCGTACTGGTGAAACCGGCGCGGAAGCGCTTTAGCGCAAGCCCACTCAGGTCAGGAGCAAAAAATGCGAAATATAAAATATAAACTTATGACATTGGCGGGTGCCGGGGTCGCTTTGGCGATGTTGAGTTCCCCCGCAGCGGCCGAAGTGTCGGAAGAAGCGGCCTTTGTTTTCAACACGTTTTCCTTCCTTGTTCATGGCGTCCTTGTGATGTTCATGGCGGCCGGCTTTGCGATGCTGGAATCAGGTTTGGTTCGTTCAAAAAACACGGCGGCAATTTGCCTGAAGAATATCGCGTTGTATTCGATGGCCGGCATCATGTTCTATCTCGTTGGCTACAATCTTATGTACGTTGATGTGGGCAGCTACATGGGCTCGTTCAGTCTGCTCTATAACCCCTCGGGTGCAGAGTTGGATTTGATCAACGCTGATGAGGCGAGCGATGCCATGGTCGCGGAAGTTGTCGGTAACGGCTACTCCGTGATGTCCGACTGGTTCTTTCAGATGGTGTTTGTTGCCACAGCCGCTTCGGTTGTGTCGGGCACCATTGCAGAGCGTATGAAAATCTGGCCGTTCATGATTTTCGTAATTGCCCTTTCGGCAATCCTCTACCCGATCCAGGCTTCCTGGACATGGGGCGGCGGTTTCTTGTCTGAAATGGGCTTTTCTGATTTCGCCGGTTCAACACTTGTTCATTCCGCCGGTGGTTGGGCGGCTCTGGTCGGTGCGATCATGGTTGGTGCGCGCAAAGGCAAGTATGAAGGTGGTCGCGTCCACCCGATGCCAGGCGCAAACCTTCCTCTGGCGACTTTGGGAACCTTCATTCTGTGGTTCGGTTGGTTCGGCTTCAACGGTGGTTCGCAGCTGGCCCTAGGCAGTGCTCTCGACGCAGCGGCAATCGCCATCGTTTATGTCAACACTAACCTCGCCGCAGCGGCCGGTGTAGTAACAGCGATGATCCTGACCCAGGTTCTGTATGGCAAAATGGACCTTACGATGTGCCTGAACGGTGCATTGGCTGGTCTGGTTGCGATCACAGCGGGCCCGGATCTGCAGAATCATCTCATCGCGATTATTGTCGGTGCGATTGGTGCAACATTGGCGATCTTCACGGTACCGCTACTGGACAAGCTGAAGATTGATGACGTTGTAGGCGCCATTCCTGTCCACCTTGTTGCGGGCATTTGGGGCACGCTTGCTGTAGGTATCTTCGGTGGGGGCATCTTTGTCACCCAACTGACGGGTGTTGTCGCAGTGGCCGTGTTTATGATCGTGACAAGTGCCATCGTTTGGGGCGCGCTGAAGTTCACCATTGGACTTCGGGTCAGCGAAGAGGAAGAGAGCCTCGGCGTTGACAAGACGGAACTGGGACTTGAAGCTTATCCCGAGTTCGGTCAAGGGTCGCTCAAGCTCTAAAGTCTAAGACCTAACACTAACTATCTAAGCCCGACCACTTCGGTGGTCGGGCTTTTCTTTGTGCATTGCTAAGTGATCAGTTTTCTAAGGACGTATCGGGAGGGGTGAAAAACGCTTCGGCACCGGGGTGAAGAGGAAGCGTAAGTCCGATCCGGCCCGCGCTGGTGCTGATCAGCGCCCCGGCGGCACTGCCCAAGCCTACATAGTCGAGTTCGCCCATGACTATTTCAAGCATCTTGCGAACTTCTGCTGAGGGAACCGTGGTGGTGGATACCAGCAATGCAGTTGCGGCTATCGTGGCAATGGGACGCCTCTGGCCGGGATACGTAAGGGCAGGGATAGTTAATGATATATAAGATGATGTACCTGATGTCATGAGTGCGATGGCGTCACCGTCCAAAGGAACGAGCCGAACATTGGACGTGATCATGTAATCGCGCAGTGTGCTGACTGGCGCGGATGCCGTGATAATCACGGCATCCACCTTTTTGGCAGCAAGAGCCGCAAAAGCTTCTTCTACCGGCACCGCGTGTGGATCTTCGGCCAGGGCAACGAGTGGTACGCGGTGAGCGCGGAGCACATCTCCGGCTTCCGATAAGCTCGTCAAACCTGTGTCCCCGATAACAACCCCCTTGCCGAACAGATCGCTTACAGAAGCTACGGTGCTGTCCGCCAATACGATGACATGCACAGGAATTGGATAAAGGCTTGCAAGAGCTCTCAAGGTTGGAAAAGTGCCCAGGGATTCAAATGGCCCGGTGCCGGAAGCCGCCAGTGCGGCTTCATTACTCTGTAGGATCGCTGCTGACACTTTGCCGTCGCGCAGCATGCCGAGGCTTCTAATGCTGTCTGAAGTAGGAATGTTCAAGACAGTGCTCGCAGTTCCTTTTTGAACCGCTTCGGCGACTGACCAGTATGTACTTTGCTCCGGGCCGCTGGCGAGCGCGAGGCCGCCGTCGAGGCGCGCTTTACGTGCGGCAATGGCCTGCCTTGCGGTTTCAAGTTCTTCGGCGACCACGTCGGGATGAGGCGGGGCTCCAAACGAAGTGACCGTTTCGCGGACAACAGTCCACGCTTTTTTAATAAGGACGTTGCGGTTGATCGTTGTGCCGTCACTGAGTGAATTTTGGTTGGCGGCCCCGGAGAGAATTTTCCAGTTACCGTCATTGCGGACGTAGATTACGGCGCCTTCAATTTTTATAATATCGCCAGCCTTATTGCCGGTTGAATTGATCCCTAACGTCTTCTCAGGTTTCGAGCCCAGCACATTAAGCAACGCAGCAATATTCGCCTGGTGCCAATCGCTGAAGTCGTGATTTCTCTCCAGGCGAAGTTCAGCAGTAAATGGGACGATTTCCGTATCCGACGAATGCCACGGGGTGAATGATTTGTCGTTTCTCACGCTGACAATATTCAGCAGGCCGGGGGCGAATTCTCTCTCAAGTAATGTGTGCAGGTCTCCGCTAAGATTGCCGTCTGGTGGAACGGCATCGCACGCGGCCAGTAGCATAGCCGATGCTAGCAATAGGACTCTGGTTACATTGCGCATTATAAAAAACACGGCTCTACAAAATCGAATTATTTTGATGCTCTAAGACGTTAAGCATGCACTCAATATGGCATTAATGTCCTGGTTGCATTGTGAGTTTTAAAGAGAAGTCTATTCTAATTGATGCTGGTTTCTGAGGTCTCTTTTTTCCGCCGGATTAAAAGTCCTGGCGCTATTTTTTCAAGCAAACGTCGGGCCGCTGGAATATCTATGGCCAAAATCATAAGGCCAAGCGGAATCATCCAGAATCCCAGAATTGGCAGGGTGCCGAAAAGTCCGCCGATGGCTAAAAACATTCCAATCGATAGTCGGGCTAACCGAGATCGGGGTAAGTGCTCTCGATCAGTAATCTTTCTCAACCAATCCAGTAATTTCATAGTTCGAAGTACTATCCTCGTTCGACGCGAACCGTTGTTATGCGCCGTCAGTCTTGTAGCGTATCACGCAATAGCGCCTGTCGTTAATCGCGGGGTGCAGCCAAGAACTGCTTTCGGGATTCGACAACTTTGTCAGCGTCGCGCCCGGTTAATTCCTGATAGTGATCGAATTTCGAATCAAATGTACCGATCCCCTGAGATATAGAACGAATTTCTATCACGAGATCCTGCATTTCTGATTCGGGCATGTGGACTTGAATCGTTTCCCAACCCTCCCAGCCGTCGCGTGTATTGAAATTCAATATTTGGGCTCGCCTTTGGGTGACGGCGCGTTGAACCTTAGACGTAAACTCTGTCGGCACGTAAATATTCACCTCACAAATCGGTTCAAGTAGAACCGGTGCGCAGTCGGGTAAGGCTTCGGTCATTGCCATGCGTCCCGCCGTTCGAAAGGCCTGATCCGAACTATCCACGCTGTGAAACTGACCATCGAAAAGGCGCACATTTATATCCACAACTTTAAACCCAAGTGGCCCCCGCGTGGTGTTGTCTTTAAGACCCGCCTCTACTGCTGGAATAAAATTCTTGGGCACTACGCCGCCAACAATACTGTCTGTAAATGTGAATCCTGAACCACGCGGTAATGGATTGATTTCGACCTTTATATCAGCGAATTGTCCATGTCCGCCCGACTGACGTTTGTGACGTGCATGGTGAGTTGTGCCTTTGCGTATAGTTTCGCGGTAGGGCACCTGAGGTCGGTCTGTTTGTACATCGAGATCGAATTTGCGTTTTACCCGCTCAAGAGCCAATAGAAGGTGAATGTCGCCCTGACCGCTCAAAAGGAGCTCGGACGTTTCGTTGACGTGCTGTACGCTTAAAGAAGGGTCTTCTTCGCAGAGTTTGCGTAAGGCATCGCCGAGTTTGACATCGTCTTTACGATGCGCGGCCGAGACCGCAAGGGTGTAGAGTGGGGGAGGCGGAAGAACCCATGTGCCGGGCTCCACAGTAGCGGAGTCCGTTAAGATGCTCCCTGCTTGTCCGGCCTCAATCTTACTCAAGGCGAGGACGTCGCCCTGTCCCACCGAAGTCACACGGCCCTTGCCTTGTTTCGGCTCAGCGCCGTCTTGGATGTTGGTGACGCGCACCCCCGCCAGAGTGCCGCCGTCATTTACAGTCCCGCGCCATACACGAATTAGTGATTGTCGTCCGACGTGATGGGCGTACTGAATTTTGTAAATCTGCGCGACAACATTTGCATTAGGGATGCCGAGCCGGTCGGCTGTGACGCTCGCGGTGGGAACCTCATGGCGTAAGGCTTTAAGAAGCCTGCGGACACCATGGTCATGTTCGCCTGCTCCAAGAAACACAGGCACGATGAGGTCTCCGTGTAAGTCCTTGGTCAGATGTTGATAGACCTCGTTTGTTGCGGGTTCGATATCCTCGAGCAGCTTTTCCAACAGAGCGTCGTCGAAGTCAGACAGTTTTTCCAGCAAATCTCGGCGTGCATCGGCCGCTTCATCCGGAGCCTCGTCGAGGGGTATGCGCTCGGAAGGATGATCAAGCTTGTAGTGATAAGCGCGCTCGGCAACGAGATCCACGTATCCCGTAATCTGCAAGTTCTCCCTAATGGGAATATGGCGTAGAATTAGCGGGCGGCTTGATTGCCTTTGCGCCGCAGAGAGAAGTTCGCGAACCGAACCTGTCCAAGTGTCCATCTTATTTATGAATAGCATATGGGGAATAGCGTGCTCATCCAGAAGCCGCAGAAGAGCTCCAAGTCCCAACATTTTGTTGGCGTCCGGATCGACGACAATGATCACCGCGTCTGCGATCAATATGCTCTGGTGAACTTCTTGATTAAAATCGATAGCGCCGGGGCAATCCAATACAACCCAGTTATCGTCTAAATACGAAAACCGGACTGGCGTTATTTCCGTCGACATCTGTCGTGCTTTTGCTTCTGAACTCGGATCGCTTACGGTTGAGCCATCGGCGACGCTGCCCTTTTTTGCAATGGCCCCGGCGGCAAATAGCATTCCTTCTAGCAAGCTTGTTTTGCCGCTTGATTGAGGTCCGACCAGGGCCACACATCTTGTGCCCTTTGCTGTTGATGAATTTTCATTCGGCATGTCACTTCCCTCCCATTTTTGACCCTGCATCCGGACACAGCCGAACAAGTGATCGAAACGCTGCAAGTGAAAATGCGAAAAGGGGCCGGTCGTCGGCCCCTTGGCTAATCACATCGCTGGCGGTAACGGTGAAGACAGATCATACGCGGCGCGTCGCCAAGCTCCTCCAGCAACGCGCGTAGAACGTGCGTGGTGCGGCAACGGATTTGGTTGAGTGATTCACTCAATTTCATCGTCCCTGCCTAGGAGCCTAAAACGGCAGCCCTTTTTATAGCCTTACTCTAACAAATACTGGGCGCTGGTCTATGCCTTGAAGTACGTTCGAAAAGGGAGTTTTGAGCGTAGATACGCGTCATTTGATATGCGCCAAAGAATTAGCCAACCCCAGATAGGATTGTTACAATCGACTGATATTTTTGGAGGAGGGCGCGGCTTATGAACCGGAGACGGTTCCTCGCATCTTTGGTGACGGGCGCGGCTACGGCCAGTGCGTTGCCGGTTTCAGCACAAATTATGCCTCAGCAAGGAATTCCGCTGCCGGGCTTTCGCTCTCGCGCGGAAGAACTCGCACGCCGCGCGTGCCGTGAAAATTTACCCGAATGTCGCGCCTCTGTGCGCGCGCAAATGGATTTAGAGCGCAATATTACGATTATTGCGCCATGGGCGGCTCTTGGGGTTGCCATTCTCGCCGTACTGTTTTGGCTTAGGGCCCAAGAAAAGAAAAAGGAGCGCAAGCGTCTCGATGCCCGCCGGCGTCATGATCCATCGACGTTCCGGAATTTAGATAAGACACAAGCCGACCGCGACCGCGAGAAGGAGCGAGAAGCGGAGAACAACGACGGACTCTAAGAGTTTTAACCTAGGTGAGCTTTTAGAAAGGCGGCGCCGATTTGAGCGCCGTTGCCGTCGATGCCGTGCTGTAGTCCTGGAATGGCATAGGATTCGACCGACACATCGGCGGCTTTCAAAGCCTCTACTGCCTCGACCATCGCCTGAACCGGTACAACAGGGTCGTCTTCGCCGTGAACGAGTGTAACCGGCGGCTTGGTTTTGATTTCGTCGGCGAGCAAATCAGCTCCCACCAATGCGCCAGAGAATCCAAGTATTCCTGCAACTTGTTCTGTTCTACGCAAGCCGACATGCAGAGCCATCATAGTGCCTTGGGAAAACCCGAATAAGACCATGCGCTTGGCCTCTAGGCTGTGATGTTCAAGGATTTGATCCAAGTATTGGTCTAAGGCGGGTACGGCCTTTCTGGCGCCCTTGATCATTCCATTAAATGTTGCGCCCATGCGCATGGGATCGCGGCGCATCAGGTCCGGGTCAAAGTCGGAGAGGCCAAACCACTGATACGCACCGCCCATACCGCCTTCCCAGCCTTCTGGTGCATTCGGGGAGTAAAAAACAGCATTTGGCAGAATTTTAGCAAAGAATGGGGCCAGCCCGATCAGATCATTGCCATTGGAGCCATAACCATGCAGCAGAACCACTGCTGAAGTCGCGGGCTCTCCAGAGGAGGGCGGCAAAGTCGGGCCTGAGAGGGCGTTGATTTCGGTCATGGGTCCACAGCGCTATTGGTCTAACACGGATGAAAGTCTAGGTTGCCTAAGCCTTTTCTTCGGCGGCCCCGGCACATAGGCTGGGAGAACAGTTTGGATACAAGGAAATCGATGCGGTGACCAGCCACTCCTACCAGCATTCGGCGGAAACCTGCCATGTCTGACAAAGATGCTGTCCTATTTGCCAACGATGCGTTCTACGCGGCGTTTGCCGAGCGGGATCAAGATGCCATGGAGCGCGTTTGGTCCGCGGATAAGCCCATAAGCTGTACACATCCCGGATGGCAGACCCTAGAAGGCCATGAAGAGGTTATGGAGAGTTGGTCTGCCATTTTGTCCAATCCAGAGGCGCCCGAGATATTTTGCCGTGCGCGTCGTGCAGCCATTTATGGTGATATGGCGATTGTAACCTGCGTTGAAGAAATCAGCACGCAAGGCGACGAGCACGAATTTCTAGCGGCGACGAACGTGTTCGTGAAAACGGGCCGGGTGTGGACGATGGTCCACCATCAGGCCGGACCGGTTCATTTAGATCCCGATAGTATTGAAGATGAGGATGAGGACCAGCCGCCTGCGATCAACTGACAGTTTATCCTGTCGTGCACCGCACTTTATGAGTCGGTGTCGCCTTCGCCGGAATCATTTTGAGGGTTCTCTAATTCGGTGGCGCGATAGGGCGCATCTTGTAAGAAGGCCGGTGTAAATCCGCCAAAGGCAACAACGTCGTCTCCGATGTCCATTTCGGCAATGCCGTGAGGATTGCGGCGTGTCTTGCGCGCGCGCTCATTCGGACTGCGCCGGTCATCGTCGCGGTTTTTGCGCGGTTGAGCGGCTTTGGGCTTTTCGGATTCAGCTTTTTCGGGGGGCGGTTCAGGTGCTGACTGCAATGGTGCAGGTGCCTCGGTTGTTGCGTCAACCGGCATAGTCTCGGACAAGGACTCTGGCGGGGGTTCAGCCGCCGACACCGGTGTTGATTCTGTTTGTGCAGTTTCTGTTTTCGGCGCCGTAACTTTTTTGCTTCTGGGCTTGGCACTTCGGCTCCCACGGGGTCTGCCGCGCTCCCGTTTTCCGGTGCTTTTTTCATCACCGGAGTTAGCGGTCGATATCGTCAATTCCGCCAGTTCTTCTATGATCAACGGCGGAATAGACTGCTTTAGCATTTTCTCAACAGCGGCCAGAAGTTTGACATCGGCAGGGGAGGACAACGTATAAGCATGCCCTTCTTTCCCAGCACGCCCCGTGCGCCCGATCCGATGAATATAGTCCTCGGCATTTACGGGCACGTCGAAGTTGATAACGTGGCTGACGTTTGAAATATCAAGTCCGCGCGCCGCAACGTCGGAGCAAACCAGTAATTCCGCTTCGCCGGCCTTAAATTTCGCAAGCGTCTCGTTGCGTTTCGATTGCGGCATATCGCCATGCAGGGCGACGGCATCGAAACCATGACTTGTCAGGGACTTGAATAGGATATCGACATCTTTTTTGCGGTTGCAGAAGATGAATGCATTGTGGACGTCCTTGACCCGCAAGATGCGCCGTAGGGCTTCGCGCTTGTCATCGTTTCTGACGGCGACAACGCCTTGCTCAATTGTAGTTGCCGCGGTGGCAGGCTGACTGACGGCAATTTCCTTGGGGTTCATCAGGAATTTGTCTGCCAGCTTTTTGATTTCTTTATCCATTGTCGCGGAAAAGAACAGGGTCTGGCGAATTTTCGGCAGGAGTCCAACGATACGCTCTACGTCTGGGATAAAGCCCATGTCGAGCATGCGGTCCGCTTCGTCGATCACCAGTAGCTTAACGTCGTTAAGCAGAATTCGGCCTCGCTCGTACAAATCCAGCAAGCGGCCTGGGGTGGCGATAAGAACGTCAACACCGCGTTCTAGCGCTTTTTCCTGGTCGGTAAAGGAACTTCCACCGATCAACAGCGCCATAGAAAGGGATTGATACTTACCGTATTTGACAAAGTTATCTGAGATTTGGGCCGCAAGTTCGCGAGTTGGGGCGATGATGAGAGAGCGTGGCATACGCGCCTTCGCGCGGCCATCGGAGAGGATATCAATCATCGGCATGGTAAATGCGGCGGTTTTGCCGGTTCCGGTTTGGGCAACGCCAAGCACATCGCGTCCCATAAGCACCACAGGGATCGCTTGTTCCTGAATTGGGGTCGGTGTCAGGTACCCGGCGTCTGAAACGGCTTTTAGTGTGTCCGGCGTAAGGCCGAGATCTGCAAAGTCCATCGTCACGGAAATTCTTTGTCGCGGGCTATTTTGAGGCTGCCTTGTTTAGGCCAAAGGCGGGCAGCGCGGCGCGGCATGTTCACGGGGCGGCATAATAGGTGTTAGTTTGATTGTGTCAACGCCGGAAACTTAAGGAATTTGGCGGTTTTTGTATATTTTCAATGTGAGAAATCTATGGAACGTTCTAAACACCTCATCCTTCTTCCCGGCCTACTCTGCGACGAGGCCCTATGGGCACATCAAGTCAAGGCCCTCGGCGGTACGGTAAATATCGCTATTGGTGATCTGACGAAATTCGAAACCATGGAGGATTTGGCGCGTCAGATTTTGGCCGATGCTCCGTCAAAGTTCGCTTTAGCGGGTCTGTCGATGGGCGGATACGTCGCTCAAGAGATCATGCGCCAAGAGCCAGAGAGAGTAGAGCGATTAGCTTTTGTAAATACGAATGCCCGTGCTGATAGTGAAGAGCAGCGCAGAATACGAACTGGATTGATCGATTTAGCCGTCGTGGGCAAGTTTAAGGGCGTCACGCCTCGCCTGCTGCCCAGCTTGATCCATCCGTCCCGGATGGATGACCCGGATGTGGCGGGTGTCGTTTTGGAGATGGCCGAGCGCATGGGCCAAGACGTATTCAAGCGGCAACAGACCGCCATCCTGGGCAGGAAGGATAGCCGGGAAGATTTGCGTTCCATTTGCGTGCCAACGCTTATTCTTGCAGGGCGAGAGGATTTGCTCTGTCCGCCGAAGGTGCAGGAGGAGATGGCCGAACGGATCGATAATGCGAAGCTTGTTATCTTGGAACACTGTGGACACCTATCGCCTCTTGAGCGTCCGGACGAAGTGACGGCGGTACTTGATGCGTGGTTAGGGTAAACACTCAACAAACATGGAGCGATTGATGGTGGGCTCGGTACAGATAGAGTCTCTCAGCGCGCTCACACTTTTTACCGGTGATATGGCACGCGCTGTCGCGTTTTATAAGTTGCTCGGGTTTGATCTCGCGCAAGGAGGAGCCGCCGCGGCGTTTACGACATTTCGTGTAGGGGGCCAGTTTCTCAACTTGACCTCTGAAGGGAAGGGTAGGGCCATGGATGTTTGGGGCCGGGCGATTTTTTATGTGAGCGATGTAGACGCCATGTATCGGCGTACACTGGCGCTAGGCCTTGCGCCGGACTTCGCGCCAAGAGACGCTGCTTGGAACGAGCGGTATTTTCATATTAAAGACCCCGACGGCCACGAAATCAGTTTTGCGCGGCCGTTGGGGTCCTGAGTTCAATTAGTTGGCGGGCGTTTCAACTTCCAGCAATTCGACTTTGAACAGGAGCGTCGAGCCGGCCGGAATCGGACCAGAGTCTCGTTCGCCGTAGCCAAGTTCGGCGGGAATGGCGAACTGCCAGATTTCGCCAAGACGCATCATCGGCACACCAACCTGCCATCCCTGGATAACACCACTCAGGGGGAATGTGGCGGGCTCTCCACGCGCGTAGGAGCTATCGAACACGTTGCCGTTAATAAGCTGGCCTTCATAGTGCACAGTAACCCGGCTGCCTGGTGCGGGCTTAGGTGCATCGCCGGAAGCTTCTTTTTCAACCTGATACTGCAAGCCCTCAGGCGTTTGGCTCCATCCGTCGCGCTTAGCGTTTTCATTCAAAAAAGCATCTTGGGCGGCGCGCCATACGATACGGGGCGGAGGCCCTGATTCGGCCGGTTCGCTCACGGGTTGAGAGATCTCAGGATCTGAGGCCGTCTGCGGTTCGTCTGTTGCGGGTTTATTGTAATATAGGACGACGACCACGATCAGAATCACGACCACGACGGCGCCAACACCTAGAGCAACTTTCATTTGAATATATATCCTTCGATTAAGAGCTGAAGTGCGAAGCTACATCAATAGTTTCATTAGAAGCTCACGAGTTCAATACGCGCGCCATCCGGGTCGGTAACAAACACCACTTCGGGCCCCGGCTTTTCGGGCGTGCCTTCGATGGTGCGCGTATTCTCAAGAACCGTACCGCCGAGGCGGCGGACCTTCGTAAGGACGTCTTCCATATTGCTCACACGGAGTGCTATGTCGCCCCAGCCTGGGTAGATGACAGGCAAGTCTCGCGCCGGTCCGTTGTATTTGGGTTTATCGAACTGACGTATCAGCAAGCGCGCGGAGCCAAGGCTAAGGATGCGGGCTTTTATCTCTAATGGACTTGGCAAATCGAAGATGCGGGCCGCCTGCGCGTCGGGTGTGATAGGTGGCGATGCCGTAAACCCGAAAGCTTCGGTATAAAAACGGGTAGTGCGCTCCATATCTGCCACATTGATAGCCATGTGTAGAATGCTGACCTGGGTCTGCTCAGATTGAGCTGCTGCTGATCGCGCGCCATTAGCCACTAAACCAATGGCTAATGTTAGACTCGTTTTAAAGATGTTTTTTACCATCACGCGCCGACCGGATGGTGCAGCGAAAAAGCTTTGAGTCTCCATTTATCGCCCTCCCCATAATCCTTTATTTATTGCGCTCTATCTCTGACCACGCAGGTAGCTCTTGGCGCCATTGCAAGCGTGAGATCGAGTGGCAGACGATACGAACATTACTACTAACCAGTGCTGCCTGTGCTCTCACGGATCGCAGATGTGACAATTCGCATTTCTTCTTCCAGGTCAGTGAGAGTTCGGTCTAATGCCGCGCCATCGTCGCTGAGGATAAACTGTTCAACAGATATGGACAGCTCGTATAACCGGGTCATTTGTAATGTTCCCGACAGCCCCTTCAAGGAATGAGCCGTTCGCTGTGCTAACTCTTTATCTGTTTTGAGTTCAGTACGGATCTGCGCGGCAACGTCCTCGTGGTTGCTCGTAAACTTTAGGAGGACGGCATTTAAATCCTGTATTGTGATTCCGAGCTTGTCGGCCAAGTCGTCAACTCGAAATTGGCTTGTTGAAGAGCTATGGTTGTTGCTCGGCTCATGGTCGAGCTGGAGCGTGTCCATCGCATTCTTTTTTATAGGAACATGTAGTTTCTCACCCATCACTGCATCTATGGTGGACACAAGTTCGAAGGGTTCAATGGGCTTAGATGCGATGCCGTTCATGCCAGCAGCAACATAGCTTTTTTTGCTGCTGTCCATCACATCTGCGGTCAATGCGATAATAGGAATCTCTGATTTTGGTCCTTCCATTTTTCGAATGAGTCTGGTTGCATCAGGCCCAGACATTTTTGGCATACGTACATCCGATAAGATCAAATCATATGTGCCCGCGAGGTGCATATCGATGAGCTCCTGGCCATCATTAGCAACGGCGATGGAATGTCCCATTCCCTCGATGATGGTGGTCAGAATTTCTTGATTGAGTTCGTTGTCCTCGGCAACAAGAATTCTGAGAGGCCGTGTCGACCTGAAATGCGTAGCCTGTCGCTCTCCGTACGCGCTTATTTCGCTCACGCTCTTGGTTGCGGGTTTGTAGGGGAGCGTAAACCAAAAAGTACTGCCCTGATTAAGTACGCTATCGACTCCAATCTCGCCGCCAAGCAGCTTCACAAGGCGTTTGCAGATTGCTAGGCCCAATCCGGTTCCATGATAATTTCTTTGAATCGTAGCGTCGGCTTGCGTGAAGTCTTCGAAGAGAAGTCCGATGGAGTCTGGAGAGACGCCAATTCCAGTGTCCGTGACGGCAAGTCGGATAAAAGCTTCACCATTTTCATGGGTAATCAATGAACCGTGCACCGTTACGGACCCATGGCGGGTAAACTTCATGGCATTGCCGATAAGATTGACCAATATCTGTCTAATGCGCGTCGGGTCTGAATTTACGGCTGCAGGGACGTCGTCCGGCAATTCCAACTTCATATTCACCGTGTTGGCGGAAGCCCCGTCGTTTTGCTCGGTGAAAAAAGTAAAGACGTCTTTAATCAATGACGGCAAATGAAAATCGATGTGCTCGATTTCGAATTTTCCGGCTTCCATCTTCGACATGTCGAGAATGTCGTTAATGATGGTCAGTAATGAACGTGTCGAATCCTTTATCCTCTGGACCTGCATTTTATTTGATGCCGGAAGAGGTTCTTTAAGCAGAATGTCGGCATAGCCCATGACCACTGTCATAGGAGTACGGATTTCGTGACTCATCGATGCGCATTAGACAGATATTG